>NZ_JAKZEW010000027.1:4594-63053 GCF_022548875.1 Glycomyces sp. L485 | reverse complement strand
AAATCATCACCCGACAGGGGGAGAAACCCCTCATGTTCGGGACCCGGACCGCCTGCCGCACAACACAACACGAGCAGAACTCACCCGCCAAGGCCACCCCGACCGGCACGCACCCGACCCCCGCAACGCACCCCGGAAAGCCGTCCACCACTCCGTCGCTGCCGCCCTTGGCGCACAACAACCACGCACACGATCGACCCCGCCAGCGCCCCAAGGGCCATTTCCGGGCTCCCCAGGCTCCCCACGTGCACCCGTGCAGACTTCGATCCCGCGACACAACCGACGAACTGAAGCCGAAGGCGAAGCCCCGGAACTCTGCCTCAGAAGAACCTGCCGGCTAAGCGGACCGGGTGGCCGGCGTCCGCGAGACCCTTCTTGACCTCGCCGATGGAGACGTCGCCGAAGTGGAAGATCGAGGCGGCGAGGACGGCGTCGGCGCCCGCGTCGACGGCAGGCGGGAAGTCGGCGGCCTTGCCTGCGCCGCCGGAGGCGATGACGGGGATGTCGACGGCGGCCCGGACGGCGGCGATGAGCTTCAGGTCGAAGCCGGCTTTGGTGCCGTCGGCGTCGATGGAGTTGAGCAGGATCTCGCCGGCCCCGAGCTCGGCGGCGCGGGCGCACCACTCGACGGCGTCGAGTCCGGTGGGGCGCTTCTGGCCGCCGTGGGTGGTGACCTCCCAGCCGGAGTCGGTGTTCCCGGTGGTGGCGACGTCGGCGGAGAGAACGAGGACCTGGTTGCCGAACCGGTCGGCGATCTCGGAGATGACCTCGGGCCGGGCTATGGCGGCGGTGTTGACGCCGACCTTGTCGGCGCCGGCGCGCAGGAGGCGGTCGACGTCCTCGGGGGTGCGGACGCCGCCGCCGACGGTGAGCGGGATGAAGACCTGCTCGGCGGTGCGGGCGACCACTTCGTACATGGTGGCGCGCCCGTCGGAGGAGGCCGAGACGTCGAGGAAGGTGAGTTCGTCGGCTCCGGCCGCGTCGTAGGCGGCGGCGAGCTCGACGGGGTCGCCCGCATCGCGCAGGTTCTCGAAGTTCACGCCCTTGACGACGCGCCCGGCGTCGACGTCGAGGCAGGGAATCACACGCACCGCAACAGTCACGGCGCAAGCCTACAAGGCGGATCCGTGAGTGTCGTCCGCCATATTTCCGGCCTATAACTGAACATGTTCAAGAAATCGGCGTAGCGTCGTCCATGAAAAGTTGAACACGTTCAACTAATATCCCCCGAACAGAACGGAGCGCTGTCATGGACATGGCAGTCATCGCCTACATCGCCTATCTCCTCGTCGCTGTCCCGCTCACGGTCTGGGTCGCCCGCACTTTGGGCGCCAACGGCGTCCACTTCATCAAGGACGTCTTCGCCGGGGACGAGCAACTCGCCCACGCGGTCAACAAGCTCCTCCAGGTCGCCTTCTACCTGCTGAACTTCGGATTCGTGGCGCTGTGGCTGCGGGTCGGCACCGAGGTGACCGACGCCCGCGGCGTCTTCGAGACCGTCGCGGTCAAGATCGGCGCGGTGCTGCTGGTGCTCGGCGTCCTTCACGTCATCAACGTGGTGGTGCTCAACGCCTTCCGCAAACACGCCCACGTCGACGCCAGGACCTTGGCCACTCTGGAACCTCCCCAGCGGCCCCAGGCCCACGGGGCCCGAACCCAGTAAGATCGCCTGCGTGACCACATCGACCTCGGACGGTTCCGCCGCTCGCCCTTCGTCGAAGGGCGAGCGGACGCGTCAGCGGATCATCGACGTCGCGCTGGAGATGTTCGCCGAGCGCGGCTACGACGGCACCACCATGCGGGCGATCGCCGCCGAGGCCGGTGTGTCGGTGGGGAACGCCTACTACTACTTCAAGTCCAAGGAGCACCTGATCCAGGGCTTCTACAAGCAGGCCACGGTGCAGCACGCCGAGTCGGCGCCGAAGGCGCTGGAAGGCAAGGAGACGCTCGCCGAGCGCATCGAGGCGGCGCTGCTGGCCTGGCTGGAGATCGCCGGTCCCTACCACGACTTCGCCGGGCAGTTCTTCCGCAACGCCGCCGACCCGAACAGCCCGCTGAGCCCGTTCTCCGAGGAGTCCGCCGAGAGCCGCGAACGGGACATCGGGCTCTACCGGCAGGTCCTGGAGGGCTCGAAGACGCGCGTTCCGAAGGACTTGGCGGACGTCCTGCCCGAGATGCTGTGGCTCCACCAGATGGTCGTGGTCCTGTACTGGATCTACGACACCTCTGAGGGCCAGGAGAAGTCCAGGGAACTGGCCCGCAGGACCGCGCCGCTGGTGGCCCGGGTGGTGGCGCTCTCGCGCTTGAAGGTGCTGCGGCCCCTGGTGAAGCAGGGCGAGGAGCTGGTTCGGGACTTCCTGATCACCAGGCGCCCGAGATAGCGAGGGCCGGTGGGGCCGCGGACATTGCCAACCGCGGCCCCACCGGCGCTTTTCACCTGGCCTGGTCGCGTTCGACGGCTCGGGGCGGAGCCGTCGAACGCGGCCTAACAGTCGCGCAGTTCCGGCGACTGGTTGAGCAGCTGTCCGCGCGGGGAGATGAACTTGCGGTACGTGTCCGAGTCGACCTCGGACGCGGGGAACGCGGCAACGCGGTGGCAGTTCTGGAAGGCCAGCTTCACTCCGAAGTGGCGCTCCAGCGCTCCGCGCATCGAGTCCGAGGCCAGCGCCCGCAGCAGCTGGCCCCTCGCCTGCTCGTCCGGCGGCGGCGTGGTGTTGTCGGCGAACTGAGTCGAGCCGGTCGACGCCGCCACCCCGTTCTTCAGGTCCGCCACGACCTTGCTGACCAACTCCCAGGCGAAGGGGAGCGAGTTCTTCACGCAGTCGATGAAGTCAGCGTCGCTGACCTGACCGGCCTCGGCTTTGGCGAGCAGGTCCTCTGAGACGTCAAGGGACATGCAATTCTCCTCTCGGTTCGAATCCGGTTCATTGTGCACGGAAATGTGACTCTCCGCTGTCGGAAAATCGACGCATCCAGGTTTCAGATGCAATCCGTCTAGACAGTCTGAGTGTGGAGCAGGTGCTCCCCCAGGACGAAGTCCTCGACGATCTGGTCGGCCAGGTCCACCCCGGCGCGGTCGTTCCCCCAGGCAGCGGCCGCCTTGCGGTGGAACTCGTGGGCCTGGCTGGTGAACTTGACCCAGTCCTTCCCGGCGCCGACGGCCCGCTCGCGGGCGGCGTCGAGGACGGCGAGGTTGGCCTCCTCCAGCTCCTCGATCGGCCCGACCAAGCCGCGCTCGGCGGCCTTGACGTAGCGCGAGCGCGTGCACCAGCCGATGAGCGCGTCGCCGACGTGCTCGCGCAGGAACTCGACGTCGTCCTCGTCGTCGATCTTGTTGCCGATGACGGCGATGTTCACGTCGTAGTCCTCGGCGTAACCGACGTACTGCTTGTAGACGCCGACACTGCGCAGGGTCGGCTCGCACACCAGGAAGGTGTGGTCGAAGCGGGTGAACATGCCCGAAGCGAAGGCCTCGGCGCCGGCAACCATGTCGACGATGACGAACTCGTCGTCCGCGTCGATCATGTGGTTGAGCATGAGCTCGACCGCGCCGACCTTCGAGTGGTAGCAGGACACGCCCAGGTCGTCCTCGACGAAGCCGCCGGTGGCGGCGAAGCGGATGCCGTCGACTTCGGTGAAGATCTCGTCGTAGACCGGGTTCGACTCGCTCACCGTGAGCAGCCGCGAGCCGGGCCCGGGCGGCGTGGTCTTGAGCATCAGGTCGGCGGACGGCACCAGCGGGTTGTCGCCCCGCAGGTACTCCTTGATGTCGCCGAGGCGCTCGCCGAGGACCGGCCCCATCGCGGCGGCCTCGGGGTCGAGCCCGAGCGCGGCGGCGAGGTGCTGGTTGATGTCGGCGTCGACGGCCATCACGGCGTGGCCCAGGGAAGCGGCGCGCCGGGCGAACAGCGACGCCATAGTGGTCTTGCCCGAACCGCCCTTACCGACGAAGGCGAGTTTCATTGCGGAGGTCCCCCTGTTGAAAATGATTGTTGGTTCCAAAAGGAGGCTAGCAGAAGCGCAATGTGACTGCGTCTCATACACAAAGCGGCCCCGTCCGAATCGATCGGACGGGGCCGCGCTACGGGTTTCGGGTCACTCGGACTCCGCCGCCGGTTCGGTGGTCCCGACCGGCGACGGGGTCGGTTCGCCACCGCGCCGCCGGTACTGGAGGAAGAGGACGAGGCCGCCGAGCACCAGGCCGGCGAGGTCCGTCGGCAGGCCGCTGTCCAGCATGAGCAGCGCCGCGACGAACAGGCCTACCCGCTCCCACCAGTACAGGCGGGACTGGAGCTGCCCGGCCACCGCGCCGCCCAGCATGAACGCCCCCAGCAGAGCCGAGAAGCCGGCCAGCGCGATCCGCGTCCAGTCGTCGCCGAGCATGAGCAGCTCGGGGGCGAGCACGAAGGCGTAGGGCACGATGAAGCCCGAGATCGCCAGCCGCACCGACTGCACGCCGGTCTTGATCGGGTTCCCGCCGGAGATTCCCGAGGCCGCGAAGGCCGCCAGGCACACCGGTGGGGTGATGTCGGCCAGGACGCCGAAGTACAGCACGAACATGTGGGCGATGAGGATGTACCGGTAGTCGGCCGGGAGGCCCTCGGTGGCCTCGGGCAGGCCCATCTCGGTGTAGGTGCCGTTGATCAGGCCCACGATCGCCGGTGCCGCGACCACCGACATGACCACGTAGTTCGCGGTGGTCGGAATACCGATGCCAAGGATGAGGCAGGCGATCATGGTGAAGAACATGACCATGTACAGCTCGGAGTTCTCGAACGGCAGGAACTGCGAGATCGTGGTGCCGAGGTCGATGAGGCCTTCGGCGATCTTGAGGCCGAGGCCGGTGTTGTTGATCGCCCCGGAGATGATGCCGGCCGCGGCCGTGGCGGCGACGATCGGCAGCGACATCTTCGCGGCGTCGATCAGGGCTCCGATCAGGGTCCGCGGGGTGAGCTTGTCCTCCATGCGCTTCCAGCCGTCGACGCCTTTGAAGGCGAGGTGGCCGAGCTGGACGAGGACGTTGAGGCCGACAGTGGCCAGGACCGCGTAGAACGCGGCGGTCATCGGGGTGATGCCGGCCGACAGCACCACGAAGATCACCACCAGCGGGATGAGCAGGTAGCCGCGGCGGAGCATGAGCGGGCCGAGCTTGGGAAGCTGGTCTTTGGGCAGGCCCAGGATCCCGTCGCGTTTGGAGACGAAGTGGACGACGATGTACTGCGAGATGAAGAACAGCGCCGCGGGGATGAGCGCGGCCATCATGATCTGGCCGTAGGTGAGCCCGCGGCCGATCGTCTCCAGCATGATGAACGCCGCGGCGCCCATGACCGGCGGCATGATCTGACCGCCGGTCGAGGAGGCGGCCTCGACGGCGCCGGCGAACTCGCGCTTGTATCCCGCGCGCTTCATCATCGGGATGGTGAACGCTCCGTTGGAGACGGTGTTCGCCACCGACGAGCCGGTGATCGTTCCTGAGAAGACCGAGGTGATGACGCCGACTTTGGCGGTGCCGCCGACGCGTCCGCCGGCCAGGCCCAGTGCGAGGTTGGTGAAGAACCGCTCCATGCCGGTGCGCTGGAGCAGGGCCGCGAAGATCATGAACAGGAAGATGAACGTCGAGGAGACCCCGAGCGGGATCCCGAAGATGCCCTTGGTGCCGAGGAAGGCGTCGGAGAGGATCCGGTCGGGGTCGAGGCCGCCGAAGTTCAGGAAGCCCGGCATGTAGGAGCCGTAGAGCATGTAGGAGATCATCACGACGCACACGACGGTGAGCGCCATGCCGACCGCGCGGGTTGCGGCCACCAGGACGAGGAGGGTGCCGATGGTGGCCGCGGCGATGCCGACCGCGGGGAAGTCGCCGCCGACGTAGCGGGAGAACTCGCCGGCGTTGGCGATGACCCACCAGTTCGCCCACACGCCCAGGCCCGCCAGGGCGAGGTCGGGCAGCGGCATGCCGCCGACGGTGAGCTTGATGTAGCGGGTGATCTGGAGCAGCACAAGGATGAGCACGGACGGAAGGATGATCGCCGGGTCGGTGACGCCGACGGCGTAGAGGTAGCCGAGGAGCGCCACGCCAACGCCGGTCCAGATCAGGCCGTTGCGCTTCTCCTTCTCGAGGTGGCGCTTGGTGTTGTAGGTCAGGAAGATCAGCGACAGGCCGAACATCAGGTGGACGACCGGCTGCCGGGGTGTGGGGAGGATGCCCTGCCAGGCGGTGTAGAGGTGGAAGATCGACATGGACAACGCGATCGCCCCGACGACCCACTTCCAGGCCGGGTGGAGCTGCTCGGTGCGCACGGGGCCGACGAGGGTGGTGATCGGTTCGGCCTCGGTCATGGCCTTGATGTCGGCGGCGGCCTGGTCGGCGTCGTACGCCACCGCCGTGTCGGAGCGGGAAGGTTCGGCGCTCATCGGGTTCTCGTGCCTTTCGGGAAGTCAGCCTCAGGGGTTCGCGGTGACGGCAGGCGGGCGTATGCCAGGAGCGGCGAGCCGGCGTATGGCCGACTCGCCGCCCGTGTGTTCTTTATTACAATCTTACGCGGGGGTTGCTGTTACAGCAGTCCCTGCTCCTCGAAGTAGCGCTCGGCGCCCGGGTGCAGTTCGACGTCGACCCGGCCTTCCAGCGCGGTTTCGAGCTGGATCGAGGCGGCCACCGAGTGGTCGATCGTGCCCGCGTTCCCGTACATGGTGCTGACCAGCTCGTACACCTGGTCCTCGTTCAGGCTCGGCAGCGCGTAGAGCGTGGCCCAGCCGGTGACGGTCGTGGCGGGATCGTCGATGCCCGGGTAGGTCCCCCCGGGGATCTCCATGGTGGACAGCGTGGCGTCGGTTTCGGTGAGCGTCGCCGAGACGTCGTCGGGAATCGACACGAGCGAGAGGTCGGCGTTCTGGGCGGCCTCCTCCAGCGACGCGGCGGGCAGCGCGAGAATGCCGAAGGCCGCGTCGACCTGGCCGTCGCGCAGCTTCGCGGCGGCGTCGCCGAAGCCGTCGGCGAAGGTCTCGCCGGGCGTGACGCCGGCGGCGTCGAGGATCTGCTGCGTCAGGATCTGGGTGCCCGAGCCGTCCGGGCCGATCGCGACTCGCATGCCGTCGAGGTCGGCGATGGTCTCGATGCCGGAGTCGGCGCTCGCGACGATCTGCATGACCTCCGGGTAGATGTTGCCGAGCATCGCCAGCTCGACATCGCTGTCGGCGAACTCGCCTTCGCCGTTCACCGCCTGGGTGGCGGTGCCGTTGACGGACATCGCCAGGTTGATGTCGCCGGCCTGGAGCAGGCGGATGTTCTCCACGGAGGCGCCGGTGGAGATGGTCGAGACCCGAAGGTCGTCGATCTCGGAGCTCCACATCTGGGCGATGGCACCGCCGAGCGGATAGTAGGTGCCGCCGACAGACCCGGTGCCGAGCACCATGTCGGACCTCGGCTCGCCGGCGTCACCGCCGTCGTCGCCGTCGGTCCCGACGCCGCACGCGGTGGCCAGGAGCGCGGTGGCGGCGATCGGCGCGACGAAGCGGGCGATCCTCCTCAGCATCTCTTTCTCCATTCATTGAAATGTATGCACCGCATCGGAGCGGGCACGGGCCGTGCAACACAGCGGTTCGATGGCTTCACTGTGCGGGGATGAAAGCACTCTACGATGCCGCAACCACACAGACACACATACGCGCCGTCATGACGCCACATAGTAGCCGAACCGTTATGTTCTCAATGAGGGCGACTTTCGCGGGACATCGGTGAGTTGCGCAGCTGACGTTGTACAGCGGCGGAGGGCCGATTAGTGTCGATGCCATGACCGTGCCAGTGGAGACCCAGCAGATCACCGTCGAGCAGCGAGGACTGGTCGAGTACCAGGAGGCCTGGGACTATCAGAAGGAGCTCCAGCAGCGGCGCATCGACGACGAGATCGGCGACACCGTCCTGCTGCTCCAGCACCCGAGCGTCTACACCGCCGGGAGGCGCACCGAGACGTGGGCGCTGCCGCAGGACGGCACCCCCGTCGTCACGGTCGACCGGGGCGGCCAGATCACCTGGCACGGGCCCGGGCAGCTCGTCGGCTACCCGATCATGAAGCTCCGCAACAAGGTCGATGTCGTCGCCTACGTGCGGCGCATGGAGGACATGATCAGCGCCGTCTGCCATGAGTTCGGCGTGACCTCGGCGAGAGGACGGCTGCGGGACCGCACCGGCGTGTGGCTCCCGGCCGACGATCGCGGCCCCGAGCGCAAGATCTGCGCGATCGGCGTGCGCGTGCGGTGGGCGACGACCATGCACGGCTTCGCGCTCAACTGCGACCCTGACATGACCGCCTGGGACCGGATCGCGCCGTGCGCGATCACCGACGCCGACGTCACGAGCCTGTCGGCCGAGCTCGGCCGCGAGGTCACCGTCGAAGAGGTCACGCCGGTGGTCGAGAAGCACCTGGCGCTCTTGTTGGAGCCCTAACAACCGGGGATCGGAGCCGGCTGGTCGTCGGCCGGTTCCGGCTCGCCGCCGAGCAGCACCGCCAGGATGTTGTCCCACGAGTCCGACTCGGGGTAGAAGACCTCCGAATGCGAGTGGACGCCCTCCACGTCCTTGCCCGAGATGCCGCGCTCGACGAGGCTCACGCCGTAGTCGTCGACCGCTTCGGGGCTGTCGGGCAGGCTCCCGGTGGAGAGCTTGAGCGTCCCGGGGAAGTCGTCGGGGTCGGCGCCGTGCCCCAGCAGCGGCACGTACGGCATGCCCTGCACATACGAGATCGGGTCGCCCGGCGCGGTGATCGAATAGCGCGGCCGGCACGGCTCGCTCAAATCCTCCGGCCGGTACACGTCGTAGCCCATCCCGGCCGAGGCGATGTGCAGGACCCGGTCGGCGACGACGTCGTTCGTCTCGGCCAGGCCGATGACCGCCCCGCCGTACGAGTGCCCGGCGAGGGTGATCGGGACGCCCGAGCCGACCTGGGCTCGCAGGTCGAAGGTGAATGACGCGAGGTTCTCGGCGGCGACCTGCGACCAGGACGCCCACGACTCCTCGATCCAGCCCGACGGCCAGGACGCGCCCGCCCACACCACGACCGCGAGCTCGCCGTCGGCGGCGTCGACGAAGGTCTCGGCCCGGTTGTAGTAGAGGTTGAAGTTCGCGCTCGACAACTCGGCCGAACCGCCCGGAACCAGCACCGTCACCGCCTCGGCGGTCTCCAGGTCGCCGAGGACCTCGATCCACGAGCCGCCACCGGCGTTGTTGTACGGGTCGAGGGAGATGAACTCGCGGTCCGAACCGTCCAGCTCCGCCAGCTCGTCGCGCGGCGGGCGGTCGGAGACCTCGGTCCAGGGCCGGTCGGGCGAGGCGAACTCGGTGGAGGCCCGCGTGGCGGCCTCGATGACGAGCTTGTTCGCGGTGATGCGCGCCTCGAACGGCGCGCCCGGCAGATAGGCGACGACCGAGGGGTAGAGCACCGACAGCCAGGCCGTGTTCTCCTCCCCCACCTCGTCGAAGAAAGCGCCGACCTCGACCGGGTCGAGGTCGCCCGAGGCCTCGTCGAGGACCGCCAGCGCCGCGGACAGCTCACCGCCGTCGGGGTCGGGCACGGCTGCTACCAGCTCGGCCGCGAGTTCGGCGTCGCCGAGGGCGGCCGCGAGGGCCGCATCGAGGTCGGCGCCGACGGCCGGTGAGTCGGCTTGGAGGGCGAGGACCTGCTCGTCGACGTCATGGGCGACCGCGGGCACGGCCTCGACAGGCTCCGCCTCGGCCTCGCCGAGCTGCGTGACGCCGGCGAGGTACACCAGCGCGACCGACGAGACCGCGAGCAGGCCCGAGGTTCGCCACCACCGAAATCTCACGGGAATCAGCGTATCCGAGGCATGCGGGAGTCGCTAATTCGAGCATGGTCAGGCAGCGACCGCGGTGTAGCGGCTTCCGTTGGCGGTCAAGGTGAGCGGGAGCCCGAAGGCCTTGGAGAGCGTGGCGGAGGTGAGCGCTTCGCCGATGGGGCCCGCGGCGACCACGGCGCCGGCCGAGAGGATCAGGGCGTGCGTGAACCCCGGCGGGATCTCCTCGACGTGGTGCGTCACCAGGACCGTCGCCGGTGCCGCGGTGTCCTTTGCGAGCCCGGAGAGGGTCGCGACGAGCGCTTCGCGGGCGCCGAGGTCGAGTCCGGCGGCGGGCTCGTCGAGGAGGAGGAGTTCGGGGTCGGTCATGAGGGCGCGTGCGATCTGGACGCGCTTGCGCTCGCCTTCGGAGAGGGTGCCGAAGAGGCGATCTGCGAGGGCGGCGACGCCGAGCCAACGCAGCAGCGACATGGCGCGGTCGTCGTCGAGGTCGTCGTAGTCCTCGTGCCAGCGGCCGACGCGTCCCCAGGCGGCGGTGCGGACGACGTCGAGCGCGGTCTCGTCGTTCGGGATGGAATCCGCGATCTGGGTGGTCGTCAGGCCGATGAGGGGCCGCAGTTCGAACACGTCGATGCGGCCGAGGCGCTGGCCGAGGATGTCGACGGCGCCGGAGGTGGGATGGTTGCGGGCTGCCGCAATGTTGAGCAGCGTCGTCTTCCCCGCTCCGTTGGGGCCGAGGACCACCCAGCGCTGGTCGGCATCGACCTGCCAGTCGATGCCGTCGATGAGCTGGTTGTTGCCGCGTCGGACGGTGACGCCGGACAGGTCGAGGACGCGTTCAGACTGAGCCACGGGTCAATGAAACCACGCGGCCGATCGGTCGGCACGCGTGCGGGCGGGGCGGCCGGTGACGCGACACTATACCGGGTATATTATCGGAGTTCTCCTGGCCACCCGCTTGCTCCGTTCACGAAAGCGAGTCCATGCCCCCAGTCATAGAGATATCGGGTCTGCGCAAGACGTATCGACGTCTCATGCGCCAGCCGCACAACGCTTTGGACGGCCTCGACATGGAGGTCGCAGCAGGACAGGTCCACGGATTCCTGGGCCCCAACGGATCGGGCAAGACCACGACGCTCCGCGCGCTGCTGGGCCTCATCGCCACCGACGGCGGCGCCATGCGGATCTTCGGCGAAGAGGTCCCCAAGCGCCTGCCGCACGTCACCGCACGCGTCGGCGCCGTCGTGGAGTCGCCGCAGTTCTTCAAGCACTTCTCGGGGCGGCTCACCCTCCAGCTGCTGGCCGAGAGCGTCGGCGTCCCGCCCAAGCGGGTCGACGAGGTCCTCGAGCAGGTCGGACTGCGCGACCAGGCCAAGCAGTCGGTCAAGGGCTACTCGCTCGGCATGCGCCAACGCCTCGCCGTCGGGCAGGCGCTGCTCAAACAGCCCGAGCTGCTCATCCTCGACGAGCCGGCCAACGGCCTCGACCCGGCCGGGATTCACCACATGCGGTCCCTGCTCCAGTGGCTCGCACACGAGCAGGGCGTCACCGTGGTCGTCAGCTCGCACCTGCTGTCCGAGGTGCAGCTGCTGTGCGACTCGATGACGATCGTCTCCAGGGGACGGCGCATCGTCGACGGCAGGGTCGCCGACATCATCGCCGGCCACTCCGGCTCGCAGCTGAGCGTCCGCTTCGACGACGCCGGCCGGATCCGCGACGCCGTCGAGGCGCTCCAGGCCGCCGGAGGCGGCGTCACGGTCACCGCCGAGAAGGAGCGGCTGCTGGTCACAGGAGCGCACGAGGCCTCGTGGGTCACCAAGACCCTCGCCGACGCCGGGATCTACCTCTCCGAGCTCACCACCGAGACCAAGAACCTCGAATCGGTGTTCCTGGAGCTCACCGGGACCACTCCGCAGGCCGGGCAGCCCGTCCAAGTCGGACAGACCGCCGCTCCGGTCGCCGCCGCCGAAGCCGCCCTCGAGACCGCCACGGGAGGCGACCGACGATGAACCTGTTCAAAGCCGAACTTCACCGCATCGCGCGCCGCCGCCTGAGCCTGATCTTCGGCATCTGCGCCGTCGCCGGGCTGCTGGCGCTCACCGTCATCATGTGGTTCAACTCCAGCACCGGCCCGAGCGAGGCGGACCTGGCCTTCGCCCAGTCGCAGGCCGACGAGGTCAACGCCCGCTACGAGGCGTGCGCCGACGACGAGCAGTTCTTCGAGGGCCACCCGGAGTACGGCTGGGTCGCCGACGACGAGTGGTTCAAGGACATGCCGCACGAGCAGGCGTGCTCCGAGGTCTTCTGGGCCGACGCCCGGGCCGAGGACTTCATCTACGTCTACACATTCAAGTTCCACGAGGAAGGCGTCGTGCTGCTCATCGGCGTCGGGATCGTCACCGGGCTGCTGGCGATGCTGCTGGCCGCCTCGACGATCGGCGCCGAATGGTCCAGCGGCGGCATCGCGAACCTCCTGGTGTGGCATCCGAACCGGATGCGGGTGTGGAGCGCGAAGCTCGGCGCCGTCGTGACCGTCTGCGCTCTCGCGGTCGTCGCGATGCTCGCGCTCGCGTTCGGGCTGCTGTACCTGACCGCCGCCGTCCGCGGCGACACCGGGACGCTCGACGCGCCCTGGTGGGGGGACACCTCGGAGCGGCTCACCCGCACCGGCGTGCTCGCGCTGGGCATGACCGTGCTCGGTTCGGCGCTGGCGATGCTGGGCCGCCACACCGCGATCGCCGGCGGCGTCATCGTCGGCTACCTCACCGTCGGCGAGATGCTGGTGACCTTCGTGCGCCTCGGCATCGACATGAGGTTTCCGGAACTGCTGTCGGTCTACACGTGGATCGGCGCGTGGATCGAGGGCCGAGTGACGCTCGAACACTGGAACGGGCTCAGCGAGCTCCCCGAGACCATGGTGCTGACCGCGACCGACGCCGGACTGCTACTCGGCGGGATCGTCCTGCTGTTCACGGCGCTGGGCACCTGGTCGTTCGCCAAGCGCGATATCACTTAGCCGAACGGTCCGGCGCGGAAATCACCGGTCGAGCCGGCATTGTCCACAGTTCGCTCAGCGTCCGTTCAATCCAGCTCGGTCTCGACCAGGCTCCGGATCTGGCGCAGTGCGACGGACAGGACCGCGAGCTTCTCATCGCTCCGCTCGGCCTCGTCAACGGCGGCAAGAATGCGCCCGATCTCGACGGCGTTGCGCTCGGCCCACACCTCGACCGCCTCGCTCGGCAGCGCGCCCGGCTTGGCGTGCAGGGCCGTGGCGGTCAGCGCCGCGAGCGCACTGTACAGGTCGTACCGCAGCGCCGAACGCGCCAGGGTCTGCCAGCGGTTGCGCCTGGGCAGCGCCGATATCTGGTTGAGGATCTCGTCGGCGTGGAGCTGCGCGGCGATGCCGTAGTAGACCTGCGCGGTCTCGACCAGGTTGGCGCCCAGCATGCGCGAGCATTCGACGACGTCGACCAGCCCGAACCCGAAGATCGGCGAGGAGGCGTCGACGGCGAGCGCGGCGGGCACGCCCTGCTCGGCGAGCTGGGTGCAGAACTGCTCGAAGCCGACCGCCTCGGAGTCGGTGAGCAGCTCGGACAGCTTCGGCTGGAGCACGGCCAGGCCGGGCCGGAGCCGGTCGATCTCTCCGGCGACGTCGAGCGGGCCGCGGCGGTGCTGCACGAGCCAGCGCACGCCCCGGTCGAGCAGGCGGCGGATCACCAGCAGCGCCGAGATCTGCGCGGCATGCGGGACCTGGTTGTCGAGCGCCTCGATGCGCCGCCACAGGTCCGGCAGGCCGAATGCGTCGCGGATGATGACGTAGGCGCGGATGACGTCGACGACGTCGGCGCCGGTCTCGTCGGAGATGCGGAACAGGAACGTGGTGCCGCCGCGGTTGACGGCCTCGCCGACGACGGCGGTGGTGACGATCTCGCGGCGCAGCGGGTGCTCGGCCATGAGGTCGGCGTAGGCCTTGCGCAGCGGCTTCGGGAAGTAGTCGTGCAGGACTGGCATCGTCCACGGCTCGTCGGGCAGGTCGGAGTCGAGGACGGCGCGCTTTGCCCAGATCTTCACGTACGACAGCAGCACCGACAGTTCGGGGCTGGTGAGGCCCTGGCCCGCGGCGATGCGCTCCTTGAGCTGCTTGTCGCTGGGCAGGCCCTCGATCTCACGGTCGAGCCCGACGCGCTTCTCCAGATACTTCATGAGCCGGATATGGACCGGGAAGAGCCGCGGGGCCAGATGAGAGGCGTTGGCCAGAGCCATGTTCTGGCCGTAGTTGTCACCGAGGACCATGTCGGCGACGGTGTCGGCCATGTCCATGAACAGCTTGTCGCGCCGCTCGGGCTCGATCCGCGCGGCCAGCGCCGCCGAGCGCAGCAGGATCTTGATGTTGACCTCGTGGTCAGAGGTGTCGACGCCCGCGGAGTTGTCGATGAAGTCGGTGTTGAGGCGCCCGCCGTTCTGGGCGAACTCGATGCGGCCCAGCTGGGTGAGGCCGAGGTTGCCGCCTTCGCCGACGACTTTGCAGCGCAGGTCGGCGCCGTTCACGCGGACCACGTCGTTGGCCTTGTCTCCGGCGGCCGCGTGGGATTCGAGCCTGGCCTTGACATAGGTGCCGATGCCGCCGTTCCACAGCAGGTCGACCGGTGCTTCGAGTATGGCGCTCATGAGTTCGGGAGGCGTCATGTCCTCGACCTCTTCGCCGAGTCCGAGCGCGGCGCGGACCTCGGCGGAGACCGGGATGGACTTCGCCGAGCGGTCCCACACGCCGCCGCCGGGCGAGATGAGGGAGGCGTCGTAGTCGGTCCACGTCGAGCGCGGCAGTTCGAACAGGCGGCGGCGCTCGTCGAACGAGGTGGCGGCGTCCGGGTTCGGGTCGATGAAGATGTGCATGTGGTTGAACGCGGCAACGAGGCGGATGTGCTCGGACAGGAGCATGCCGTTGCCGAACACGTCGCCGGACATGTCGCCGATGCCGACGACAGTGAAGTCCTGCGTCTGCGTGTCGACGCCGATGGCCCTGAAGTGGCGCTTGACCGACTCCCAGGCGCCGCGCGCGGTGATGCCCATCTTCTTGTGGTCGTAGCCGACCGAGCCGCCGGAGGCGAAGGCGTCGCCGAGCCAGAAGCCGTATGAGGCGGCGACCTGGTTGGCTATGTCGGAGAACGTGGCGGTGCCCTTGTCGGCGGCGACGACGAGGTACGGGTCGTCGCCGTCGTGACGGACGACGCCCGGCGGCGGGACGACGGTGTTGTCCGCGTCGCGGTTGTCGGTTATGTCCAGCAGGGCCGAGATGAACTCGCGGTAGCGGGCGACGCCCTCGGCGTGGAGGGCGGTCCTGTCGGGGAAGGGACCGCGCTTGAGCACGAAGCCGCCCTTGGCGCCGACGGGAGTGATGACGGTGTTCTTGACCTCCTGGGCCTTGACCAGGCCGAGGATCTCGGTGCGGAAGTCCTCGCGGCGGTCGGACCAGCGCAGGCCGCCGCGGGCGACCTTCCCGTACCGCATGTGGACGCCCTCGAAGTCCGGGGAGTACACGAACACCTCGAACATGGGGCGAGGCTTGGGCAGGAAGTCGATCTGGCGGGCGTTGAACTTGAACGACACGTGCTTCTTCGGGCGCCCAGCGGGGCCGCGTTGGAAGTAGGAGGTGCGCAGCGTCGAGCGGATCAGGGTGAGGAAGGCCCGCAGGATCCGGTCGGCGTCCAGGCTCGGGACGGCGGTGAGCCCCGCGGCGAGCGCCTCGTCGATGCGTTGGACGGCGGTGTCCCGGTCGTCGCCTACGCGCGGGTCGAACCGGGCCTCGAACAGCCGCACCAGGTCGGCCGAGATCTCGGGGTAGGCGCCGAGCGTCGAGGCGATGAAGTCCTGGGAGAACACGAAACCGCACTGGCGCAGGTACTTCGCCATCGCGCGGAGGACGACGACCTGCCGCCAGGTGAGACCGGCGGCGATGACCAGCTCGTTGAACCGGTCGGACTCGGCCTCGCCGGACCACACGGCGCGGAAGGAGTTCTCAAAGCGCGCCCGCATCTGCGGAACCGACTCGGCGACCCGCCCGGGCAGGGTGATCCCGAAGTCGTGCAGGTTGATCATGCCGTCGGCGCGGGCGATGTGGTACGGCCGCTCCTCGGCGACCGTGACGCCGAGGTTCCGCAGCACCGGGAGCGCCTCGGAGAGCCCGATCGGGTCCTCGAAGGAGTAGATCTTGAAGTGGACGTCGGCGTCGTCGCCGCCGCGGCGGAACAGCTGGAGCTCCATGTCGCCGTACTCGTGGAGCATCTCCAGCTTCGCGATGTCCTTGGCCGCGTCGATCGGCGGGTGCTCGGCCTTGTACGCGGCCGGGTAGGCCTCGGAGTAGGTCCGGAACAGGCTACGGGCCTGTCCCTCCCCGACATGGTGGTCGAGCTGGAGCGCCAGGTCGGCGTCCCACGAGCGGGTCGCGTCGGCCAGCTCGGCCTGGATCGAGTCGACGTCGACCGGTTCTGCGTCGGCGTACGGGTCGATGCGGATGACGAAGTGCAGGCGCGCCAGGACCGACTCGGTGACACGTGTGTCGTAGTCGACGCCGATGCCGCCGAGGCGCCGGTTGAGGATCTCCTGGATCTTTATCCGGTTGGCGGTGTTGTACCGATCGCGCGGCAGGTACACCAGGCACGAGCAGAAGCGGCCGTAGACGTCGCGGCGCAGGAACAGTCGCAGGCGGCGCCGACCGGCGAGGCGCAGCACACCCATCGCGGTGCGGTACAGGTCGTCGGTGCGAGCCTGGAACAGCTCGTCCCTCGGGTAGGTCTCCAGGGCCGTCACGAGGTCCTTGCCGGAGTGCGACGCCAAGGTCACGCCGGAGCGCTCGATGACCTCCTCGACCTTGCGGCGCACCACCGGGATGCGCGTGACCGACGACAGGTAGGCCGCGGAGGTGAACAGGCCGAGGAAGCGCAGCTCGCCGTCGGGTTCGCCGCTCGCGTCGAAGGTCTTGACGCCGATATAGTCCATGAAGGACGTGCGATGGACCGTGGACCGGGCGTTGGACTTGGTGATGACCAGCAGCCTCTTGGTGGAAATCTGGGCGCGGGCGTCGGCGTTGAACGTCGACAGGAGCCTCGGCGCGACCGGCGCCTTGGCGAGCAGGCCGAGGCCGGTCTCCTCGATCGGCGTGAGCGCCCGGTCGGGGCCGGAGCCGGTGAGCCTGTACTGCCGGAATCCGAGGAACGTGAACCTGCCGTCGGCGAGCCAGCGCAGCAGCTCGATCGTGTCCTCGATGTCCTTCTGCGGGACCGGCAGCGGCTTGCCGTCGAGGTCGGCGGCGATGCCGAGCGCCTTGTCTCGCATCGCCTGCCAGTCGTTGACGCAGACGCTGACGTCGTCGAGGACCGCGAGGATCTCCGACTCCAGCATCTGGAGGAACTCCTTGTCCGCCACCCGCTGGAGCTCGACGTGCATCCAGCTCTCCGGCACGCCGTTCTCGGCGGGCGCGGCGACGAGCTCGCCGTCCTCGTCTCGCTCGACGGGGACGATCGGGTGGACGAAGACGCTGACGTCGATGCCGTGCTTATTGAAAAGGCCCGTCAAGGAGTCCACAAGGAACGGCGAGTCCTCGCAGACGATGTCGACGCGGGTGTTGGAGGCGGCGTCGGGCCCTTCGGGGTCGGAGGGGCAGTCGATCTCGAGGCGGACCTCTCCGGGCGCGCGGCGCAGCGCGAGGCTCCGGTGGCGGGCGGTGGTGTCGAACAACTGCTGGGCGCTGCGGCCGACCAGGTCGTCGTCGGCCACGAGGCTCCAGTACAGCCCGACCAGCCCGGCCAGTGGTTCGTCGGTTCCGGCGAGGCCGGCCGCTTCGGCGAAGAGCTCCTCCCTATCGGGCAGGGTCTCATGGAACTCTTCATCACCGATGAACGCCAACACGTCTAGTCTCCAGCTCAAATCGACTTCGCCCACGTCCTTGTGAACCAGCTCCAAAATAGGATCGCACGGCGATGCGCTCACAAGTGGCCCGGTGCGAAGTGCGGCGCACAACCCGTCGAGCGCCGCCCGCGGCCCGGATCGCACCCGATCGTACGGCCCCCGGTCGCCAACACGGTTACAGCGGAACGTGCGGCGCCTCTGTAGAGTGATCAAGTAAATCGTCCCCCAAACGTTGAGGTGACCCCCATGTTCGTGGTCGTCGTGCTCGTGCTCGTCGCCCTCGCGGCCCTGGCCTGGTGGCTGTGGCGCCGCAACGCCGCCCGGAACGTCGAGACCGCCGCTCCCCCGCCGCCGGTCGACCCCTTCGCCGACTCCGACTCGGACGTCCTGCGCGGCGACCCGCGGCGCGTCAAGGCCGGCGACCTCGTCGAGGCCTACGGCAAGACGCTCGCGGTGCGCGGGAGCCTTCGCCTGAGCGAGGGCGACTACGCCTGGGCCGAGCACTTCCTGGACACCGGCTCCGGCGTCAAGCGGTGGCTGTCGGTCGAGGCCGACCCCGACCTGGAGCTGGTCCTGTGGGAGGAGGTCACCGGCTCCGACCTCCAGCCGGGGCCGCGCGAGCTGAGCTTCGAGGGCGTCTCCTACCGCTCGGACGAGAAGGGCAAGGCGCGCTACACCAGCGAGGCGACCACGGGCCTCGCCCCGACCGGCACCGTCCGCTACCACGACTACGACGGCCCGGACGGTCAAAAGCTGTCGTTCGAGGCGTTCGGCGACGGCGCCAAGTGGGAGTTGGCGAAGGGCCTTACCCTGGACCGCAACCAGATCACCATCTATCACCAGAACGAATGATCACCTCCCTCGAAGTTCCCTACGTCGACGTCTCAGCCGGTTCGCTGACGTTCCGCCCCGACGCCCCGTCCATGCCCGTCCTCGACCAGCTCGACCGCGACGCCGGGCCCCTGCGCCTGTCGCTGCGACTGCTGGGCGCCAGCCACCAGGCCGTGGTCGCCACCCCCGACGGGCTCATCGCCGAGACCCTCGCCTATCGCGACGGCCTCGTCCCGGACCTGCCCGAACAGTTCAGCCAGCGCGTCGGGAACTGGCGCCACCGCTACACCTGCGGCGTCGAGCACGTGACCGTGCCGCAGTTGCGCGAACGCGTCCGCGGGTTCCGGGCCCGCGGCGAGGAGGACCTCCTCCTCGTCGGCGTGTTCGGCAGCGAGCCCGACGCGGTCACCGCCCTGGAGATCACCGGGACCGAGCCGCTGACATGGCGCACGGTCCACACCTATCCCCAGCACGGCGAGGTCGTGACGACCACCGGCACGGTCGTGACCGTAGGCTGAACGAGATCCCCACTCATAAGGACCCATCCATGCACACCCACGGTGAACAGCAGCCCAGCCGCACCAGCGGCCTGAACTGGAAGCACTGGCTGGCGATCGGCATCGTGGTCGTTCTGTGCTGCGGCAGCGCGATCTTCGCCAACCTGGATCGCAGCAACCCCACCGGCCACATCCAGGGCAACTACACCCGGGCCGCGCACCTCGACGAGGGACGCGGCAAGGCCTACACCTCGTCGCTGCCGCCGTCCACGGTCGCCGACGACATCGACGACGCCGACGACGCGCGGGACGAGCGCCGCGACGGCGACACGTACTTCCTGCAGTACAAGGACCACATCGTGTCCGTCGAGCCCTACCGGGGCGGCTCGAAGATCCTGCTGTTCGGCTACAGGGCCGGCTACCAGCACTACTCGTCCGTGTTCTTCCTGTGGGGATGGTCCTCGTCCCCGCCGTCGCCGTTCCGAGGCGGCGGCCCCGGCAGCGGAAAATAAGCCCGATTCCTATTGAAAGGCAGCCTCCATGTTCGAAGACTTCGGCAACGCCGTAGCCGGCGCCCTCGCCTACAGCGCCGTCGGCATCACGCTGATGGTGCTCGGCTTCTTCATAGTCGACTGGCTCACCCCGGGGAGGCTCGGCGAGCTGATCTGGTCGCAGCGCAACCGGAACGCGGCGCTCCTGCTGGCGTCCAACACGCTCGGAGTGGGCCTGATCGTCGTCGGCGCGATCTGGGCGTCGGAGGGCAATCTGCTCGAAGGCGTCGTGTCGACGCTCGTATTCGGCGTGATCGGCCTGGTCGCGATGGCGGTGGCCTTCATGGTGCTGGACGCGTTGACGCCCGGGAAGCTCGGTGACATCGTCGCCTCGGACGAACTGCAGCCCGCGGTCTGGGTGAACTCGGCGATGCACCTGGCGCTCGGTGGCGTCATCGCGATGGCCCTGTCTTGAGTCCCCCGGCCGTCCCCTCTGCGAAGCGGGCGCCGTCACGGCGGATCCGGCTGGCCCGAGCCGGACTGTTCGCGACGGTGTTCGTGGTGGCGGCCTGCGGGCTGGTCTACGAGCTGGCGCTCATCACCCTCGGCGCCTACCTGGTGGGGAACACGGCGACTCAAGCGTCGATCGTCCTGAGCGTCATGGTGTTCGCGATGGGGCTGGGGGCGTTGGCCGCCAAGCCCCTCCAGAAGCGGCCGGCACTGTCGTTCGCGGCGATCGAACTGGTGCTGGCCGCGCTGGGGGGCTTCAGCGTCCTGCTGCTCTACGCGGCGTTCGCGTGGACCGCGCTTTACAACGTGCCGCTGATCGCCGTCGCGTCCCTGATCGGCCTGCTGGTGGGCGCGGAGATCCCGCTGCTGATGGAGCTGCTGCAACGCATCCGGAAGCAGGCGGCGGGTGCCGCGGTGGCGGACCTCAACGCCGCCGACTACCTGGGCGGGCTCGTCGGTGGGCTGGCCTTCCCGTTCCTGCTCCTGCCGGTCTTCGGCCAGATTCGGGGGGCGCTGCTGGTCGGGGCGGTGAACGCGGTGGCGGGCGTGGTGCTGATCTTCCTGCTGTTCCGAGACGACCTGTCGAGGATGAGCAGGCAGCTCCTGGCCTTGGCCGCCGGGGCGATCGCGATCGTCCTGGCCGGAGCGTTCGTCTACACGGACCGCTTCGAGGTGGCGGCGCGCCAGCAGCTGTATTCCGCGCCGATCGTCTACAGCGAGGACACGCGGTACCAGCAGATAGTGATGACCGAGTCCGCATCGCCGTTCGGGGACACCGATTTCAGGTTGTACCTGGACGGAGACCTGCAATTCTCCTCAGTAGACGAATACCGGTACCACGAGGCCCTGGTCCACCCGGTGATGAACGGCCCCAGGGGCGATGTGCTGGTCCTGGGAGGGGGCGACGCGCTCGCTGTCCGGGAGATCCTGCGCTACCCAGACGTGGAGACGGTCACGCTGGTGGACCTGGACGAAACGGTGACGAACCTGGCCCGCGACTTCGACGAGCTGGTGGCCCTGAACGGAGGCGCCCTGGCGGACCCGCGGGTGGCGGTCGCGAACGAGGACGCCTTCACCTGGCTTCGCGAGCAGGGCTCGACGTACGACGCCATCGTCGTCGACATGCCCGACCCGGACGCGACGGAGACGGCGAAGCTGTACTCGGTGGAGTTCTACGCACTGGCGGGCGCGCACTTGAACCCGCAGGGCCGCATGGTGGTCCAGGGCGGCTCGCCGTACTTCGCCCCGAAGACCTACTGGACCATAGCCGCGACGCTGGAGGAGGCCGGTTACGCGGCGACCTCGTACCAGGCTTCGGTACCGTCGTTCGGGGACTGGGGGTTCCACGCGGTCCAGGCGTCGGGTGAGGCTCCTGTGGTCTCCCTAGACCCGGCGGTCGGTCCCCTCAGGTCGCTGACTCCGGAGCTGCTGGAGGCGGCGCAGGTGTTCCCGCCGGACCGGACCCGGATGGACATGGAGCCGTCGACCCTTATCCACCCGGTGATCGTGGACATCGTCGCGTCCGAGTGGCGCCATTACTGATCCGCGCGGATCCGGAACCGCCTGGCGGGGACCGGGTATGCTCGGCGACGCCGCCGATCCCCCCGGCGGTCACACCGAAGGAGTAGAAATGAATCCCGGAAACGCCCCTCAAGCCGCGATCGAGGTCCGGTACAAGTCCTCCACGAGCGTGCTGCTCATCGTCGCCGGATCGATATTCCTGGCGTTCGGCGTGCTCGCGCTCGTTCTCGGCACGTTCTCCCTCTGGCTCATCCTCGGCGCGATCCTCCTCGCGGGGGGGATCGTGTCCCGCTCGAAGCCGTTCCTCGTCTTCGACGCCGGACAGAGCACGATGTACATGTACGGCCTGCTCGGCAACCGGGTGCGGACATACGGCGCGGCGAAGGGTGAGCAACTCGTCTTCGACGGCACGAACATCATGCGTCTGACCGCCGCCGGCAAGCAGAAGAAGATCCGAATCGGCTCGGGCGCTCCCGAGGACGTCAAGCGGCTCCAGCAGACACTGTGGTCGATGCAGCAGCCGGGCTGACCCCAGCCTCTCCGCACACCACCGTTCAGGGCTGTTCTGACTTCATGAGCTTCTGCCCGCGCCTGGCCATCTCGTCTTTGAGCGAGTCCTGGACGTACGCCATCGCCTCGCGGTACGACGGCTCGGTCCATCGCCGGATGGCCTCCTCCTCGTCCACCTGCTCGACCTGCTCCTGGAGCCACCAGACATTGCCCCACCGGTCCGCGACCCGGCCGACCTTGTCGCCCCAGGCCAGCAGCGTCGGCTCGGTGACCGGCTCGCAGCCGGCCTCCAGCATCCGGTCGTAGGTCGCCTGGCCGTCCTCCACGTACAGCCGGAGGTAGGCGGGCGTGTTCGGCCATCCCTCAGACGAGTCGAAGACCATCACCACCGCGTCGCCGATCCTCATCTCGGCATGGCCGATCGTCCCGTCTTCATTGGAGACCCTGCCCGTCTCCACGCCGCCGAGAACGGTCTTGACGAAGTCGAGGAAGTCGGCCGCGCCCCTGACGATGATCCAAGGGGTCACCGTCGTGTAGCCGTCCGGGATGATCGGGAGTCGTTCTTCCATGGGTCGGTTCCCGTCCTCGATGCGGTCTGGGGCGTCAACGATACGGATACCCTCCGACGATTCGGGCGAAACGCGGGCTGTTGGCGCCTCGATGAGGCGTCGTCTACCTCCCCAGCCAGATCTTGAACCGGTAGCGGATGTCCTGGCCGTTCGTCGAGATGATCTCGAAGCCCGAGCGGTTCAGGACCGCCTGCGAATCGGTGTTGACGATCGTGGTCTCGGCCTCGACCCGCGCGACGCCGGGCTGTCCCATCGCCCAGCCGACGATCGTCAGCACCGCGTCGGTCGCGAGCCCCGCCCCCCGCGCCTCCGGCACGAGCTCGTAACCGATCTCGACCATCCCGTTCTCGTCGGGCGCCGCGTGGAAGCCGACGTCGCCGACCACCAGGCCGTCCTCGCTCCGCACGATCTGGTACATCCCGAAGCCCGGCTTCCACAGGCCGTCGTCGACGGCGTTCAGCAGCATCCCCGCCGCGATCTTCGTGCCGTCGAACGGATACTCCGCAGACCAATGGATTTCGCGCGCGCCCGCGATCAGACTCTTCGCCCGATCGGTGCCGAGCTCGACCAGCTCCACCCGCTCGCCTTCGATTCGGTTCAACTCTGCCGCCTTTCGCCGCTGGCCCGTGCCCGAACTTACGCCGCACCGCCGACCCGGTCGCATCGGGTGTTGGCTTCGCGTTTGCACTACGGAGCCTTAAGATTATGGGCATGGCCGCTGGAGCGAACCGGTCCCCTGGCTGGCTCGATGCGAATCGGGCCCTGTGGGACGAGCGCGTCCCCGTGCACGCCGCGAGTGCCTCCTACGACCTCGAGGGGTTCATCGAGGGCGGGGACGTCCTCATGGACTTCGAGCCCGGCGAGGTCGGCGACGTCGCAGGAAGGCGCCTGCTCCAGCTCCAGTGCCACATGGGCCAGGAGGCGCTCACGTGGGCGCGGCTCGGGGCCTCGCGGGTCGTGGGCCTGGACTTCTCCGAGCCGGCCGTGAAGGTCGCCAGAAGACTGGCCGACGACCTGGGCTACGCCACCGACCGGGCCGAGTTCGTCGTCTCGGACGTCTACGGGGCCGTCGGCGCGGTGCCGGACCCGAACTACGACATCGTCTACGTGAGCGCCGGAACGATCAACTGGCTGCCGGACATCCGGCACTGGGCGCGAGTCGTCTCCTCGCTGATCGCGCCCGGCGGCTTCGTCTACCTCTGCGAGTTCCACCCGATCACCCACACGCTCGACGACGCGACCGGTTCACGGTTCGTGCGCGACTACGCGAGCGGCCTGCCGGTGGTGCGCGAGGCTCCGGGGACGTATGCCGACAGGTCGGCGCCGACGGTGTACAACGTCGCCACCGAGTGGATCCACAGCCTGGGCGACGTCGTCTCGGCGCTCATCGAGGCCGGGCTGCGCATCGAGTTCCTGCACGAGCACGACAAGACGATGTTCTTGCAGTTCAAGAGCTTCGTGCAGGGCGAGGACGGCTGCTTCCGGCCGCCGCCGGCCCAGCCCCGAGTGCCGCTGCTGTACTCGCTCAAGGCCTCACGCGCCTGACTGGTACGCGGTGGAGCCGTTCGAGCAGGCCCACAGGCTGAACCGGGGGCGTCACGAGGCTCCGTCGCCGCGGGCGACCGCTATCAGGCTGATGTCGTCGGTCATGCGGTGGGCGAATCCCTTCAGGTCGTGCCACACGAAGTCGACCATGCGCTCGGGGGACGTCGGCGAGGCCAGGCCCGCGAGGCGGTCGGCGAGCGGGTAGAAGTTCCCGTCGATGTCACGGGCGTCGATGACGCCGTCCGAGTACGCCAGGAGCGTGTCACCGGGCCGCAGGCCGATACGGGTGACGCGCGGTTTCTCCGCAGTCTCGAGTCGCACCCCGAGGAGCGGGGAGGGCCTGAGGCCGATCTCTTCCACCCGCGCTGATCGCACCAGCAGCGGCGGCGGGTGGCCGTACGAGAGCAGGCACGCCTCGCTGGCGCCCTCGTTGAATTCGACGAGCAGGATGGAGGCGAACAGCTCGGGGATGCGCCCCTGTTCGGCGTCGATGATGAGGCGCCGTTCGAGCCTGGCGGCCACTCGTTCGAGGTCGGGCTCGTCGAGTATGGCCTCGTGGAAGGCCGTGAGCAGCGTGGCGGCGGTGCCCACGGCTGACAGGCCGTGGCCCTGGACGTCTCCGAGGATGAGGCGCGGCCCGAAGGGGCTGGCACGGAGGTCGAACAGGTCGCCGCCGACCAAGGCGCCGCGTTGGGCCGAGCGGTAGAAGCCCGCGCATTCGAGTTCGTCGACGCAGCCGGGCAGCTCCGGCAGGATCGCGTGCTGGACGGCCTCGGCTACGCCCTCGACTGTCACCAAGCGGGTCTGGATCCGCTGCCGCAGCCAGGCGACGCAGGCGCTCGTGGCCCAGACGAAACCGATCGCCGCAATATCGCGCCCGCTGAAGACGTCGGCCTCGAGCAGGTTGGCGGCCAGCAGCCCGGTGAAGGTCACTCCGATGGCGAGGATCGCGACCGGACCCAGCACGAACGCCGCCAGCATCGGCACGATCGCCGTCACGAGCCCGACCCTGATCGGTTCGGGGAGGTTGAGCTGGTAGGCCAGGAGGGCGGCGAACAGCACGATCGGCAGGATTTGAAGCCAGAGCGGGGGACGGGTGCCCGAGCTCAGCGGCTTCTCTCTGAGAACGCGCGGGCTCATGCACCGATTCTATGGCGATTCAGGCTCGCGACCTGGAGAATCACTCGTCCGATTCAACGGCGGCGCCGCGATCGCGGGACCGGATCACT
Source organism: Glycomyces sp. L485 (assembly GCF_022548875.1). GTDB lineage: Bacteria > Actinomycetota > Actinomycetes > Mycobacteriales > Micromonosporaceae > Glycomyces. The sequence continues at coordinate 37,641 of NZ_JAKZEW010000027.1, read as the reverse complement.
GGAGGGCCTCGACGAGGGTGTCGGCGAGGGCCCTGGCGTATTCGCCGTCGGGGTCGTAATCGGGGTCGAAGACCGTCAACTCCATCCCCGCGCAACGTTCGTCGGAGGCGCAGGTGGCGATGATCTGGCCCAGCTCCCCCAGGGAGATGCCTCCCGCCGCCGGCCCGTCCACCGCCGGCATCACCGACGGGTCGAGCACGTCGGCGTCGACGTGAAGCCAGAAGGTCGTGACGTCGCCGACGGCGTCCAGCGACCATTCGGCCGAGCGGCCGACGCCGCCGGCGCGCAGCTCGGGGACGGTCCGCATCGAGACGCCGGTCGCGTCGAGCTCGACGCGGTGGGAGTCGTCGGCGCGCAGGCCGAGCACCACCAGGTGGTCGGTGTCGACGTACGGGCGCAGGCCGCCGATGTCGGTCAGGTCCGGCTGTCCCCTGCCCGTGGCCAGCGCGAGCTCCTCGGCCGCGGCTGCGCCTACGTACTGGGAGTTGCCGGGGTGGCGGAAGTCGGAGTGGGCGTCGACGAATATGAGGCCCCGGCTCTTGCCGTCGCGTTCCGTTCGGCGTCGGGCGGCCAGCACGGGGCCGAGAAGGATCGAGCAGTCGCCGCCGAGCACCAGGGGGAAGCGGCGCTCGCGCCAGAGCCGTTCGACGCGGTCGGCGAGCTGCCGGGTGTATTCGGCGATGGCCTTGGCCTGGCCGACCCCGTCGCCGGGCCGCCAGCCCGAGGCGTCGAACCTGGGCGGGGTGAGGCATCCCGCATCGACGGCGTTGAGCCGCTGGATGATCCGGTGGTCGCGCAACGCCCCCGGAGCTTTGGCGCATCCGGGGACGGTGTGCTGGGTCGGCGGCCGGAGCCCGAGGTTGGACGGCGCGTCGAGTACGGCGACGCGCTTGGATCTGGTCACCACCGACGCTCACCTCCCGGCCACGGCGCGACTCGCGGGCCGTGAATCGGTACGGCCGCCAAGCTAGCTAATCACAGCCGACGCCGCCGCACCAGAAGTGGCGTTCGCAATGTCACACGGGTTGGAAGGTCTCCTCCTAGAACAGGACCGAGCTGAGCTTGCGTCGAGCCTTGGTGACGTTCGGGTCGTCGGGCCCGGCGATGCTGAACAGCTCGACGAGGCGCTTGCGGACGCGTTCGCGGTCGTCGCCGGCGAGCTTCGCGACCTGCTTGATGAGCCGGTCGTAGGCCTCGTCGGCCTGGCCGGAGAGCATCTGGAGGTCGGCTGCGGCGAGCGCGGCGTCGATATCGTCCGGGTCGGCGTCGGCGATGCCGACGGCGTCCTGCGGGAGCGCGCCTGCGCGGCGCAGCATCCGCACCTGCGCGAGCCCGGATTCGGCTTCGAGCGATCCGGGGTTGTTCTTCAGGTACTTGTCGAACGCGATCTCTGCGGCGTCGAGGTTGCCTTCGACCATGTGGTCTTCGGCGGCGGCCAGCTCGGGGTCGATCTGCTGCGGGACGTCGACGCCCGCGGCCTGGGCGAGCTTCGCTATCCACTGGCGCAGGCCCTGCTCGGTCTGCGGTCCCTGGACGAGGTCGACGGGCCGGCCTCCGGCGACGGCGACGACGGCCGGCAGCGACTGGAGCTGGAGTGCCGCGGCGAGCTGCTGGTTGTACTGGACGTCGGCCTTGGCGAGGGTCCAGGAGCCGCCGTCGGCGTGGGCGAGTCGCTGGAGCAGGTCGCGGGTCTGGACGCTCTCGGGAGCCTGGTCGGCCCAGAAGACGACGACGACGAGCGTGTTCAGCGAACGTTCGAGCACTTCGGTCTGGACGGTGGCGTCGGTGACGTCGAGCGCGACGACCCCGGGTGCGCCCGCGCCTGCGGGCGCGGCGGGCGGCGTCTGCCCACCCGCCTGCTGGGCCGCGGCGTTCTGCTGTTGCTGCTGCTGGGCGGCGAGGGCGCTCAGGTCAACGGCGCTGCCGGAGAATCGTGACGGTACGTTGTCGCTCATGCTCGTAATAATCCCATTCCGATTGGTGACCCGCGTTCGGGGATGACGCAGTGTGGGCGGGGTCCGGCGGCGGCTCAGCCGCGCCCGGCGGCCTCGTCCCGGCCTTTGACGGCGAGCCGGTCGGCCCGTTCGTTGCCGATGTCGCCCGAGTGGCCGCGGACCCAGCGCCATTCGACGTCGTGGCGGGAGGCGGCCTCGTCGAGCCGCTTCCACAGGTCGGCGTTCTTGACCGGCTGTTTCTGGGAGTTGATCCAGCCGTTGCGTTTCCAGTTGGCCATCCAGGTCATGATGCCGTTGCGGACGTACGAGGAATCGGTGTACAGCAGGATCTTCATGGGGCGCTTGAGGGTCTCCAGGGCCTGGATGGCGGCCATGAGCTCCATGCGGTTGTTGGTGGTGTCCTTGTCGGAGCCGTAGAGCTCCTTCTCGTGCTCGCCCCACTTGAAGTAGACGCCCCAGCCTCCCGGGCCCGGGTTGCCTGAGCAGGCGCCGTCGGTGTAGATGACGGCGGTGTCCTCGTGATCGTCCGATTTCGGCATGATGGCAAGCTTATCCCGCGAGGGCGCGGACGGCTTCGACGCCTAGGGCGAGGCCGAGGACGATGAAGATCACGGCCGCTCCCCAGCGGATGAAGCGCTCGGGGATGCGCGCGGCGATCCAGGCGCCGGCGAAGACTGCGAGGAGGTCTGCGGCGACCATGCCGGCGGTGGCGCCGAGCCAGACGCCCCACGGGTTGTACTGGCTGCCGAGGCCGATGGCGAAGAGCATGGTCTTGTCGCCGATCTCGGCGAGGATGACGGCGCCGACGACGGTGAGGAGGCCGGACTTGCGCTCTTTGATCTCGTGTTGCTCCTCGTCCTCGGGGCGCAGGCTCCAGAGGCCGAAGGCGATGAAGAGGACGGCGGCGCCGAGTTTGATCCAGTCGGTGGGCAGCAGGCTGCCGACGGTGGTGCCGATGCCGACGGACACGCCGAAGAGGATCGCGGTGGCGATGACGAGTCCGGCGACGACGGAGCTGAGCTTGTACCGTGCGGCGAGGGAAAGAGCCATGAGCTGGCTCTTGTCGCCCATCTCGCCGAGGAAGACGACGCCGAAGCTGAGCGCGGCGGCGGTGAAGAAGACGTCCATCGGGGGTTGATCCTCCCAGTTCGGGCCGGGAGAAGGCGGCGTCGACCTCGACCCGGCGCATTGCCTTGGTCGAAGGTCTCGCTCGCCCCGGTACCGAGGCCGCGCGGCCGGGCTCGGGAGCCAGTGTGTCGACCGCGGCGTTGGGAGCTACTCCCCTTCTGCGCAGTCGACTATACGTCGCCGCGGGGCGCGGCGGCACCGACCGGCTCTGGCGGTGACGCGCGATGCCCGAGCAGGCGGGTCACGGCGATCGGCCCGGCGAGGGCGATGGCGACGGCCAGCGCGGTCGGGACTATGAGTGCGACGGTGAGGCCGGTGGCCTCGGCGAGGAGTCCGACGACGGCCGGGCACAGCAGATAGGCGGCGGAGCCGCACATGCTCATGGCGGCGAGGTCCGATCCGGTGCCGCCCGCGGCGCCGATGGCGCTGAACATGACGGGCATGAGCACGGCGGAGCCGATGCCGGCGAGGGCCCAGCCGGTCCAGGACAGCGCGAGACCGCCGAACGAGGCGGAGGCGATGACGAGGAGGTAGCCGGTGAGGGCGAGGGCTCCGGCGAGGAGCAGGGACCTTTGAGGGCCGAGGCGTCCGCGGATCGGGTCGCCGACGAGGCGGAGGACGGTCATGGCGACGAGGAAGACGGTGTAGGACAGGGGCGCGTGGGAGTCGGCGGCCCCGAGGACGCGGGCGGCGTGGAGATTGGCCCAGTCTGCGGCGCCGGCTTCGACGAAGGCGGCGCTGAAGACGATCGCGGCCGACCCGGCCAGGAGGATGAGGCCGATGCGGACGGGTCGGCCGTCAAGGTGGGTGCCGTTCGCGATCGGTTCGGGGGCTTCGAGGAGCGGGATGGTGAAGCAGGCGAAGACGATCGCGGCGGCGACGGCGGTGCCGGTCAGGAGGGCCCGGTAGTCGACGCCGAGGCTGAAGACGAGGATCGCGAGGGCTCCGGCGGCGGCACCGCCGAGGCTCCAGAAGCCGTGGAAGGAGGACACGATGGGGCGTCCGTAGCGGCGTTCGAGCTCCACCGATTGCGCCTGCATGGAGACCTCCACGAAGCCGAGGCCGATGCCATAGACCACGGCGCACGCCAGGAGCGTCTCGTAGCTCGGCGCGAGTGCGGGGACGAACAGGAGCGCTTGGGCGGTGGTGCCGCCGTAGCGGATCACGGTTCGGCTGGAGACCTTGTCGCACAGCCGCCCGGCGGCGACCATGGCGGCGAGGCAGGCGATCTCGACGACGAGGAGTACGGCGCCGAATCGGGCCTCGCCGAGGTCGAGTCGCGCCTCGATCGAGGGGTAGGCGGCGGGCCAGGCGCCCATGACGAAGCCGGAGGTGGCGAAGCATCCGAAGACGCCGATCCTGGCGCGCCGCAACCGAACGGGGGTCATCGCACCAGGGTGGCCTCCGCGTTCCGGTCGGCGTCGTCCGGGGTGGTGCGGTTCAGCAGGCGGCGCAGGGTGATCGGGCCCGCGATCGCGATGAAGGCGGCGAGCAGGGCGGGGACCATGAGGCCACCGGTGAGGCCGGTGGCTTCGGCGATGTAGCCGATGGCGGCCGGGCCGAGCAGGAGGCCTGTCGAGCCGGACATGGAGATCAGCGCGATGTTCGACGGCGACCCGCCGGCCTCGCCGATGGCACTGAACAGGACCGGGACCATGATGGCGATGCCGCATCCGGCCAGGATCCAGCCGGTCCACGCCAGGGCGATGCCGCCGAAGCTGCCAGAGGCGAGGACCAGGGCGTAGCCGAGGGTGGCGGCCCATCCGGCCCACACCAGGGTGCGGCCGGGGCCGAGCCGGCCGCGGATGGGGTCGCCGAGGAGCCTGAAGACGGTCATGGCGCACGCGAAGACGGTGTACGACAGCGGGGCGAGCGCGTCGTCGGCGTCGAGGACGCGCGCGGCGTGGAGGTTGGCCCAGTCGATCGCGCCGGACTCGATGAGGTGTCCGCCGAGTCCGAGCAGGAACATCGCCGCGAGCAGGATCGCGCCGATGCTCACGGCCGGTGCGGGCGCACCGCCGGAGCCGCCGGCGTTTTGACCCGGGGGCGGCAGCAGCGGACGTGTGCACAGGGCGAACGCGGCGGCGGCGACGACTGCGGCGACGATCAGCATGGACTGGCTTCCCAGACCGAGGGTGAGACCGAGCGCGGTGAGCGCGCCGGCCAGCGCCCCGCCGAGGCTCCAGAAGCCGTGGAACGAGGAGATGACGGGGCGTCGGTAGTAGCGCTCCAGCTCGACCGAGTGGGCGTTGAGGCCGACCTCGGTGAAGCCGACGCCGACGCCGTAGAGCGCGCCGCATATCAGGAGCGCCGCGAAGTCCGGCGCGAGTGCGGGGGCGACGAGGAGCAGCTGCGAGGCGGGCCCGGTCCAGCGGAGGACGTTGCGCGTCGTGTGCCGGTCGGCCAACCGGCCGGCGAGGACCATGGTGGCCAGTCCGATGATCTGGACGAGGAGCAGCACGGTGCCGAGGCGCGCCTCGCCGAGGCCGAGGCGGGCGTCGACCGAGGGGAGCGCGGCGGCCCAGGCTCCCATGACGAAGCCCGAGGTGGCGAAGGCGCCGAAGACGCCGACTCTGGCTCGTCGCAGGGTGGTCGTGTCGGGATTCATGTCCGTCCTTGCAGCGCGAATTTTATGTTCTCGGTGAGAACATAACATGGTGGCTGCAATAATGCCACCCATGACGACGATGACGAGCGCCGACCTGCGGGTCCACAACCAGGTACGGCTGCTACGCGCCGTCCACGACGCCGCCGAGCCTCTGACCAGGGCCGCCGTAGCGCGCCGACTCGACATCGGCCGCAACACCGCCGCCGCGCTCGTCGGCGAACTGGAGGAGGCCGGGCTGCTTCACGAGGTCCCGGCCGAGGCGATGGGACGAGGGCGGCCGACGACGCTGCTGGTCCCCCACGAGGCCGGTCCGGTCGCCCTCGCCGCCGACATCCGCGAGGACTCCTGGACGTTGGCCCGGATCGCGCTCGGCGGCGAGCTGACGGTGGTCGACAGCGGCGACCACGACCGGACACCGGCGGTGTTCGCGCAGATCAAGGCCGCAGTCGACCAGCACGCCACGAAGCACCTCACGGCCCTGGGGATCGCCGTAGCCGGGCCGATCCGCGACGGCCGGTGGCTGCACATCGCGCACCTGGGCTGGAATGAGGTGGACCTCGACGAGCACATGGGAGCGGGCTGGCCGCCGACGAAGGTCGGCAACGACGCGAGGCTCGCCGGGCTGGCCGAGGCCCGGCGCGGAGCGCTGCGCGGGGCCGGGACGGCCCTGCACTTCCACATCGACTTCGACATCGGCGGCACGCTGCTGCTCGGCGGGGGCTCCCAGACCGGCGCGCACAACATCGCCGGCGAGTTCGGGCACATGCCGCTCACCGGCTCGCGCCTGCGGTGCATGTGCGGAGTCCAGGGGTGCTGGAGCCTCGACGTGGGCACGTACGCGTTGATGCGGCACTTCGGAAAGGAGCCGGGTTACGGGGCGGGGCGCGAATTCGCCCGGGAGGTGCTGGCGCGGGCCGCCCGTGGCGAGCCCGAGGCGGCCAGAGCGGTCGATGAGAACGCCGCGGCACTGGGAAGGGGCCTGGGTGCGCTCGCGAACGCGCTCGACCCGGAGGCGATCAGCCTCTCAGGGCTCGGCATCGACCTGCTCCGTTTGCGCCGCGGCCTGGTCGAGCAGGCGTGCCGATCCGGACTGATGGAGTTCCGGCGAGGCGAGCCGCCGCGTATCGCGGAGGGGACCGTCGGCGAGATCGGCCCCCTGCGAGGGGCGGCCGAGATCGCCTTCGACGCGGTCCTCACTTCGGATTGGCTGAAGCGGCGGCTCTGACCTTCGCCGTCACCGACCGCGGCGCTCGTCCTCGTCGCCGCCCTGGAGCTTCTCCTTGGCTTCATGGGCGGCTCGAGTGGCCTTGTCTCTCGCACCGTGGGCGGCCTCCTTGGCCTCCCCGGCCATCTGCTCGCGCTGGCCTTCGGCTTCGAGCTCCTCGTCGTCGGTCGCCTCGCCGACCTTCTTCTTGGCCTTGCCCTTCGCCTGCTGGGCCTTGTCCTTAGCCTTGTCGAAAGCGCTCATGGCCTCCTCCTCGCACATCGGTGGTGGAGACCGGGGTACCCGCTGAGCGCCGCGGCAATCGAGAAAGGGCCGGGCGCAAGCCCGGCCCCCAATACTCGCCGCTCTACAGGCCGCCCTCTAGGTGGTAGTAGACCTGGTTCCAGCGCAGCCGCTCCTTGAAGTCGCGCGCGGTGGTGCCCTCGCCGATCGTCACCAGCTCGATGCCGGCGATCTCCGCGAAGTCCTCCATGACCTCGCGGCCGAACGCCTGCGTGAAGCTCGTGTGGTGCGGGCCCCCGGCGGTCAGCCACGACTCGGCCGACGTCTCCAGGTCCGGCTTCGGCTCCCATACGGCGCGCGCCACCGGGAGATTCGGCAGGTCCTGCTCCGGCTCGACCGTGTCGGCCTCGTTGGCGACCAGGCGCAGACGGGTGCCCAGGTCCATCAGACCGACCATGTACGCCGGCCCGGGCGGGGCGGTGAAGACCAGGCGCACCGGGTCCTCCTTGCCGCCGATGCCCAGCGGGTGGATCTCGCACCTCGGCTTGGCCGCGGCGATCGTCGGGCACACTTCGAGCATGTGCGCGCCGAGGATCTGCGGGGACTCCGCGCCCAGGTTGTAGGTGTAGTCCTCCATGAAGGACGTGCCGCCTTCGAGGCCTTCGGCCATGACCTTCATCAGGCGCACCAGGACGGCGGTCTTCCAGTCGCCCTCGCCGCCGAAGCCGTAGCCCTCGGCCATGAGGCGCTGCACCGCGATGCCCGGCAGCTGCTTCAGCGTCCCCAGGTCCTCGAAGGTGTCGGTGAAAGCCTTCGCGCCGTGCTCCTCCAGGATGGAGCGCAGCCCCAGCTCGATACGGGCGGCGTCGCGCAGCGACTCGTGGCGCTCGCCGCCGGCGCGCAGCTCGGACACCACGTCGTAGGCCGATTCGTACTCGGCGACGAGGCCGTCGACGGCCTTGTCCTCGATCTGCGCGACCCGCTCGGCCAGTTCGACGACACCGTAGGTGTTGACCTCGACGCCGAGCTTGATCTGCGCCTCGACCTTGTCGCCTTCGGTGACCCCGACCTGGCGCATGTTGTCGCCGAAGCGCACCAGCTTGAGGTTCTGGACCTCGTTCCAGCCGAGCGCGGCGCGTGCCCAGTTGCCGACGCGGGTCTGGACCTTCTCGTCCGCCCAGTGGCCCACGACCGTCTTGCGGTGGTGGCGCAGGCGGGTGAGCATGTACCCGAACTCCCGGTCGCCGTGGGCGGCCTGGTTCAGGTTCATGAAGTCCATGTCGATGTCGGCCCACGGCAGGTCGCGGTTGTGCTGGGTGTGCAGGTGCAGCAGCGGCTTCTGCAGGACCCCGAGCCCGGCGATCCACATCTTCGACGGCGAGAACGTGTGCATCCAGGCGATGACACCGATGCACTCGTCGCTCGAGTTCGCCTCCAGCAGCACCCGCCGGATCTCGTCAGGCGTGGTCAGCACCGGCTTGGCGACGATCCGCACCGGGACCGCCTCGGCCGCGTCGAGGCCGGCGACGATGTCGGCCGAGTTCTGCGCGACCTGGTCGATCGCCTCGGGTCCGTACAGGTGCTGGCTGCCGGTGACGAACCACAGTTCCTTCGCTTGCATTTAGTTCTCCTCAGAGGCCGGCTGCTGGCCGTAGACGTTCTGGTAGCGGTCGAAAAGGGCGTCGACGTGCGCCTGGGCGATCGGGACGGGTTCGCCGAGCTGGCGCGAGATGTGGACGGTGCGGGCCACGTCCTCGGCCATGACGGCGGCCTTGACCGCGGCCTTCGGGCCCTTGCCGATGGTGAACACGCCGTGGTTCTGCATGATGACCGCCGGGGACCGGTGCCCTTCGAGGGTCTCGACGATGCCCTTGCCGATCGCATCGGAGCCGATGAGCGCGAACGGACCCAGCGGGATCTCCCCGCCGAACTCGTCGGCCATCGCGGTGAGCACGCACGGGATCGGCTCAGCACGGGCGGCCCAGGCCGTCGCGTACGGACTGTGCGTGTGGACCACGCCGCCGACCTCGGGCATCCGCTGGTAGACGTAGTTGTGGCTCTCGGCATCCGAGGACGGCGCGAGGTCGCCGTCGAGGACCTTGCCCTCAAGGTCGGTCACGACCATCAGCTCCGGTGCGAGGTCGTCGTAGGACACGCCGGAGGGCTTGATGACGATCAGATCGGTCCCCGGCACCCGGCCGGAGACGTTCCCGCTGGTCCAGGTCACCAGGCCCCAGCGGAGGAGTTCGGCGTGCAGGTCGCACACCTCGGCCTTCATGGCCTCGACGGCCTCGGTCGTCTCGAACGTCATTTCGCGGCCTCCGTGGCGATCTTGTGGAGCTTGTGCAGGGCGGTGGAGCCGCCGCGGCCGAAGTGGTCGTGCAGTTCGGCGTAGATCGCGTACAGCTCGTCATAGGCGTCAGCGCGGGCCGGGTCAGGTGTGTAGGCGTTCCGCTCGACCTTGCCCATCGCCTCCGAGGCCGCGTAGATGTCCGGGTAGGCCCCCGCCGCGACCGCTGCGTGAATGGCCGAGCCCAGTGCCGGGCCCTGCTCGGAGGTGAGGACCGTGATCGGCAGGCGCAGCACGTCGGAGTAGGTCTGCATGAGCCACTTGTTCTTGAGCAAGCCGCCGGCCGCCACGAACTCCTCGATCGGGACACCCGACTCGACGAGCGTCTCGACGATCATGCGGGTGCCGAACGCGGTCGACTCGACCAGCGCCCGGTAGATCTCCTCGGGCCTGGTCTGGAGGCCGAGTCCGAGGATGACGCCGTGCAGGTCGTGGTCGACCAGGACCGAGCGGTTCCCCGAGTGCCAGTCGAGCGCGACGAGGCCGTGCTCGCCCACGGCCTGCTGCGAGGCCAGCTCGGTGAGGTACTCGTGGATCGAGATGCCGCGCTCCTCGGCGGCCGCCTGGTACTCGCCGGGCACGCCGTTCTTGGTGAACCAGGCGAAGATGTCGCCCACGCCGGACTGGCCGGCCTCGTAGCCCCACAGACCGGGGGTGATGCCGTCGCGGACGACACCGCACATGCCGGGGGCCTCGGTGAGGTTCTCACCGTTGACGACGTGGCAGGTGCTGGTGCCCATGATCGCGACCAGACGGCCGGGGCCGACGGCCTTGGCGCTGGCGGCGGTGACGTGGGCGTCGACGTTGCCAACCGCGACGGTGGTGCCCTCGTTCAGGCCGGTCCAGGCGGCGGCCTCGGCACTCAGGCCTCCGGCGCGGTCGCCCAGGGCCGAGAGCGGGAAGTCGATCTTGTCGCAGAAGTCCGCGAAACCGGGGTTGAGCGCCGCCAGGTACTCGCGGCCGGGCCGCTTGCCGTCCTGGTAGATGCCCTTGTAGCCGGCGGTGCAGACGTTGCGGTTCTCCTCGCCGGAGAGCTGCCACACGATCCAGTCGGCGGCCTCGATCCAGCGCTCGGCGCGCTCGTAGATCTCGGCGTCCTCCTCCAGGACCTGGAGGCCCTTGGCGAACTCCCACTCGCTGGAGATCTTGCCGCCGTAGCGGGCCAGCCAATCCTCGCCCATCTCGGCGGCGAGCGCGTTGATGCGGTCGGCCTGGGGCTGCGCGGCGTGGTGCTTCCACAGCTTCGGCCAGGCGTGGGGGCGGCCGGCGAACTCGTCGAGCTCGCACAGCGGGGTGCCGTCGACGGTGGTGGGCAGGACGGTGCAGGCGGTGAAGTCGGTCGAGACGCCGATGACCTGGTCAGCGGCCACTCCGGCCGCGGACAGGGCTTTGGGGACGGCATGGCGCAGCACGTCGCGCCAGTCGTCGGGGGACTGGAGAGCCCAGCTGCGGGGCAGTCGCTCATCGGTGCCCGGAAGTCGCTCTTCGATAGCGCCGTGGCGGTAGACGTGCTCGGCGCTGGCGAGCTCGCGCCCGTCGGCGACCGCCGCCACCACGACCCGGCCCGAGAGCGTTCCGAAGTCGATCCCGATAGCAACGGCATCGTTGTCGCTGCCGGTCATTTAGGCCTCCTCAGGGTGGTCCACAATTTCAGTTGACCGATCACACTGCCTGTATACGGCAGCATGTCGGTCAGTGCGCACAGGTGAATCACCCACAACCTAACGCATTCGCACGCGTCAGACCACAGCCGGATGGCCCCGTCCGGACAATGACCGCGCAGAACGGTCGGTTGTGAGGCGGCTAACGCCGCTGGGAGTGATGCGGTTGCCGCGCCCTCTCAGTGGTGCGGGAGGTGACCGGTGCTCCCAGAGTCGACCAAGGGCCGCAAGTCGCTCGGCAGGGCGTCGCGGACCTTGTCCATGACGCTGCCGGTGGTGGCGCGGCCGACGAGTTCGAGGACGACCCGGCTGTGGTAGATCGCAGAGGGCTCGTCGGTGTGCTCGCGCTGGGCGACCCGGTAGGCGAACTCGTCGAAGCCGAAGTGCTGGCCGGTGCCGCTCTTGTCCTCGGCCATGTAGCGGCGCAGGTGTTCGCCGATCTCCGGCGGCAGCTGCGAGGCGATCTTCTCCGCGAGGTGGTCGGGAAGTCGCTCCCCGAGCGTCTCCAACGTGGCGCGGGTGGCGCCCTCGGCCGCGCCGCGGCTCGGCAGGTGCGCCCGGTCCTGCACGTATCCGATGAACCTGTCGTGTTTCATAGCTCGCTCCCCCTCGTTGGACACGCGGTTGGGTACCCGGGTGCTCGGGCGGTTACACGCCCTCGCCCCGGGCGACGATTGGCTTCCGCCACAAGGGGTATCCAGCTGCGCAGAGCGCCCGGCCGCACACCGGCCGGAGCCGAGCACGGAAGGGAAGTCTCGATGAGCAAGCCCGCGCAGGAGGAGAAACCGCCCGGATACACCGCGAAGATGCGCCCCGAGCCCCGCGACGACATGCGCGGCTATGAGGGCCGCGGCCTGCTCGAGGACCGCAGGGCGCTGATCACCGGGGGCGACTCGGGGATCGGCCGGGCCGTCGCGGTCGCGTTCGCGAAGGAGGGCGCCGACGTCGCGATCGCCTACCTCGAAGAGCACTCGGACGCCGAGCGCACCGCCGAGCTGGTCGACGCCGAACAGCGCCGGTGCGCGCGGCTGCCGGGCGACCTGGGCTCCGCCGAGCACTGCGCGGCCGTCGTCGACCAGACGGTGCAGACCCTCGGCGGGCTCGACCTCCTCGTCAACAACGTCGCGACGCAGCAGCCGGTGGAGCGGCCCGAGGAGATCACCGACGAGCAGTGGCTGCGCACCTTCGAAGTGAACATGCACAGCTACTTCCGGGTGACCACGGCGGCGCTGGCCCACCTCGGCGCGGGCGACGCGATCATCAACACGTCCTCGGTCAACGGCCTGCGCGGCCACAAGGGCCTGATCGACTACTCGGCGACGAAGGGCGCCATCAACGCCTGGACCTACTCGATGGCGCAGGCGCTGGCGCCCAGAGGCATCCGCGTCAACTGCGTCGCACCGGGTCCGGTATGGACGCCGCTGATCCCCTCGACTCTCTCGGAGGACCACGTGGAGGGCTTCGGCGAGAACGTGCCGCTGGGGCGGCCCGCCGAACCCGACGAGCTCGCCCCCTCGTATGTGTTCCTGGCCTCGAACCAGCTGTCGTCGTTCTACACCGGGGAGATCCTGTCCGCGCTCGGCGGCGAGACCGTCCCCGGTTAGCCGCTAGCGGTGGACCAGGCGGCGCAGCCCGGAGCGCCGCCGGTGCGGCAGTTCGGCGGCGGCCGAGCGGACCGCGTCCCTGGCGTCACCGAAGCGCTGCTGGGCCTTGCGGCGGGTCTTCGCGGCCTTCATGTAGCGCTTCGTCGCCTTGCGGTGGTCACGGGCGATCTTGATGCCGATCATGGTCGCGGTCGTCGCCCCCGCGGCCGCGAAGGCGACCGTGAAGGGGTGGCGCCGCACCGGCCCGAGCGGCCCCGTGGCCGCGAGGCGCCGCGCCTTCGCCTCGTCGTCGATGCCGAACTTGTGGCGCAGCTCCACCACGTCCTGGTTGAGCGCCTCCCTCGTGTGCTCGGCGTCCTTGCGCAGCTCATAGGACGACTGGTGCTGGGCGGCCTCGGCGTCCGCCTCGGCCCGCGTCTCGGCCGATCCGCGGCCTTCTTCGTGCTCCGGCCTGGAGGGCCGGCCCACCCCCGGGGGCGGCTCCAGTCCGGCTCCCGGAGGGACCGCCGCGTTCGGTGGCACCGTCCATCCGCTCATCGTCTTGCCTCCATCCTTCCGTGCATCGCCGCGACGTCCTCGCGGGCGCGCTCCATGGTCTCGTCGGGGACCGGCGGGATCGCCCTCCGCAGCTTCGCTCTTGCGATCAAGGCGACGATCCCGGCCAGCGCGAGCAGTCCGACTCCGACGACCAGCGCCGAAAGCCACACCGGCCATACCAAGGAGAGCGCGGCCACGGCTGCGCCGCCGAGTCCCGCAGCGCCCAGGATCGCGATGACCGCGGCGACCGCGAACAGGCCGCCTCCGAGGGCGCCGCGCCTGGCCTTGTCGGTGACCTCGCGGGCGGCCAACTTGGCCTCGACCTTGGCGAGGTGCGCCACGTGGGTGGTCAGGTCGCCGACGAGCCGGGTGACGGAGCGGTCCCGTTCCTCCCATTCGCGTCGCCTCACGGTCGCTGGGTCTTTCTCGGTGGTTCGAAAGCTCATCGTCTCGGGGTCGTGTCGGACCTCCATGTCCTCACTCCTTCTCCGCCGTCTCTAGCTGCGCTCGAGCGCGCGCTGGAGCTCGGCCTTGTTCATCTTGGAGCGGCCCTTGACGTCCTTGCGGCGGGCGTCCTCGTAGAGCTGCTCCTTGGTGCGGCCCTGAGGACCCGTGCCTTTGCCGGAGCGTCTGCCTCCACGCTTGTAGGCCGACATGTCCTCGGTCGAGGTGCGGCTGGCCTTCTCGGTCTCACCCGCCTGCGCCCGCTGCTTGTTCACGGTGCGCGCGGCGATCTCCTCGGCGCGGTCCTCACTGCTGCCGCGCTCGACGGCCTGCCGTTTGATGTGCTTGTACTGCCGCTCTTCCTTCTTGCTCCAGCTCGGTCGCGGCATCGCCTCTCACCTCCATGCGGGCCCGATGCCCGCTTTCGGGCGCGAGCCCGTCGGGCGGTGGGTTCCCCCGCTGTGGAGAGGGAAACCTCGCTACGCGGCGACGTCCACGGTGTCGCGCGACCAGTGCCGGTGGCCGGCAGCTCGTTGGCCAGGGCCTCGAAGTACTCGTCGGGGACATTGTGGGCGGAGGTGCTGGAGATCACGGCGCCGCGAAGTCCGCTTCGACGCCGACGGCGGTCGCGATCACCGCCTTCATTTCGGTGTTCCCGCCTTCGCCGCGCCGCCGGCTCGGCGCGGCGCCACCCCGAACGCCTGCGCCGAGCCGGCGGCCCTTCCCCCTATCGGGATTCGGGTGCTAGTCCGGTTCCGAGACGGCGCTGACGACCTGCCCGACGACCGGTTCGGGGAGCGACCGGGCGACGTCGGCCTGCGCGATGATGCCGACGACGCGGCCGTCCTCGACGACGGGGATACGCCTGACCTGCTGCTCGGACATCTTCGCGAGGGTCAGGTCGGCGTCCTCGGCCACGTCGGCGGTGACGAGTGCGTGCTGCTGCGGCAGGTCGCCGATCTCGTACGTCTCCGGGTCGTAGCCGGCCGCCATGACCTGGATGGCCAGGTCCCGGTCGGTGACCAACCCCTTGATGCGGTCCTCGGCGTCGCAGATCGGCAGCGCGCCGATGTCGTGCTCGGCCATCATCCGAGCCGCGTTCGCGGCGGTGTCGTGGGTCTGGATGCAGTACGCGCTCGGATGCATGATGTCGCGTGCGGTGGCCATGGTGGAGCTCCTCCCGTCGGCTCTTGCGTTCAGGTCCTCGCTTCTCGACCCGTGGCTACCCGGCTCGTGCGGATGTATGCGGCGGGGAAACGGAACCGAGTCCTGATCCGTCCTAGGTCGGATACCCCTCGCTCCGGTCCGCCGGCGTCCGTCGCAGCACCAGGCCCAGCACGAGCATCGCCACGCCGAGGCCGACGTGCAGCCAGTCGTCGGCGGTGTTCATCGGCAGAAAGTTCGCCGCATCGGTCTTGTCGATGAAGAAGCCGTACACGCCGAGCACCAGATAGATCGTGCCGCCGCCGAGCAGGAACAACCTGGCGCCGCCGGTGAACCAGGACATGAACATGCCGACCAGGCCGAAGACCAGGTGGACGAGGTTGTGCAGGATCGAGACCTCGAAGATCCCCAGCAGCTTCGCGTCCGAGCCGGTGCCGGCGAACTCCATGCCGCCGAATCCGGTCGTTATCCCGGGCAGGAAGCCCAGCACCCCGACCAGCACGAACAGCATCGCCACGAGGATGGCCCCATCCTGGACGGGCGCGGTCTCGCGCTTCTTGACGTGGGCGTGCATGCCGTGGTGGTGTGCCTTCGCCATCGTCGTCGCCTCCTCAGTGAGCGGCGGCGACCCCATGGCTCGGGCCCCGGCGGGCACCGGTCGCCGCCGACGAGCGGGTACCCCGCCGGGCGCGCGCGACACCTGCACCGCAGTGCGGCGATGCAGTTTCACCCGCAACGTGCCGGGTAGCCCCGCTGAAAGGGCCGTAAGGCCGAAACCGCTCGCGAAGGGTCCCCGTCGTGACGACAATCGAAAGCCGGATCACCGACCTCGCCGAACTCGCCCAGCAGCTGCGCGCCGACGCGGTGCGCTGCTCGGCGCGGGCGGGCTCGGGACACCCGACGTCCTCCATGTCGGCCGCCGACCTCATGGCGGTGCTGCTCGCAAAGCACCTCAGATACGACTTCGCCGATCCGGGCCTGCCGGGCAACGACCGGCTCATCTTCTCCAAGGGGCACGCCTCGCCGCTGCTGTACGCCATGCTGCGCGCCGCCGGCGCCATCGACGAGGACGAGCTCCTGACGTACCGCAAGCTCGGCAGCACCCTCGAAGGCCACCCCACCCCGCGCCTGCCGTGGGTCGACGTCGCCACCGGCTCGCTCGGACAGGGGCTCCCCATCGGCGTCGGCATGGCCCTGGCCGGGCGGCGCCTCGCCGACGTGTCCTACCGCGTGTGGGTCCTGTGCGGCGACTCCGAGCTCGCCGAAGGGTCGATGTGGGAGGCCTTCGCGGCCGCCGCCTACGAAGGCCTGTCCAACCTGACCGCGGTCGTCGACGTGAACCGGCTCGGCCAGCGCGGCCCCACTCGCTACGGGTGGGACACCGGCTCGTACGCCGTGCAGATGCGGGCGTTCGGCTGGAACGCCATCGAGATCGACGGCCACGACACGGCCGCGATCGACCGGGCCTACACCGAGGCGGCCGAGACCCCCGACAGGCCGACGGCGATCCTTGCCCGCACCAAGAAGGGCAAGGGCGTGGCCGCCGTGGAGGACAAGGAGGGCAAGCACGGCAAGCCGCTGCCGGCTCCGGACGACGCGCTCGCCGAGCTCGGCGGGCCGAGGAACCTGAGGGTGCGCGTCGCCGAACCGGAGCCGCGCGGCACGCGGCCCGAGCGGCCCGGCCAGTCCGTCCACCTGCCCGAGTTCGACGTCGGATCCAAGGTCGCGACCCGCGACGCGTTCGGCAAGGCCCTGGCCGCTGTCGGCGAGGCCAGCCCCGACGTCGTCGTACTCGACGGCGAGGTCGCCGACTCGACGCGCACGAAGTTCTTCGCCGACGAGCACCCCGACCGGTTCTTCGAGTGCTACATCGCCGAGCAGCAGATGGTGGCGAACGCCGTGGGCATGCAGGCGCTGGGCTGGGTGCCTTACGCGGCGACGTTCGCGGCGTTCCTGACCCGCGCGCACGACTTCCTGCGGATGGCCGCGATCGGCAACGCCGACCTGCGGATCGTGGGCTCGCACGCGGGCGTGTCGATAGGTCGCGACGGGCCCAGCCAGATGGGCCTGGAGGACATCGCCATGATGCGGCCGCTGTGGCGCAGCGTCGTCCTGTACCCGTGCGACGCGAATCAGTGCGCGCACCTGACCTCCACGATGGCCGACCTTCCCGGCATCAGTTATCTGCGCACGACCAGGGGCGAGACACCGGTGATCTACAAGCCCGGGGAGCTGTTCCCGGTCGGCGGCAGCCGGATCCTCGCGGCCTCCAGGCACGACCGCGTCACCATCGTCGCGGCCGGGGTCACGGTCTCGGAGGCGCTGTCGGCCTCCGAGCGCCTGGCCGACCTCGGCATCCCGGCGCGAGTGATCGACGCCTACTCGATCAAGCCGATCGACACCTCGACGCTGCGGCAGGCCGCGGCCGACACCGGCCGGCTCCTCACCGTCGAGGACCACTGGCCCGTCGGCGGCCTGGGCGACGCGGTCATGGACGTCATATGCGGGCAGCTGCCGTCGATCCGGTTCGCCAAGCTGGGAGTGCGGGGCATGCCCGCGTCGGCGAGCCCGGCCGAGCAGTTGGCGGCCGCCGGGATCGACGCCGAGGCGATCGTGCACGCCGCGCAGCGCCTCGTGGCGTGAGCGAAGGCATAGATGCGGGAGGCGCGGGTACCCACAGGCAGCACTCGCAGCGGCCCGGCCAACGCACCGGGAGCGAGCGGGTCGAAGAGAGGAGCTGATGGATATGGCGACGGCGAGAGACATCATGCACCCGGGCGTGACCTGCGTCCGCAGTGATGACACCGCCGCGAACGCGGCGCGGATGATGGCCGAGATGAACGTCGGCTGCCTGCCGATCTGCGGCGCCGACGACAACAAGATCAAGGGCATGGTCACCGACCGCGACCTGGTGGTGAAGGTGATGGCCGCCGGGAAGGACCCCGAGAAGTACACGGTGGACCGGCTTCCGCAGGGGCACCTTATCCTGGCCGACGCCAACGAGGACGCCGACATCACCATCGCGAAGATGCGGGAGCACCAGATACACCGCATACCGGTGATCGACGATCACCGGCTGGTGGGCATCATCGCGCTCGCCGACGTGGCCCGCAGTCTGCCCGAGACGACCGTCGGCGAACTGGTGGAGTCGATCTCGGCGTGAGGTACTAGGAAACACCTACGGGCGCCGCGCGGAGGGGACGCGGCGCCCGTCGCCGTGTCCGGGGTCGGGCGCGGTGCCGCTCGCGTTCGCCGACGACTTCGGCGGCCTTGCGCAGGTCGACGAACGCGTCCCCGCGGCCGGGCTCGCGCAGACGCAGCACGGCGGAGGGGTGGACGGTGGCGAGGTGGGAGTGAGCGTGGCGTCATCGTCTTGCTCCTTCGTCGGGTGTTCCCGCAGTTCGGCGACGGGTACCCGGTACGGCGCCCGGTGGCGCCTCGCGTTTCGGGCCGGAGCCCGGGGGTACTTCCCGAACCGGAATATTCAGCCGCATGCCTGGGGGGACGTCATGCCGCACGAAAGTCAGGACCGAAATCTGATCAGGGTCATCACAGAGGACCATCGCCGAGTCGAGGAGGTGTTCACCGAGCTGGAGAACGACCGGGGCCATCTCGACGAGCGGAAGGCCCTGGTCGACCACGCCATCGCCGAGATGGAGCGCCATTTCGCCGCCGAGGAGCGGTTCGTCTACCCGGAGGTGTCCAAGAGACTGCCGGACGGCGACCGGCTGGTCGAACACGAGCTGACCGAGCATGGGCAGACCGAGGTGCTCATGCGCGGCCTTGAGGTCTTCGGACCGGAGCACCCGCATTTCGAGCAGAAGCTGCGCGAGCTGATCGAGAGCGCACGCCACCACGTCCGGGACGAGGAGGAGCACTTCCTGCCGAGGGTCGAGGAGGCCTGCTCCGAATCCGAGCTGGAGGAGCTGGGAGGGAAGATGCTGTGGGCCGAGGAGGTCTCACCGACCCGGCCGAATCCGCACGCCACCGAGAAGCTGCCGAAGGATCGCGTCCTCGATGCCGGACAGGGGTTCATCGACAAGATCCGGACGGCGCTGAACCAGCGGACCGGTTGAACCCGTCCGCACCTCTACGGGAAGGACGGGCATTCGCGGACTGCTGCGCCGATGCGGCGACGGGTCCTCGAGGGGACCGGTGAAGGCGGCGGGCCGCCGTGGGCCGGCAGTCGGAGGTCGAGCCCGAGTTCGGACGGCCCGCTCGGGGCCGGGGGGACGCCGTGAGCGTCCACGGCCCCGCGAGCGAACGACCTTAAGTCGAGGCGCTGGTCAGGCCCTCACGGAGGTCGTGGAGCATTCGGTTGAGCAGCCTCGACACGTGCATCTGCGAGATGCCGACCTCCTCGGCTATCTGCGTCTGGGTCATGTCGCCGAAGTAGCGCAGCGCCAGGATGCGGCGCTCGCGGCTGGGCAGGTCGTGGATGAGCGGCACCAGCGACTCGTGGTTGTCAACGAATTCGAGGGCGCTGTCCTCCTGGCCGACCGATTCGGCCAGCGGTGCCCGCTCCTGGTCTTCGAACGGCGACTCGTCGAGCGAGACCGCCCGGTATGCCTGCCGTGCCTCGTAGCCCTCCTCGACCTCCCTCTCGGAGATGCCGAGGTGCTCGGCTAGTTCCGCGTGCGTGGCGGGTCTGCCGAGTCTCTGCGCGAGCTCGGAGTTCGCCTGATTGATCGACAGCCGCAGCTCCTGGAGCCGACGCGGGACGCGCATCGGCCAGCTGGTGTCGCGGAAGTGGCGGCGCACCTCCCCCATCACCGTGGGGACCGCGTAGGAGAGGAAGTCGGCGCCCTGGTGCGGGTCGAACCTGTCGACCGCGTGGATGAGGCCGACCGAGGCCACCTGGATCAGGTCCTCCTTCGCTATGCCCTTGCCCGAGAACCGTTGGGCGATGTGTTCGGCGAGCGGCAGGTAGCCGGTGACGAGGCGGTCCCTGACTTCCCAGTGTCGTGGGTCGCCTTCTTCGAGTTGCTCCAGCTCCTCAAAGAGCGGCGCAAGGTGTCCGTACTCGTTCGAACTGAAACGTCCTTCGTGTGAATGCTTGTCCGCCATGGGAATCCCATCCTGCCCGCTGTGTCTGCGTTGCTCCGGCGGGTGCGCCGGTTCCTGCTTCCATGGGCCTGCCGCGTGTGCGGCACTGTTCGGGTGCGTCCGGGGACTGGCGTGGGGGTCGAGCTTGTGAATCTCTTCCATTGGGCAAAACGGAGCCTCTTGGGTGATAGCTGCGGTCTCCGCCCGATTCACGTGTCTGTCGACCACCTCCGTGATTTGGTTCAGATGAGTGGTTCGCGTTATTAGATCAGCGTACTACGGCAAGATCAACTCGTCAGCGGATTCAACAGTGAATTTTCTTCCAAACCTTTTGGTGATGCCAATCACACAAATGATTCGAATGAGGCACATGATGGGATGTCCGCGGACGAACAGGGTCATGAACAGGGACTCTACTACCCATCACTTCACTGCCGCAACAGCCTTAACGCGATTATTTCATTCCACGACAACCACTGAAACATCCTCTTCGATGTAATTCGACATATAATTCCCGCAGGTGCTAATAACTATTCACAGCGAACGTCGAACCCATTTCGAGGCGGCGGGTCCGGAACGTGCTCTTCCCCTCTGAGTCCGTCCGGCGAAATCCCTGCGCAGTCGTGGAGCACCCCATGGAGAAACGGTTACTCGAACCGTTGCGGTAAAGGCGGACCTAGATTCGGGCGGGCTCGCGGTACTCGCCCCACTCCTCGCGCAGCGTCTCGCAGATCTCCCCGAGCGTGGCCTCTGCGCGGGCGGCGTCCAGGATCGGCTCGATGAGGTTCCCCTCGCCCTTGGCGACCTCCGCCATCCGCGCCAGCGCGGCGTCCACGGCCGCCTGGTCGCGCCCGGCGCGGCGGCGTCCGAGCTCCGCGCGCTGCTCGTGCTCGACCTCGTCGGAGATCTTCAGGATCTCCAGCTCCGGGGTGACCGTCTCGGTCAGCTCGGTGACGCCCACGATGTGCTTGGCGCCCTCTTCCAGCTGCCGTTGGTAGGCGAATGCGGCTTCGGCGATCTCGGCGGTGAACCAGCCGTCCTCGATGCCCCGCAGGATCCCCGTGGTCATCGGGCCTATCTCGTGGCGCGAGGCCGCCTCCCTGGCGGTCTCGGCCGGGTCGTCCCCGGCCTCGCCGCCGAGCGCGAGGATCTGGATGAAGAGGTCTTCGGCGGCGGCCTCGATCTTGTCGGTGAGGGCCTCGACGTACCAGGATCCTCCGAGCGGGTCGGCGACGCTCGTCACGCCGGTCTCGTCGCGCAGCACCGACTGGGTTCGCAGGGCGATCTCGGCGGCCTGATCGGTAGGCAGCGCGAGCGTCTCGTCGAGCGCGTTGGTGTGCAGCGAGTTCGTCCCGCCCATCACGGCGGCGAGCGCCTCGACGGCGGTGCGCACGACGTTGTTGTACGGCTGCTGGGCCGTCAGGGAGACGCCGGCGGTCTGGGTGTGGAACCGGAGCCACTGGGAGCGTTCGGTCTTGGCGCCGTAGACCTCCCGCATCCACTTGGCCCAGATGCGGCGGGCCGCGCGGAATTTCGCGATCTCCTCGAAGAAGTCGATGTGGGCGTCGAAGAAGAACGACAGGCCCGGCGCGAAGCGGTCGACGTCGAGCCCGCGCGAGCGCCCCAGCTCGACGTACGAGAAGCCGTCGGCGAGCGTGAAGGCGAGCTCCTGCGCGGCGGTCGAGCCGGCCTCGCGGATGTGGTAGCCGGAGACCGACAGCGGCTTGTAGCGCGGGATGTTGGCCTCGCAGTAGGTCATGAGGTCGCCGATGAGCCGCAGGTGCGGCTCGGGCGGGAACAGCCACTCCTTCTGCGCGATGTACTCCTTGTGGATGTCCGTCTGGAGCGTGCCGTCCAGGGTGGACAGGTCGACGCCCTGGCGTTCGGCGGCGGCCAGGTACATGCAGAAGATCGGCACGGCCGGACCGGAGATCGTCATGGACGTGGTGGTCGAGCCGAGGTCGATGCCGTCGAAGAGGACGTCCATGTCGACGGTGGAGTCGACGGCGACGCCGCAGTGGCCGACCTCGCCGGCCGAAGCCGGCTCGTCGGAGTCACGGCCCATGAGCGTGGGCATGTCGAAGGCGACGCTGAGTCCGCCGCCGCCCGCTCCGAGCAGCATCTTGTAGCGCTCGTTGGTCTGCTGGGCGTTGCCGAAGCCGGAGAACTGCCTGATGGTCCAGGCCCGGCCGCGGTAGCCGGTGGGGTAGAGCCCGCGCGTGTACGGGTATTCGCCGGGCCAGGCGATCCGCTCCATCCGGGGGTCGGCGGCCCCTTCGGGCGGGCCGTAGACCGGCTCGACCTCCATTCCCGACAGCGTCGTGAAGTCGGCTTCGCGCTTCGCGGCGGACGCGTAGCGCTTCTCCCAGCGATCGCGGGCTCGGGCGATTTCCTCAGGGTCCACTGCGGCACCTCCACCTTGCGAAGCTTGCGAGCCATGGACTGGCACAGTCCCAGACTACTCGAATACTGAACGGTCGTTAAGGTCCGTCCGCGGGGTCAGTCGATGTCGCGCCAGGCGCGGAACGCCTCCAGTTCGACGGCGACGAGCTGCCCCGGATGGAACAGTTGGGAGACCGTCACGACGGTGGCCGTGGGCTTCACCACACCGAAGAACTCGCCGTGGACGCGGCCGACCGGATCGGCGTGGGCGGGGTCGGTCACGTACAGGCGCGAGCGCACCACGTCGGCGACGCTCGCCCCCGCGTGGACCATCGCGTCGAGCGCGGTGCGGAACGCCTCTTTGGCCTGCGCAGCGGGGTCGTCGAGGAGGCTCGGACGTCCGTCCACGTCGGCGGTGCAGGCGCTGGTGACGACCAGCGGCCCCACCGCCACCGCGCGCGAATAGCCGTAGAGCTGCGCCCACGGCCCTGTTTCTTCCACTCGATGAACCAGAGCCACGCGCGCCTCCTGAGGGTTTAGAGCTCCTTCAGCAGGTTCAACGCCTCAGCGACCGTGAAGTTACGCTCATACAGCGCCGTTCCGACAATGGCGCCTTCCACGCCTAGGTCCGTCAGACCCGCCAGCGCGCGCAGGTCCTCGAGCGAGGAGACGCCGCCGGAGGCGATGACGGGCTTGTCGGTGGCCTCGCAGACGCTGCGCAGCAGGTCGAGGTTGGGACCGGAGAGCATCCCGTCGCTCTTGACGTCGGTGACGACGTAGCGCTCGCACCCGGCCCGCTCCAGGCGCTCCAGGGTCGCGAACAGCTCGCCGCCCTCGCGAGTCCAGCCGCGCGCGGCCAGGCGCCCGCCCTTGACGTCGAGGCCGATGGCGACGCGGTCGCCGTACTCGCCGCAGAGCCGGTCGCACCACTCGGGATTCTCCAACGCGGCGGTGCCGATGTTGACGCGGCGGGCCCCGGAGTTCAAGGCGCGTTTCAGGGTCTCGTCGTCCCTGATGCCGCCGGAGATCTCGACCTGCATGTCGACCTTCGCGACGACCTGGGCGAGCAGCTCGTGGTTGGTGCCGCGCCCGAAGGCGGCGTCGAGGTCGACCAGGTGGAGCCATTCGGAGCCTTGGCGCTGCCATTCGAGGGCGGCTTCGAGCGGGTCGCCGTACTGCTTGCCGGAGCCGGCGACGCCCTGGACGAGCTGGACGGCCTTGCCTCCGGTGACGTCGACGGCGGGAAGGAGTTGCAGTGTACTCATTTCAATCCTTTGATCCAGTTGGCGAGCAGGGCGGCTCCGGCGTCGCCGGACTTCTCGGGGTGGAACTGGGTGGCCGAGACCGGGCCGCGCTCGACGGCGGCGATGAACGGCTCACCGTGAACGGTCGTGGCGACCAGGGAACCGGGCGGGGCGGTCTTGGCCGCGTAGGAGTGGACGAAGTAGAAGCGCTCGGCGGGGTCGATCCCGGCGAACAGGCGCATGCCTTCTGCCGCCTCGACGGTGTTCCAGCCCATGTGGGGGACGCGGTCGGCCTTGAGGTGGTCGACGCGGCCCTCGAAGACGCCGATGCCGGCGGTCTCGACGCCGTGCTCGACGCCCTCGGCGAACATGACCTGCTCGCCGACGCAGATGCCGAGCACCGGAGCCTGTGCGGCCGCGCGCTCGCGCACGAGCACGTCGAGGCCGTGCTTGACGACGCCGTCCATGCAGGCTGCGAAGGCGCCGACGCCGGGCACGACGAGGCCGTCGGCGCTGCGGGCGGAGTCGGGATCACTGGTGAGCTCGACGTCGCCGCCGGCGCGCTCGAGGGCGCGGAAGGCCGACCGGAGGTTGCCGGAGCCGTAGTCGAACAGCGCCACGGTTGGTTTGGACACTTCGGGCTCCTAGCCGTAGATGAGGAAGACGCCGCCGATGAACGCGACCGCGGCCGCGAGGGCGCAGATGAGGGCGGGGACGTACTTCTCGTTCTTGCGCAGGCTCTGCGCGCCGCCGATGAGGATCCCGGCGAGCGCCATGAGCAGGACGGGGCCGACGTATTCGTTCACAGCACGCCCTTGGTCGACGGGATCTCGTCGCCCTCGATCCTCGTCGCGGCCTTGAGCGCACGGGCGAGGGCCTTGAACTGGGCCTCGATAACGTGGTGCGCGTCGGGTTTCTGGCCCGGGTTCGAGGCGCGCAGCACGCTCACGTGCAGGCAGATCCGCGCGTGGTAGGCGAAGGACTCGAGGATGTGGCGGGTCATCGACGTCGGGTAGTCGGTGTTGATCATCGGGGCGATGTCGACCGGTTCCTCGTGGACCATGTAGGGCCGCCCGGACAGGTCGACGACGGCGCGCGCCAGGACCTCGTCGAGCGGCACGGAGGCGTCGGCGAAGCGGACGACGCCGGCCTTGTCCCCCAGGGCCTCGGCGAAGGCCTGGCCGAGGGCGATCGCGGTGTCCTCCATGGTGTGGTGGGCGTCGATGTGCAGGTCGCCCTTGACATCGACCTTGAGGTCGAAGCCGCCGTGCTTGCCGAGCTGGTGGAGCATGTGGTCATAGAAGCCGACACCGGTGGCGATCTCGACGGTCCTCTCGGCGCCGTCGAGGTCGACGTGGACGTCCACGGCGGTCTCGCCGGTCGTGCGGGTGATGCGGGCCGTGCGGCTCATTTACTGCTCCTTCTCGGTGAAGCTTGCGAACCATAAATTGGCGCAGAATAGCTCGGGCCGTCGGCCCATGACGGTGTCGAAGGCGTCGAGGAGAGCGGTGGTCTCCTCCTCGGTGCCGGCGGTGATCCGCAATCGCCCGGGCAGGCCGACATCGCGGATGAGGACGCCCTCCTCGAGGACGGCCCGCCAGACGGCGGCGGCGTCGGCGAGGCCGCCCAGGAGCACGAAGTTCGCGTCGGAGTCGGCGACGGGCAGGCCCTTGGCGCGCAGGTTCTTGACGATGCGGTCCCGCTGGTGCTTGAGCTCGTCGACCTCGGCCTGGAGCTGCGCGGCGCAGGCGAGGGCGCCGCGGGCGGCGGCCTGGGTGAGGCTCGACAGGTGGTACGGCAGGCGCACGAGCAGGAGCTTCTCGATGAGCTCGGGGTCGGCGGCGAGGTAGCCGACGCGGGCCCCGGCGAAGGCGAAGGCCTTGCTCATGGTGCGGGTGACCACGAGGCGCGGGCGGCCTTCGAGGCGGTTCAGCGCGGTCGAGCGCGGGTCGCGGGCGAACTCGGCGTAGGCCTCGTCGATGACGACGATCCCGCGAGCCGCCTCGTACGCGGCGTCGATGACGTCGGCGCCGAGCGCGGTCCCGGTCGGGTTGTTCGGGCTCACCAGGAACACGACGTCGGGGTCGTGCTCGGTGATCGCGTCGCGCACGAACGCCGGACTGAGCGTGTAATCGGCCTCGCGTCCGGCGTCGACGAAGGCCGTGCCGGTGCCGCGCGCCAGCAGCGGGTGCATCGAATAGGACGGCATGAAGCCGAGGACGGTGCGGCCGGACCCGCCGAACGCCTGGAGCAGCTGCTGGAGGAGCTCGTTGGAGCCGTTGGCGGCCCACACGTGGTCGACGGTCAGGCCTTGCCCGAGGTACGCGGCGAGGTCCTCCCGGAGGGCCACCGCGTCGCGGTCGGGGTAGCGGTTGAGGCTGCGGACCTGGCGCGACAGGTACTGCTCGATCACGGCGGCGACGTCGTCGGGGATCGCGTACGCGTTCTCGTTCGTGTTCAACTGCACCGGCACGTCGAGTTGCGGCGCGCCGTAGGGCGTCTTGCCGCGCAGGTCTTCGCGCAGCAGGTCTTCGATCTCCGTCATCGGGCGAACCTCGCCGAGACCGCCTCGCCGTGGCCGGGCAGGTCCTCGGAGTTCGCGAACGTCACGACGTCGGCGGCGACGGCTTCGAGCGCCTCTCGCGAGTAGTCGACGATGTGGACGCCGCGAAGGAAGGTGTGGACGCTGAGCCCCGCCGAGTGGCGGGCGCACCCGCCGGTGGGCAGCACGTGGTTCGACCCGGCGCAGTAGTCGCCGAGAGACACCGGCGAGTAGGCGCCCACGAAGATCGCCCCGGCGTTGCGGACGCGGTCGGCGACGGCGCGGGCGTCGGCGCACTGGATCTCCAGGTGCTCGGCCGCGTAGGCGTCGGCGACGGTGACGGCCTCGTCGACGTCGGCGACGAGGATCGTCCCGGACTGCTCCCCGGCCAGCGCGGTGGCGATGCGCTCCGAGTGGCGGGTGGCGGGGACGCGGGCGACGAGTTCGGCGTCGACCGCGTCGGCCAGCTCGGCCGAGTCGGTGATGAGGACGCTCGCGGCGGCCGGGTCGTGCTCGGCCTGGCTGATGAGGTCGACGGCGACGTGGGCGGGGTCGGCGCCGCCGTCGGCGATGACGGCGATCTCAGTGGTTCCGGCCTCGGCGTCGATGCCGACGAGGCCCTTGACGGCTCGCTTGGCGGCGGTGACGTAGATGTTGCCCGGGCCGGTGATCATGTCGACCGGGTCGCACTCGTCGGTGCCGTAGGCGAACATGCCGATCGCGGTGGGGCCGCCGACGGCGTAGACCTCGTCGATGCCGAGCATCCCGGCGACGGCGAGGATGCCGTTGTCCGGAAGGCCGCCGTTGGTCTTCTGGGCGGGGCTGGTGAGCGCGATGGAGCCGACCCCGGCAATCTGGGCGGGGACGGCGTTCATGATCACCGAGGAGGCGAGCACGGCCAGGCCGCCGGGCACGTACAGGCCGACCCGGCCGACCGGCACGTAGCGTTCGGTGACGGTCCCGCCGGGGGCGATCTCGGTGACGACCTCGGGGAGGCGCTGGGCCTCGTGTGCGGCGCGGACTCGATCGATGGAGGTCTGGTAGGCGCGGCGCAGTCTCTCGTCGAGGCCGTCGACGGCGGACTTGATCGCGGACTCGGGGACGCGCAGGTGCTCAAGATGCACACCGTCCCACTTCTCGACGAGTTCGACGACGGCGGCCTTGCCTCGGTCGGCGATGTCGTCGAGGAGCGGCTGGTTCTCCCGCACGGCCGCGTTCACGTCGAAGGCGGCGCGCGGCAGCAGTCCACGCAGGGCGCGGACCGGGTGATCGGCTACTTCTCCAGAAAGATCGATGCGTCTGAGCACGCTACAAGCGTAATGGCCGCCGATTCGCGCGCGACGGGGATACCGCTATTCGGGAACGTCCGACCGAAGGCTGGACCGACGCGACCAACCTGCGCAAACGGTGTAGGTGAAGACCGCCGCGAGGGCCATGACGGCGAGCGCGCCGAGTTGCAGCGAGGAGAGCGCCTCTGTGAAATGCCCGACCTTGAGCGCCTCCCAGGCTGCGCCCGGGTCGAGCTCGACGAACAGGACCGACGGCGGACGCCACATGTGAACGCCGGGCGTGGCGCTCCGCATGGCGTCCCAGAACGCCTCCCATTCGGCCTGGCCGATGCGCCAGGCCACCACCTGGCAGCCCACGGAGCCGACGACCAGGCCGAGGAGCGCGATCGGGCCGCGCCGCTCGCGCATGGCGGTCCAAGAGACGATCGCGGCGAGGACGCCGAGGACCAGGCCCATGCCGGCGAAGTACAGGTCCGCCAGGACATAGCCGTCGGGGTAGATCTCGACGCCGACCCAGGCGGCCTCGGTCGCTACGAACTCGACCCTGGGCGTGATGATCTGCCACAGCATCGCGAACGGGAAGCCGAGCGCGGTGAGGATGAAGGCGAGCGTCCCGGCCGCGAGCAGGTCGCGGCCGAGGGTGCGGCCGCGGCGATTTCCGGCGGTGCCCTCGGAGCGTTGGGTCTGCCCGGACTCGGCGGGCCGCAGTTCGGCGGTGCGCTCGGCTTCGTCAGTCACGGGCACGATCCTGCCACAGCGGTGAAACGACCGCCCGGGGGCGCAGGCGTATAAGGGATCAGAGTCCGTCGATGATGGTCGCCGCGGCCTCGAACCAGGCGGTGCGGGTGCCGGGGCGCAGCGCCGAGAACTCGATCTTGGCGCCCGGCTCCAGAGCCGGGTCGTAGGGCACGACGGCGACGGCGCGGGTGCGGGAGGCGAAATGCTTGCGCAGGTCCTCCAGGAGCGGCCCCTGGTTCGGCGTGGGCATCGACAGGAGGGTCACCGCGTTCTGGACGAGGTGTCCGTAGCCGTTCTCCTCCAGCAGGTCGAGCATCCAGTCGGCGGAGAACGCGGCGTCTTCACGCGGGACGGTGGTGACGACGAGCCGGTCGACCGAGGAGACGACGGTGCGCCAGTTCGCGGACTCGACGTTGTTGCCGGTGTCGATGCAGACGACCTGGTGGGTGCGGGTGAGGATGTCGAGCACCCGCAGGACCGTGGTCGGGTCGAGGTGGCGCTGGAGTTTCGGGTCCTCGTCGCCGGCGAGGACGTCGAACGAGCCGTCGGCCGAGTGCCGGAGGAACTCGTCGAGGTGCTCGGGCAGGTGGACCCCCGCCGCCTCCACCTCGTTCAGGTGTTCTACGAGGTGGCGGATGGTGCGCCCGTGCCGGGCCGAGCCGGCCCGCAGGCCGAGCGTGCCGCGCAGTTCGTTGTCGTCCCAGGCGATGACGCCGCCGTCGCGGGCGGTGCCCATGGCCGCGGCCGAGAGCACGGTGGCGGTGGTCTTGTGGACCCCGCCCTTCGGGTTGATGAACGCGACGACCTGGCTTCGGCCGAGGTCGCGGCGCAGACGCTCCATGGTGGCCGGATTGGGTCCGGCGTTCGGCGGCGCCTGGTGCCTGATCGAGGAGGGCGGAAGCCCCTGGTGCGGCGCGCGCGGCGGGGTCTGCGGCGGCATCTGCTGCGGGACGGGCCTGCGCCCGGCGGAGGGCGCGGAGGTCGGAGGCGGAGGCGGAGCCGGCGCGACCGGAGGGGAGGCGTACGCCTCACGCGGCGGCGGTGTCGGCGCCTGCTGCGCGCCACCTCGGCCGCGTCCTCGTCCCAGCAAGTTCCGCCATCGCGAACCTGCATCCGGGCGTTCGCTCCAAGCTTCGGGTGAGCCCATGCGCAACCTCCTCTCGGCCGTTCTGAATACCGCACGTTCCGGCGCCTTACAACTACCACCCGCGACCATTAGAACACAACGATTTCTGAAGGCCCGTCGTGAATCGCGGGCGCGCGGAGCGGCTCGGAGAGACATGCGTTACCCCGCGCGACCCTGCGCCGGGCGTCCAGTACAACTGAAGTCTAGTGGGTTCTCATTGCTCGACCCGCAACCGTGCCAGCGCCGACTGGAGATCCTCGGGGTATTCACTCTCGAAGGTGACGGTACGCCCCGTTCCGGGATGGACGAACTCCAGCCGATAGGCATGCAGCCATTGCCTGGTCAGCCCCAGCTTCTCGGTCATGGTCGGGTCGGCGCCGTAGGTCGCGTCGCCGACGAGCGGGTGGCCGAGAGCCGAGAAGTGAACGCGGATCTGATGGGTGCGACCGGTCTCCAGGACGATGTCCATCAGGGACGCGCCCGGGAAGACCTCGATGGTGTCGTAGTGGGTGACGCTCGGCTTGCCGTCGGCGACGACCGCCCACTTGTAGTCGTGGCGCGGGTGGCGCCCGATCGGCCCGTCGATCGTGCCCGACAGCGGATCGGGGTGGCCCTGCGCTACAGCCCGGTAGCGCTTGGAGACGCGGCGTTCCTTGAAGGCGCGCTTGAGTTCTGAGTAGGCGCGCTCGCTCTTGGCGACGACCATCAGGCCGGAGGTGCCGACGTCGAGCCGGTGGACGATCCCCTGGCGCTCGTCGGCGCCGTGGACGGACAGCCGGTATCCCGCGGCGGCGAGGCCGCCGGTGACGGTCGGGCCGGTCCAGCCCGGGCTCGAGTGGGCGGCGACGCCGACGGGCTTGTCGACCACGACGATGTCGTCGTCGGAGTGGATGACGTCGAGGCCCTCGACCGGTTCGGGCGCGACCGCCTGGACGTCCTCGGGCGGCGGCGGGAGCGTCACTTCGAGCCAGGCTCCGGAGCTCACCCGCTCGGACTTCGTGGCGCAGGCGCGGCCGTCCACGATGACGTCCCCTGCGGTGACGAGCTCGGCCGCGACCGTGCGAGACAGGCCCAGCAACCGAGATACGACCTGGTCGACGCGCTGGCCCTCGAAGCCCTCGGGGATCGGCAGCGAGCGCGTTGGGCGCTCGGCGATCACTGCTCGTCCTCTTTCCCCGCGGCCCGGCGCGCGGCCGGCGAGAAGCCGTGCCCGGTGAGCTCCAGCAGCACGATGAGGATGACGCCGCACACCAGCGAGGAGTCTGCGACGTTGAAGATCGGGAACGCCCTCCCGTGCGGCTGGAGCACGCTGATGAAGTCGACGACGTGGCCCAGCCCTATGCCCGGTTCCCGGAAGATCCGGTCGATGAGGTTCCCGGCCGCGCCGCCGAGGACCAGGCCGAGTGCGATCGCCCACGCCGGGTAGACGATCTTGCGCGCCAGGAAGGCGAGGAACACGACCACGGCCGAGGCGACGATCGCGAGAATCCACGTGTAGTCGGTGGCGATGCTGAACGCGGCGCCCGGGTTCCGCGTCAGGCTCAGGTAGACCATGCCGCCGAACAGCCGCACCGGCTCGGCCGGGTCGAGCCCGTTCACCGCCAGCGTCTTCGTCCATTGGTCGAGACCGATCGCTACGGCCGCGATGACATAGCAGGCCAGCATGAGCGCCGGTCTGCGTCTCGGGGCGCGGTCAGGGGTGTCGTCGTCTCGCTCCGTGCGACCGTTCATCTCGGTGTCGGGCTGCGTTTCCTCGCTCAGCGTCGCTCCTCAAGCTGTTTGCAACTGACGCAGAGGGTAGCCGACGGGAAGGCGGCGAGACGAGCCGCCGGGATGGGTTTACCGCACTTCTCACAGATGCCGTAGTCGCCGTCGTCGAGCCGGTCGAGCGCGTGGCTGACCTGCCGGATCCGTTCGGAGATCGCATTGGCGACGGTGACCTCGTGCTCGTGCTCGACGGTCTTGGAGCCGGAGTCGATCTGGTCGTCCCCGGCGGTGTCGGACAGGCGATCGCGCTGCGCGGTCGCGATCGACTCGACGAAACGCTGCTGCTCATCGACGAGCTCGTCGAGGCGTTCCTTGAGCGCGGCGCGCAGTTCGGCCTGCTCGGAGTCGGTGCGCAGGGGCGCGGACTCGGACTCGACGGCGGGCGCGGCGGCCTGCCTGGCGGTGGTCTTCTTCGCCGCCTTCTTGGCGGTGGACTCCTTCGCGGTGGTCTTCTTCAGCGCTTTCTTGGCCGCCTTCTTGGCGGCGGCCTGCTTCTGGACCTTCTTGGCTGCACTCATGACGGGCCTCTGGAGGGGTGTGTCGGTGTTGGTTCCGGTCGGCGCGGGGCTGACCGCGCTGCCGAACGCGGGTCCTCCCCGGCCGTGCTCAGAGCGGCGGCGTTCGGCATCGTGGCTCCCCAGGTCGCATACCTCATGACACCTCGTCAAGACGAGGACAATGCGCGGATACGACCGCTGAGACGGGCGCACGCCGCGCAATTAAGCACACAGGATACGCAACACCTGCAACCAGGTCAATTACTTCGGGAACTTGACTCCCGACTGTGCGTACCCGTCAGCGCCCGGCCGGCGCCATGAGCAGGCGCGAGGCGGGCTCGCACAGAGCGCAAGGGGTGAAGCCCAGTCCTACGGCCTCGGCCACGGCGAGCGGTTCGAAGTCGCGTCCGACCAGGTGGACGCAGTTCGCATGGTGGAAGCGGGGGCGCCCGTCCACGACGGCGACCTCGGCGTCGAGTCGCATGAGCGCGGCGGCCTCGACGCTGGTCATGTGCTGCTCGATGGGCTCGTCGCGCAGCTCCAGGGGGCCGGAGGCGGCGTGTGAGCCGCCGGCGGCGCGCCGAGGCGGGGTCTCGAACCGGATCTCGGGTTCGCGGTCCACCGCGTAGTCGGTGGGTTCGAAGACGCGTCCGGCGACGACGGGGATTTCACGGGTCGGCCTGTCGTCGACGCCGATCCGGGTGAGTTGCCGGGTGTCGTCCGCGGCGGGGCGACGCGGGGCGTCGTCCGCGGCGGGGCGATGCCGGGGCACACGCGGGCGCGGTGGGCGGCTGCGAGCCCCCATATAGAGGGCGACGCCGGCCGCGAGGCTCGCCGCTATGGACGAGAACAGCAGCTGGTCGTTGCCCGAGGTCAGGCCGATGGTCAACAAGACCGCCGCAGTGACGAGGATCAGCAGGCTGCTGACGAACACGACGAGTCGCCTCCCCAGCGCGGGCGGTCTCCACCTTCCCGCGCAGTCCCGAGCGGCCGAGGGGCCGCCGAATCCGAACGCATGCGTGGCGGTGAGGGCGAACGGGCCGTTTCATGGCTCGCGAGCTTCGCCGAGGACGACGGAGGACGCCCTCACCTGCTCACTCATGTCTAACGAGGCGATGCCCGTTCAGGTTATGGCCTGGAGGCGGGCCAAACGAGCGGCAGAGGTCACCCGCGCGTCGGGAGTCCGGCGAATCCGCCGGAGCGTGCCGCGGTCTTGCCCGTCCGCTCGTTCTCCACCGGCTGGGCCGCGATCTCCTCCGCGGACTCGTCGACGCCCTGCTGGCCGTTGAGGTCGCGCAACTGGCTCTCCAGGTACAGCTTCAGACGGGTGCGGTACTCGCGCTCGAACGTCTTCAGCTCCTCGATGTGCTTGAGCAGCGAGGCGCGCTTGTTCTCCAGCGCGCCCATGACCTTCTGGCGCTCCTTCTCGGCCTCGATCTCGAGCCGCTCGGCCTTGTCTCGGGCCTGACCGACGAGGTCCTCGGCTTGCGCGCGGGCCTCGGAGACCGTGCTCTCGGC
>NZ_JAKZEW010000027.1:0-4556 GCF_022548875.1 Glycomyces sp. L485 | reverse complement strand
CTCGCGCTGCGCCTCGGTCATCATCGACTTGGCCTCACGGTGCGCCTCGGTCACCAGGGTGTCGGCCTCCCGGCGGGAGTCCTCCAGGTGCTCGTCGGCGGTGCGCTGCGCGACCATGAGGAGACGCAGGGCCTCCTGCTCGCCGCCCTGGCCCATGCCGCCTTCCGACGCGCCCTGCTGCGGCGCGCGCTGCTGCGGGGCCTGCTGCAGCTGCTGCTGAAGCTGCTGGGACTGCTGCTGCGCGGCCGCCATCTGCTGGTGGGTGTCGTGCAGCTCGGCCTCGAGCTCTTGGAGCTGCTGCTCCATGGCGTGCTTCTCCCGCTGCACTCGGTCGAGCGCGGCGGCCATCTCGGCGTGATCGGCGGCCCCGGGGGGAGCACCGGCGCGGAGGCTTTCGATCTGGGCGCGCAGTTCGCCGTTCTCATCGCTGAGGCGAGCGAGTTCACGCTCGACCTCATCGAGGAAACCGTCGACCTCGTCCTCGTCGTATCCGCGCTTTCCGAGCATGGGTTTCTTGAACGTCACGTTGTGAACGTCTGCTGGGGTCAGCGGCATTCGAAACTCCTTCTCAGTTATTCGCCTGGCGACCGGGGCCACTCGACACCATAACCGGGTCTCGCACCACGCCCCGTCGCCGCTACGCGATCGCCCTCCCGATGACGAAGTCCATCAGGATCCACACGATCAAGAGCAGCGCCAGGAACGCCAGATCAATCGATACAGTACCAAGCCTGAGAGGCGGGATCACCTTCCTCAACCCTTTCAGGGGAGGGTCGGTCACGCTGAACACCGTCTCGAGCAGGGCCGCGGCCCTCGGTCCGGGCTGCCATCGACGCGAGAACTGGATGACCACACTGCTCACCAGACGCGCCAGCAGGAACAGGTAGAAGGAGAAGAGCACCAGATAGATCAGCTGAAGAGCGAGGTTCACGGTCAGCAGTATCCCTCAGTCACGACTGGTTGAAGAAGCCGCCCTCGGCGATCTTCGCCTTGTCCTCGGCGGTCACCTGGACATGTGGGGGCGAGAGCAAGAACACGCGGTTCGTCACCCGCTCGAATGAACCCCGGGTGCCGAAGATCAACCCGGCGGCGAAGTCGACGAGCCGCTTGGCGTCCGCCTCCTCCATCTCCGAGAGGTTCATTATCACCGGAGTGCCGTCCCGGTAGCGCTCGCCGATGGTGCGGGCCTCGTTGTAAGTGGTGGGGTGCAGGGTGGTGATGCGGTAGTTCGTCGGGGACTCCTCCTCGGCGGGGACGGAACGCACCGGCGCCGATTCGGCCAAGGCGAGGTTGTCCCGGGTCAGCGGCGTGACCGAGCCAGAGCCGCGATTGAGCTGGCGGACGGTGCCGCCGCGGTCCTCGCGGCCGATCCGGCCGGTCGTGCGCTGGGTCTGGCGGCTGCGGGCCGGCTCTTCGTCAGCGAACTCGTCCTTGTCGTCGTAGGCCGAATAACCGCGGTCCTCCTCGTCTTCGATGAGGCCGAGCCAAACGCCTGCCTTCCGCATCGCGCCCATCGATCGTGCTCCCTCCTCGGGCCGCCCCTGTTGAGTCAGGTACGCGGTCTCATCCTAGCGCCGACTCCCTACACGGATGTGTTTTTGATCCAATAACCGCGGTAGGCGGCGAAAAGATCCAGCATCGATAGTTCAATACCTTACGCCATTGATTCACGTTCGCCGAGCACGTTTCTGCCGAGTCTGACCATTGTGGCTCCCGCGGCGACCGCGGCCGTGAAATCTCCGCTCATGCCCGCCGATACCTCGGAGGCGGCGGGCTCGACGGCGCGAACGGCATCGGAGCACTCCGCAAGCAGCTCAAAGGCCTTGGCCGGCTCCCAGCCGAGCGGCGCGACGCCCATGACGCCGCGCAGGCGCAGGCTGCCGGCGGAGGCGACGCGTTCGGCGAGGGCTGTCAATTCACCGAGAGACACGCCACCGCGTGAGGTGTCACCGTCGAGACTCACTTGGAGCAGCGCGCTCACAGTGCGGCCGTGGGCCGCTGCGGCGCTGTCGAGAGCGTCGACCAGCCGCGCCCGGTCGACCGAGTGGACCCAGTGGGCGTAGCGGGCGACAGATCGAGTCTTGTTGCGCTGCAACTGGCCCACGAAGTGCCAGACCGGCTCCAGTCCGAGCCGCGCCAGTTCGGCGGCCTTCGGAGCCGCCTCCTGGTCGCGGTTCTCCCCTAGGTCGGCCTGGCCTGCCTCGACCAGCGCTGCTGCGTCGGAGGCGGGGAAGGTCTTTGTGACGACGATGAGCCGCACCGATTCCGGTTCGCGGCCCGCCGCCCGGCAGGCCGTCGCAATGGCCTCTCGCGTGCGAGCCAGGTTGGCCCGCAACTGCTCTCGGCGGCCGGCTTCAGGAGCCATTCTTGAGGAAGTCCGGGACGTCCACGTCGTCGAACAAGACCTTGCGCGGCTCGGGGGCCGCGGGCTCGCGCGTCGGCTCGGGTTCGACCTTGGGTTCGGGCCGCTCCGGTTCGGGGATCGGCGTGCCGATCCGGCTCGGCTGCGCGAGTTCGAACTCGGCCTGGTCCTGCTCGAACCCGGCGGCTATGACCGTCACTCGGGCCTCCTCTCCGAGCGCGTCGTCGATGACCGCGCCGAAGATGATGTTCGCATCGGAGTGGGCGCAGTCGGAGACGAGCTCGGCGGCGTCGTTGATCTCGAACAGGCCGAGGTCGGATCCGCCCGCGATGGAGAGCAGGACACCGTGGGCGCCTTCCATACTCTGCTCCAGCAGCGGCGACTCGATCGCGGCTCTGGCCGCCTCGACGGCACGGTTCTCCCCCCGTGCCGAGCCTATGCCCATCAACGCGGATCCTGCGCCGCTCATGACGCTCTTGACGTCGGCGAAGTCGAGGTTGATCAGGCCCGGCGTGGTGATCAGATCGGTTATGCCCTGGACACCGGACAGCAAAACCTGGTCGGCGAGACGGAAGGCGTCCATCATGGAGATTGTGCGGTCGCCGAGGTGGAGCAGGCGGTCGTTCGGGATGACGATGAGGGTGTCGCACTCGTTGCGGAGATCCTCTATTCCCGAGACCGCCTGGGTCTGGCGCCGCTTGCCTTCGAAGGCGAACGGGCGCGTGACGACGCCGATGGTGAGGGCGCCGAGCTTGCGCGCGATGTTGGCGATGACCGGAGCACCGCCAGTGCCGGTGCCGCCGCCCTCTCCACAGGTGACGAACACCATGTCGGCGCCCTTGAGGACTTCCTCGATCTCGTCGCGGTGGTCCTCACACGCCTTCGCGCCGACCTCCGGGTTGGCCCCGGCGCCGAGGCCCCGGGTCAGTTCGCGTCCGACGTCGAGTTTGACGTCGGCGTCGCTCATCAAGAGCGCCTGGGCGTCGGTGTTGATGGCGATGAACTCGACGCCTTTGAGCCCCGCCTCGATCATCCGGTTGACAGCATTGACGCCGCCGCCTCCGACTCCAACGACTTTGATGACGGCGAGGTAGTTGTGCGGTGGTGTCATCGCGGCTGCCTTCCTTCCCTGACCGGCCCCATGTGCGAGAAACGGGACGTGCGAACACTCCCGCTCCCCTAACGCTAACTCACAGTGGGTGCATCTGGTGCGCTGACATCGACATGTTCGTACCCGCTCTCCAACAATCGAGTCGCGACGCGGGACTTCTCGTCGTTCTCCGAGCCGTCCCCCCAGACGAGTATTCGTCCATCTGCGAGGTTGAGGGTGACCGCCGCGGGGGACGGGGTTTCGACCCGTTCGACCTCGTCAGCGAGGTCGCGCGGGAGTGATTGCAGGACTTTGAGGGTCTCGACGGTGGCCAGATCGTCGGGTCCGGGTTCGCGGAGTTCCACGTTCCAAATTGACTCGGGCAATTCGGGGACTTCGTCGAAGACGACGCCTTCGGAATCGACCATGAGGAAAGTCTCCCCGCCCGAGGGCACCGCGAGATACGGGTCGCGCTCGGTGACTTCGATTCGGATGGAGGAGGGCCACGATCGCGAGACTTCGACGGATTTCACCGCCGGCTGCGAGGCGACCTCCGAGGCGATGGCGCCGAGGTCAGCGCGGAGAAGCGACTGATCGAGGTAATCGTCTGCGGCCGAAGCGACCTCGGCCGGGTCGAGGACGCTCGTGCCGGCGACGCGGACGTCCTTGACGGCGAACAGTGGTGCAGCCCATACGATTCCGAAGGCGATCGCGGCGAGGGCGATCACCGCTGCGGTCCACAGCAGAAGTACCCGCCTGGGCATGCGGCGGCGCACCACGTGGACGAGCCGCCACAGGTCTTGATCGGTCTCTTCTGGTCGACCGCGCATCGCTCGATGATGCCATGCGGGGTCCATTCGAGGGTCGCGACACCCGAAGAGGTCTTGCCGTGCGATTCGTTCGTGTGGCTCGCGGCCGAGGCGGTCATCATGCTGTTGGCTTCAGTGGCCAGTGGCGCGTGGGGAGGCCGGAAATGGCTCTTGTCGAGTTGGCGGCAGCGGGCAGGTGGATGGTTGTTGTGCGCCAAGGGCGGCAGCGACGGGGAGGTGGAGGGATGTTCGGGGTGCGCTGCGGGGGTCGGGTGCGTGCTGGGTGGTTTTGGTG
>NZ_JAKZEW010000014.1:268-86786 GCF_022548875.1 Glycomyces sp. L485 | reverse complement strand
TAGGACCCACAACCCAACCTGACAGTTCCGGATTAATAGCCTCGATTCGTCTGTGTCCTGTGTGGTTTGAGTGATGGTCTGGGTTCTCCCGGTTTGTCCTCGACCAAGGGAGGAGATGCCGGGCCGGGGTGCGTTCCGGTGGCGCCAGCGGTGTTGCTCGCCTGGTGGCAGCCGCGGTTCCTCCTCTCAGCGGCGGGTCGGCGGGTGGGGCCGGTATAAAGCAGCGAGCGGCCAAGCACAAGCATCTTCGCAGGTGAACGGGCACCTTTCGCCCTCAGGTTCCATCAAGAACGTTGGGCCGCAGAATAACTGAGGCGAGTTCTTTGACCGCTCCCTGCCCTCCTCGGTATGCTGAGCGCGCTCAATCGGAGAGGTGTACGGGCATGATCGACACGACGTATGACTTCCAGACCGACACTCCCCCGGGCAAAGACCCCGACGCGTACAGCGACACACTGCACCGCTACCACCGAGCGCTCTGGAGCAAAGAACTTCCAGACGGAACACGCTTCGACCTCGCCGATGGAAGGCCTGGGAGTTACCTCGTCCACAAGTCAGACAAAGGACAGTTCTGGCTCAGCAGCGACGCCGTCATCCCCACGTTCCCGCACAAGGCGGAAGCCATCGTCGCCAAGCTCGACGACGGCGAGTTCGAGGCATTCTGGAACCTGGGCTACACGATCGCTGGAATGATGATCTGGCCGGGCAACAGGGTCGGAACCAAGCAGACGATCAATGGCGCCCGCGGCTTCCACCCACGGATCGCCGACCGGTTCGACCTCACAGTCGAGTGCGTCCGGCGCCACTACGCAGGCCAGCGGAGTCCACTCAGCGACGTTCTCGCCCGGTACGCTGACTTCTTCGCCCTGTTCGAAACATTCGAAGGGTTCATCGACCACTTCCTCCTCCAAGACCTGCTCGACGGCGACCGGGTCCGGTTCGCGATGCCGTTCGACGACTTCGCGATGCCGTCAGTGCCTCGGGACCTGGCAACGTACCGTCGCTACATGGAGACGAGCATGGAGTTCATCCACACCAGAAACGCCCGCATCGCCGCGTATGCCAGGAGTCTTTAACCTCAGCTATTCAGTGGTCGCCGACTCAGAAGCCAGGGATCCGTCAAAGAACTAGCCTCGATTCTGAATCGCCTCGGATTTCTTGGAGGCCTGGCTATCTGGTTTCGGCGGCCGGTAGGGCTGCCGGGGCTTCCCGGCATACTACGGTCCCCCCGTTTCCAGATCGAGTTCAGCCATCAGGGCCAACGACCCCCTCCTGAGTCAATTCCCAGCTCAGCTGAGGATGAACATCCGCACCACACGGCGCACTCACCCGAACGGTGCTCCTTCAACCGCGGCAATACGTCCTAAGCACACGTATCTTCGCAGGTGAACGGGCACCTTTCGCTATCGGAATCCATCAAGGACGTTTGGCCGCAGAATAACTGGGGCTAGCCGTCCCACATTTCCAGGCCTCCTCGGAGCGGCTCGCATCACTCTTCATGTCCCACAGTAGTGTCGCGTCACTGATATAGTGACTACCCGTTAGAGCCCTTACCCTCATGAATGTCATGAAAGCCGACACCTGAACATGACGATCACCCCCTTCTTGAAACATCGCAATCACCCTGCGTCTCGGACGTGCTGGTACCCGGATCTCCTGGCGAGAGGGGGCGAGCAGCGCTGAGATGAGCAAGGAATACGATCTCGAGGCGATCTACAGCGTTGCAAAGGACGTCTGCCCTGACCTGGTCGAGTTCTATGAAGACCAGCTTCAAGCGATCGAGACCGCTGGTGCGGTGCGAGAATCAGCCTTCACTGACGAGTTCCTCGATACCTGGAACGGCATGTATCTGCTGCTGCGCGACGCGACCTACGAGACCGTGATCAACCTCAGGGGGTTCGGCCCGGCTCTTGTAGCGGTGTGCGAGGCCATCGAGGAGCAAGAGGACATCACCGTCACCGAGATGGCGGAGACAGAAAACGAACTTGAAAGTTCCAACTTCGGCACTCTGTTTGACCAGACCTCGGAGACGATGGCCGACAACGCGGCTCCCGATGGATATGTCGATGCCGAAACGCGCTATGACGAGCGAGCGGATGAGCTCCAAGTAACGGCGAACGCGACCGAGTACGACGACCTGACCTATTCGGATGGCGACGAGTTCCGGGGAGTCGAGCCCTCGGATCCCGCCTACGAGACCGAACAGACCGGCGAGGTGCGCCAGGAGGAGTACGACAGCGACGACATCCGAGACGAGCAAGGCCGCCAGCACATCGAGGGCGGCAGCGATCCCGTCTGAGCGTGAAGGCAAGGAGGTGAAGACCAGATGAGTGACAGCGGTGAATACAACCCGTACGACGACCTGCCCGGCATGTACGACGAGTATGCCAACGACCCGGACTCCAGACGCGAGGTCGAGCAGGAGACCGTCGAGCGGGAAGTGGAAGAAGTTGCGGGCTCAGACGAGATCGGCCCTGGCAACCCTCCGGAAGATGTAGCCGGATTTCCGACCCGAGGTCGGCTCCTGGAACGACTCGAGTGGTTCCACGACCCGTTCTCGATGATGGAGGCGCGCCGGCTGGCAGCTGAGACCTGGCCCGATCACGCGAGCTCCATCCTCTCTGGGATCTCGTCCCAGTACGAGACCACGCAGTACCAGAACGACCACGTCACCCGGTACACACCGGTAGGACTCCGCTGGTCTGGCTACCTGCGGTGCCCGGTTCCCGAGGATGCTAAGGAAAGTACGGAACAGGCTCTTCGAGACCAGGCACTGGCATCGGCGGAAGCGCTCATCGCTGACCTGA
This sequence comes from Glycomyces sp. L485, assembly GCF_022548875.1. GTDB lineage: Bacteria > Actinomycetota > Actinomycetes > Mycobacteriales > Micromonosporaceae > Glycomyces. The sequence continues at coordinate 83,979 of NZ_JAKZEW010000014.1, read as the reverse complement.
CATTGACCTTCGAGGAGACCGTCCTGCTGGACGGCCAGCTCAACAAGGCCTACTGGACAACTGTGAACACGGAGAAAATCTTCCAGAGGTTCGACTCCTGGTCCGGCGGGTCGGAATACAGGCCTGGCGGTAGCGGATGGCACGGCTACAACAAGATCAACGACATGTTCCAGAACTCCTGGAAGGATGACGCGGCCACTGCGGCCGAGGACCGGTACGGGAAGCTTCAGACGGCTTGCAGGAACAAGGCCGAGCTTTCCCGCAACCTGACTGAAGCGGCGGCGTCGCAGTTGGCCCTGTCCGTCAATAGCCACCTGGCTCTCGACTACGCGATCGACCAGGCACAAGAGGTCGCCGCGTCGAGCGGCCTAGCGTCATTCACCGTGGAAGCCAAGGAACTCACGGGTTTCTCGATCGCGGTAGGTGCCCTTGGGCTGGTCTGGTCGGGCATACCGTGGACGTTGAACGCGACCGGCTTCGCGCTCGGCCTTCTCGCAACCTTCGCGGCCGGCGCCGAGATCGTCGTGAAGTTCGACGCGCCCCAGGACGCGAACGCTGCGGCGAACATCGCTGCCAGCCTCAAACAAGCGGCATATGATGCGCGTGATCAACGTATGGAAGAAGCCTCGTCCGACTCGGCCAAGTTCTGGAATGAGAGCACTCCATTCCAGAGTTTGGTCGGAAGCCCGGAGTTCATACCTGGAAGCGGCGGGTAGATGCGGAAATCATTGGAAGTCTTGACCGAAGGTCGCCGCGTTGCGGTCGGGGTTCTCGTCGGGATTGCGATCGCCGCGACGGCGGCATGCACCAGTGACGATGAGCCGCCATCGGAAGGCGTGCCTGAACCGACTGATATGAGCCAGTGGAAAATGGAGATGGATGGCTGGGAAACGATCTGCTCGACACTAGCGTACGAAGCTGTGACCGCTCAGATTAGCGAACAGAATCCTGAGATCCAGGAGGACCCTTCGGGACTGGTCGGGTCAAAGGAGTGCGTCTTCTCAGTCGAGGTAGAGTGCGAAGACGATTCTTCCATGGACTCGCGGGAAGCGACGATAGCAATCTCGTTGCGTCCGTATCGTAGTGATCAACTCGCGGCCCTCTCGTACTACGATGTTCCGGGGTCCGGACATCAGGAGTTCTTCGATGATCCGCCTGAACAGCGTCCTATCGGCGGTTGGCTGGACGTGTGGATGGATGATACGAGCTCCGATAGCAGGGGGACTGACGTCCGGGCATCTGGACTGGCGGACTTCTATATCATCAGGCTGAGTTTGAATGCACCGAACTGTCTGATCCCGGAAGACTCACGTCGGTCACTGGAATCGTGGATGGAAGAAGAATATCTTCCAAACGTGCATGAGAATATCGAGGATCGGCTCGCCAGGACCTGACGTCAGGTCATGGGAATTCTAAGTGCTCCCTCGTAAGCCATTCACCTGACCGGGTCTTCACTTCGTTCGGCTCGTTTGTGTTCGTCCCTATTGGGTTGCGGACCGAGGGCGGTGGTCGGCAGCCTTCCGGACGAGTAGACATGCGCCGCGCTGCCTCACCAGCAGTCGTATTATTTGCCTCCAACAGAAAATCTTTTGTAAGCTGTGGGGATGAGGTTTCTCAACCGGACGTATGAGCTGCAACTGCTCCGTGAGCGCGTCCAGTCCGACCGTGCGGATTTCCTGGTCGTCTACGGACGCCGGCGCGTCGGCAAGACCGAGCTGCTGAACCGGCTCGCGGACGAGGTGCGGTCGCTGGTGTTCGAGGGCTCCGAGACCACGGAGACCGACCAGCTCGCCGCGTTCGCCGCGGAGCTGGCGCTCGCCGAGGGCGCCGACCCTGCCACGGCCGAGCCGCTTCCCTCTTGGAGGGCCGCGCTCGACCGGCTCTCCGAATTCGTGGGAGCCCAGCGAACGCTAGTGGTCCTGGACGAGTTCCAATTCCTGGCGAGGCAGTCGAAAGGCTTGGAGAGCCTGATCAACATCTGGTGGCGCAAATCAGGCCGCCACCTGCCGATCACCTTCATCGTCTCGGGCAGTGAAGTCTCGTTCTTCGAAGACGAAGTGCTCGCCGGGACCATGTACGGGCGGCGCACCGGCCAGCTCAAACTTGAGCCGTTCGGAGTCCCGGACGCAGCGCTCTTCCACCCCGCCTACAGCTTCGAAGACCGGATCAGGACCTACTCCGTCTGCGGCGGGATCCCTTACTACCTTGACAGGTTCACCGATGACGCGCCCGTCGCCGAGCACCTTCTCAGCGAGGTGCTCAGACCGACCGGTTTCCTCCGGAACGAGGGAGAACTGCTGCTGCGTCAGTCGCTTGCGAACCCCGCCCACTACATCGCAATCCTCAAATCGATCGCCCAAGGGCACAACCGGAACTCGGCGATCGCCGACCGGACCGGCCTCGAACCTTCCGCGATCTCCAAGGCCCTGCGAGTGCTCGAACGCCTCGGTCTGGTCGAGGAGATGAAGCCGATCACCGCACCGATCGGTTCCAAGAAGACCGCCTACCGCATCGCCGACCAGTTCATGCGCTTCCACTTCCGCTTCGTGGACCCCAGCAGCGGCAGGCTCGGCACCGACCTGTTGGCGCGCAACTACTTGGAGCATTCCGTGCTCCCGGCCTTCGACCACTTCGTGTCCGAGACCTGGGAGGAGATCTGCCAGGACTACACCCTCCGGCGGGAGACGGGCTTGTACAAGGTCGGCCGCTGGTGGGGCAAGGTTCCCACCGGGGAGGGCAGGCGGGTCGAGATGCGGGAGATCGACGTGGCCGGTGTCGACCACGACGGCCGTGCCGCGGTGGTCGGCATGTGCAAGTGGACGAACTTCGAGGTGGACTTCGACGAGCTCAATCTGCTCGATCGCCTTATCCCGCATATCGAGCGCCGGGTGGATTCGCCGGTCCGGTACCTGTTCTCCCGCAGCGGCTTCACCGAACGACTCCGGAAGCACGCTGAGAACGACACTCAGTTGAACCTCGTCACCCCGGCTGACATCTACCGATGACCTTGGAACCGTTCAAGGTAGCGATACCCATCGCTGCCAGGTGACTCATTCCAACAGCGAGGAAGAGCGGCTGCATTCACCAAGCCCGAGACCCACACGGGCACAGACACTCTGACACTTGGTCGGATATCTGACACAATCCGACACGCGTGCGACACACAGGATGATCTTGTAACGAACTGCTCACGCTCTCTACAATTCGACTCCATGACAGAAAGCGACGACGGGATCCCCGGCCCGCCCCCGCTCATGGAGCTGGCCCGTCAGCTCCTCTCAGAACGGACCCGGGCTCGACCCAGGCGTCCCAAGGGATACGAGAAGACCGAGATTCCCCCGACATCTGCTCGCCGAAGACTTTGAGCCGCTTGGAATCGGGGAAGTACCGGGACCTCAAGGTCGGCACCGTGCTCGCGTTGCTCCGTTTCTACCGGACACCGCACGGTCTGGTCGACCGCATCGCGATGCTCGCGGAAGCGTCGAGGGCGAACGACTGGTGCAGCCACTACGCGAGCGTTCTCGCGGCGGCGGTCAGAACAACAGCTGTGTCGAGGTGCGCCTCAACGGCGAGTATCCGCAGGTCTCGGACAGCAAGCTCGCCGACGACCGCCCCATCCTCACAGTCAGCACCAGCAGCTATGAAGCCCTGCTGGCCTGGGTGAAGGACTCCCCCGCCCAGTAGGGAGCACGTCGGTCCGGCGTGGAGGCGAGCGGGCCTCGGCTCACCCGACAGCACCGCCTCCGATTGCGACGGCGGCGGAACCCGAGAACCCGCCGCCCGTCGCCACTCCCCCAAGCACCCCGAGGAGCGGCATGAATGAGCAGGCCCGCGAGCATCCCCTCAAAGGGCGGTTCGACGTCGACGCCGCCCGCTGGGTGCGCCCCGACGCCGAGGACGGCACCCCGGGCGAACTCGAGATCGGTTTCGCCCCAGACTGTCTCGTGGCCATGCGCCGCGCCGACGACCCCAGCGGCACGATCCTGATATACACCCCCGAGGAGTGGGAGGCGTTCGTCGGCGGCGTCCGAGACGGCGAGATGGACTTGAGCGTCCTCGCCGCCGACGCCCGCAACGCCACCGACGCAGACGCAGACGCAGACGCAGACGCAGACGACGCGTAGCCGACTCCTCCGACCAGATCCCGGGCACCACTCGGGACATTCCGCGTGGACATTTTGTCCGCCACCCCGTGTCCATCCCGCCTGGCGAACCCGTCCGCCTGACGGACCCGCCTGCCAGAATCAATGCTTGTGTCGCTGTTTTCCCTGCTCTTAGGCTTGTCGCATCAGCCGGTCGCCACCGACTGAGATCCATAAGCGACAGCACTACGGCATCAGGGAGCAACGCGATGACACGAGAGCGGCCACCGCTGGAACCCGGCAAGGTCTACGGCACCTTCGCCAACGCGTCCGGCGCGACCTTCGTCCTCCGGGCCAGCGCCGGCGGCCACCGCGTCGGCGTGCGCCTGCACCACGACGAGGGCCCGGAAATCGCGGTCGTCTGTTTGCCTCTAGATCCCGCTCAGCGCCTCATCCGCTGGCAGGGGCTCCTGTGGTCCTCGAATACGAACGAGTGGAAACAGGAGGTCAAGGACCTGGCGTTCGGGACGATCGACCGCGTGCTCCGCGCCCGTCCCTCCGAGGAGGCCCGGTCGTGAGCGGGTTCTCCGCGCTGCTGGCGCGCAGCGTCTTCGCGCTTCGGCTCCCGCATATCAACAAGGGCTCCGCCGTCGATGGTGGCGACGGCGGTCCGGGACCGGGCGGCGACGGCGCGCCGCCCGCTCCCGATGACGCGGCCGCGGCTGACCAGATGCCGGCTCCTCCCGCAGCCGCGGCCGCGTCGAATCCCAGCCGAAGCGGCGCCTACCGGGCCGTCGTCTTCGATCCGCCGCACACCGACACCGGTGACGGCCTGGACTTGGTGGGGTCCGGGCGCCGCGTCACGGTGTCATGCTGCCGCTGCCCGCGCGTACTGCGTCTCTCCGCCTCGGGCTACGGGGAGATGGCGCGCCGGGCCGAGGCGGCCGGGTGGCGATACACACCGGGCGGTCACCTCCACGACCGCGCCTGGTGTCCCGATTGCGCCCGAGCGCCGGGAAGGCCGTCGATTGAACGCTCGACACGACCGCCTCCCGGCGGGACCGGCCGCCGCGCCAAGCGCTGATCCGGCGCGGCGGCCGGTCCGGCCCCCATTCATGACGCTGCTGGGTTGCGTGGAGGTCGACGGCCTCGCGGTGGAACTGGTGTGGTCGAGGCTCTCGGACACGGTCCTGGCGGACTTCCGGGACGTGGAGCCGCGCCGGATCGGCACCGCGCTCTTCAACGGCAGGCCCGAGCCGGTGTTCGTCGCCCAGCCCGGGCACTTGGACTGGCTGGGGTATGAGAACCGCGAGTCGCGCATCTTGACGGCGGCGGTGCGCCTGTACCGAATCCGCCGCGAAGCCTAGGAAGCCTCCGAGCCGTCGTGGCTCCGCGCCTCCTCGGCGCTGGGGTTCTATGAGTCCCAAGTTCAGCACCTGTCGGAGTTCGTAGTACGCAAGCGCAGCCCACGACGGTCGCTGAACAGCTGAACCGTTCGCGCTGAGTATCGCCTGATCTCAAGGCACCCACGGGCAGTCTTGTACCCCTTTGATTCCGGAATACCTGTACGGTATGGAATGGGCGAACGCATTCCCTCACAGAGTGTGCCCGAATCTACCCCACCATCCAAAGCAGGAAGTCGACCTCGATGAGCCGATCTCTCGACGACTACATCACCGAGACTGATCATTCAGCCACCCTCCAAAGCAAGCTGAACCAGTTCGAGCGGGCGCTCACACGGCGCTGGAGACGCGAGGCCGTCGAGCAGATCGACCGGCGCGAACCGGTCAAGACGTTCCTCGCACGCAGCAGCGGCCCGTACGGAGCGCCGGACGTCTCGCCATACATGACGCTCGAAGTCCAGCACCACAAGGCGCACTGCGCCTTCATCGACTGGGTCATGAACGGCCAGGACGGTGATCTCGGCTCGGTCAGCTGCGACGGCGCGACCGGCCTCATGCCCGGCGACAACCAACTGATGTACGACTACGCCTACGACCCGCCGCGGGTCGTAGAGATGCCGTTCAACATCGACTGCCCGATCGGACAGTTGATGTCCGATATCGAAGACTGGGCCTGGGGAGAGCGACTCACGATCAAGAACAAGCTGCCGAAGTTCGACGGCCACGACGTGTCGAAGCTCGAGGCCGCCTACGAAGCCGCTGAAGCCCTTCGCGCTGCCACCCTGTCCGACTACGGTGGTGTCGACATCACCCAGGGCGAACACAATGACCTGGCGGGAAGCAGCGACCTTTCCGGTACGGTCGCCAAGATCTGGTCCAAGGACAGCGACAGCCGAGACTGGTGGGTCGAGTGGTCGGGCCTGGCGGCAGAGCACGTGAAGGGGAACTTCTGCACCTCGACGGGCCCGACGCTGATCAACCACTCCCTGATCGCGACAGCGCTGGCGAACCTAATCAGCCAGCGAGCCGCGATCATCGAGAAAGGCCGGAACAACGGGATCTACTGGATCGAGCAGACCACGGTCAAACTCGACGATCATTCGATGTCCGAGGACTCGACCGACCTCGTCCCCGGCTGGAAGGCCGTGCAGGGTATCGGAGCGAGCATCGCCCTGTACGGTGCCGGAACCGGTCCCGGTGCGGCTCCCGCGGCTGCGACCGGCGGCGCGGTCTCGTTGCTGGGCTTCCTCGGCGAGAACCTGTTCGGAGAGTGGAAGACCTCCTCGTTCCCCGAGCAGATGGAGGAGCTCGTCGTCAATCTCTCCGACAGGATCGACTCCCTCAACGAGAATCTCGAAACCCACGAACAGGAGTACTCCGCAGGAGTCTCTTCCGCTCGTGGGGCGGTCAATGACGCCAGCAGCTTCGATCTGGAACTGTACGACCTCACCGAGAACTCCTCCGGCGGCGTCGCAGACAAGGGGGCCGCAGACGGATACGACGTCAACATCAGCAATGTCCTCACGCTCGCCGAACATTGCGAGGCGGCCGCAGTGGCGTACGAGGACCTGCTCAGCAACTTCTCCGATCTGCTCGATGCGGCTCCGCACTTGGCCGACAAGAACGGGGATCCGACTACGGGAGACGAAGACCTGGCGGCGATGTGCGAAGAGCTTCACGGCTTCTTCAAGACCACCGCGGCCCGCTACTACCTCGCCTTCGAGGAGATCAAAGCAGCGGCCGAAGCTTACGCCGACGCCGACGACACATCCGCCGGGTCCTTCGACCGCACCATGGAAAGCTGGGGGCGAGACGGCGTCGGGACCGCCGAACCCGGGATCGACGTGGAAGCGGCGGCAGAGGACACCGAGCGCGCAGAGGGCGCCGACGACAATCCGTACGATGGTGCGCTGACCGGTGACGGCACCGTCTACTACACCGAAGAGAATTCGTCCAGGTACTGAGGAGTCGAACAATGGACCGAACCAGGGCCTGGTCGGCTCTCGCGGCTGCCGCGCTGCTAGCGGTAGGCACCTCCTGCACCGCTTCCAACGATCCGTCGGAAGACGGATCACAGGCGGCTACGTCTGAGCCACAGACGGTCGAACCGTCGCCATCTGAGCCGCTGTTCGGTGAGTCCATGCCCGAGGCGTTCTGCGATTCGATCATCGAGACGCTTCCATTGCCACACGCAGAAGTCCTCACCTACGAGGTCTACCAGGAGGACGGCGATGCCGGGCGGCTCGATCCGGTCCTCGGATACGAGTGCAGGATCTCCCCGGTCTCCTCTGGGTACAGCGACATGTCCACGCTGGGCGGCACCGCGCATCTGAAGCTGAACTTCAAGCGCGCCGAGGAGGACGTCACAGGCAACGACTACGATTGGCAGACGCTCGAAGTCCCCCCGGCGGAGCTCTCCGTCTCAGACTGGGCGGGATTCATCACCGATCATGAGGCATCCGAGGCGACTTTCACCTGCCGGGCCTCATTCAATGAGGGATGCGAAGACGGTGCCGAGATCGGCGCCGAGGGCGAGGAGTTCGTGCTGGAGGGGTCCTATGTCAACCTCTACCTCTACGCGGACGTCAACCTCTGGGGAGACGCCGCCGACGACGATGCCGAAGCGCTCGCATCCGAGATCTTCGGCTCAGTCTTCGGGCGGTTCGCGGAGGAGGTGGAGCGGGGCTAGTGTCCTTGGGCGGTAGTTCGTCGTTAGTCGCTCCTCCTTCACCGCGCCGTCGTCGGTGGAGGCCGAGACGACGTCCAGGCACTTGCCCGAGTGGCGGGCCACGATCTCGACGTAGCCGTCACCGGTATCGCGCAGCTCCTGGCCCGAAGGCCAGTGCGACGACGTGACCGAGATCCTCGCGCCGCCCGAACACGTCGGGCCGGCATCCACCTACGAGCACATCAACGAGTTCGGAGCTTCGATCGCGCCCAGGTGCACCTTCCAGGCCGAGAACGAGTACGCCATGGCAGAAGCCGGTGAGCCCTTCTTCTGGTTCCAGGTCGATGTGGAGATCGCCCCGGAAGCGATCTCGGCTTCCAACCCCGATTCTTTTCAACAGTTGGCCGCCGCTCCAACAGAACTCGACCCCCGGGACTGGCTCCTCCACCTCAAGGATCAGGGCCAGCGTGAGGTTCCGGTCGACTGCGCGGAGGATGCTACGGGTTGCGCCGCCGGGGACGAAACGACCGTTCAGGCGGAATACTTCGAGTTCTGGGCGGTCTACGGCAATCTGTACGTGGAGTTCCACGTCAACTTCTACAACGCGGCCGATACCGAGGCGTTGTCCGAGCAGGCGGCGGCGATGTACGGAGAAGTCTTCGACCTTCTCGCAGAATCGATACCGCGAGAGCGCGACTGAACAAGCCGATGCGCTGACGATTGAGCGATGTGGCTGGTTCCCAGTCCAACGTTCTCTGGGAGAATGCCGATCATGTCCACACCCCTTGAACTCACCGAAGCAGGCTTGGCCGTGCTCCGCGAATATTCGGCCCGCGGCGAGACGCTCACCTACGGAGCCTTGAACCGGGAACTCGGGAGCCCGTTCAAGCACGGCGGCAACTTCCCCGGCCAGATCGGACGGCTCTGCGACGACGTCAACGCCCACCATGACGCCACGACGGGTCTGCCGTTCATGATCTCGGCACTCGTCCACAGGGGCGACACTCACCTGCCCGGCCTGGGATTCTTCGAGTTGGCCGATCGTCTCGGGGCGCTCCCGAAAACGGACGATGAACAGGCCAAGCGCCGGTTCGTGGCCGACCAGCTCAGTGCGATCTTCGCTCACTATCGGAACTGGTAACCAGGCTGGATTCCTCATGACAGACGTGGAAATCCGCCCTGTTCGCGCCGACGAGCTGGAGGCGGTCGCCGGACTCCGCTGGCGGTGGGAACTGGAGCACACGCCCGAGCCGCTCGTCCCCGAAGACGAGTTCGTGCGGTACTTCGTCAGGTGGTCGAGACTCAATGCCGACTCGCATCATTGCCTGGTGGCGGTCCGCGAAGGCACGGTCATCGGCATGGCCTGGCTGGCGGTGACCGCGCGGGTCCCGACACCGATGTCACTGGAACGAGCCGTCGGCGACCTGCAGTCCGTATACCTGGTATCCGAGGAACGCGGGAGCGGATTGGGGAGCCGCCTTGTCCAGGCGGTGATGACGCACGCCGAGGAAGCGGGTTTGATGCAGGTGACCGTGCACTCCGGCAGCCGCGCGATCCCGATGTACGTCCGCCAGGGCTTCGAGGCGTCACCGAAGCTCATGATGGCTTATGGGAGGACGCACGTGCGCTCTCGATGATCAACTGACTCAAGATCTCCACGGTCACCTCCCACAACACCTGACCGTTCAGGCCGCACCCGAACCCGTTGCAGCCGGCCGATGAGAGGAATGCGGAATGGCGCTCGAACGCTCGGAACCGGATGAAGAGCAGCTGTGGCAGGAAGGCTCCCTCGGCACTCTGGAAGTGCGTCGTCTCACCAGTGGACGTCCGTTCTGCGCCGGCATCTTGCTGGTACGCGATGGCAAGTTGCTCACAACCTTGAGCGCCGAAGACATCAGCGCCCGAGAGGCCAGCGGAACGGACTGGTTCGTCGGCGGTGTCGGCGGCGGCCAGGAACCGGGCGAAGATATATGGGCCTGTGCTCGGCGCGAGGGCCTAGAAGAGCTGGGGGTGCCGCTCCGGCTCACCTCGTCAACCGAGACCTACCTGCATGACGGCGACAGCGATGAGCTTCGGCGGACGCGCTCGACGAACCAGCCCGGACCATTCGCCTTGCAACGGCGACGGAACAGAGACGCCACCAGGCCGTTTCGGCCAGGTCTGCCAGCGGGACCGTTCACGTATTCCGGAATCTTCCATGCCGAGTTCCTCGACGAGGAGCCCGCCTTCCGACCAGATGATCCCGACATCGCAGCGTTGGTTTGGTTTCCGCTCGACGCCTGGAGCGCCCTCGCCGGAGATCCGGCATTCGCGGACCTGAGAGCAAGAGGGGCGACGATCGCGGCGGGAGGCCCGATCGCCGATGACGCCCGAATACACCTGTCGGCTGCCGAAACACTGCGGGTGGTGGCGCCGCTCCTCGCCGAAGAGCTCCACGGCAACAGGACCTGAAGCGGACCGCATGGACCACGCCCGCCGTACTCAACGAATGACTCAACGTGAATCCTAGACACTACTGAGGCGTTGGCTCGGTCAGATTCTCTTCCATGAACACTGCGGATGCTGTGCTGTGACGCCAGGTACACAGCGGCAGCGAGGCCCCGCAGTGCCTCCATCTCTCGCTACCTGGCTTGCTCGATCAGTGCCTTCTGGTAGTCGATCACAGCTAGACAGCGGCCGCTGTCGGCCTCGAGTTCAGGGGTCGGAACGTCGAATTCTCGCAGCAGAACCGCCTCATAGCACGACCAGAGAATGTTGAAGGCGACCTGGGGGTGCATGACGTCGTCTCCAGCGCTGAAGAGCGTGCCGACGGCCATCACAAGACTGCCGACACCGTCCTCGGTAACATCTTCGAGGAGCCGGTCGAATTCAGCCTCATACTCCGGCGACATTGCCGGGTACACGATCCCTTGCCTCATTGCCCGTCGAGCCAGTTCGAGCCCGGCCGAGATGAACGACTGAGCGGAACCGTCCTCGATCGGCAGCGACATGTTCTCCAGCGTCCAGGTGATGGCATCGACCGCCAGCTTGAGCCGCCCAGCGGCGCTGATGGCGCCGATCGTGGCTTCGAACTGGTCCATCTCTTCGTTCCAATAGAACATGGCAGTATTCTCCCCTGCTACCATCCCGCCAGGTCGGCGCCATCGTAGTTGTCGGTGCGGTCCTCACAGAACTGTTTCGAGTCTGGGCTTGAGTTGCTTCGGTCGCATGGCTGCCGCGACGGCGATAGGCGAAGCGGCGGTTTCAGACGGCCCTGGTCGGTCGCGTTCAACATGATCTGCTCGGCGTGGGTTTGCTTTGGATCGACGCTGGTGTATTTCTTGCCGAAGATCCGCTCGTATCCAAGCTCTTGCGCCTTAGCTTCCATTGCAGGCGCGGTACGGTTCCCGCTGACCGAGTAATACAGCTTGCCGTCCGCGTCCTGGGCTGTCGCCACCGTCGTTCCGTTGTGACGGCGTCTGTCGGCCTTGACGGTGTCATGGATAGTCTGAGCGTCCTGCCGAAGCTCATCGTCGGTCTTCCGCTTCGGCGTCTGGCTCGGCGTGACATCGGTGTCCTTCGGCTTGTCGATGTCAGGTTTCTTGCCGCCGCCCTTGGCTGTGCGAAATACCTTGGCGTCGTCAAGAACTTTCGCGACAACCTTCCCGCCTGCGGCTTTTGCTTGGCGTGGGGGATTCTTGCGAGCTCTAGCCATTGAGCACCATCTCGATCGCCATGCCGATGAGTTGGTCGACGATGATGCCGGTGATGGTCTTGAAGATCGGGATCTGGACCAGGGACGCACCGAAGGTGACCGCCGCGGTCGCGATCGCCTGAGCGATCTGGAAGGCCAATATCACCAACTGGGCGATCACCTGGAGCTTGAGTGCCAGCACCACGCCTGCGGCGATCGTCAAACCAATGTTGATGATGTTGGTCGGATCGGCGGCGTCGGCGATGTTACGCACCGCCGACTCGGCGTCGCCCCACTCCGAGGCGAATGCGTCGATTTCGGCGCCGACGTTGTTCTCCAGCAGCGTCTTCGCCGCCGTGTTCAATGATTCGACCTTGCCGGAGATCTGGTCGGCCATACCTGTCCACGCGCCTGCGAGGTTGAAGATCGATTCCTCGTCGGATTCGGGGAAGTCGTAGCCGATCATGCTCAGCAGGCCGGTCAACTCTTCAGGCAATTGGATGCCCATGAGGTGTTTCTTCTGGTTGCAGAGTCGGGAAGGGAGAGTGGGGCAGCGGGGTCAGCCGCCGAGCTCGTCGAGGAGGCTGTTGAAGATCGCGGTGGTCTCGTCGTCGACGGTCTGGTGGTTGTCGGCCATCTCGCGCAGGGATTGCGCGTAGTCGCTCAGTTCCTCGATATTGGTCGAGAAGCACTCGGTGAGCCCGTCTGTGCAGGCCTGGTGGGCGATGCCCACCAGCATGCCGATCTCGTCGCCGCCGAAGGCGTCGGCGAACTGTTCCAACGCCCCGGTGAACTGGTCGAGCAGGCCCTGCACTTCCTCGGCGGAGGCGTCGAGATTGTCGGCGGCCTGCCGCATCGACTCAGGGTCGATGTCGAAACCGGGCACGTCTATCGCCCCCCGTGGAGTTTGCCCATGACCTCGCTGATCGAGGCGCTCATGGCCTGGAACTGGCGCAGGGACCGGTCTTGGATCTCGGCGACCGAGTCGTTGACCGCCTCCAGATCGGGCACCGGTTCATCGGTCCCGAGCGCTTCGGCCCGTTGGTCAAGTGCCTCGTTCACTGCCAGCTTGAGCTGCTCGGCGACATACTCGGAACCTTCCTTGAGGACCCTGGGGTCGAGTTCGAACCGTTCGATGCGGCCTTCGGTTCCGACCGTCACCCGCAGGCGGCCGTCCGCCGCCTCGGCGGTCACTGGTTCGACCTGGCTGTCTTCAGGGGAGGCGATCGCGTTCTGCAGGGTCGCACGCGCGTCCGCCAGCTGCTGTGCGATCTGGTCTTCTCCGAACACCCTGACCTCCAACTGCGCATCAACCGTCATGAATGAGTCTCAGCTTATCCAAGTAGTGTTACTGGCGCACAATGCGACTGCTCCGTCGCCTCGAGGGTGGAGTAGAAGCTCGTGTCATAGATGATGTCTCGGAGGGATTCGCGGACCCGAAAGTCAAGGAACTGGTCGAGGAGTACCGGGAGTACTTGAAGACCGCGTGCGGGCGCCTCTACACGGCAGGCGAGCAGATCAAGGCTGCCGCTGAGGCCTACGCCTCGGAGGAGATCGCAGAGCCGCTTTCGACGCGGTCATGGAGGACTGGGACGAAGGTTCAGCTCTGAGTCACGCCGGCGACTGGTCGCAGGACACCGACCGCAGTGGCTGGTCGAGGCCGATCCCGGGAGCGCCTTCCTAAGTCCAGGACACGACGCCCGGCGGCAACGACACCGGCGGACCGGAATATGAGACGGAGTTGAGTGGGGAATGAGAATCGTTGCGGCGGTGGCGGCCGTCGTGCTTCTGTTGGGGGGCTGCGCTGCGGAGGACCCCGACGAGGACACCTCGGAATCGCCGACCACCCCGGCGTCACCGACAGAGCAGCCGGAGGAGATCGCTGTCGCCGCTGTCTGCGAGGCGCTTGTCGCGGCGGCGGCGCTTCCGGGAGGTGGTGCTGTCGAATACACCGTGGAATACCCCGAGCAGACCGGTTGGAACTCGCCCTCGTGCCGCATCGAGCCGGACGGGGAGTACTACGACGTGGCGGGCGAGTCCGCATCGTTCGGGCGGGCCTACTTCGAGTATGGAATGGTCCCCGACGAACAGCTCGACCAGGTGGACTTCCCGGAGTACGACCCCGGCGCCCCCGAGGAGTTGCTGACCCTTGACCAGGCCGAGCATCTTCCCGCGGAGACCTTGCCGTGCGCGGACGAGCCGTGCGCGGACGGCATCCACGGCTACCAGTACAACTTCCGCTTCGAGACCGTGGCGGAGGACATTACCGTGATCGCGGAGTTCGACTACATCACCACCGACGTGAGCGGCGAGCTGCGGCCCGAGTACCGGAGCCAGGCGGTCGCGGCGTTCAACGCCTCGATGGAAGTCATCCTCGCCGAACTCCAATGACCGGTCCGGCCGAGCCTCGGGTTGGAGTAGCGCCTTCGAGCAGAGAGCGTTGGTCACCCCGCCTTGGGCGGGGTCGAGCCCGGCGCCAACGACGAAGTGGACTACGAGACCGAACTGTGAGACAAGTAGTGGATCCGGATGCACTCGCCGCCTCAGCGCGCAACGCGCAGCATCTCACCGGCATCGCGTTCGCGAAGTCTGATGCCGCGCGGCCGCCGATGCCCACCGGCAGCGTCGACCGGATCGTGACCAATCCGGCCTGGGGACGCCAAGTCGCCACACTGCAGCACTTCCCCGCACTCCTGGCAGCGTGGCGGCGCATCATCGCCGAAGACGGGCGGCTCGTGTGCCTGGTACCGCCGGAGTTCCTGCGTCGCTTCGAAGCCGAGCGATCAGATTGGAAGCTCCTCGAGAGCCGTCAGGTCAGCCTGTCGGGACAGCACCCGGTCATCGCCATGGCCGAGCCGAAGCGCAGATGAAAGTGGCCTCGAGCGAAGGAATCAAAGCGCGACCACTGCCGCGCTGCAAGTATCGAAAGGCATCTTCGCCGCTGCTTCGGCCAGCCGGAGCCGGGCGCGCGGGGTCAGGGCTGCGTTAGCGTGGAACATGAAGGCCTCCTGGTCGTGAAGCGGTGCACTAGACAGCTCCACTTCACGACCGGAGGCCTTCACCTGTCAGGCGAACCGCCATCACCAGGCGGAACAAGGTCCCTGGACATCACAGAGCTAGAGGCTCCAGTGCTGGTTGGTACCGTCCCAGCAGTCGTATTGCTGGAGTCGGGCGCCGTCGTCGGTGGAGGCCGAGACGACGTCCAGGCACTTGCCCGAGTGGCGGGCCACGATCTCGACGTAGCCGTCACCGGTATCGCGCAGCTCCCACTGCTGGTGAAGGCCGTCGCTGCAACCCCACTGCTCGATCCGGGCGTTGTTGTCGGTCGAGGCGTCCACGACGTCCAGGCACTTGCCGGAGTGCGAGGCCACGATCTGGAAGTAGCCGTCACCGGCGTTCTCCAGGCGCCACTGCTGGTTGTCGCCGCCGTGGCAGTCCCACTGGATGGCGTCGGCCCCGTTGTCGGTGGAGGCCGAGACGACGTCCAGGCACTTGTCGGAGTGCCGGGCCACGATCTCGGTGGTGGTGGAGGGATCGGTGTTCGCGAACACCACGCGGACGGCTTCGCCCTCGTTGACGGTGATGTCGATGTTCCCACCGCTCACGTCGTGGGACCGGCTGCCTTCGCTCACCCAGTCGTCGTTCGCGTCGTAGAAGCCGACCTCGACGGAGCTCACGTCCCCGTATTCCTCGGGGAACGAGTAGGTCCCGCCGTTGTCGATGCTGATCAGCGCGAATTCGGTGGCGCTGCGCTGGACCGCGATGCCCTGGCCGCCGGTGGAGGTCGCGTAGTTCACGTTCACGTCGGCCAGCGGTTTTGTCACGTCGACCGAGGCGGACGCGGTGCGGTTGTACGTCTGGAGGTGGGAGCCTCCGGCCTCGACCGGCGCCTTGGTCGCCAGGTCGACGCTGATCTTGTTGATGGTGTGGTTGAGGTCGCGGATCTCGTAGGAGACCTGCTTGCGGGTGACCTCGTGGGTGTCCGGGTCGAAGTCGTACAGGCCGAAGTTGGAGCTGCCGGTGTCCGAGTAGCCGTCGGTGGCGGCGTAGAGGTTGTGCACCGCGCCTCCGGCGATCGAGTTGAACTTCATGACGTGCGCGTTGCCGCTGCCCGCGAAGGTCTCCATGACCATCGGGAGGTTCTGGCCCTGCGCCCACGTCGAGGTTCGGCCGTAGTCGTAGAAGGTGTCGATGTTCGTTGTGTACGGGTCATAACCGATGAAGTCGATCGTGTTCTGCCCCTGGGCGCGCAGCTGCTCGTTCTCGGCGACCGGTCGGGCGTCGCCGACGGTGTTGACGCGGGTGTAGATCGGGTAGTCGGAGTCCTTGACGACCTGGCCGAGCTCGGTCAGGTAGTCCAGCAGCACATCGCGCCGGAACTGGGCGGCGTCGGTGTAGCCGCCGTCGTTCCACAGCGCGTTGCTGTAGTCGGAGTAGCTGCGGTCCGAGGAGACGCCCCACTGGAGCTGGGCCACGTTGGGCTCGTTGGTGACCTGCATGCCGACGGTCGTGTGCGCGGTGTCGTAGGCCGCGAGGTGGTCCATCACCTCGCCGAGCACGAACTTCTCGCGCTCGAGCAGGTTCGGGTCGGTCTTGTCGAACAGGAAGTTGTCGCCGCTCTGGAGCGGGTCGCCGTTCTCGTCGACGACGAGCTGGTAGTCGTTCCAGGCGTAGTCGGGGACGCGCATGGGGATGGAGTGGCCGGTCGACTCGTGGCTGAACCACAGCAGTTCCAGTTTGAGCCCGTACTCCTCGCACCAGTCGATGTACTTCTCCAGGTCGGTCCAGTCGAAGTTGTTCTTCGAGGGCTCGACCTGGGACCACCAGATCGGGATGTTGACGACGTTGAAGCCGTCCTCGGCGATCATCTGCAAGATCGGCTTGAGCTCGGCGTCGGTCCAGCCCTTCTGGTACCGCTGGTGCTCGTATCGGAACTGGACCCCGCTGTGATAGAACGGCTTGCCGTCGACCAGCAGGACTTCCTTGTCGTAAGTGGTCGTGTCGACTTTCGAGACCGGTTGGGTCTGGGCGGTCGCGGGCCCCGAGGCGAGGACTACTCCGGTCAGGGAGGTGGCCGCGATGGCCAGGGTCGCCAGCAGCGCGCCCCATCTCCTCGGTCGTTTTCTGGGTACGGACGACATCATCCCGCACTCCTTTCGTCGCATGGCGATTGCTTGATCCGAATATGTAGATATGTAATGTGAGAAGCGGCCCCCTCCGGAGATCCGGAGCGGGCGGCGTCGGGCTATTTCAGACCGGTGGTGGCGATGCCTTGACGAGGTATCGCTGGCCGAGCAGGAACACGATGAACACCGGGACGAGCGTCACGATCGACATGGCGAACAGCGACCCCCATGAGGCCCCGGCGGTGGCCCGCCGCATCGCGGTCGAGCCTCCAGAAGCCCTTCTCGTCCGTACCGCTGCGGCTAGATGAAGCGCCAGAGGTGGCCGTCGGTGCCGTTGTCCCCCCATTGCACGATCTGCGCTCCTTCGGAGGTGGACGTGCCGTCGACGCCGAGGACCTTGCCGCTGTTGGCGTTCTCGATCCGGAAGTAGCCGTCGGCGCCGTAGCGCAACCGCCACAGATGGTCGTCGGTGCCGTTGTCGTCCCATTGCAGGATGCGCGCGCCGTCGTCGGTCGACATGTCCTCGACACCGAGGACCTTGCCGCTGTGGCTGTTGCGCAGTTTGAAGAATCCGGAGTCGACCTCGGCGGTCCACAGGTGGTCGGCCGTGCCGTTGTCGCCCCACTGGATCGCCAGGCCCCCGTTGGAGGTCGACATGTCGTTGATCCCCAGGACGAGCCCGCTGTGCAGATTCTGCAGGCGACGCGCCCCGTCCGGCACGAACCGCCACCGGTTGTCGGCGCTGCCGTCGTCGGGTGACTGGACCGCATAGGCGCCTTGCGAGGTCGAATCGTTCTCGATACCGAGCAGCTTGGCGGTGTGGAAGTTGCGGATCTCGTGCGTGCCGTCGCCGGCGTCGTCGATGATCCACAGGTGGTCGTCGGTGCCGTTGTCCGACCACTGCAGGATGCTCGCGCCGTCGGCCGTGGACATGTCCTCGACGCCGAGGACCTTGCCGCTGTTGAGATTGCGCAGTTTCAAGTACGAGCCGTCGACCACCGGCACCCAGTTGTGGTCGAGCGTGCCGGTGTCGCCCCACTGCATCGCGAGACCTCCGTCGGCGGTCGACATGTCCTCGATGCCCAGTACGAGGCCGCTGGCGGCGTTGAACAGCCGGAAGTTTGCCTCGACCGCCTGCCCGCCCTCGCCAGGCGCGTCCCAGTAGACGGTGTAGTTGTGGCCGTGGGCGTCGTAGAACGGCCCCAGGTTGACCGCGGACCCGTTCGCGGTGGCGGTGAACGCGAGCGAGGTCGAGCCGGTCCGCTCGATCGACGCCACGTCCAAGGTGGGCAGCTCGCTGAGCGAGGTGTCGCCGTAGTCGCCCGAGAGGACCACCGGACCGTAGACGGCCGCCGAGACGTTCGCGTCGTCGTTGGCCGCCCGCATGACCACGCTCATCGGCAGACGCACCGCCACGGTGTCGCCGGAGACCCAGGCGCGGGTGAGGTTCGCGTAGGTACCCGGGTCGGTGGCGATGCCCTGCGCCTCGCCGTTGACGCTGATCGTCGCGCCTTCGGCCCAGCCCGGAATGCGGACGCGCATGGTCCACGTGCCCTCGGCGGCGCCGGTGACCGCGAGGGTCGTCGTGTCGCCGACCGGGTAGTCCGTGGTCTGCGTGACCGTGATGCCCCGGTCGGCCCACTCCAGCACCGACGGCGTGAACAGGTTGACGAACAAGGTCGTGTCGTCGTGGGCGTAGACCGAGTCCATCAGCTTCGTGAAGGTCTCCAGCGCCGTGCCCTGGCAGCACCAGAACGAGTCGTAGTCGGTGCTCCAGGTCCCTCCGCCCCAGGCCGGGCCCACGCCGCGGCGGCCTCCCGGCTCCAGCGGCGTGAAATAGGTGATGTGCCCGTGGGAGTCGGCCGGGTTCTGCCAGCCGATCATGTGGCCCAGCATGGCCTGCTCGTAGAAGTCGAAGTACGCCGCGTCCTCCGGGTCCAGCAACCACAGCTCCCGGGTCAGCTTCAACATGTTGTAGGTGTTGCAGCCCTCGCAGGTGTCGTCCACCAGATGCCCGGCGATGGCGTTCGGCGCCCGGAAGTGCTCGGCCTGGCTGTTGCCGCCGATGGCGTACGTGTGCGCGTCGACCACCATGCCCCAGGCGTTCGCGGCGATGTCCAGGTACCTCGTGGTGCCGGTCGCCTTGTACTCGCGGGCCGCGCCGACCCACTTGGGCACCTGCGTGTTCGCGTGGAGTCCGCTCAGCCGGTCCTCGTTCACCGCCAGTGGGTCGAATACCGCGGCGTGGTCGAACCGCTGCGCCGCGGCCAACCAGCGCTCGTCCCCGGTCTGCTGGTAAAGGTCGGCCAGGACCGCGTTCATGCCGCCGAACTCGGTGGCCAGGACCGACTGCATCTGGCTCTCGCTCAACCGCCCGGTGCGCCAGTCGACCCAGCCGGCGAATGCGAGCAGCACGTCGCGGGCCTGGGTGTTGCCGATGTACCGCCACGCGTCCAGCAGTCCGGCGAGGGTCTTGTGGAGGCAGTAGTACGGCACGTTGCCGTTCGAGAGCGACCCCGACTCCAGGCTCGTGAACTCCGATTCGGGGAAACCGGAGAGGTATCCGGTGTTGAACCCGGCGGCGGCGTTGTTGGCCTGGCACGCGGCGAGCTCGTCGACCATTTGGTTCGCCTTGTCGCGGCATGTGGTGTCGCCGAGCACGGCCCACGCCTGCGCCCAGGCGGTCAGGAAGTGGCCCTGGAAGTGGGACCGGAACGGGAAGTTCGGGGCGTCCCAGCCGCCGTTGGAGTTTGCGCCGCCCGTCGACAGGCCGTGGGTGGCGCGGAAGTTGTAGAGCAGCCGGTCGACATCGACGAACCGCAGGTAGTTGAGGGTGCGTTCCTGGTTGTCCATCCACCGGCCGGAGGTCAGTCTGACCTCGCCGAGCTCGAACGGATGGGCCGCGACGCCGAAGTCGGGCCGGGCGGGCGCGAGCGCGGCGGACGCCGCGCTCCCGCCTGCGATCGGGACGGCGGAGGCGATCGCGGCCGCACCGGCGGTCTGGAACAGTCTCCGGCGGCTCACACTCGAGCGTTTCATCTGGGGGGGGTTCCTCTCGAGGAGTCGGGCGATATGGAAGGCGGCGTGGGCCGACGACGAGGCCGGTCACGGTGGCGAGGTTTGTGTGATCGGTAACAGGAATCGGTATCAGAATCCTAAACGGAACGACAACTTAAGTCAAGATTATCGATGTATCGATCGAAGGCTGCCGCTGTGGACGCCGATGCCGCGGAAGCCGCCGAGGTTCTCCCCCGGTGTACTGGTCGACGGCGCCGTGTTCGAGACGTCGAGGTTGCGGATCTCCCAGTACTCCTGGTTGAACAGGCGCACGGCCTCGGCGACGAGCCCGGCGCCGACGATCCGGGGTTTGACGCCGGTTCCGTAGCTGTCGATGGTGATCGGGGAGCCGACGGATCCGGAGCCCTTGGGCCAGAGCTGCCCGGTCCAGGTGTCGCCGGACCGCAGGAGGATCTTGTCGCCGGCGCCGAATGACGTGCTGTTCACTTTGTCCAGCGTCCGCCAGGGCTGCTCGGCGCTGGTTCCGGCATTGCCGTCATCGCCGGCAGCGCTCACGTAGTAGGTGGTGTCCGCGGCAGCGGCCGACGCGGCGCTCAATACGACGGTCGCGATCGCGACCGCCAATGCGCACACCGCCGCCAAGGCGACTCCAAAGGCTCCGGACAGCCGCTAGCCTCCTGGGCCGCGTCGTTCGCCGTCTGACGCCAGGGCCGACCTGGAAGCCCGAGAGCGGGACTGTTCTTCTCCAGATACTCCGCATCGAATACCTCGTTGAGCTTGTCCGACACGTTCTGAAGGTTGCCGGAGGCCCACTCGAGGCGCATCCATGCTTCCTCCTGAAAGCATTTGCCTTGTAACATGATTGAGCCTCACATCACGGCAACGTGGCCGTGTTCCCCTCAGGAGGCACGTCGGATCGGAGACTACCCCACCGGTTTCCAGCGACGGCCACGAAGACGAACGAGCCCTCTGGAGCGTGTGATGGACTTCCCGCCCCTCGATCCGGCATCGGCGCGAGCGCGCCTGGCGAACTGGAAGGAACGCACCGACAAGATGGCGGCCGACACCCAGGCGCTGGCCGCGCAGGTGCAGGCCGTCCGAGTGAGCGCGAGCGATCCGGACCAGATCGCGGAGGCCACCGTCGACCACACCGGCAGCCTGGTCGACCTGGTCCTCAGCAGCCGGGTCAGGCGCATCCCCGAAGAGGAGTCGGCCCGGGCCGTGCTGCGGGCGATCCAGGCCGCGAAAGCGGCGCTGGCGGAGCGTTCGCAGGAAATCGTGGAGGCGACCGTCGGCGAGGACTCACCGGCCGGCCAGGCGTTCATGTCGGGCCTTGCCCGACAGTTCGGCCAGGCCCCGGAGCAGGGAGGGCAGCACTGATGACCGGATACGTGGTCGATCCCGAGCAGTTGCGATCGCACGCGGCCAACCTGGAGCAGTTCAGGGCGCGTTTCGAGTCGATCAGGTCGGCCAGCTCCCACATCGCCCAAGACGACGAGGCGTACGGGCAGCTGTGCGGCTGGATCGCCGGGATCCTAGAAGGACGGCACGTGCGCCAGGACGGCCTGGTCGACTTCGGCGAGGAGAACATCGCCCTCGCCGCCGAGAGCATCCGCGCGGCAGCCGACGCCTATGAGGAGTCCGACAACGACTCCGCACTCAGCTTCGACGACTTCTCCTCGCAAATGAACGGATAGGCCACCGCTATGTCCGACAGTTCGCTGATCGCCAACGTCCAGTCGACTCGGCAGCCGTGGACCGGCTCAAGCCTCGCCGACGGCATCGAGGGCCTGGCCACCGCCATCGAGAGCGGTTCGTGGGTACAAGGGACGCTGGCGGGCGTCGGCCTGGGCCTGGAGGCCGTGGGCACCGTCATGGACCCGTTCTCGGCGCTGCTCGCCAACGGGCTGGGCTGGGCCATGGAGTACTTCGAGCCACTGCGGGAGATGCTCGACTGGCTCACCGGCAAGCCCGACGTGGTCATGTCGCACGCGCAGACCTGGTACAACATGGCCGAGGAGCTGTTCGCGATGTCCGCAGACCTGGGGACGATGGTCAACAACGACCTCGACGAATGGTCAGGCGCGGCCTCGGACGCCTACTACAACATGATGGGCCACAACGTCGAAGGCATCGGCGGGCTCGGCGCGGTGGCCTCGGCGATCGGCGCGGCCACCGAGGGCGCCGGCGCGCTCGTGCAGATGACCCGCGACCTCGTACGAGACCTGATCGCCGACCTCGTCGCCCACGTCGTGGTCTGGGCCGTGGAGGCGATCTTCGTGGTGACCATCCCGGTGATCGCCGCGCAGATCGTGGCCGCGGTGGTCAAGTGGGCCGGCATCATCATGCAGCTCATCTCCTCCCTGATCACCAGCATCGACGCGCTCTCCAAGCTCCTCAACGACTAAGGGCCGCCAAGCATGAGACGAACCCTGAAACTCCTCCTGCTGCTCGGCGTGACCTTCGCGCTACGAAGGACCGGAGGGACCAGCGGCGGCGGGGACGGTACCACCGGCCGCCCCGGCGACGGAGGCGACGGCGGCTCCGGCAGGCCATCACAGAGCCACGGCAGGGTCAACGCCGGCCAAGGCACCGGCAGCGCCCAACAAGCGGTCCGAGCCGAGTTCGATCAAGGTCGCAGCCAGAAATCCGAGGGTGACGGCGGTTCCAGTACCGAGACGTCCGAAACCGACACGGACGCGACCGCCGATTCGGACACGTCGGATCAGCCGACCACGGACGCCAGACCCGCCGGTGTCCCGGACGGCTGGACGTCTCGCGAGGCCGACAATGGCAAGGGCACCGTGTACCAGAATCCGAACACCACGGGCAACGCCGACATGCTGCGCGTCATGGACCCGACTCCCAGGTATCCGAATGGATATGTTCGATTCTATAATGAGCACGGGCAACCGATCGGTTTGAATGGAAAGCCGGGGCCGAAATCCGAGACACATATCCCTATCAATGACGACGGCGCATACGATACTCCACAGGGATGGGAAGAATGATTGACATCGATATTGTCGACTCAGTGGTACAGAAAGTCTCTGATGGATTTCCCATCATCATTACCACTAGCAATGGCTGGATCATCACTTCTGAGTCGGATTTCCGCGCATCAGGATCTCTTCCTGAAGCAGGGACCCTCAGTTCCGAGGATCCGAAGACTGTGGATATTCTCAAGCATGCACTGACAGGCGAGCGCATTGCTGCCGTTGAAATCACGGGAGGCCGTCTCTACTTGGAGTTCGGAGGCTCAATCGAACTCATGGTGGAACCTGATCCCGACTTCGAATCATGGAATATCGTCGGCCCAAGAAAAGAACGCATCGTTTGCATGGCTGGGGGCGAGCTCGCCTTCTGGTCAGCAGATTGACAGGGCACTGCACATCGAAGAATCTGCTTGAGTTGGACAACAGATCAGTGAGGTATTCCCGGCAAGGTGGTCAGTAGGGAGCGTGATCGAGAGTCGTTGGGGTACAACGAAACCCCCTGGTAGAAACTGGAGTTGCTTACGTCTTCAGTTCTCGCCCAAGGGGTTCCGTGTCTGCCATTGTCACCTACACCGACCAGCGGATCTGCTGGCAACCAGCCAGACGATATCGCAACGGCGGGACCCGGCGTGAGCTCATCGATCCGGAGCTGATCCGGCGGCTGCGCAAACGTGTCTGCGAGACCTGCGAACAGGCGGAGAAGACGATCGTGCACCAAGCGCGGTCGCTGAAAGCCCTCGACCAGTTCGGACAGCACCTAGGATGGGCCAAGACGATGAAACGGCTACGCCGCATCATCGTCATGCTCTGCTCTGGCTGCTACCGCCACATCCGACAGACCGGAGTACTGACAGCGAGTCTCTGACACCAGCTGTTACTGGAGAGCCGAGATGCGCGGAAAGCGCGCACGTCCGGTTCGGAGGGAAGGAGACCAGAAACATGCCCTTGAACAGGGAAAATGCGCCGTTCTCCTTACCCTACAGAACTCCAGCCACCACGTCCGCGACCGCACCTTCACCGAAGACGCCTGCACCACCCGAAGCGGCTCAGCACCCCAAGCCCTGGCTGCCCTGTGCAACCTGATCATCGGCCTCCTCCACGCCGCCGCTTTGCCTCGAGTCTGGCCCAGAACATCTGGGGTACGATCGCCGGCGACGACCGGCTATCATCGGCCGCCGCCATTCCAGGGGAGATCCTCGGACTCGGGACCGAAGCACTGTTCGCGATGAAGGACCCGGTTTTCGCGCTGTCGTCGGCCGGGCTCGGCATCGTCCTGGAGCTCGTGGAGCCGTTCAACGACGCTATCGAACTCGTCTCCGGTTCCCCCGAGGACATGCAGCGCGTGGAAGATGCTTGGGGCGAGGTGTCGAGCTCGCTCGGAACCCTCGCGTCCGACACGAGCTCCACCCTCAGCGCCAACCTCAACCAATGGCAGGGCGCGGATGCAGACGCCGCGATCGAGCAGGTGGAGGCGCTGGCGGCGGCGATCGCCGCCGCCGGTCACGAGGCGTCCAACGTGCAGCAGATCGTGAGCTGGTGCAGGATGCTCGCCGAGCTGGTCTCATGGCTGATCACCCGCGGGCTCATCGCGCTGGCGGCAGGGCCGTAGTCGTTCGCCGCGAGCGTCGCCACGTTCGCCCTCTCGGCGTTCTACAAGGCGACCTCGATGTTCCTGCGGGTCATGAACAAGATCCAGAAGGCGACGGGAATCTTCGGCAAGATCATGCGTGTCCTCGTCGACCAGGGGCTCAACCGGAAAGGCCCGTTCCATGTCACCTCGGGTCAGGTCCTCGGTGTCCGCGACGGCCTGAACTACTCACTGTGGAAGGGCGTTCTCCTCAAGGCGGCCATCGGCGCGGGTACGAGCCTGGCGGGGAACGTGCCGCAAGCGGCCGCCGATCAGCTCGAGGCGATGACGGCGTCGATTCCCTCGGCCGGCAGCACCGACGGTTCGATCGCAGTCGACCTGGACGAGTTGGACGGCCTGCAGTCCGCGCTCGAAGGCCTCAAAGGGCAGGCCGACCCGATCCACTCCCAGTCGGCCGAAACGATGGCTGAGGAGATGGCCTGGGGCGTGCCAGGTGCGATAGAACTGGAGGGCCACTACATGTCCACCGCCGAGGGCCTCGACGATGCGGTCTCCGAGATCGTGGCGGCCTTCGACGGCCACGCGATGCGTATCGGCGCGTGCCGTGACGACTACGCCGCCTGCGACCAAGAGCAGGCGGAAGCGTTGAACAAGCTCCTGAGCGAATTCTGAGGCGTCCATGTCCAACCGTGAGTACGATCTGCGCGAAGACGCGCGAAGCCTGGTGGTCGGGCAGTGGCTCAGGGAGGGTGAGCGGCTGCGGACGCTCGCGGCGACCGGCCGCGGCAACTACCGATCCGAGATCCGCGGGCACCCGTCGGTCGCATGGAAAGCCACGACCATCGTGGGCTGGGCGGCCCTGAAGATCGTGAGCCCGGTCGGCATCGTCACCGGCGGCGTGCCGTACTGGAACGAGATACGCAGGTTCGAAGGCCGCCCGCCCGGACTGGTCGCGTTCGGACACGGCAAGGAGTGCGAAGCCGCGCGCCTGCTAGGCACCGGCCCGCACCGAAGCGGCATCTGGGTGCTCTCCCATGACCGGTTCGGGTTCGTCGCCGACCGCATCGCGACGGCCGGAACCGATCAGCACCCTCGCGCACTGCGGCGGGGTGACCTGAGCATCTCGATACCGTGATCGACGTCCCCTCGACCCGGTTCGAATACGAGGGGACCGTGACGCGCGGACTCAGCGCGGTCTATCTGCGTATCAGGTTCCATGACGGTTCCGGCGTCGACATCCACAACCGCTGACGGCGGCGGGGCGATCGGGGTCGGCGAACGCGGCAGGCCCGGGAGCGTCCGAGGCCGGTTGCTCGGGCTCGTCGCCGCCGAAGTTGGGGTCCAGGTGCCCGACGCCGCCGTACCCCAGGTTCGCCACACCATCAGTGCAGCGTGGCCGATCCAGGTCGTTTCGACCGAGCCGGTTTCACCTGGAAGAGCGGCTAGTTCAGACCCGTCCCGCTTCACGCTTTGCACGACAGAGCGATCCAGGTGGGAGGCCGCAGTCAGCCGTCTCGGTATAGATCGCAGATCTCGGGGAAGGGCTGGAAGCCGGCGGACTTGTAGGTGGCGACGGCGCCGACTAGGGAGCTCGGGGTGCAGACGATCGCGCTCGACGAGCCCAGCTGTTGGAGTTCGGCCGCTGCGGCGACGGTGATCGCCTTGCCGTAGCCGTGACCGCGATGGTCCCGGTGCACGCCCATCGGCTCGATCAGCCCGGGTCTGTCCGGACCGGCCGACCAGACCGTCACCACTGCCACCGCCTCGCCCTGGTCGTCGTACGCGACCAGGCACCGGGCGTCGGCGTACAGCGGCCCGGCCGCCATCGCGTGCCAGCGCTCCTCGGTGAACGTCGAAGCCTCGAACGAGGCCCGCTGCACGGCGGCCCGCGCATGCACCTGCTCCGGCCCGACCACTTCGATCCGCACACCCGGATCCTGCACCGGCTCAGTGAGGCCGCGGCGCAGCGGTGTCCACGGCTCGTCGGTGTTCCAGCCGTACTTGGGCAGCAGATCTCGGACCAGTGCGCCCTTCGGCGCCTCGACGTTCGCCCTCCCCTCGGGCAGTACGCCGCGTTCGGGGTCGGTCATGTCCTCGACCAGCCGATGCGCCAGCTCCTCGTCCCGGTGTGCGTCCGGCGCGATCGTCATCCGAAGCAGCCTCGCGCCGTCCAGCAGTCCGACGGCGAGGATGCGTCCGTCTCGGCTCCACGTCCGGATCGCCGCGGCGGTCTCCTCCGCGCCGAACCGCCAGAACCAGCCCAGGTCTCCCGGGTGCAGTTGCATCGGCGCCCCGTCGTACTGCCACTGGCGCAGCACGCCGGCGGCTTCACTCAGATCGTCGACTGCGGGCTGCCTCAACGTGATCGCCATGCCCCGATCAGACACCACCGCAACGCCGGGCCGCAACCGAGTTCGGAACGCCTGCTCGACAGGGGTGGGAAGGACGAGGCAGGTGGGCGCTGCGGGCGTTCCCGGTGGCAGAATCGGGACCATGAGTTCCCACGGGGCCTGTGAGGTGCCGCTTGATCAACTCGTCGGGGATGCGGCCGCTCTCGAGCTGCTCCGTTGCTGACTGCGTCCGAATCGGAACGCGCGGCACCATCGTTCAGCGCCACGCCATTCGATTACCAGGGGGCGTGTGCGCCGTCGGGCAGCAGGCATGATCCGTGATCGGCAGGGCCGAGTCGCTCGATGAGGTCGACCACGCCGGGGATCGCCTCCTCCAGCGGAGTCGCCGCCTCGGCATGGCCGGTCATGTCGGTCTGCAGATATCCGGGCCACAGGGCCGCCACGATCGGTCCGGTGTCGGCGACTTCAACGGCGATCATCTTCGTCAGCGCGTTGAGCGCGTAGCGGCTGGCGACGAACGCGTGGTTCTCGGTGCGGGTGAGAGTGCCGATCGGTCTGGTCGGCATCGTGAGGTTCACCAGTCGAGCGTCCGGCCGCAGCAGGTGGAGGAACCGCTGGGCCATCAGCACCGGGCCGAGAGTGTTGACGCGCAACACCTCGAGCGTCCGCGGGCCGTCGACCTCAGCGAGCCCGGAGCTCGACTCAAGGACGCCTGCATTGTTGACGAGGCGATCCAGTCCTCCGCAGGACGCGACGAGACCCGCGGCGTCCTCGATGTCGCGCTGTGATCTGACGTCGAGAGGCACGACCACGAGCTCGCCTGTGTCCAGGTCGTGCAAGGCCGAGGCGCGGTCAGGGTCGCGGACGCCGGCGAATACCCGGGCACCCCGCTGCAGATACTCGCGAGCCAGCGCAAATCCGATGCCGCGACTCGCTCCGGTGATCAGTACACCGGCCACACCGCATGTTATCCGCTCACTGCTCGCCCCGCGTTCTCCCGCAATTCGATACCGCCGATCGGTTGAGATTCGTTGGCGCTAACCGCAACCGGCGCGGTCGAGACAGTCAAGGACCACTGTGGGCTCCAGGTTGTCGCCGTGACAGCGCCATGTCAGGGCTTTGACAGGGGCTTCCCCGAACATTCTCGTCATGAACGACACGCAGAACCCCGCGGCCACCGCGAAGACCTCCCGGCCGAACCGATTCGTCGAGAAGCTGCTCGCCGACCGTCACTCGGTTCCCCTGTCCATCGCCCTCCATCTCGTCCCCGGCGCCCTCATCGTCGCCGTCTACGCGTTGATCGCCGCACCCTTCACCCGGGCCGTCGGCTACCCGATCTTCCTGGCCTGGGCCATCGCACTCGCCATCGTGCTCTTCCCGCTCCAGTTCGGCCTGCTGTGGCTGGGAAAGAAGCGCACCGGCCGCTACACGATGCGCGGCGGAGTGGCGCATTACCGGGAGAAGCCGTTCTCCCGGGGGAAGATCACAGCCATCGGCATCGGCTTCCTGGTGTACATGACCGTGGTGGCGCTCTCGCTCATTCCGCTGGACTCCTTCATGTTCGACACGTTCTTCACCTGGATCCCGTATGAGGGCGCCGGCGGCTCCGCCACCGCCTACCTCGACGCGTACTCGCGGCAGTTCATCCTGATCACCATGCTGATCTGCCTGCCCTTCACCGGATTCACCCTGCCGCTCATCGAGGAGTACTACTTCCGGGGCTTCCTGCTTCCCCGCCTGCCCCAGCTGGGCAAGTGGGCGCCGCTGTTCAACACGGTCTTGTTCTCCGTGTACCACTTCTGGGCTCCTTGGACGGTCCTGTCGAAGATCGTCTTCCTGCTCCCCGGCGTCTGGTTCGTCTGGCGCAAGCACGACATCCGGGCGTCCATCTGGATGCACCCTGGATCTGCCCTTCTCATGACCGCGGTCGGCGTCGTCGCCATCGCCTTGGGGATCATGTAGAAAGCCCAGGACAGGACGCCGTCCGTAGTGGACGGTGTCCCTTCTCGTTCACGGCGGCGGCAGTACGTCGGCTGGAACGGTCAGCTCTGGACCACCCTGGCCGAGTCGCGAAGTGGGCACCGAGGAGCCCGCGCTGTTGGTCGGCGCGTCGGGCAACGTCTTGCGGGTTCCCTCCTATTCGTCAAGCGGTGCCGAAACCTCCAGTGCGCCAAGGTATGCGATATCAATGTGGCTCCACTGCGCATTTATGCCGATGGGTGGATCTCGGAGGTTGCGATAGGGTCCGGTGGGAGGTGGCGGGAATGAGTTTCCGGCTGGCGGCGTATGCCGTGTGCGTCGAGGACGATCGGGTGCTGCTCGCCCGGTGTGTCCCAGCGACGGGCGAGAACCACTGGACCTTGCCGGGCGGCAGGGTCGAGCATGCGGAGGATCCGTTCGACGCGGTGGTTCGGGAGGTAGCGGAGGAGACCGGTTGCTATGCGGTGGTCGAACGACTGCTGGGCGTGGACTCGAGGGTGATTCCCGCGGCAGCCGCGGGTGGCGGCATCGAGCACCAGAATGTCGGCGTCTTCTACCAGGTTCGCATCGCCGGCGGGCAGCTCCGGCCCGAGCCGAACGGTGACATCGCCGAGTCGGTCTGGACCCCGATCCGCGAGGTCGCCGACCTGCGCCGCTCAGGACTGGTCGATGTCGGCCTCGCCCTGGCGCACACGCGGCCGGTAACCGGCCACGTTGCTCCCGTCCCGGTGGGTGGCTTGATCGAGCATTGAGACGTCGGCATTCCGGTGGCCTTGGCGCTGACGCATCCCACGATCGGCCCCGGCCGGATGAGCATCTCGGTTTCGTACCGGCCCGCTGAAGATGGCGCATGTTGGACTGTCTGCACGACTTCCAGCCCCGCCTGTGCCGGTTGCGGGCGATCATGCGACGCCACAGCGCTTCGGCGGCGTCGGCCGCTGCTCGAAGGTCGAGATTGTGGCGACAATCACTCTGTGCTGATAGGATGAAGACGCCTTAGGCTGCTGGTTCGCCCCACGCGAACCCCTGTGCGGACAAGCGAATCCTCGAACAGGAGAGAACGTCCCGCCGTTTTGTCCTCATCGGACTACTAGCGCGAATCCACGATTGACACCCCTCATGAGCGAAGATTCTGCACCCGATCCCGATTCCGACCGGCATTTCCAGCTGCTGCTCGCCGACTACCAGTCCGGCCGCGAAGACGACCGGACCCTGCTCACCGTCCAGTCCGCCGGCGTCGGCCTGGTCATCACACTCATCGGCCTGCTCGGCGCGATGCTCATGCAGACCTGCAACTTCCAGCCGGACCTGGACCCCAGCGAATGCCAACAGCTGCCGCCACTCGTCCTGGCCGGCGCGCCGCTGATTCCCACGGCGACAGCGGCGTTCCTGCTGATGCTCGGCGCCCTGGCAACCGTCCGCAACTACTACCTGCGAGCCGTCGAACGGCAACTGCGCGAATACGTTCACCGGCCGTTCGAGGAAATGCCCGGAACCGCGCCCGGTCCAGGCATGTACATGACACTGACCACCGAACTCACCAGCCTCAGACGCGGGAGAATCAGCCACCGGCTCCTGGCGAGACTGGTCGTCGTCTCGGCCTCCGTGGCGTTCCTGGGCATCACCTTCTTCATCGGGCTCAACGTCGAGCAATGGGTGCAGATCCTCATGGCGGCCTTCTACGGTCCGCTGTTCGCACTCGTGGTCTACGAGTACATCGCCGCCGGCCTGGGCGGTCGCAGCCTGTTCATGAAGGCGGTCCTGGCCGCATCGGCGAGAGCCGGCAACCGCGACTACCTCCCTACGGTCGAGGAGTTCCGGAAACGGTCCAGGCAGCGGTCGATCCTCTCCTACCTGGGCTTCCCGCGGCCCGAAGACTGGTCCAAGTTGTTCAACGCGCCGGTCCTCTACATTCCGGTGGCGTTGCTCGTCGGCGACTTCACGCGATGGCTCGACTTCCTCATCCTCCTGGTCGTGCTGGAATTCCTGATCTACCAAGCGCGATACCAGTACAACGACGTCAGGGACACCTCGCTGGACCAGCGGCACATCGAAAGCCACGCGCGCGGCCGCCTTCCGCAGGGAAGCGATCCGGCGACGAGCCGCCAATACGTCCACTGGAGCCTGGCGGTAGCGCTGGTCCGGCTCCTCATCGCGGCGGCGGTCGGCTTCTTCTTGCTGCCCGAGGCGTTCTGGCTGCTCGGCACCGTGGCACTGATCAGCGTCTGCTACGAGTGGCTGCGTTCGAAAGCGCCCACCGAGCTGATCACGTCGCCGACGCCGCGGGTAGTGATGATCTGGCTCGCGGCCGGACTCGGCTACGCGGTCCGCGGAGGGCTGGCGGTCACCATGGCCGGTGCTCCATTGACCACCGCCGTCGGCGGCACCGCGGTGGCCTTCTACTACTTCCTCGGCGTCATGTTCGTGCTGGTGCCCTGGGTCCTCGACGCAGCCAGCTACTGCCGTATCGACCTGATGCGCCGGTGGTACCACACCGAAGAGCTGGTCGCCAAGCCGCACCTGTCCGTGCTGCTGTCATACGTGCACCCGATCGACAGACCCTATGAAGCCGGGAAGACCCGCGCGGAACGCCACGGTTCACGAGTGGACGCCCTGGCCGACGGCTACCGGTTCTGGACTCCGTGGAACGCCTCGTTCATAGTCGCGGCCGGCCTCGGCGGCGCACTCGGAGCGATGCTGAGCCGAGGCGGCGAAGTGGCGCTCCCGTTCGTCGCGCTGCTGACAACGGTGTCGGCCGGCAGCGCCGTTCTCGTCGCAAGCGGCAAGACGAAACGGTCGCGATGGGCGAGGTACGGCCTCGGATCAAGCGTCATGGTCGCGGCCTCCTACGCGTGGTCCTCGCTCGTCGACGCTCCGCCGGTCGACTGGGCAGGGATCCTCCCGAATCTGCTTCCGCTGGCCGTTCTCCTCCCCTGGGCCATGTTCTGGGTGTTCTATGTGGCCATTCACGATCAGTCGTACCA
Source organism: Glycomyces sp. L485 (assembly GCF_022548875.1). Taxonomy (GTDB): domain Bacteria; phylum Actinomycetota; class Actinomycetes; order Mycobacteriales; family Micromonosporaceae; genus Glycomyces. Next base: position 52,110 of record NZ_JAKZEW010000014.1, on the reverse strand, counting down.
CGACCTGAAGTACTCGCTGCAGAAGATGTTCGCCGCACTGGTCGGCCTGTCCGCGAAGGCACTGCGGTTCCTGGTCGGCAAGGCCACTTGGAAGGCGCTCGGCTACGAAGACGCTCTCAAGTCCTGGCGCGCCAGACTCCTGCGGGACAGCCGATAGCGTGAAAAATGTCGGAGAGGCGAAAGGGCGGTAAGCTGTCGGAGACCCCGAAAGCAGATACCCCCGAACCACCCCGGAGAAACAGCCGCGTCATGACCTGGAACGGGATGCCCCGACTCGCTCTGATCATCGCGCTGGCGCTCGTGCTCGTGGTCTCGGCGCTGCTCGGCACCCTGTGGTTCGCGCAGCGCTCATTCATCTACCTCCCGAACACCTCCTCACCGACCGTTCCCGACGACGCGGTCGAAGTGCTGCTTCGCACCGAAGACGGGCTGGAGCTGTCCGCGTGGCGGATCGACCCGGTCGGCGCCGACCGCTCGGCAGCGGTCCTCGTCGCGCCCGGCAACGCCGGCAACCGGACCGGAGGGATGCCGCTCGCCGGCGCACTCGCCGGGGAGGGGTTCACCGTGCTGCTGTTCGACTATCGCGGCTACGGCGGCAACCCCGGCTCACCGACCGAGGACGGCCTGTACGCGGACGCGCGGGCCGCGTGGATCTATCTGACCGACGAGGCCGGATTCGAGCCGGACCGGATCGTGCTGTTCGGCGAGAGCCTCGGCACCGGCGTCGCCACTAGACTGGCGACCGAGGTCGAACCGGCCTGCATCGTGCTGCGCTCGCCGTTCACGAGCATGGCCGACGCGGGCCGCTCGCACATGCCGTTCGTGCCCGTCGGCATGTTGTTGAAAGACCGCTATCCGGTCACCGAGTACCTGAGCGAAAGCTCGGTGCCGGTACTGGTCGCATATGCCCCGGACGACCAGGTGGTGCCCGCCGAACAGAGCATCGAGGTCGCGACCGCCGCGGAAGGCCTCGGAGTCGAAGTCACAGCGGTGGAGATCGATGCCTTCGGCCACGAGGATCCCGAGCTCGTCAGCGGCCCGCTTCTCATTGACGGCATCGTCACGCTCGCCGACGGCCTGGGCCTGAAGTGACTGATGCGACGTTCCCAACGATGGTCTCCTTGTGGGCCTCGACCGATGTCGACGATTGGGCGCAGGTGATGAAGGAGGCGGCGCGGGTACTTCAGCCCGGTGACCGTTCGTCTTCTACGGAGTTCATCCCTGTTTCAACGGCCCGCACGTCCAGAACAGGGACGACGGAGCCCGCATCATCCATCCCGTCTACCGAGAGACGGGCAGGCACGAGGCCGCACCATGGTGGAGCGACGGCGGCGTCCGCCGCCAAGTGGGGATGCGTCACTTGCCGCTGAGCGACCTGATCAACGGAACGCTCGATGCCGGACTCTTGCTTGCGCACGTCCACGAACCCCGTGAACATGCGATCCCGTACATGCTCGCCTTCAGCGCCCGGCGACCTCAGGCATAGGCCGTCGACCCACGGGATCCTTCTCGTCGCCGCTGAATCCCCTTCGATCGGTCCCCAGCCGCTGCCTCGACCGGTTCATCGCGCTGCGGCCCTTTAGACTCTGGGCGTGAATCGATCCGAGCTCGAAGCGCTCATCGAGGAGGCGCTCGCCGTCTGTGTCGCTGCGGGGCATCGCCAACGCATTGCCATGAGCGACCTGCCGCTGCCCGATCCTCCTCCAGTCGGAGCCGAATGGGTCGCGGCCTATCGACAGTGGAGCGGGAACGCATGAGCACCTACCAGTACTACGAGTTCCTGGCGGTCGACCGGCCGCTGACAGCCGAGGAGCAGGCGGAGGTCCGCAAGACCTCGACGCGGGCGAAGATCAGCGCGACCGGCTTCGTCAACGAATACCACTACGGTGACTTCTCCGGCGATCCCCGGCGGCTCCTGTCGCGCTACTACGACGCACACCTCTACTTCGCCAACTGGGGCTCGCGGCAGGTCATGGTGAAGCTGCCCTCGCGGCTGGTCGACATGAAGCTGTGCGAGCAGTACTTCGCCGACCCCGGCTGCTCGATCAGCCGGGGCAAAGGCACTGTCGTCTTCGACTTCTCCCCCGGTTTCGAGGACGGCGGCGAGTGGGAAGACGTCTGGGACGAAGGCGACCTCGGGGTCGCGCTGACGGTCATAGCCAGGGTGCGCAACGAGATCGCCACCGGCGACCTGCGCGGGCTCTACCTGGCCTGGCTCGCCGCATACGGCCGCTGGGAAGTCGACGAGGCGGCCTTCCCGCCCGAGGACGAAGACCGGCTCGAGCCGCCCGTCCCGGCCGGGCTCGGTCGCTTGACCGGGCCGCAGCGGGCGCTGGCGGATTTCCTGCGGCTCGACCGCGACCTGCTGGCCGTCGCAGCCGGGAACAGCCCGGAACGCACCGGCTCCACAGGTCAGGATGCGGAGGAGGCGATTCGCAGTCTGTCCGAAAGCGACAAGGACAACCTGCTCGCCAGGGTGGCTGCCGGTGAGGGTGAGGCCGTCCGCATGGAACTGGCCCGTCTCGCGGCGGGTGAGCGGTCGGGCGCGGTCAGCGACCCGGACCGGCTGCGCACCGTCGGGGAACTCCTCGATGCCGCCGCCGAGCACCGCGAACAGCGCCTGAAGCGCGAACGATTCATTGCCGCGGCCGAAGCCGACGCCCACGCCGCCGAGGAGGCGAAGCGGGCGCGGATCGAGCGCGACCGCAGGTTCCGGGCGCTCGCGCGCGACCCCGAGGCCGCGTGGGAGCGGGTCGGGCAGCTCGTGGAGGTCGGCCGGTCGGGCGAGTACGACGAGGCCGCGCAGATCGTCGAGGACCTGTGGACGCTCGCGCAGCGCGACGGACACCAGGACGCCGTCCTGCCCCGCCTGGTCGAGCTACGGGCCCGGTACGCCCGTCGGCCTGCGTTCCAGCGCAGGCTCGACGAGCGCGCCATCCCCACCGCGGGCGAGTAAGGCGAGGCAAGGTCGGATCAGCGGAGGTCCTCCAGGCACTTGTCGATCTCGGCCGCGTCGAAGGGGGCGGTGAGGATCTGGAGGTAGTACTGCCTGCGTTCCTCGCCTTCGGCGTCGCCCGGCTCAAGCCCCAGCATGCCCAGCGCATCCTGGTGGTGCTCGTGTTTCGGATCGGCGAGGGCCTCGACCTGTTCGCTCCACAGACCGAAGCCCATGGTGTCCTCGGGCGGGGGGATGCGCCGCCCGCCGGTGCAGCGGGGATAGGCGTTGCCCGGTGCCGGATCGAGGATCGCCTCGACCTTGATGAGGTGATCGTGGCTGTCGCCGAAGTCGTACATATAGGAGATCTTGTCGCCGACGCCGCCGAGCACCTGCTCCACGGTCACCTGCGAAGCGTCCTCAAGGGAGTCTCCGCCGCCGAAGAACGTGGACGCGCCGTACTCGCCGTAGTCGGTGGTGAAGCAGTTCAGGTGCGAGTTGTTCCAGTCGAAGGCGACCTGCAGCACCTCGTGCAGCGTCTCCAGCGTCGTGTCGCCGGTGACCTCCAGACGCCGCCAGATCGGCGGTTTGGCATGCCGCAGGTCCACTCGCAGCCGGTAGACCGGTGCGGGGCCGGAGCCGGGCTGCCGCGCCGGAGGCAACTCGGGGCGCGGAGGCATCGTCGTGAGGTAGCTGACCGGATCCCCGGTTCCGAGGAGGTTCTCGCCCAGTCGGCCGATCGCGACCTCCAGGTCGCCGAGGGTCGGTGGGGCGTAGAAGCTGTCGACGGCGGCCTCATCCGCTTCGGTCGGCTCGGGGAACTGCTCGAGTCTCAGCATGAGCATCACCGCTCCGATGAAGTCGGTGAACTCCTCCTCTCCGAGATCGGTGACACCTTCGAGGTTCTCCACCGTCTCCTCGACGAAGGTGCGCAATGGTTCCAGCGCCTCCGCGCGGAAGACTCCCGGCGACACGGAGATCGCCTCGGTTTCGAAGCCGTGCTGCTTGACCTCCGCCATGAACTGCGTCGCGATGGCATCGGCTTCGTCGGCGGAGCCTACTCCGGCCTGCACGGCGTCCTCGGTGTCGTCGAGGAGTACCGTCGCGCCCTCGCGGACGTCGCCTCGGGTCCATTCGGCCGTCAACATCACCAGGTCCAGCAGGGGATGGGAGATCCGGCGGCACTCGATCCCCTCGACATCCGACGCGAGGACGTCGATCCACGGCGGCGCCGGCTCCCCGGCGGCCTTCAGCGTCGCGATGCCGTTCGTCGCACGTTCGCGGACCTGCGTGTGTCGCCTCCCCAGTGAGGCGAGGATTCCCAGGAACGTGACCGCGCCGGGCTTCGGTTCGGCCAGCGCCGAGTCGATCAGCTGGAGCACGACCGGTTCCGACTCTCCGTTCAGCAGGAGCGGTCCCAGGACTGAGAATCCCCCTGCTTCCGCTTCGTTCGGGGTCGACCAGGTGGAGAATTCCGCGAACGCGGCGAGGGTCTCATCGAGCATCAGTGCGGCCACGACAGCCGGGTCGGGCTGCGATTGCGATTCTTTTCGCCTGCGACGGCGACGTTTCATCGAACTCACACGGCCATTGTCTCGCGACCGGCAGAAGACGGGCGATCCGCCCTGAGCCTCGAGCTCGCCCCCGGCCGCCTCCCGGTCGCAGGGGCTCGCGGGCTGTGGCCGCTTCGGATCGGGTCGGCCGCGTGTCGATGCCGATCCGGGTTCGTCAGTCGTTCCGCCTGCCCTGCCAGGGCCAGCGGCCTTCCAACTCGACTTCGAGCGAGAAGCTCAGGAACGTCCTGACCAGGACGATGACCGCGAGCACGCCGACACTGACGAAGGTCGGAGAGACCGCGACCGTCTTGATGATGTCACCGGCCACCAGGAACTCCAGGCCGAGCAGGATGACCCGACCCAGGCCCTGACGGTAGCGGCGATAGCCCGAGGCGATCTCCATTCGGGCGGTCAGCCCCAGAGCGAACTGCACCGTCACCGCCAGGGCCCCGACCACGATGATCGCCACTCCCGCCGCGTCCACGGCCGTGCCTATGGCCTCCACCGTCGTCTCGAAGTCCATGCGCTCCTCCGCTCCCGATGCCGCGTGCCCGCGCGCTTCCGCGAAGGCGCTTCTACGCAGCTCGGCCGCGTCCCCGCCGACCGAGCCCTCGATCGCTAGAGGCTAGGCCAACCGGGTCAGGCGTGTGGGCGGAATCGGATTGGTCGCGGTGACCGGGGCTCGCTCCGGCCTCGGCACTCGGAGTTCGACGCTGTAGCGGCTGCTGCGACTGGCCGGGGACCTGGACGGCGGCGAGCCGGCTGAGACCGGACCGTTCATCGACGGAGCGGATCCCGTGTCACCGCCGGGGCGATTCACTCGCGATGGCTTCGGCGCCTTGGAGTCTGGCGCGGTCGGCCGCGGCCCGGCCGGCGATGTGGCCCTCGTAGTCGGTGACTCTGGTCGCCTGGCGGGCGTACATGGTGGGGAACTCCTCCTCGGCCTTGGCGTCGGCGGCCTCCATGCGCACTTCCAGCAGCGGCACCAGGTCGGTGCCCGCTTCGGCCCCGGCTTCGCGGGCGGTGGCGTCGACCGATTCGCGCAGGCGCTCCCCGATGCGGACCGCGTAGGAGGCCAGGAACGACTGCCGGAACGAGCGGGTGCGGGATCGTCCGTACGAGTCGCGGCGCGAGCCCTCTCGGGTCAGCGCCGATTGCGCCTGCACCAGCAGCGAGTTGAACAGCAGTTCCACCGAGCGCAGCGACGATGCCTCGCCGAACATCGTCGAGAACCCGAGCTTCGGGCTGTAGACCGCCCGGCACTGGTTGGCCGCGGCGATGTAGTCGAGCAGTTCGGCCTTCGGGCCTTCGTAGGGCCGCTCGACCGGGACGCGGACCGCAGCCGGCTCGCTCCTGCGGTCGCCCTCGGCGTCAAGCCGGGCCTCGTCGATGGAGTAGCGCGTGATCAGCTGCTGGGCCTTGGCGGTAAACGCCTCGGCTTCGGCGTCGGAGTCGGTCGACTCGGCCTTCGCCAGCAGCGCCCGCACCTTCTCGTAGACGCGCGAGCCCTCGGCGGTCCGGCTCATCGCGGCTTCGACCTTCGCGGCGCCCGGCTCGGGTTGCACAAAGGGGATCACCGGCAGGTGGGACAGGAGGTCCAGCACTTCGAGCAGGAGCTCCCACCGGCCCGGCAGTGTCTTCGGCTCGGCTTCGGACAGGAGCGTGCGCAGGTCCTCGATCGGGGAGGCGTCGGACATCGCCGCGTATTGGGCGCGCCACAGGCCGCTGAGCCGCGCGTCGGAGAACTGGCGGAGTTGTCCGCACGCGAGGGCCGTCGCGATCCCGGCCGCTTCCCGGTTCAGGCGCTTGTCGAACACGCACTGCAGGTCCCGGGGCATCCAGCCGTGCTTCCACAGCTGGGACATGACCTGTTCGCCGAGGTCGACGAATGCATGGCCCACCGCTTCCCGCCACCCTGGTGTCTTGACACGCGCGGCCAGTTCTCGGGCGATGACTTCCCAGGTGACGGCACCGCACTCGCCGCAGTCGCAGGAGCCGTTCCGGAGCCCCGCTTGGACGGCGTAGCGGGCTTCGGCACGCTGCTCGGCGCTGCCTGGGCGGGGCTGGTGGGGGATCGAGTCGACGGTTTCGTGCTGCTGCGCTCGTTGTCTGCGGGCTCTGGCCTTCGCTTGGCGACGCTGCCGGTTGTTCCTGCCCATGGGTCTCCTCTCCTGTCTGCTTGTATGACGATCGAACCGGCGTGCGGTTATGGGTTCCGCCGAGAAAGTGCGGTGTGGGTCGCCTCAATCGAGGGCTCAAGCATCGTCGTCGGGGTCCTCGCCTTGGTCGCGGAGCAGCCACGCAACAGGGTAGGCGAACGCGCTGACGGCGGCTCGGCCGAGCTCGCTGAGCTGCCAGCGGTTTCGGTCGTCCGATGCCAGCAGCCCCAGGTCGCTCAGCTGGGCGAGGAGTTCGCGATTGTACTCCTTGTCGCCGCCGTCGAACTCGGCTACGGGCAGCGGTTCGTCGGCCGCAGCCGCCTGGTCGAGCAGGCGGCGGGCATGGAGTTTCGAGCCGTAGTTGTCGAAGGGCTCGCTGTGGAACAGGCCGTGTTCGGCCCGCCATGAGAACAGTGAGCGGCGGACGAGGTCGAGCCAGAGTCCCACGGCTGACTGGTCGTCCTCGAGTTCTTTCGGTGCTGGTCCGTCCACTGCCGTGGAGGTGCCGATGTCGATGAATCCGGTCTCGATGGCGGTCTGCCACCAGCCGTTGAAGCGGGTGAGGTTGCGCGCCGAGTGAAACTTCGGTTGAGGAGCGGGCAGCCCGAGCACCTCGTGGGCGGCAGGGACCTCAGCCCGTTTCAGGTAGCCGACCGGGGTGGTGGACCGGCCCGGTGCGGCCCAGCGCGCGAGGTCGGTGAAGGCGGCTATCACGGGCAGTGCGCGCACTTCCGGGGCGAAGCGAGCGGCGGACTCGGCCGGGAGATTCCACTCGGGTTCGGCCGCTTCGGCGGGCTTGGGTTCGAACTCGGTCAGGTCGATCTCGGCAAGCCACCGGTTCAACTCGTCGAGGTCGAACGGGACCGGTTCGTCGCCGTGGTACTGGATCGGGTTCGGCCCTGAAGCGGACAGGCAGGCGAGGCGGCGGCCTTCGGCGAGGCCGTCCACGTTGATGTCATGGACCCACTTGTCTCCCAGGTCGAACACGTAGGTGAATGCCGCGCCCTCCCTGGTCGCGAGGGTCGCGACCGACGCGGCCTCGTCGTCGATCACGTCGTCCAGCATCGGGTCGCCCCACCTGCCGCGGCGGGTCTCGAAAAGGTAGAGGTGATCGCCGTCCCAGTCGAAGGCGAGCTCGATCACCCGGTGGAGCAGGTACAGCGAGGCATCGGACGGTACGACGACGGTCCGCTTGACGGAGGGGCGATGGTTCCGCAGCGAAATCGTCAGCTGGACTGAGTTCATCGAGGAGAATCCTCCTTGCGGCCGGAGCCGGACAGCTTCTGGACGGCAGCAAGCCTAGACATCTGCGGCAGCGTGCGATCGGCCGCCTGGTGCGTAGCCGCGGCTCGGAGGTAAGGCAGCATGTTTCACCGCGAGCGACTCGACGCGACGGTGGATCGAGACGATCTTCGAGGGCATCGCCGCCTCTCCAGGACCTCCGCCTCGGCCGGGTGAGCGCCTGCTGCCGCGACGATATTTCGAAGTCGCGATCCGATCGGTGCGGAATCTCCGTCTCGGCCGGTTACGGTTGATACATGTCCAACAGCTATCTTTCCAAGGACGACGCTGCGGCCGTCCTCGAAGCCAAACCCGAGCACGCGCAGCAGCAGCTCCCCGCCTTGTCGGCCCTCCTCAAGGGCGACCTGCTGTGGGACCAGTCGGCGGGCCAACTCGTATACAAGGTCGAGACCTGGATCGACGGCACAGGGTACGGGCAACGCGTGCATACCTGCGCCGCCCGCCGCGTCATCGGCGACAACGACCTCGCTTTCGGGTTCTCCAACGCGGCCAAGACGGCCGATCCCGAGCTCGTGGCGGCCGCGGCAGACGAAATTCTCGACATCCTCGCCGCCGGCATCTCCGCGGCAGACGACGCCGCGGCATCGGCCGCCGTCACCGCGGTCCTCTACGGCGGCCTGGCGGAGTCCCCATCTAGGAAGCCGATGTTCGCGGCGCTGCGGGCACAGCAGCACGCACGCACACTGAAGCGCTGACCGGCCCGGTCTCGACCGGGCCCGACACCTTCCGCGCCGGTGGCCTGACTCGCACGATCTTCAGCGCACTCGCACCGAGCGGGCGTTCCAACCGCCGCGGGACGTACACGTCCCGCCCTCACGGGTACCCGCACAACCAGACACTTGATTACCCGCGGTCTATCTGCGCCGCGAGTCGGGTGAAGATCATTCCGAACAATTCGGTGACAAGTTCTTCCGCGTTCTCGTCGGCGTCCTCTCCCCAGAGGTGGAAGTCCACGTACAGGTAGAGGTCAAGAGTGAATTCCTCGCCGTTGACGGGGATCTCATCGCCTTCCTCGCATCCTTCTTCGATCTTCACTGACGTTGCAGGGCTTCTGCGGCCGTTTCGAGGTCGGCTGCGGGTGGTCCGGCGGGGGCCCAGCGGTTGCCGGTCTTGGTGTAGGGGTGCCAGCGGCCGTCCTCGGCCAGGCGGAGCTGGCAGTTCAGGCTCGGAATCGTCCAGCGGTTGAGGCGGCGGTTCGACGTGCCGAACAGGCCGGCGAGGCGTTCGTCAGCGGCCTTGCTGGCCGCCGGTTCGGGTTTCCACTGTCCGGTCAGTACCGCGACGCCTTCGGCTCCGCCCCAGTACCAGGCGCGGGCGTGGTCGTGCATCTCGGCTGTCGGGCATCCGGCGATCGCGGCCAGTTCGGAGATCAGACCGCCGGTGAAGGACGCGACCCTGGCAGCGTCGAGTTTCGGGTCGTCCGGGCGGGGGTGGATCTCGCGCTCGTGTTCGGCCGCGTCGAGGGCGAGGTAAGCGCTGTTGGCGGCGACGGCGGCTTGGAGGTCGAGCCCGTCGGCGTCGATCTCGTCGGTGAAGCGTCCCGGGTCGTACGGGCCGAGGTGGAAGCACGGCTGCTCGGGTTCGGCCGGGACCGGCGGCGGTTCGGGCAACGCGGCCGGGGTGCGCGCGAAAGCCTCGGCCGGGGTCGGTCCATTCTCGTAGGCTTCGGCGGCCCATCGGGTGCGACCGGAGTCTTCGGGGGCGGGATCGATGTCGGCGGATTCGGGAAACTCCATGCCGTGCAGGACTCGCAGGAGGCGGCCGTTGCGGTCGATCTCGTCGATCAGTCCGAACAGTGCGGCGACGATGTGCTTGCAGATCCAGGACCCGTCGGGGCAGTCACAGCGTCCCGAGATGTCCCCGAACTCCGTCACCCGGAGTGCGACGCTGTAGCGGCGTCCGCGACTGCCTCGTACCTGGACCGCGGCGAAGCCTTCGTCCACTTCGAACTCGCCTACGGCTCCCGAGCGCGCGTATGAGCGGCCTCGGGCGATGCGGCCGGAGTCGGTGTCGTACAAGAACGCCTCGACGTACTCAGCGAATCGATCGGCGAACTCGTTCATCGCTCCTCCAGGCGCACCAGGTCGTGAAGCTGGTCGTCGGTCAGCTCGGTCAGGGCTGCCTCGCCGGAGCCGACGACCGCTTCGGCCAGGTCGCGCTTCTGCTCGAGGAGCCCGGCGATGCGCTCTTCGAGGGTGCCCTCGCAGATCAGGCGGTGGACTTGGACGGCCCGGGTCTGGCCGATGCGGTAGGCCCGGTCGGTGGCTTGATCCTCTGCGGCCGGGTTCCACCAGCGGTCGAAGTGGATCACGTGCGTCGCGCGGGTGAGGTTGAGGCCGACCCCGGCGGCCTTGAGCGAGAGGACGAGCACCGGCGTCCTGCCGTCCTGGAAGTCGGCGACCATCTGCTCGCGGCGTTTGACCGAGGTCTTGCCATAGAGGAACTCGGCGGCGATGCCGTGGCGCTCCAAGTGAGCGGCGAGGAGCTTGCCCATCTGGGCGTACTGGGTGAAGACGAGTGCGTGTTCGCCTTCGGCGGTGATGGTGTCGAGCAGTTCGTCGAGTAGGTCCAGCTTCCCGGATCTGGCGGAGGCCGGATCGGTCGAGCCGGAGTACTGGGCGGGGTGGTTGCAGACCTGCTTGAGGCGGGTGAGCATGGCGAGCACGAGGCCGCGCCGTTCGATGCCTTCGGCGGCGCGGATCGCGGCCATGGTGTCGTCGAGCACCCGCTTGTACAGCGCCACCTGCTCTTTGGAGAGGGCGACGTGCTGATCGGTGATGGTCTTCGCCGGGAGCTCGGGCGCGATGCCGGGGTCGGTCTTGAGGCGGCGGAGCATGAACGGGCGCACCAGCGCCCCGAGCCGGGAGGCGGTCTCGGCGTCGCCGCGCTCGGCGGCACGGCCGTAGGAGGTGCGGAAGCCCTCCAGACTGCCGAGCAGCCCAGGTGTGGTCCAGTCGAGGATGGACCACAGGTCGGTCAGGTTGTTCTCCACCGGGGTGCCCGTGAGCGCGACGCGGGCTCCGGATCCGATGGCGCGCAGGCCCTTCGCAGTCGCGGAGGCGGGGTTCTTGGCGTGCTGGGCCTCGTCGGCGCACACCAGGCCCCACTCGATGTGGCTGAGAGCCTCGGCATCGCGGCGCATGGTGGCGTAGGTGGTGAGGACGAACTCGTTCTTCTCGATGTTCTCGAGGGTGCGGCCGGGCCCGTGAAAGCGGCGCACTGCCGCGTCGGGGGCGAAGCGGGCGATCTCGGCTGCCCAGTTCGCCATGAGCGAGGCCGGGCAGACCACCAGCGTCGGACCGGCGCTCGCACCGTCGGCCTGCCGGTTCAGGTGGTGGGCGATGAGCGTGATGGTCTTGCCGAGGCCCATGTCGTCGGCCAGGCACGCGCCGAGCCCGAGCCGCGCCAGGCCGGTGAGCCAGGACAGTCCGCGCAACTGGTAGTCGCGCAGGTGCCCGGCGAGCTGGGAGGGCTGGCGGACCGACTCGGCACGGTCGCCCTCCCGCAGCCGGTCGCGCAGTGTCCTCAGCGGACCGGTCACCGCGACCGGGACTCTTTCGCCGCCGACCTCGACGGTCCCGGTGAGCGCGGCGCGCAGCGCCTCCAGCGGCGCGGGCCGGTCAAGGCGTCGGCGCAGTCGCTCGCGGAGCGCGTCGTCGACCAGCACCCACCGGTCACCCAGGTCGACCAGCGCTGAGTGGGCGTCGGCGATCCGGTCGAGTTCGGCCTCGGTCAGCTCCCGGTCCCCGAGGGCCGCCTGCCAGCGGAACGACAGCAGGCCGTCGAGACCGAACAGGCTCTCGGTCTCGGGCTGTTCGGGGCCTTCGACGGCGAGCGAAGCGGTGAGGCCGCGGTCGACCGTGGCGTCCCAGCGGACCTCGACGCCGAGATCGCTTAGGGCTTCCGCACCTTGTTCGAACAGGAGGAAGCCGAGGTCGTCGGCGTCAAGGGCGACCTCGAAGCGGCCTCGCTTCCTGGCGAGCTGGGCCAGGCGCGGCCAACCGGTGATGCGCGCGATCGAGGACAGGCCCGCCTTGAAGTCGGCGTCGCCGATCCCGGCTTTGCCGTGCTCGACGAGGCGGGACGGGTCGGCGCGGTCGTACAGCATCGCCCGCATGCGGGCGGGGTCGGCCGGTTCGACGGCGAGGGCCAGTCCGCGGCCCGCGTCGCGGCCGACCGCGATCCGGGCCGCCGCGGCGGCGAACTCGGGAGCGTCGATCGGCGCCTCGTCGGTCAGCGCGTGCTCGCCCGCCAGCGCCGTCACCGCCGGGCTGCGGGTCCAGGAGTCGGCGACCGCGTCGAGGAAGGCCCGCAGCAGCCGGTACGGGTCGGGCAGGCGGCCGTCGGCGGACGCGGCATAGGCGGGGACGGGCATCGCGGCGGCGAGGCGGTGGAGCCAGTCGGCGTCGGCTCCGTCGATCCCGGCGATCCGCCATGCGCCGGCGCCGCCGGCGTCAAGCCCGGGGGCGATGAGTCCGCGGGAGACGAGCTCAAGCGCCTTGCGGGCCGCGAGCGCCCAGAAGCGCGCCGAGTCGGTGCGGCCTGGTGAGGCCAGAAGGAACTCGCAGGCCCGTTCGGGCCAGCACAGGGCTGCCGGGACGGTTCGGCGCTTCCCGGATGCGTCGGTCACCACGGACACCGTGCCCGGATCGCCGGGTGCCGTGGGCAGCGGCCCTTTGTCAAGCCGGTAGAAGGCGACCAGGCCAGCGCGGGGCGGGTCGTCCGGTATGAACGCCGCCTCGAACGCGTCCTCTGCGGCGGAGGTCGTTCCCACATTCGCTCCGATCGTGATGCCTTCACCGGTTTCAACGAAGGTACGGGCCGCAGGTTACGGCCTGTCGATGGGCAGCGCGCTGGTGACCGGGGCCGCGCGGCGCCCGTGACGGGTTCGTCGTGACTCGTAACCGAAGCTGCGGCCACGGGCAGGAGAGGCGGCGGTACGAACGGCGAGGACTGTCCACCTCAACGAGTCATCGCTACCGCGCCGAGCGCCCAGGATTCGACACGGCACGGTCTCGGACACGACGAAGGAAGCTGAATGACTCCGACCTAGCGGGAGGACTTGGGCCACACGAGGAGACGGGGAACGGTTACTATGCGGATCATTGTCCTAAACCTGCCTGTCCCAGGAGGATTCCCCACCCCATGGCAAGACAACTGGATTCCGAGGCCCTGCGCGCTTATCGTGACATCGTCCAGGCTCAACTGGAGAAGCTTGAAGAAGAAGTGGTTCCGCAGCTGGAAAGCAGCGGCAAGCTCGGCAAGATGCCCGCATTCGGCACGATGGACGGCGCCGATGCGGCCCGCACGAACTACACCGCGTTCCACGAAGGCGTCTGGAACAGTCTGCAAGGACTGCGCGAGGCGTTGAACGGTGTCATCAACACCCTCAACGACTCCGGCGACCTGTCCGATGAGTCCGACGAGGTCGCCGCTGCCGACATGGACGCGGTCGACAGTAATCTCGAAGGCCCCGAACCGCAGCTGTAATGAAGGACCACACCATGAACACGCGTACCTCGACCCTTCCCAAAATAGCCGCGATCGCCGGGGCTGCGTCGATACTCCTAACAGGCTGCTCCGGCGGCGAAACCCCCGAAGGCAGCACTTCAGCTGCTGAGACCGGGACCGGCATGGTCGCCACGATGGAGGACTGGAAAGGCTGCTGGGCCCTGGACGACCTCCAACCCCTCCAGGACTACCTGGGAGCCGAATCTATCGGCGGCGACGGCCTGATCGACGCCGCCATGGGCGAAGGCCGCGACGGCGAAGCCCTCACCTGCTCAGCGGGCACCCTCAACCTCGCCACGGTCATTATCGGCGATGACGACCTCAGCGTTGAACACACCGGCCATGCCACAGTCCAGATGGGCGTGGTCCCTTGGGAGACCGAAGAGATCGCCTCCGAGAACTACGCCGATCGCCTAGACGATCACGAGTTCGACAAAGAGATGAACTGGGGCACAAACCACGTCAGCGATGAGACTGGCCAGCTCGGGGGCGAATGGGACGAAAGTTTCTACGAAGCCTCCAGCGACGATCAGGCCAAGTACATTCTCGCCCAAGGACGTACCGGGGACTGGATTCTCTACATCTCCATGTATGTCAGCCATGACCCTGGCCTGGAGTCCAGTCAGGAGGCGGCGTACCCGTTCACCGAGGATGAATTGGTCAACTGGGTAGTCGACGACTACATGCCCCAAACACAGATCGGCGTTCTCTCTAAGATCGAAAGCGAGCAGTAGCCATGACAGGCGAAGAGCCCGAGTTCACTGCCACCCCTTACGGCGAGACCGACGCCGGATCAGTATCCGATCAGGGCGGCCAGTCATTGCTGGTCAACGCCTGGTGTGAGAACGGCGACTGCCCGAACCACGAGCAGGACCCCGCCGAGCCTGCCTGGGTCAACCTCATGTCAGCCGTGCCCAAAGCAGACGGGACCTACGGTCTGACGACTGAACGGGACGACATACCACTGCCGAACGACCAGGACATCAACACGATCGTCGCCTCCATCCGACCAGCCAACGCGCCGGATTTTGCCTTGGACAGGATCGCCGAACACTGGATGGATATTCGAGTTCCTCTCATCGAGATCAGAGCGGCGCTGAAAACCGGCCTGGAGGAGCTCGCGAACGACTGGACCGGTTCGGACTACGACGCGTTCGAGGATGAGATCTCTACGGTCATGCGGAACGTCGCCACGCTCGTGAAGGACATCGGCGAGTCCGATTCCGACGGGATCATCGGGCTGCTGCGCGAGAAGTCCGATGCGATCTACGCCCAGCAGGGCGAGCAGGCGATCGTCTACCCCGCCCCGAAGTTCTGGCTGGAGAACACCTCCTGCAACTTCCACCAGATCCACATCAGGGCGCCGTTCTTCGACACCTGCGAGATCCACAAGGACAACGAGACCTCGCACGCGATCGAACTGGCCGGGTTCGAGCCGGACGTCATCGACGAGATCCACGGGTACCGCGAACAGCAGTACACCTCCTGGTACAACGAATACACCGCCGCCGGGATGGAACCGGCCGAGGCCGAGGCGATGGCCACACAGCGCGCCGAGGAGGACACCGACGCGTACGCCCAGAACACCGGCAACATCGGCCAAGAGGACTACCAGGCCCGCGCCGCCGAGGTCAACGGCGAGATCACCGACCGCCAGTACTCCGCCTCCACCGAGGTCTCGACGATCAACCCCGACTACGAGCCGCCCGAGAAGACCACCTTCAACGACGGCAACACCGAATTCGCTCCCTCAGGCGGACTCGACTCCGGCTCCTACGGAGGCGCACCCGACGTCACCGGCACCGGCGGCACGGGCGGTATGAACGCCCCCACCGCCCCTGCCTCCCTCTCGGGTGGCGGATCGACCCTGTCGGGCGCCGGATCGACAGGCACCGGTGGCACCGGCCTGGACAGCCACAACCCCTGGTCCACCGCAGGCGACGATTCCGACGACCTCTCCGGTGGTCTCGCCTCCGGAGGCAGCGCTCTCGGCGGAGGCACCGGTCTCGGCGGCGCGTCCAGCATGGGCGGCGCGGCCGGTCTCGGCGGCACCGGCCTCGGGGCCGGTCCCGGTGCCGGCGGGATGGGCGGCATGGTCGGCGGCAGTGGAGGCATGGGGGCAGGCCGCGGCACCGGAGCGGCAGGCGGACGAGCCGGTGCGGCGGGAAGCGGCGCCACTGCGGGCCGGGCCGGAGCCAGCGGCATGATGGGCGGCGGCGCGGGTCGAGGCGGCACCGGTCAAGGCGGCGAGGAGCAGTCCACCGGCACCTGGCTGACTGAGGACGAGGACGTCTGGGGAACCGCGTACGACGAGGAGAACGACCCCTACCTCTAGAAGTTCGATGCACCGACTCCACGGCGCTGAAACGGGCACGCCGCACTGGAGGCGGGCAACGCGACGCGGTTGCGGCGGGGCTTGCCGCACGATGAGGCCTATTACGGGCACAGCCGCGCCAGGCTGCCGCCGCGTTCCTTGAGGGCTCGGGGGCGGAGGCGCCGCCGGTGAGCGCCGTGGCCGACCGGAGCGGGCAGACGAAGCGGCGGGGCGTTTCGTCTAGGTACGAAACGCCCCGCCACTGTTCGATCGAGCTGCGGCAGACGCGGTGCTAGCGGGTCAGCCCCAGCTGGTTCATGAACTCCGCCTCATCGAAGTAGAGATGGTGTTCGGTGATCTTGCCATCACTGACAGTCGCCACGTCGCAGCTGCGGAGTTTGACCTTCTTTCCGGTCGCCTTGATCGTCTCGCCCGAAGGCATCTTTATCGGCCCGGTGTGGGTGCCGATGAAGTAGCCCTCGTCGACGGCCTTATTGTCGGACTCGATCTTGCTGATCGGCTCGTAGTGGCTGTCCGGGAAGCCGTCGATGAACTGGTGCCAGTACTGGCTTATCTGTCTGCGGCCCTTGATCTCCCCCGCGTCCGGGGTCGAGAGCACGGCGTTGTCGTCGTAGAGGTCGACCGCCGCGTCGATGTCGTGCCCTTCGATCGCCGTGTCGGTCAGCTTGTCCATCAGATCTCTGGCTCGGCCCATTGCCTCGCACCTCCTTGAGCCCGATTATTCGTGGTCTCGCGGAGTTCACAGAGGTCTTCGGGAAAATCGGTCGGCACGGCCCTGATCAGGTAGCATGCGCCTGCTCACCGGCGCTGTCGGCGATGCGATCGTCCCGCCGCCGCTGCTACCGTTATTGAAGTTCGCCTCCATTCCGTGACGGGAAGACTTCGAGACAGCCGTGACCGATCCCCAGATCCACACCTTCGGCCTGGACGCGGTCGGCCTCGACGACCGTATGCGGCTGTTCAGCTTCATCACCGCCGACCAGCGCCACGACTACCTGTGGGTGTTGCGCGCCATCGACATGGCCCGCGCGAACTACCAGGTCGTGCTCTCCACCGAGGCCGTGGCGCGGGCGCTCGACGCGCTCGCCGAGCGCGACGGGGGCTGCCCGCGCGGCGATGAGGTGGAGCTCGCCGCCCGGCTGGACTCGCTGGACGAGTGGGGCGTGCTCGACCGGACCCAGGACGCCGCACGGGCGGCGACACTGGCCGAGTACCGGCGCAGGCATTCGGTCTACCAGTTCACCGAGGCCGGCCACCGGGCCTTCACCGCCGTGGAGTCGGTACTGGGCGCGACCATGGAGGAAGCCTCCTTGTCGCGCACGGTCTTCCAGGACCTGCTGGAGGACCTGGGGCAGCTGGCCGAGGCCAACCGCGGCGGCGACGGCGATACCGTGCTGCGTCGGTTCGGGCGCATCGACCGGTCCTTGAACGACGTCGCCGAGCGGGCCGCCCGGTTCTACACAATGCTCGGCGACCTGACGCGGACCACCGAGGTCGACACCGCGATCTTCCAGGCGCACAAGGACGCGCTCATCACCCACTTGAGGGATTTCCACAACGAGTTGCAGCGGTATTCGCCGCTGTTGTTCGAGGCCGCCTCGGCAGTGGAGGAGTCCGGAGTGGAGCGTCTGGTGGAGACCGCCGCCGAGCTCGACGACCGGCCGTTCGCCACCTTCGCCGACCGGCTCGCCGACTGGCGCCGCCGCTGGGAGGGCGTGAAGGCATGGCTCGCCCCGCCTTCGGTCGACCTCGGCAGCGAAGTCGACCGGCTCTCGCACGCCACCTTCAACGCGATCTCCGACATCACCGGCATGGTCCGGCAGCTGGCCGACGCTCGCAGGGGCGGGGTCAGCCGCGAATCGCAGCTTCGGCACCTGGCCGGCTGGTTCGTGAACACGCCGTCGCTTGAAGCCGCGCACGCGCTGTTCGACGTCGCGTTCGACCTGAGCGGCCCACTGCACGTCAACCGGCCCTACGAGGAACCCGAGATCCACTCCACCGCCGCTTCGTGGTGGAAGACCGAGGCGGTCGAACTGTCGAAGACGCTCGTCGAGAGCGGCCGCTCGACCGGGAACCGGGACACCAGGGGCGCGAAGGTCAAGCGCGACGATGCGAACCGCCGCCGGCTCCAGGAACACCAGATGGAGACCGTGCGCCGGGAGCGGGAGTCGGCGCTGGCGATGGCCGACGAGGCGCGCGCCGGGTTCGAGGCAACCGTGCTGGACGAGGGCCAGCTGCAGCTGCTGCTGAGCCTGATCGACAAGGCCGTGGCCGAACGGCGCGGCCCGCTGCGGCACACCGTCTCGGCCACCGCGAACGGCATCCGGCTATCACTGTCACCTTCAGAGGTCGACGCGGTGGTCGCGAGCAAGGCCGGGACGATGCGCATCGCCGGAGTCTCGCTGTCGGTCGAGCGTTCGGAGGCGACGCGGTGAGCCGCTACGCCCAGGACGTCTCCGACTACCAGCTCGCCGACTACCAGCAGGCGGTCAGGACACTGCTGAAGCACCCGTTCGTGACCGCCTCCCATCCCGACCGCAAGGCGATAGGGAGGGTGCGGCAGTTCTCCGAGACACTGGCCCGGGATCTGAATGAGGCGTTCGGATACCAGCTGGTGGTGCGGGGCGACACCGCTCGGCTCCTGCGGATCAAGGACCGCCTCGATACCCGGCAGCCGGCGCGGACTCGCACCGGGCGGGAGTTCGACCGCCGCCGCTATGCCTTCCTGTCGCTCATCACCGCCCTGCTCGCGCGCTGCGGCGTCCAGACCACCGTCGGCGAGCTCGCAGAGCTGTTGAAGGGCGACGCGAACCGCATCGGGACGCTCGGCTTCGACGACGACCGCCACGACCACCGGCGGGCCTTCGTCGACGTGGTGGGCTGGCTGGAGGACCGCGGTGTGCTCCACGCCGCCGACGGCTCCTCCGAAGCCTGGGTGTCCGACCCCGACGAGCAGGACGCGCTGTTCGACGTCGACCGCGACGCCCTGTTCGCGCTGTGGCGCTCGCGCGTCATGCTCCAAGCGGTGTCGGGGGTGGCCGATCTGCTGGGCGAGCGCGTCGCCTCGGACTCCCAGTCGGTGCTCACCGAACGGGCCGGTCAGGCCGCCCGCCGGGCCGTCGCCGAGCAACCGGTCGCCTACTTCGCCGAGTATCCGGAGACGGTGGTGAACCACCTGCGCGGCAGCGCGATCGGCGAGGATCTGCAGCGACTGACCGGGTTGGTCTTCGAGCGCCGCCGCGAAGGCGTGCTGCTGGTGGACACGGCCCGCACGAGTGTGGAGGCGTTCCCGCGCGAAGGCGCGGTCGCGAACGCGGCGCTGCTGCTGCTCGTCGCCTGCGGTGACGAATTCACCGACCCCGACACCGAGACCGAGGAGCGGGAAGTGTCGGCGGAGACCGAGGCGGCGATGCGGCGGGCGCTCGACGAGGCGATCCCCGACGAGACGCGCTTCGCGGCCGAAGGCGACCCCGCGCCGGCGACCGGACCGTTCGACGGCAGGGTCTCCCGTCCGTTCTTGAGCGACCAGTTCGTACACGACGCGTTCGGACAGATCCTGACCCGTTTCGCGAAGAACTTCGGGCGCGACCACCACGAGGCCCCGATGCGGCTGCTGCGCGACGCGATCGACCTGCTCGAGAGGTTCCGCCTCGTCCGCCGCGTCGAAGGCGGCATCGTGCTGGAGCCTCTGGCAGGCCGCTACCGCAACACCGTCTTCCGCAAGACCTCACGACACGCATGAAGGACTCCCGCATGACACGCTTCGCCCCGACCAGAGCCGGCATCATCGGGCTGTGGGACTACGCGGACGAGGAGTTCGTCTTCGCCGACGGCTGGCTGGTCCTGCGCGGCCCCAACGGCTCGGGCAAGACCAAGGCCCTGGAGCTGCTGTTCCCGTTCCTGCTGGACGGCAACATCTCCCCCAGGAGGCTCAACCCCTTCGCCTCCCAGGACCGGACCATGAAGTCCAATCTGCTGTTCCGCGGCAAGGAGAACGGCCTCGGCTACGTGTGGATGGAGTTCTCCGACGGCGAACGGCACGTCACCATCGGGATCGGGCTGCGCGCGAGCAAGCACCAGGACGCGGTGAAACGATGGCATTTCGTGGTCGAGGGGCGCCTCGGTGTCGACTTCGGCCTCATCGGCGCCGACGACCGGTTGCTCAACCGCAAGGAGCTCATCGCGCAGCTGCCGGAGGGGACGGTGACCGACGCGGTCCGCGAGTACCGCGAACGGGTCAACACGGCCCTGTTCGGGCTCGAGACCGAACGCTACGAGCAGATGCTCGAACTGATCCTCACGCTGCGCAGGCCCCAGCTGGCCAAGGAGCTCGACCCCGAGTCGCTCTCCGACACTCTGGCGGAGGGGCTGCGCCCGCTCGACGAGCGGCTCATCGTCGACGCCGCCAAGTCCTTCGAGGACATGGAGGAGGTCTCGCGGACGCTGGCCAGCCTGCGCGCCGCCGACGAGCAGGTCGCCAGGTTCCTGACCCTCTACGGCACATACGCCAGGGCGCAGGCCAGACTCGCGGTGACGGGAGTGGACGCTCGGATGTCGGCCGTCGAGTCCTCGCTGCAGCAGGAGGCCGACGCCGAGCGGGCCGCCGGGGAGGCCCGCTCGGCGCTCGAACAGCGGACCGAGGCCGCCGAGGCGGCGGCCGAACGGGTCACTGAACTGGGCAATGCGCTCCAAGGACTCAAGGACTCCGACGCCTACCGCTCCCGTCTGGAACTGGAAGACCTGCGCAAGTCGGTCGGAGCGGCCGAAGAGCAGGCGGCGACGCTCGCGGGCGTCGCCGAGAGCAGCGCCCAGAACCTGGAGGAGGCCGAAGGCGAGGCCGAACGGCTCACCGAGGCGTCCGAGCGGGTCTCCAATGAGGTCGAACGGCTGGTCCGTGAGGCCGGCGCGCACGCGGAACGCTCGGGCACGGCATGGGAGTTCCACGACGACGCCGAAGTCCTGCGCCGCAGCGCGGCCGCTGCCGCCGAGCAGCGCCGCACGGACATGCGCCTGGTCGGCGAAGCGGTCTCGGCGCTCGACGCCGAGGCCGCCAGGCGCGGGCACGCCGAAGAGTCGGCCTCGGCCGCCGAAGTGGCCCTCGAGTCAGCGCTCGCAGCGCTGACGGCAGCGCACGGGTCGGTCGATGCCGAACGCGAGACGCTGGAAGAGCAGCTGCGGCTCTGGGCCGGCGAGCACCGCGAAGCGCTGCGAACGGACCTGGGCGAGGAGATCGCCGGCTGGGTAGCGGCGGTCGAAGCCGAGTCCGCGCCGAGCCTGCGGGAGCGGGCGACCGAGCGCACCCGTGCGGCCCGCGAGGACATCCAGCGCCGCAGACATGAACTGTCGGTCCACCTGTCCGGTGTAGAGGAAACCGTCGCCCGGACGCAGGCGGCGTGGGAGTCGGTCCGCGACGAACACCAGGACGCTCCCGAGGCGCCGCGCTGGCGCGACGACGGCAGGGCCGGCCGGGACGGTGCTCCGCTGTGGAAGCTGGTGCGATTCCAGCAGAGCGTGAGCGACCGGGACGCGGCCGCGGTCGAGGCAGCGCTGGAGGCCGCGGGCATCCTCGACGCCTGGGTCGGCGGCATCGGCGACGCCTCCGACCAGACACTGCGGGCCCTGCCCGAACCCGACCGGCCTCAACAGCGCACGCTCGCCGACTACCTGGAGTGCGAGGACGACGCCGAGCCCTCGGTCGTCTCGCCGGTACTCGGCTCGATCGCCGTGCGCAGCGCGGAGGCCGGGGACGATCGAGCCGCCTATTCGATCGTGGACCTGGACGGGCGGTTCGCCCACGGGTCGGTGGCCGGACGGGCCGCCAAGGACGCCCCGGAATACATCGGCGCGACCGCCCGCCGACGCCGCCGTGAGCAGCGGATGCGGGAGTTGGAGGCGGACCTGGACCGGCTGCGCGGCGAAGCCCGGGCGCTGGGCGACGGTGTCAGAGGGTGCGAAGCCGAGGCGCTCGAGCTCGACGGTGCCCTGCAAGCGATGCCCGGGGGCGTCGAACTGCTCAAGGCGTTGCGCGATGTCGCCGGCAAAGAACTGATGTGCTCGGCCCGCCAGGACGACCTGGAGACCGCCCGCACCAGGCTCGACGAGGCGGTGGCGCGGCAGCACGCGGCGGCGCAGCGCCTCCAGGAGATCGAACGGCGTTGCGCCCTGCTCCACAGCGACATCGAGACCGTCCGATCCGCCTTGGCGCAGTTCGAAGGGTCCGTCCGGGATCTGCGGTTCGCCCTCAAGGACCGCACCGACCTTCGTGAACGGCTCGGCGAACAGCGCGCAAGGGTCGGACGGCTCGCCTCGGCCGCCGCGGAGATGTCCTCGAAGGCCGCTGATGCCGAGGAGTCGCACCGGGGGCTGCGGGCCCGGCTCGAATCGATCGAACGGAGCCTCGACGCCGACGCGGCGACCATCTTCGAGCAGATCAACACCCTCGAAAGCGAGACCGGACAGGCCGAGCGGGAGGCGAAGGCCGCAGGCGAGCGCCGTGAAGCGGCCGTGAAAGACGATGTCCGCGCCGAGGACGCCGTCGAGAACGCCCGAGCGCGGACCGTCGCCGCGATCGGCGAGGCACGCGTGGCGAGCGCCGATCTGCGGCCGTTCTGCGACGACGACCTGCTCGGCGTCATCGGCTGCCGCACCGGACACCGCTGGCCCGGCGCCGAGGCCGATCCCGGGTCCGACGTACTGCCGGGCGCGGTGACATCGCTGCTGGAGAACCTGCGGTCGGCGACGGCCGAGGTGCAGGCCACCGAGAACAGCGCCAAGGCCGCCGTCACGCGGGTCAACAACGCCCTGCAGGAGATCATGGCGCAGCTTCCCGCGACCGGTCTCGACCATCACATCCGGTGGGACAACGCGAGCGGGATCATCGCCGTCGAGGTCGACACCGACGAAGGCAGACGCGCCATCGGCCGGTACGGGGCATGGCTGCACGAGCAACGCGAAGAACAAGAGCAGCTGCTGACCGAAAAGGAGCAGCATGTGCTCGAGGACGCGCTGCTGACCTCGCTGACCGGGCAGATCCACCAGCGCGTCCTCGAATCGAAGGACCTGGTCGAGGAGATGGACCTCGCCATGCGCGAGCGCCGGACCTCATCGGGACTGCGCATCGGCGTGTCGTGGCTGCTGAAGGACCTCGACCCGGCCGAACGGGAGCTGTTCTCCCTGTTCAACGCCGCCCCGGCGAAGCTGTCCACGATGATGCCGCAGATCCGGAGGTACTTCGCCGACCGGATCAAGCAGGAACGCGCCCGATCGAAGTCCGAGACGACCTACCGGGACCTGCTGGCCGACGTCCTCGACTACCGCAAGTGGAGGAAGTTCGAGTTCACGCTCGTGCGCCCGGACGGGAGCCGGCAGCGGCTCACCAAGCGCGTCCACTCTCAGCTGTCGGGCGGCGAGCAGTCGGTGGCGCTGCATCTGCCGCTGTTCGCGGCGGCCAACGCCGTCTTCAGCTCGGCCGCGGAACACGCTCCGCGCATGATCGGGCTCGACGAGGCGTTCGCCGGAGTCGACGAGAAGGGACGCGGCGAGTTGATGAGCCTGGCCGCCAAGTTCGACCTGCGGTTGATCATGACCGGATTCGACCTGTGGGCGACCGTGCCGGAAGTCGCGGGCGCCGCCCACTACTCGCTCAGCCACGACGAAGCGACCGCGATGGTCTCGGCGATGCTGATGGTCTGGAACGGCGCAGAGAACACCGAGGCCTACGACTACGACGGTTCCCTGGCGGCCTCGCTCGGATCGCCCGGCACCAGGAACGCGCCGTCGTGACCGGTCCGGGCCCCGAATGGCGGCGACTGCTGGAGGCGGCCGCGGCTGCGATGGAACGCGAGCAGCGCAGTTTCTCGATCAGCGCCCCCAGCACCGCGGAGCGCCACCTCGTCAGCGGCATCACCGGGAGCCACCGGCGCGCTTCGGTGAAGACCCTGCGGGTGCCGGTGTCGGTGCTCCGCGACTACGTCCGGGAGGCGTTCGACGTCGAACTGGCTCAGCTCATCCGCTCCGAGCTGGGCGTCGAGATCGGGGCCGCGCGCCGACGGCGACTCGAACGAGCCGACGGCATCGAGCGGCTCTTGTCGGAGGCGGGCGCCTCGCCGCTGGCCCGCTTCGACTGGTTCGCAGTCTGGCTCGAATCGCTGCGCGCGAACGGGACCCTCGCTGCTCTCGCCGCCGACGGGGAGAGCCTCGGGCCCGTCGTTCGGATGTTGGAAGCCCTTCCCGCAGAAGACGAGCCGCTGCCGGTCCTCAGTGAGCGGCTCCTCGGCGACACCAAGGCGCTGGCCTCTGGACGCCGCCGCACCATGCTGCTGCGCGCTTTGGCCGCATGGCGGGACATCGACCATCCTGAGGACGCCGAAGCCGAACGAGAGCTCCTGGAGTGGGGAGGCATCGTCTCGGACGACATCGCCAGCCAGGTACTCGTCCTGAACGTTCCGGTCGAGGGCGGAGTCGTCGGCGAGTGGATGCGCTCGGCCGGTGGCGTTCCGTTTCGGCTCACGCTCCAGCAGTTGCGGATTGAGCCCTTCACCGTCGCCGCGCCGGTCGTCCGGGTCGTGGAGAATCCGTCGATCCTGCGCGCCGCCGCCGATGCGCTCGGAGCCGACTGCCCGCCGTTGGTGTGCACGGAGGGCGTGCCGTCCGCGGCCCTGTACCGCTTGCTGGAAGCCGCGGACGGCACGCGAGTGCTGTGGCGGGCCGATTTCGACTGGACCGGCGTCCGGATCGTCAGGCGCGGGCTCGAACGGTTCGGCAACGCCGAGCCTTGGCGCATGTCGGCCGCGGACTACCGGAAGGGCGCCCCTGGGATCGCCTTGCGCGGCAAACGCACCGAGGCTCCTTGGGATCAGGGGCTCAGCGACCTCATGGACACGGCGGGTCGCGCGGTCATGGAGGAGAGCCTCCTGGCGACGCTCCTCGGCGATCTACGTGACGACGGCCGCCCAGCCGGGGAGCCGTCAAAGAATTAGTCCTCGAATTGCTTGGGGCCGTTGCTGTCTCTCGTGAGTGTTCTGAGCCGGTCCTCGGTGGTGATGCGGTGGGGGCCGGGTTGACCCAGTTGTCCAGGGTGGTCGAGTTGATCCCGAGATCGCGGGCGACCTCGGCGACTGTTCGACCGGTCTGGACGACCATCTGCACAGCCTCGGCCTTGAACTGCGGGCTGAACTTCCCGCGCTTCGCGGACATGATCGGAATCCTCTCAGATCAGGATCCCTGTCTAACATCCTTGATACACCTCACTGTTTTGCTATGCACCCCAAACCGTCTCACCCAGGACCCCCTCTGCGCGCCCCCGGAACCTGCACAAGCCCTGCCAGACGGTGAAGATCGGTCCGCTTGGGCCCCAGGGGTCTTCCGGTCTCAACGTCGACTGACATGGCCGACGGCATCGACGTGGTGACCGAAGACCTCGTCACCCACGCCTCTCACATCGACATTCTCCGGGAACGGTTCGGCGCCATCCTGCCAGCCATGGACTCAGTCGAGCAGGACAACGAGGCGTACGGCATCATTTGCCAGTTCCTGCCCCCGGTCCTCGCCGGACGCCAAGCCGACCAGCGAGAACTGGTCGAGATGGCGCAGGAGAACCTCGAACTACTCGCCCAAGCACTGCGCGACACCGCCGAAGACTATGACGCGGCCGATAAGGCAGCCGCCCAGGAGCACGATCAGCTCCAGAACGAACTGTAAGAGCAGGAAGGGCTCTCATGAGTGACCTCGTCGCCACCGAATCGGACGTCCCGTCCCAACCCGGCGCGAACGTCGCCGGGGGCGGCATCATCGAGTCCTATACCGGCCTCGCGATGACCATCGACTCCGGCTCTTGGATCAACGCCTCAGTCGCCGGGCTCGGCGTCGCGATGGAGACCGTCGGGGCGGTCATCGACCCCATCGGCACCCTCGCCTCGGCGGGCGTGGGTTGGCTGATCGAGCACGTCCACCGGCAAGCCCACGTCGATCACACGGGGCGATCCGCCCACCACGGTGCAGTTGTCGATCGACAGTCGGGACGCCATCGTCGACCCCTCGGGGAAGCGCGTTCCCAGGAACGAGTTGACCTGGAGAGACGACTCGACTGCGAACAACGGGCTTGGCAAGATAGTCCCCTACTACGACGAGAGGGGCAACACCTATCTGACCTATGAACATAAGATGTCGGTAGTGGAGCACTGGGTGACCGAGGGACATGCGCAAAAATACGATAAGCGCCGAGACTGGCACAATGGCGCGGACGGCAATGCGGATAACCTGGTGCCGATGGGCAGGGGGCCGAACTCCAAGAGTGGAGCCGAATTGCCTTGGAGTTATTCAGACGCCGCTCCTGATCACAGCAGCGGTTACACCTCGAAGTACGACTAGCCGAAAAGGAATGCGATGACCATAGCCGCCGAAGTCCTCAATTTCCCCGATGTGCGGCCGCTCCCGGGAGTGGATCGCGCCTGGACGTTCCCCGCGGCGCGCAATCGGTTCCAGCGTGCGATCGCCCTGGCCTCCAACGACGGCTATGCCTTTCAGGTCGCCTGCTCCAACGGCTTCTCCGATGAGGCCGCCGGTGCGGTGCTGCACTTCACCCGCCGCCATGAAGCGGCATTGTTCAACGCGACGCCGTTCGGGGTCGCCACGGGCTTCCGCCTCCCCGGCCGCGGCTTCGACTGTGTGGCCAGCGCGCTGCCCGCCGCTACGGACTCCCACACGTTGGACTGGGAGCAGCGCGTCTTCGATGTGTTCCCTGCCTGGGCCTGTGAATTCTCCGGTGACGAGAGCGAAGCAGAGGCGAAGGCCCGGTTCACGGGCAAGCTGGATCCGATGAACTACCGGCGAGAAGTGCAGCCGTTCGTCAGGATGCGCTATGAGAACCCTCGGAGCGGCTTGCGCGCGAGTAAGGCAGGTCACCGCATGCTCGCGGACGCGGCGCGACTGGACCGGGAGATCAGAGTCGCCGACCAGGTCGGCGACGGCTGGGTCGAGGCCGAGAATTTCCGTGGACAAGTGCGCCGCGTCGAATGGCACGGCGGTACCGCGGAACTGGTGGACCCGGGCACCGAGGATCGCACTCGCTTCACGGTCGGCGATACAGTCGAATTCGTGCGACGGTTCCTCACGGAGGGAATGAACTTACGGCATGATGCTCAAGAAGTACGACGGAACGGTAATCGAGCATCCCGAATGGGACGATGTCGATGCCTATCTTGATTCACTGGCCCAGGACGGCCCGCTGTTCGCAATTCTGAAGCAGAAGCGGATGTACTACCTGCAGGCCCACATCAACGATGAGGGCCTGTTCGAAATGGAATTCCGTGAAGGCTCCGACGAACGGCACTACCACGTGGACTTCGCGTGCAGCCGCGAGCTCATGACCGAGGCCTTCAAGAGCTACTTCTACGGCGACAACCGTTGGCGAACTCTGCTGGAGTGGCGTCGGGGAACCGGTGCGGCATGATCGTCAACGTCACCGACGCCGACTACAACCAGCACGCGAAAGACTTCACGGGCCCGCTGATGATCGTGTTCGGGACCGTCGACGATCTCGGCAGCATGGTCCTCGGACCAGTCCTGCTCGCGGTCGACCGGCAACTCGGAAGCCGGCTCACGATCGTCACCGCCGACACCGCCGCATGCCCGAAGGCCGCAGCTGCCTGGGGAGTCGGTGATCACCTGCCCGTCATCCTGATCCTGCGCAGCGGCATCCTCGAACGGGTCCTGCACGGTGTCCGTTCTGAACGTCGCCTCTTGGCCGACATCGACGAGGCACTGCAACCGCGGTGACCCAGCGGGACGCACTGAGGTTCAGGTCCCGGTCTCAGGCGAGCCTTGGCCGACATCGCGGGCACCGCAGGGGATCTGCTGCTCCTGCCAAGGAAGCGGCGGACGCCGGCCGACGCGCTGTTCGCGTGGAGCGGAGGCCCGCCGGTCCGGTCGGCGGGTAGGGTTTGTGGCGCATAGCAAAGCAGACACGGGATTCATGATCGGGCCGCAGCGACGCTGAAGCCAAGGGGCCGTAGAAGATCCGCTGTTGGCACCGATGTCGGACACGCCGGACGTCAACCGCTTCGATCTCGCGCAGCCAGACCAGGGCGTCGGGATCGGCGGCGGCGCATAGCCGCAGCGCGTCCTGGCCATAGACCTGCGCGAGGCGGTCCTTCACGGCCTAGGAGGACGGGCCGCGCCACGAATCGATCCGCCGCCCGTAGCGGTGGTCGAACTCGACCAGGTCCACAGCCTGAGCCAGCCAGTGAGGAGCCGCGACCGCCAGAGCCTCCAGCGCCGCTCGAACGCTCTCCCCGGTCGGGCATCAACCACCAATCGAACCCTTCAGGAACTGAAAAGGGCTTGCCGCCCAGCGCGTTGAGGAGCGACTCGGTCCCGGGCGGGACTACTTCCAGTGCTTGCCGTGGGTCGGGCAGACCTGGCCTCCGTCGCACCTGGAGCAGTTCACCCTGCCGAAGGCCCCGCCGCTTCCGCCCTTGCCGTTGCAGGATTGGCAGTCGTGCAGGGGTCGATAGCATTTATTGCATTTCATGATCATGCCTTTCGTGTGCGATTGATACTCGGTTCGCGGTGATCTTGCGCGGAGTCCGCTTGATGCGGCCGACCGATTCCTTCAAGATCATTTTTCGGTCCGGGGCGGCCAATTCGTCTTGTTGTCGCCGAACATCGGCGCCATCACGATTCCCCCATTCGAAGGGCTGTTGTACTGGGCGACGCCGCTTTCCTGTGCGGCGGGACTCTTCCGCAGACCGGGAACAAGGCTTTCGAGCCGTTCGGCAATGGTCCGGAAACTGCCACTCGTGTCCCTCGAATACCAACGCAGATACTGGTTGCGCGCCAGCGCCGCGATGTCGTCGGGCAATTCGTCCCCGTTGAGCGGGCGGGCGTCGTCGAGGAGCACCGGGATGACGCGCCTGCCCGCTTCCAGGGCGGTGCGGATCTCCCGGCGGACCCAGTCGTCGGGGTCGGCCAGGCGCGGTCTGCCCCGCGAGTCCTCGGCGAGCAGCCAGCGCGGGCCTATGAGGGAGAGGGTGGTCTCGCTGGTCGCGGGGGCTGCGGTGAGGGCCTTGATGTAGTCGTCCCCGGCCGGGATCGTCTCGCTGGAGCGGAAGATCTGCTCGGGTTCGTACCGGTCGACGAGCGCGTCGTAGAGGTGGGCGGCGGCCTGTTGGCCGTCGCCGTTGCGGAAGTTCACGAAGACCTTGAGGTCATTCATTCGCGGTCGCTCCGATCATGCTGGACTGGTGGTGGATGGCTGCGGTGAGGTCTGGCAGGAGGCCGCGGACGCGGCGGTCCTCGCGTCTTCGGGCAAGCTGGCGGCTGAGCTCGCGGAGGTCGGACAGGATGGTGGCCGAGACGACGTCGGTGATGCGCGGGAGCAGCTCCTCGACGATCACGCAGGCCCGGTCGAGCTCTCCGCACACGACGAACTGGAGTGCGCAGCGGGCTGCGTAGCGGCCGTAGGAACGGGCGGCGTAGCGGGGCAGTCGGGGCAGTTCCTGTGCGAGGATCGCCGCGCCGTCGGCGGGCCTGCCCAGGTGGTATAGGGACCAGCCTTCGGCGGTCTTGGCCGGGTCGCCGACGGTGTAGGAGCCGTACAGGGCGTCGGTGGGTTCGCGTCCGGGCGCCTTCAGCAGTTCGGCGGCGCGGGTCATGGCGTCTCGGAAGCGCTCGTAGTCGCGGTTGAGGGCGTGTCCTTGTCCTTCGCGCAGGGCGGCGAGGCCGAGGATCCGGGCGGGTATCTGCTGGTCGGCCTGGGCTTGGAGAGCCAGTCCGACGGTCCCGGGGCCGTCGCCGCGGTAGAGGCGGATGAGTGCCTGGCGGACCAGGGAGTAGGCGTGCATGTCGGGATTGCCGCTGTCTTTGCTGAGGCGGACGGCGCGGACGGTCCAGGCGAGGGCTTCGGCGTCGCTGCCGCCTTCTTGTTTCATCCAGCCGAAGTATTCGGCGTATCGGGCGGCGACCATGAGCAGTCGTGGGCGTCCGGGGCCGGAGGTGTTGTTGAGCAGGGCCCGCAGTGAGCGCAGGGAGCCGTCGAGGATCGGGAAGATCGCGCCGGGGCTGGTGGTCTGGCCGAGCTTGCGGACCTGGACGAGGCTGTGCTCGAAGGCGATCGCGATGGCGTCGCCGTGGACGGCGGTGGCTCCGGCGAGGTCGGGCGGGAGGTCGACGTTGCCGATGGCGGCCTCGCCCTGGTCGATGGGGAGGTCGCAGTAGCAGTCGAGGTCGTCTCCGTCGGTGTCGTTGTCGAGCAGTCCGGCTATCTCGCCGCCGGCTTTGAGTGCGGTGTCGATCAGTGAAGCCAATTGCGGAGACGGAATGCGCTTTCCGGTCTCGATTTTGCTCAGGTGCCCCCTGGAATAGTGGACTTTGCCGGCGAGTTGGGCGAGCGACAGGCCGATATCGAGTCGGCGGCGCCGGACTGCGGCTCCGAATTCGTGCGGTGGGTGATCCAATGCGGGGTCCTTCTGGAGTTCTTCGAATGCTTCGCGAGTGATCGACGAGGGGTCGCTCCGAACTGCCTTTAAGTCTCCATCGGCCGCGTTGCCATGGTCAATAGAAGTGGCAACAGGCAACTCGAAGGAATGAGCCGATATTGCCGGTGTATGTCATGTTTTGCCTTTATCGGGACTGCGTGAATTCATGCGATCCTGTTTCGGAAACTTCGATTTCCCTCGAATGGAGGAAACACTCCGATGGAAGATCTTTACCTCGCGGTCGGTGTGAGCCGGACCGCGCCGAAAGAAGAGATCGAGACCGCTGTCAAGCAGAAGTTCCGCCTCTGGAACAAGAAGGTCAACAGCGCTGACCTGAGTCGGCGCCAGGAGGCCGAGACGATGGTCGAGCGCCTGGCCGAAGCCAGGAAGGTCCTGCTCGACAACGCCAAGCGGGCCGAGTACGACCGCAGGCTGAACGCTGAGGGGGCGTTGCGCCCCGAGCCCCGGCCCACGGCGGCGGGAGGCGGTGACTGGCTGAGCCGCGCCATGGAGTACTTGGGGCGCAACGACTACCACTCTGCCGCGTACGCCGCCCGTGAGGCCCGCAAGGAGATCGGCGAGACCGGCGAGGTGTGGGAGACGCTCGCCAGGGCCAGCATCGGGCTCAACCGGCTCGACAACGCGCTGTACGAGTCGCAGGAGGCGGCGCTGCTCGACCAGGGCAACCCCGAGCGGCACTTCCTCGTCGCCGACGTCCTGGAGTCGCAGGGCAAGTGGGGCGACGCGGTGCGGGTCTACGAGCAGGTGCGGGTGATGCCGGGCGCGGCCGACGAGGCCGACATGGGCATCGCCAACGCCTACATCAGCACCGGGCGCTACCAGGACGCGATCAAGATCCTCGACCGCCTCTACGAGTCGACCGGCGGCGGGGTGAAGGAGGTGGCCGGCCGCTACCTGGCGATCGCGCTGCTGTGCCGCGTGGAGGAGGTCCCGAAGATCCAGATCGCCGGCGGCTACATCGTCACCAGCACCGAGGAGATCTCCGCGATGCGGCGTCTGCTCGCCCGGATCCCGAAGGTCACCGACGACGCCGAACTGCGGGCGGCGGCCCGCGAGAAGGAGGTCTACCTCAAAAGCTGCGAAGAGGAGAAGTACTGGCCGGAATACCCGGGCTTCGAGCTGTTCAAGGCCGGAGGGATCGGCGCCCTGGTGGCGATCCTGTCGTTCGTGTGCGCCGGGAACGGGCAGCCGGGCTTCGTGGTGCTCGGCCTCTTGGCGATCGGCATCGCGATCGCCTACATGTCCTGGGTCGTCAACGACCGCAGAAAGGTCCAGTGGGAGGTCAACGCGATCATCACCCGCGGGAAGTCCTCCTCGGCGCTCGACCTCGCGGGGTCCGGCGGCACCGAACGGGGAGTGTATTGATGCGCGTCGGCATAGACCTGGGAACGACGTACTCGGCGGTCGCGGCCGTCCGCGGCGGCGCCGCCGAGATCGTCGACGGCCCCGATTCGCGGCTGACGCCTTCGGCGGTCTACTTCGAGGACGGCAGGCCGGTGGTCGGGGCGCCGGCCAAGAACATGGCTGCGGTGGGCCCCGAGGACTACGTGGAGTTGGTCAAGCGCCGCATGGGGATGCCCGAGCCGGTCCACATCGACGAGGACGGCCGGGAGTACCGGCCCGAGGAGATCTCGGCGATCATCCTGGCGCACTTGGCGGCCGGGGCCCGCCAAGCGCTCGGCGACGAGGTCCGGGAGGCGGTGGTCACCGTTCCGGCGTACTTCGGCGACGCCGCGAGGAAGGCCACGAAGGACGCCGCCGAGATCGCCGGGCTGCATCCGCTGCGCATCCTCAACGAGCCCACGGCGGCCGGGATAGCCTACGGGCTGCTGAAGCGCGAGTCGGGCACGTTCCTGGTCTACGACCTCGGCGGCGGCACCTTCGACGTCACGGTCATGCGGGTCGGTGACGGCGAACTGGAGGTGATCGCCACCGACGGGAACCGCTCGCTCGGCGGGTTCGACTTCGACAACATCCTCATCACCTACGCCGCCTTGGAGGTCACCGCGACGGGAGGCCCGGAGCTGCGCGACGGCGGCCAGTGCGAGGCGCGGCTGCGGGCGGCCTGCGAGGACGCCAAGCGGCGGCTCTCGCAGGCGGAGCGGACGGTCATCCGCGTCGCCGGCCCCGAGCGCCTCCACCAGGTGCCGGTGACGCGGCGCCGGTTCGAGGAGCTCACCGCGGGCCTGCTTGCCCGCACCGAGGACGTCGTCGAGGACGTGCTCGCCCAGTCCGGGCTCGACTGGGCCGGGATCGACAAGGTCCTGCTGGTTGGCGGGTCGAGTCGGATGCCGATGGTCGCCGACATGGTCGAGCGGCTCTCGGGCCGGAGGCCGTCGATGGAGGTCAACCCCGACGAGGCCGTGGCGCTCGGCGCGGCGCTCCTGGCCGACCGGCTCCCGTCCCAGGCCGGCGCGCTCGAACCGGCCGGACCCCTGACGGGGGCGTTCCGGGACGTCACCTCGCACGGCATGGGCACCGTGGCCCGCAACGACTTCGGCGTCATGGCGAACACGGTGATCATCCCCCGCAACACGCCGATCCCCTGCGAGAAGGTGGAGGTGTTCGGCACGGTCGTCGCCGATCAGAAAGAGCTTCGGTTCGAGGTCACGGAAGGCGATTCGGAGGCCCTCACCGAGGTCGATGCGACCGAGATCGACCTCATCGCGCTCCCGGCCGGCCTTCCCGAGGGCGCGCCGCTGCGGATCGGCATGTGCTTCGACGTCGACGGGACCATGTACATCGGAGTGTTCGATGTGATCAACGACCGCTTCCTCGGGCGCTACCAGCTCCATCGGCCCGAGAACATGACCCGCGAGGCCAAGGCGGCGAGCCGCCGGCTGCTGTGCGAACTGGAGGCCGGACCGGCATGAACGAGAACCGGAAGGCCGCATCAGGCGAGGACCTGCGCCGACTCGTGGCGAGCTTCGAAGATCAGCTGCGCCAGCACCGGCTGGAGAGCAACCGCCAGCAGTCGCTCATCGGGGAGCTGTCCCGCAGTCTCAAGGAAGCCCAGAAAGGACTGCACCAACTGCCCCTGGTGCTCGGCATCTCCGCGATCGTCGACCGGCTCGACGCGTACACCGGCCCCGATCCGGACGCCGCCGATTCGGTGCGCGACGAACTGCTCGAACTGCTCGCCCTCCACGGTGTCCGTCCGATCCGCGGCGACGGGCCCGTGGACCCCTCCCTCCACGAGGTGGTGCGGGTGGAGGACCGGTCCGACGCCGAACCCGGCGCCGTTCTGGAGGTCTGGGCGAGGGGCTACCTCCGCGGCGAGACGGTCGTCCGCCACGCCCAGGTCGTGGTCAACCGGCCCCGCAGCAGAGGGGACGAAGAACCGTGAGCGTCCCGGACCCGGTGACCGACGCGCTCGCCAAACGCGTCGCGGGCGCGGCTTGGCGAGCGTTGAAGCGGTCGCTCGCCTGGCTCTTGCGGCGGAGCCGACGCGACAAGCCCGCACCTGAGAAGGGAAGCGCCCCGGGCCCGGTGATCCGCCAGGACATCCGGGCGAACGACCAAAGCCGAGTCATCGCGCCGATCATCGGCGACGTCAACGTCGGCGCCGAGCCCGAGGACAAGGAGCCCGAGCAGTGACCTTCACGCAACCGGTCAGCCAGTACAACAACGCGGGGCGGATCATCGCCCCGGTGTTCGGCGACGTGTCGATGTACGAAGGCGAGCCGCCCTACTGGCTGGAGGAGGCGGACGCCGGGCACCGGACCGATCCGGCGACGCTGCGCAGCCAGCCCAGCCGTCTGCTCCACGCCCGGCACCGCTTCATCGAGTTCACCGGGCGCGAGACGGAGATGCAGCGGCTCCGCCGATGGAGGGACGCCGCCGTTCCATCCCGCGTCATGCTCCTCCACGCCCCGGGCGGGCACGGCAAGACCCGACTGGCGCTGGAGTTCACCCGGGACTCGGCCCGCGCCGGCTGGCGCACCTGGCATGCTCGGCACGCCCACGATCCGGCCGAACGCGGCGCCCCCGTCTTCGCGGTCGGCTCCACCGGCGGCCGCCACCTGGTCGTGGCCGACTACGCCGACCGCTGGAGCCACCGGTCGCTCCACGCGCTGTGCGCCACGGCCGCAAGCGACCCCGGCGACGGCGTCCGTCTGCTGCTGGTCTCCCGCACCCTGCGCGGCTGGTGGGCGCTGCGCGGCGAACTCGACGAGCTCGACGTGGACTACGCGGACCTGGGCCTGGAGCCGATCAACGCGTCCGGCGGGCGCGCCGGCCTGTTCGAGGCGGCGAAGGCGCAGTTCGCCTCCCTCTTCGAGATGCCGCTCGAGCAGACCGCGCCGGTGCCGCGCACCATCGACGCCGAGCAGTACGCCTCGATCCTGTCGGTCCACATGGCCGCCTTGGCTGCGGTGCCCGCCGAAGGCGAGACCGACCGCCCACCGGAGGAGGTCGACGAGGTCGCGGCGTTCCTGCTGGCACGCGAGATCCGCAACTGGGAGCGGCTGCGCCTCGCCGAACGCGACTTCCGCAGCGGCTACCGGGCGCTCACCCAGGCCGTGTTCACCGCCGTCCTCACCGGACCGCATCCGAACTACCGGGACGCGCAGGCCGCGCTGCACCGGGCCGGCATCGGGGACAACCTCGACCAGCTGCTCGACGACCACCGGGCGATCTACCCGCCGGCCGACGACCGGCACAGCCTCGAACCGCTCTACCCCGACCGGCTCGCCGAGGACTTCCTCGGCCTGCTGACGCCCGGGCACGGCGTGTCGTTCTACACCAATCCCTGGGCTGCGGTCGCCCCAGTGGACCTCGTGCGCCGTGAACCGGGCGCAGAGCCGTTCCCGCACACCGCCCAGACGCTCATCTTCCTCACCGCCGCGGCGACCCGCTGGCCGCACCTGAACCGGACGCTCGCTCGAGTCCTCGAATCCGATCCGGCGCTGGGAGTCCTGGGCGGCGGGGCGTCGCTCCACGCGGTCGCGACCGCGCCCGGGCTCGAAACCGAGGTATTGGAGCAGGTGGCCGAGCACCTGCCGAGCAAGTTGGGTCTCGACCTCGTCCCCGGCGCCGAAGCGATCATCTCCGCGATCGCCGATCGCCGCCTGGCCGAATCCACGCAGTCCGCGACCGGCCGCGCCTATCTGCTCGCGGAGATGGCCCAACGGCGGCTCCAGATCGCGGACGCGAAGGGCGCCAACAAGGCCGGTACCGCGGCCGTCTCGTACCTCCGCCCGCTCGCCGACGAGGACCCGCAGCGGCACGGCCCGCCGCTGTGCGCGGCACTCGGCGTTCTCGCCCAGTCGCATGCGATGCAGCTCCACTTCGAGGAGGCGCTCGAGGCCATCGACGAGTCGGAGCGGCTCTGCCGGAGGTTCCAAGCACCCGACGGTCCGCTGGTCCCGGCCGACCTCGCCCGGGTCCTCTCGGTCAGGTCGGCGCTGCTGCATGCCGCGGGCCGCACCGGGGAGGCCCGCGGACTGGCCGACGAGGGCGAGTCGCTGGTCATCGACCTGCCGGAAGGGGAGACCGAACATCTGGGGACAGTGGCGAACCTGGCGATGACCCGAGCCCTCGCCTTGCGCGCCCAAGGGAACCTCGACGAGGCGATCGAGATCGTCCGCGACCTGTGCGACCGGATCGAACGCGACCGCGACGAGGACGACGATGAGAGCCTGGTCGTCCTCAGCAGACTGCTGTTCAACCTCGGCGCGATCGCGGGCGAGGCCGACCGCTTCGAGGAGGCCCACGGGCCTCTGACCAAGGTCGTCGAGATCTGCGAGATGCTCGAACCCCGGAACCCCGGCCTGTTCACCTCTCTCAGACGAGTCGCCGAACTGAACCTCGAACAGGTGTCGGCGGCGCTGTCGGAACCTGGCGAGCACGGCACGATGGGCGGCAAGCACACCATGACGCTCAAACTGCACGGCGAGCTGTTCCAGCGCTCGTTCGACGCGGACGCGAACACCGGCGCGGCCGACTCGACCGACCCGGTCGAGGCCTTCGACCTTGTCGAGGAGGCCAAGGCCGTCTGGTCCGAGGGGCGCCAGGACGACGCCTTGGACCTGATCGAGCGGGCAGTGGGCATCGCCGAGCGGCTCCACCGGATCGACCCCTCGGTGGACGTCGAAGGGCTGCTTGCGTTCGCACTGCTCAATTGCGCAGTCCTGCGGCACGATGCGGGCGACTGGCGCGCCGCCGCACCGGCGGCGCGGCGCTCGGTCACGCTACTGCGGAAACTCCATCGGCTGGACCGGGAGTTCCTGGAGGAATTCTGCCTGGCCTTGGAGCTGCTGGCCGAATGTCTCGCCCGCATCGGCCACACCGTCGAAGCCCGCAACATACGCGGGGAACTCAATTCGGTCAGACCCCAGGACATGGAATGGCCGTTCTAGCACGCGAGCGCCGGGTCAACCGTTGTCGGAATCCGGCAGTTCGGACTGGAGCTCCTCGAGGCATTCCTCGACGTTCCCCGAGTAGCCTTCGTCCTCACACGCCTCGCTGGCGACGTTGAACACCAGCACGTACATGACGATGCCTATGACGAGCGCGAGCGCGCCCATGACGATGCCGGCGATCGACATGCCCTTGCCGGTGCCGCGCCTGCGGCCGGCGACCAGTCCCACGATGCCGAAGATGATCGCGAGCGGACCGAGTACGAACGACACGACGTTGACGAGGGGAATGAACGCCAGGACCAGGGCTAGGATGCCGAGGACCAGCGCGGTGACCGCATGACCGTTGGTCCGCTGCGGGACGGGCTCTGATGCCGGGTCGGGCGTATATGCCATCGGCGCTCCCTGGGTCGAATCGGGACATGTTGACCGGTTTCACACGAGTCTAAGGCGAACCGACGCTCCCCCGGACCAGTTCTGCCAAAACCTCGTCGGGTCGGCGCAGGTCCGGCGAGACGAGGCGCGGCGGCGGAGCCTGAGGCTCCGCCGCCGCGGCCGACCCGTCGGGGTCTAGAACATCGTGTTGTCGTTCGCCGACTCCTCGGGCACCGGCTGGAGCGTGTCCCAGTGCTCCCGGATGCGCTCGTCCCGCACCAGGTAAACCGCCATGCGCAGGTCGTCGGGGCCGTTCGTCAGGTGGGCGTGGACGGCCACGCGGCCGCTCCACGTACACATTGAAGACCCCGGTACTAGTACCGAAGTACGGCGTTCTCGGGGCGGCGAGGCTCTCGTTACAGTGAAGCCGTTGGCCCCCACCGGAGGTGAAGGAGCGTCATGGAAGCGAACGGCGACCGGACGATCGTGGCCGATCCCAAGTGGATCGGACCGGTCCTGCTGGTGGCGTTCCCGATGCTCGGCGCCGCCGCCGGTTGGGGACTCGACCTCGCGTCCGACTGGATCGTGGACCTGTCCTGGTTCCCCTTTCAGGGCCCCGTCGAACTGTTCACGCGGCTCCCCGACCTCCTCCGCCTGACGGCGGCGACCGGGCTCGGCGCCGTCGCCGGGCTCGTCCTCGCCTTCATCGCCGTCGCCGACCAGCTCACCATGACCGTCGACTCGCGACGGCTGGGCCTGGAGCGCGGCGACTACCGGCGCACCGTCGAGGCGTCCGACGCCGCGGCGGTGTTCGTCGAGGACCGGCAGCTCGTGGTCCTCGGCCGCCGCCACCAGGAGCTAGCGCGCATAGCGTTCGACCTCGACCGCGACAAGGTGGCCACGGCGCTGCGGAGGCACGGCTACGCCTGGCACCCCGACGGCGATCCCCACGAAGGCGAGTACCGCCGCTGGGTACCCGACTCCGAAGGACTCCCGTCCGGGGCCGACCCACTGCTCAAGACCCGGCAGCACGCCCTGGAGAAGTCGAAGGGCGACGACCTGGAGGAACTGCGCGCCGAACTCGCCGCGATCGACGTGGTGGTGCGCGACAAGGACAAGAAGCAGTACTGGCGGCTCTGCGACCCGGCCTGATCGGACCGGCATGCAACCGCGCGGGGGTCCGATTCCGTAGACACGGAGACGGAGACGCGACGAAAGGCCCCCATGACCCCACAGCTGGAAGCCGAGTTCCGCGAATACGTGGAGGCCCGACGCGGCGCGCTGCTGCGGACGGCCTACCTGATGTGCGGCGACTGGCACACGGCCGAGGACGCCGTGCAGACCTCGCTGATCAAGTTGTACGGCCGGTGGTCCAAGACGCGGCAGGAGACTGCCGACGCCTACACCCGTCGGATCATCGCCAACTCGCTGATCGACATGTCGCGGCGGGGCTGGTTCCGACGCGAACGCTCCTACGCCGTGCCGCCCGACGGCCCGGCCGGACCGAGCACCCCCGACGACCGCCTGACGGCCGTCTCCATCCTCGCGAAGCTGCCGCCCAGGCAGCGCGCGACGCTGGTCCTCCGCTACTGGGAGGACCTGTCGGTCGACGAGACCGCGCGGATACTCCGCTGCTCGACCGGCACCGTCAAGAGTCAGACCGCGCGGGGGCTGCAGACGCTGCGCGACCTGTACGAGAACGCCGATCTCGCAGGCCAAGGAGCCCGATCATGAAGCCAGACGAAATGCGCGAGTTGTTCAAGGACGCACTGGCGGAACCCGTGTCGGTCGCGTGCGCGGGCACCGACGACATCGTCGCCGCCGGTCGGCGCAGAGTACGGCGGCGACGCGTCGCGCAGGCCGGGTCCGGATCACTGGCGGCGATCGCCGCCGTGGCACTGTTCGCCATCGCCCCCTTGGTGTTCGCTCAAGGGGGCGCGGCGGACGCGACCACGGACGGCGCACCGGACGACGTCGGGCCCGTGGGGCCCGTCGAGGTGTGCCCTCCTCCGAGCGACGAGCCGACCGGGTGGCAGGCCGGAGTCGCCGCGGCCTACGACACGGCGCTGACCGAATACATGGCCTCCATCGGAGGCAGCGTCGCCGATTCGTGCGTCCAAGGCGAGGTGAACCACGACGGGTTCCACTACGACGAACGGTTCGGCGGATACCGGTTCGCCGAGGTCGTGGTCTTCCCCGACAGCGGAGAGCGCGTCACGCTCGGAGTCGACGTGCACGACCCGCTCGACGGCGATGTGGAGGCGCGCCTGGAGGAGCTCTCCAGATGCGAGGCCCTCGACTTGGCGTGCGGTCGCGAGGAGGTCCCCGAAGGATCGCTGCTGCTCGTCGAGGAGCAGCGCAGGATCGTCATCGACGACGACGAGCGGCCCGAGGGCGAGCTCGTCCCGGTCAACAGCGCTCTGCTGGCCCTCCAGGACGGCACGATCGTCCACGTCCAGATGGCGGTCGAGTACGGACCGGGTTCCCTGAGCACGACGCCCGAGCAGCTCAGCTCTCTCGCGGCGGCGATCCCGGTCGCCCAGGACGTTCCGTACATCGAGGAGTCCGAGGACACCGACCGGCGGGCGGCGCCGACCGACGACGAGCTCATCTACGACTTCGTCGAAGCCGCTTCGTCGACTCTCGGCGGCTCGCCCTTCACCTCGCCCGACTCGATCGAGTTCACGGACACGGGCGAGGACTACCACTACGGGCAGGACGACACCCGTGTCGCAGCCGCGGAGGTGACCCTGAACGGCACGAGCGCCACGCTCTTCCTCCAGGTGACCCCCATCGAGGCGCCCGAGGACGGGGCGGCGGACGGGATCGCCGCCGAGCACTATGCGCAGTGCTCGTACGCCGCCGACTGCGAGTACTCGCCCTTGGACGAGTCGACCGAG
The DNA here is from genome assembly GCF_022548875.1 of Glycomyces sp. L485. Classification (GTDB taxonomy): domain Bacteria; phylum Actinomycetota; class Actinomycetes; order Mycobacteriales; family Micromonosporaceae; genus Glycomyces. The sequence continues at coordinate 12,183 of NZ_JAKZEW010000014.1, read as the reverse complement.
CTGATCCACCGCACCGTGGAGGACGGGGGGACGGAGCTGACGTCGTTGGAACTCCGCTCCGCCGACGGCTGGGTCGTCGGAGTCGGGCTCGTGACCGACGATCCCGCGGCGATCGACTTCGCCACCCTCGACGCGATCGTGGCCGGGATCCGATAGGCCGCCTCAGCTCTGGTGGGCCCACTCCTTGGACTGGGTGAGGCGAAAGAGGTAGAGCAGGGCCGGGCCCACCACCGCGGCGGCGATCGCGACGGCGACCAGCAGTCCCTGCAGAGTGGCCCTCGCTCCCGCGGTTTCGGCGATCGTCACCTGGTCGACCAGGATCCACGGAAACTGGCCGAGCCCCCACCCGGACACCACTGAGGACACGGCGAGGACGGCGGTCAGGCGCGCCGGACCGTATCGTCGGCGAGCCAACAGCAGCAGGGTCGCGGCGCCGCCGACAGCCGAGAGGACGATGAGCGGGGCCGCCCTGCCGGTGAGGCCGGCGCTCAGCGTCGGGGCGTCGCGCTGCAGCGGCACCAGGGCCGCGAACACCACCGCGCCGGTGACGAGACCGACCAGCAGGGACCGGGTCCGAAGCCGGTCGGCCAGGCCGCTCTGGCCGCCTCGGGCGGCGTCGGCGGTCAGGAAGGCGCCCGCCAGGAACGCGCAGGTGCCGACGGCGATGACACCGCCGAACAGCGAGGTCGGGTTCAGCCAGGACGACCACAGGTCGCCGTGGCCGTCGGCCGGCACCCGGCCCGAGGCGAGGGCGCCCGCGACCGTGCCGAGGAAGAACGGCGCGAGCACCGAGGAGACTGCGAAGACCGCGCCGAACAGCCGGGCCTGGCCCAGCGTCTCGGCGTGCTTGCGGAACGCGAAGCTCGCGCCGCGCAGCACGATGCCGAGCAGCGCCAGCAGGAACGGCAGGATGAGCGTCGTCATCGCGGCAGCGAAGGACATGGGGAACGCCGTCCACCACGTGACGAGCACGTAGATGAGCCAGACGTGGTTGGCCTCCCAGACCGGCCCGATGCTGTGGTCGATCAAGGTGCGCAGCTGCGCGCCGCGGCGGCTGCCTCCGGCGGTGAGGTCGAAGAAGCCCGACCCGAAGTCGGCGCCGCCGAGCACCGCGTAGGCGATGACACCGACGAACAGGGCGGCCGCGACCGCGGTCTCCAGGGTCATCGCTCCACCGCCTCGGCCGGCCGCGGTCCGTACGGGCTCGGCAGGTCGCCCGCGCCCGCCCGCCAGCGCCTGGCCATCGACCGCAACACGATCACCGCGCCGATCGTCATGGCGCCGTATAGCACTGTGGATGCGGCGAGGAGCCACCAGAGGCCGGAGGTGTAGTCGCCGACGGCGTCGGTCGTTCGCATGACGCCGTGGACGATCCACGGTTGGCGGCCGACCTCGGTGGCGACCCATCCTGATTGGAGCGCCAGCACCGCCAGGGGGCCGCCGAGGGCGGCGAACCGCAGGAACCAGCGGTTGTCGAGCAGGTCGCGGCCGCGCCAGCGCATGAACCAGTAGAGCAGGACGGCGAGCATGAGGAGCATCCCGACGCCGATCATGGTCTGGAAGGCCCAGTGCGTGAGGTTGACCGGCGGCTGGTCCTCGACCGGGATCGTATCGAGGCCGGGCACCGGCTCGGTGGCCGAGCCCTGCGCGATGAGCGAACCGAGGTAGGGGATGTCAAGGGCGCCTTTGACTTCGCCGTCGATGATGACGCCGCCGATGCGCAGCGGGGAGGCGCCGTCGGTGGTGGTCTCGGCGAGTTCGAACGCGGCGAGCTTGGCCGGCTGGCGCTCGTCCAGGCCTTCGCCGAGGAGGTGGCCCACGAAGGGCTGGGCGAGGGCGGCGATCGTGGCGAAGGCGAACGGCACCAGGAAGCCGAGCCGGTGGTGCCGGTCGCGGCGTCCGCGCAGCAGGCCGACGGCGTAGACGCCGGCGATGGAGAAGCCGGCGACCATGTAGGCCGCCAACCACATGTGTCCGGACTGGGCGAAGGCGTGGGAGTTGAACAGGACCGCCCAGGGTTCGACGTCGGTGACCTCGCCGTCGACGATGCGGAAGCCGGTCGGGACGTTCATCCAGGCGTTGACGGCCAGGACGCAGTAGGTGCCGATGACGCCGGTGACCGCCATGGGCAGCACCATGAGCACGTGCCGCTTCGGCGGTATGCGGCCCCAGCCGTAGAGGTAGATGCCGAGGAAGATCGCTTCGAGGAAGAAGGCGAGGCCTTCGAAGGCGAAGGGCAGTCCGAGCACGTCGCCGAAGGCGCCCATGAGGCCGGGCCACAGCAGGCCCATCTCGAAGCTGAGGACCGTCCCCGATACGGCGCCGATGGCGAACAGCACCGCCGAGACTTTGGCCCACCGCTTGGCGAGTTCGAGCGCGACGGGGTCCTTCTTCTGGATGCCGCGCAGGTGCATCACGAAGATCATGGCGGGGAAGGCGACGCCGAAGCAGGCGAGGATGATGTGCCAGCCCAGGGACAGCGCCATCTGCTGGCGCGCCGGGAGCAGTCCCGCCGGCTCGGCGGAGGCGAGCATCGACGGGGCCGCATCGGAGAGTTGGGCGAGGACCTGGTGGACCGACATCCCTTGAAACTACGTCTGAACATGTTCAAATCCCTGCACTTGTGAAAGTTTTCACATGATCTCCGCGAGTGACGGACCGGACCTGGCGCAAGTCCGTCCGAGGGCGCCGCGTTGGACACGGTCCGGCTCGGCTAGGTTCGGCTGCGTGGAAACCAGCGGTGAACCAGGAGGCGAGGCGCTGCCGGACCGGGTGCGAGCGCTCGCTTCGCGCGGCGAACGGGTGCTCATCGGGATCACCGGCTGCCCCGGCGCCGGCAAGTCGACCGCCGCCGAATGGCTCGCCCGCTCCCTCGACCCGGCCGGCCGCCGGGCGGTGTGGGTGCCGATGGACGGCTTCCATCTCGCGCAGGCCGAGCTGGAGCGGCTCGGTCGGGCCCACCGGAAGGGCGCGATCGACACCTTCGACGGCGACGGCTACCGGGACCTGCTGGGACGCATCGGCCGCGAGCGCGACCGGATCGTGTACGCGCCCGCCTTCGATCGGCGCCTTGAAGAGCCGGTCGCCGGGTCGATCCCGGTCCTCCCCGAAGCCGACGTGGTCATCACCGAAGGCAACTACCTGCTGGACCTCGACGAACCGTGGCCCGCGGTGCGGGACGAACTGACCGAGGTCTGGTACTGCGACGTCGAGGAGGCGACGCGACTAAAGCGGCTCGCCGCCAGGCATGTGCGCTTCGGGAAGGCGCCCGAGGAGGCGCGCGCCTGGATCGAGACGGTCGACGAGTCGAACGCCCGGCGCATCCGCAAGGTCCGCGACCGCGCCGACCTCGTCTTCGACCCCCTCGGCCTCACCGCCTGAACCCGCGTAAAGCCGCCTGGAAGAAGATCATCGGGTCGTGGTCGCCGGTGTGGACGGGGTCGTTGAAGCCCAGGGCCCAGCGGACCCGGTTGAGCTGCCGGTGGATCACCGGCTGCCTCGCCCGTGCCGCGGTGAAGTAGTCCATGTGGTTGTGGCGCAGCCACTTCAAGATCAGCGAGGCCCCGCTGAGCGGGAGCGGGACCCGGTGGCGGAACACGTTGCGGAAGCTCACCGGCGTACCGGAGACGAGCGGCGCCACCAGGTTCGGCAAGTACCACTTCGCGAAGCGAGCCGAAGGCGACCCGTCGAGGAACAGGTAGTCGATCCGGCGCGGCATCTCCCCGACGGCCGCCCGCGCGTCCCCGGTCGTGAGACTCCAGCGGCTCTCGGCGAGTGCGTCCGGGATGTTCCCCCGTGCGCGGCCGCTCCGGTCGAAGGAGTGGAGCCGGCCGCCGCCGTTGTCTCGCAGCGCCCGCAGCAGCCAGGCCGTCGACCAGCCGTCGTGACAGCCGATCGAGATGATCGGCCGCGAACTCGAGAAGTGGGCCTGCGAGGTCATGGACGAGGGCATGATCACCTTCCTCGTCAAGGCGCTCGCCGACCCTCCCGAGGAGGGGGGACCGCGGTATCCAACGTGGAAGACGTCATCGGCCGGGCGCCGAATTGCTCGCCCAGCGGGCCGCCCCGCCGACGCTTTCCTCTGACGACGCCTAAAGGCTCTGCTGCATTCCGAAGCGGGGTCTTCGGCCTCGGCCGAGTTGATCGACTCCGGGACATTGAATCTCCGGCTCGGCCGAAAAGTCGGCGATGACACCTCGGTGACCGATACCCGACTCCTGCCGTTCTACGAACCGAACAGACAAGCCTCACTGACACCGTGCGAAACTCTGGTTCCATTCAGACACTCCAGTTAGTCCCAATATGACCGCTAATCTCGCTAATACCACTGCGCTTCATATATAAGAAACAAAGTAACACCTGTATGGATATTCACTGAATTATTGACGTCTTCTGGTTTGCGCGATTTGGATCTAATCTCCTCATATGGCATCACTCACCTGTGACCGCCATGACATCTACCCCCGGTAGTTGTCTTTTGCCCTCACCCGAAAGGCATTTGAAAATGAAACGTCAACGCGCACTGGCGGTCACCGCCGCAACCGCACTAGCCACCACCCTCGCGCTCGCCCTCGGCTCGTCGGCGGCGAACGCCGACCCGCTCGAGCTCAAGGCCGACGAAGCCCGGTCCGAACTGCTCGGCAAAGTCAGTCCCGCCGTGATCGACGCGATGTCGGAGACCTTCGGCATCACCGCGACCGAGGCCTACGACCGCCTCGCCGTCGAGGCCGTCGCCTCCGACCTCCTCGCCGAAGTCCCCGAGGAATTCGACGAGACCTACGCCGGCCTGTGGGTCTCCGAGGACGCCGAGGAGATCATGGTCGCCACCACCTCCAAGGCCGACGCCGACGACCTCGCCGCCGAAGGCGCGACCCCGGTCCTGGTCGAGCACGACCTGGCCGAGCTCGAAGCGGCCGTGGCCGAACTCGACTCGGTCCAGGCCGAGGACGTCTACGGCCACTACGTCGACGTCGAGACCAACAGGATCGTCATCGAGGCCGCCGAATCCCACGCCGCGACCGACCTGGCAGAGGCCGCCGGCATCGACACCGACATGATCACCGTCGACACCGACGTCAAAGCACCCGAGACGTACTACGTGCGCGGCGGCGACGCCTACATCATCGAGAACCGCTCGCGCTGCTCGGTCGGCTTCGCCGTCCGCCAGGGCAGCACGCCCGGCTTCGTGACCGCGGGCCACTGCGGTCGGGCCGGCGACTCCGTCACCGGCGGCGAGGCCGCCCCGGGCGTCTTCCGCAACTCGGTCTTCCCGGGCGCGGACCGCGCGTGGGTGGAGGTCGGCAGCAGCGAGACCCTCTACAACATCGTGAACATGTACAGCGGTTCGCGCTACGTCTACAACGCCAACCAGGCGGCCCCCGGCTCCTCGATCTGCCGGTCCGGATCGACCACCGGCTGGCACTGCGGCACCGTGCAGGCGCTGAACCAGACCGTCAACTACTCGCAGGGCTCGGTCAACGGACTCACCCGCACCAGCGTGTGCGCCGAGCCCGGCGACTCGGGCGGCTCGTTCATCACCGGCAACAGCGCCCAGGGCATGACCTCGGGCGGCTCGGGGAACTGCACCTGGGGCGGCACGACCTACTTCCAACCCATCGGACCGGCGCTCAGCGCCTGGAACCTGACGCTGGTCACCAGCTAGCGTCCTGACTCCCCCCGGTCAGTGAGGGGCCTCTCCCGCGTCGGGGGAGGCCCCTCACGCATTCCAGGGGATTTCTCATCCTTTTCCGGGCCCCGTCACCGGGACGCTCCGTAGCGTCCGGGCCATGCAACAGACACTGCTGAACCGACGCCGCCTCCTCACCACCGGCGGGGCCGTGGCCGGGGCCGCCGGAATCGGGTTGACCGGCGCCTGCGGCCCCGGCTCGGAGACCGACACGTCCGACACGTCCACCAACGGCGGCGCCACGAGCGACATCTGCGTGCTCACGACGGAGATGACCGAGGGGCCCTACTACCTGGAGGACGCGCCGAAGAGAGCCGACGTCACCGAGGGCAAGCCCGGCGCGCCCCTGACCTTGCGGGTCACCGTGGTCGACGCTTCCAGCTGCGAGCCGATCGACGACGCGGCCGTCGAGATCTGGCACTGCGACCAGTGGGGCTACTACTCGAGCTACACCGACAACAGCCCCGGCGGGAACGTCCCCGCCGAGGACGGCATCGGCGACGACGACACCTTCCTACGGGGCTTCGTGACCACCGGCGCCGACGGCCTGGCCGAGTTCACCACCATCGTCCCCGGCTGGTACTCCGGGCGCGTCACGCACATCCACACGAAGGTCCACGTAGGCGGGACCGTGGACGACGACCGGTACGAGGGCGGCAGCACGGTCCACACCGGCCAGTTCTTCTTCGAGGACGACATCGTGCTCGCTCTGTACGAGCTCGAGCCGTACTCCCAGCACACCGGCGGCCACATCCTGCTCGACGAGGACGGCGTCTACACCGGGGGCGGCGTCGTCGACGGGCTCCTGGCGCTGAGTGCCGACGACGAGTCCGACCCCATGGCCGGCTACGTCGGGACCATCACCGTCGGCGTCGACGCCGCCAACGAATCCGACCAGGGCATGGACGGCTTCGGATCGCCCGGAGGCGCCTAGGCGACCGCCGCCGACGCGGTCACCGAGCAGAACTACGCATGCTCCCAGCGCGTCTCCGCGCCGACCCAGGAGGCGACGCGATCGACGGCCGCGTGAAGATGCTCCCGGTCGGCCCGCTCGTCGTCCCATTGCACCGCTTCGACGACGAGGTCGCCGTTGCTGCGCCGCAAGGCGACCCGACCCGGCAGGTCATCGCCGACGAAGATCGGCAGGCAGTAGTAGCCGAAAGTGCGCTTGGGGGCCGGGACGTAGATCTCGATCTTCCAGTCGTGGCCCCACAGCCGCTCCATGCGCTCGCGCAGCCACACCAGCTGGTCGAACATCGACACGGCGACCGGCCGGTCAGCACCGGGCGAGCGCGGGCGCCGCGCCTCCGGGTCGATCCAGGCCTTCGAGCGCCAGCCTTCGACGGCGACCTGCCCGATCTCCATCTCCCGCAGGGTCCGCTGGGCGTCGGCGACCGCGATCCGGAAGTAGTCGGCGATGTCCTTGGTGGTGGCTACACCGAGGTTGCGCAGCGCGCCGGCGACCATGTGGCGCAGACACTCCTGGTCGTCGGCGTCCCACAGGTGCTGCTCGGGGATCGCGTTCTCGGCGAGCTGGTAGACGCGCTTGAAGCCGATGCGGTGGGTGCAGGCGACCTCGCCGAACCACAGCATCCGCTCGATCGCGTGCTTGTGGTCGGTGCGGTGGTTCCAGCTGTCGCCCATGTTCGCGGCCCGGCCGCCACCGCGGTGCATCGCGCCGTTCGGGAAGTCCGAGACGGTGATCGCGCCGCGCGCTTCGAGGAGGGCCCTCACCTCCTTTTCGGCCTGGGCGTCGAGCGCGGGCTCGGCGCTGTAGCGTTCCCGCCAGCTGCGGCGGCGCCGCGCCATGTACGGCCAGGCCGAGACCGGGAGCAGCGACATGGCGTGCGCCCAGTACTCGAACGCGACGGGCCTGCGCCGCTTGTCGAGGCTCCGCGCGGCCTCGTCGACGTCGAGGTCTCGGGCGAGCAGCGCCAGCTCGTGCGCGCGCCTGACCGCCGAGATCGTGTCGAGCTGGATGCATCCGAGCCGTTCGAGCACGGTCTTGTACCGCGCCGACTTGGGCCGCAGCTGGGCGGCCACGGCGATGCGGCGGGCCTCGGCGAGGCTGAGCGACTCCGGCATGGGTGGGGGTCCTTTCGACGGCGATCCCGGTCCAGACGTTACTGGGGACCCCTGACAGTCGCGACCGTCCCGGTCTCGGCGCGCGGATCGGCCGCGCCCTCGGCCCGCCCTTCCTCGTCGACCTCGATGAGGTGCGCGTGCCCGAAGGAGGTGCCCGCAGCCGTCGAAACCGCGGCGTGCCCGCGCTGCGACAGCCCGAGCCTCCACGCGTCCGGTGCCCCGGATTCGATCTCCACATCGATGTCGTGGACGCCGTCCCAGGCCCCGAAGCCCGTCTCGCCGGGGTGGAGGCGCCAGCGCGGGGCCGACACCGCGGCCTCGACTCCCTGTCCGGAGTGGAGGACCCTGGCGATGAGCTGGGCGACGATCTGCGGCTGGGCGTCGCCGCCCATGGTGCCGGCGACGAGGCGCAGCGAGCCGTCGGGCCGGGTGGCCAGGGCGGGCACGAGCGTGTGCGGGGGCCGTCTGCCGGGCGCGAGCTCGGCCGGGTGTCCCGGGACGAGGCTGAAGCCGGTGCCGCGGTTCTGGAGTCCGATGCCGGTGCGCGGCTCGAACAGGCCGGTCCCGAATCCGGCGGCGTTGGACTGGATGTAGGAGACTGCCATGCCCGCGCCGTCGAGGACGGCCATGTAAGTCGTGCCGCCGGCGCTCTGGTGGGACGGCACATCGACGCGGGTGTCGGCGCTGACGCGGGCGGCGCGTTCGTCGGCTGCCCCGAGCAGGTCGGAGACGTCGGCGCCTTCGCAGAGCCGGTCGGGGCGGTCGTACCCGGCGAGGCGGGAGGCCTCGACGAGGTAGTGCGCCCACAGCGGATCGGCCGGATCGGCGGGCAGGGCGAGGCGGTCGGCGACGGCGAGCGAGAGCAGCAGGAGGTAGCCCTGGGAGTTCGGCGCGGCCGCCCAGATCCGGTGGCCGAACGCGTCGACGGCGAGCGGCGCTTCCCAGTCCGCCTGCGGCTCGGCGAGGTCGGCCTCGGTGAACAGTCCGCCGCCCATCTCCATGAGCCCCTTGCCGAAGTCGCCGAGGTAGAGGCCGTCCCGCCCGTCGCAGGCGATCGCTCGCAGCGCGGCGGCGGTGCGCTCGCGGGTGGCGGTGGCACCGGGTTCGAGCCCGACCAGGTCCTCGGCGCCCTCGACGCCTTCGAGGGCGGCGCCGGCCCGGGCGAGCATGGCGGTCGCGGGCCATCCGTCGGCGGCCAGGCCGATCGCGGGCGCCAGGAGCTCGTCCATGGGTATCGTGCCGAAGCGCTCGTGGAGGGCGAACCAGCCGTCGACGCACCCGGGGACCGGTGTTGACCGGATATCGCCGCGAAACGGCATGACCTCGCGGCCTTCCCGGCGCAGCGCTTCGGGGTCGGCGCCGGATCCGGCGCGGCCGGAGGCGTTGAGGCCTGCGGGCGCCGCCTCGCCCGGTCGGTGGACGAGCGCGAACAGGTCGCCGCCCAGGCCGCACAGATGCGGGGCGACGACGGTCAGGGCTGCGCCGGCGGCGATCGCGGCGTCGGTGGCGTTGCCGCCGGATGCCAGCACGTCGCGGCCGATCCCGCTGGCGAGCGGGTCGACCGAGCACACGACACCTGGTCCGGCCAAGGGGTCTCGCCGCTCGATTTCCATCGCAGCATTCTACCTTGCCGTGCGGCTAGTGGCGATGGTCAGTCCGCGGCGATGCGGGCCGTCCTGCGGTACCAGTCGACGTAGCCGAGCACGACGACGGCGAGCACGCCCAAGTGCTGCAAGGCCGTCGGCTCGAGCAGGAGCATCGCCGACACCCCTCCGAGCACCGCGCAGGTCCGAGCGAGGGATGCGAACCAGTGTCCGCGCCGCCCCGGCGCGAGCAGATCGCGCCGGCATCGGGCCGGCAGTGAGTGGAACATCCGGATCCACTGCACGGTGAAGCCGCCGACGAGCAGCCCCGTCAGGGTCAGGGCGACCGGTCTCGGCGTGGGGAGGATCCAGTCGGCGATGCCGAGGACGAACGCCGAACGCAGCGCCCACTCGTACCAGCGCCACGACCATCGCAGCAGCACCGCGTCGTAGGCGGCCGCGTGGTCGTCATCGGCGCCCGGCCCAGGGGCGGTCTCGTAGACGCGGCGGACGCCCGCGCTGATCCGCCCGCGGGCCTGCAGTATCGCGGCGAGCTCATAGCGGACCTCGGTGTTCTCGGGGTCGAGTTCGAGCGCGCGCTCGTAATGGAACTGCGCGCGCCGGTGACGCAGATGGTGGTCGAAGATGCGCCCGGCCGTGCAATGCACCCATGATTCTTCGGGCGCCAAGTCGAGCGCCTTCTCCACCAGTTCGCGCGTCGCGGTGAAATCCTGATGCCCAAGGCTGACCCAGGCGAGTTCCATGTAATAGCCGCCGCTGTCGGGCGAGAGTTCCACGGCTTTCCACAGGGCCGAGGCAGCCTGATCTCTACGGTCCAGTTCGAACAGCACGTTGGCGTGCACCCAGTGCGCGTCGGGGTTCTCCGGTTCGGCCTCGACGGCGCGCATCGCCCATTCTCGCGCGCGCTCGGCTCGCCCGGCCTTGTACAGCGACCAGGCGAGGGGCAGCCGCGGGACCGACTCCACCCCATAGCGTTCCGCCGCGCGCTCCAGGACCGCCGCGGCCTCCTCGAAGCGACCGGCGTCGATATACTCGCGGGCGCGGGCCTCCACCGCGTTCATGACGACGCCCGGCCAGGTCTTGGCGACGGCCTTGAGGACACGCCCTCGCGCCACACCGTTCCGCATACGCGACTCCAGATCACCCCGGGTGCACCGATTCGATGCTAGAAACAATTGTCAAGACCCGCTGGGACGCCATTCCGGCGGCGGCTCGAATAGAGTGCTGGTGCTCACGACGGGTGCTTTTGCGTCCAGACGGACCTAGCATAGAGGCGGACCGCGTCCACCTGTACGGCAAAGTCTCTTGTACGGTGGAGGACAGCGGTGGGGACGAGAAGAAAGATCGGAATTTGTGATGGAAGAGCCAACACAGCCAGCAGAACCTGCCGGCCCGATCTCGTCGACTGTACGCCGCTGGCGTCGACTGGCCGTGCGCCACGACCTCCAGTGGAGCGAACTGTTGTTGATCGCGCTGAACCTGTATGGATTGCGCGGCAACAACACAGAGGGGATGCGGCTGCGCATCAGCTCTGAAGACGAGGAGTTCATGACGGTGCTGCCGGCCGACAGGGCCACATCGCCGTTCAGCCTGCGCGCGCACGTCGATCCCTCCTCTCCGCAGCACGGACTGAGCGAGCTCTGCGTCGACGGCACGCCGGTGGCCGAGATCATCGAGGCCGAGCCGGGCGAAGAGGTGCGCGGGTATCTGCGCGCCGACGGCACGGCGGCGACGCTCGTGGTGCCAAGCGGCAAGGATGCCGGCGATCTCGTGAAGAGCTACCGGGACCTGTTGCAGGCCTTGTCTTCCGACCTGGCAGACGATGGGACGCACCACCAGATCGAAGAAGTGATGCTCTCGGCGACCCTCGAGCACGACGAGCCCGTGGTGGTCGAGAACCTCATCGCGGTCCGCGAGGCGATGACGGCGGAGGGCCTGCCGGAGGAGACCACGCTCGGCGTGCTGACTCCCGCACTGCACAGCGAGTCGGCGTTCGCGGAACTGGCCGAGAAGGTCGGCCCGGTCCTGCTGTTCTTGACGACCGAGTCGTTCGAGGAGCACCACGCGGACCCGGAAACGGCCGGGATGCAGGAGAGCGCGGCGGCCGACCCGATCGCCGAAGCGGCATTTCACCCGTCGGAACGCCTGGCGGGGATCCTGTCCGCGGCAAGGGCGGCCGGCCATCGGACGTCGTTCACCTACACGGTGGGAAGCGAACCGCTCGACGAGATGCGGGCCTGGCTGCTGCCGATGGCGGAGCAGACGACGATGTGGCCGTCGCTGACGATCCTCCCCGCGGCGACGCCGGTGGACGATTCGCAGCACGTGGCGGCCCCGGACGAGCGTCTGGACTTCTTCCTTGAGGCGAGAAGCCTTCTGGAGCAGATCTTCGCCCCTACCGAACTGCGCCCCGAACCATGGCGGTGTTACCGGGGGCTCTGGTACCGCCAGCACGCAGGAGAGCCCCTGGCGGGCCCCTACGTCTAGAGCTTCTGAGCAAGCGAGAAGGCCCCGCCGACAGGCGGGGCCTTTCCAGTCAC
>NZ_JAKZEW010000014.1:0-125 GCF_022548875.1 Glycomyces sp. L485 | reverse complement strand
CTGCGGTGTGTTGCCTCAGAATCGCATAGCGTGCGTGAATGTCTCGATCTGCCTCTTGGCAGGAATGTTCGCGGCAAAAAATGTTGTTAAGTTCTCGGCGGTTAGTACCCGTCCACTCCACACCT
>NZ_JAKZEW010000072.1:954-10763 GCF_022548875.1 Glycomyces sp. L485 | reverse complement strand
CCACACCGGCTGGCGCGAGACTCCGCCCCCGCCCCGAACCGGCATCCCCTCACAGCCACCGAACTTGTTGCCACAGTGCCCGCCGCAGCCGCCGAACCGGCCGCAAGAGTCCCGCTCCTGCTCCCCACGACCGACCTCCGTGGCCGACATCGCGCACCCGACCTTCACTCAGCTCCTTCGTCGCTGATACGCCTGAAGTCGGGCCAAAAGGCACCAGTGAGCCGCGGAGCCACCCTGCGCATCCCTCCACCTCGTCATCGCTGACGCTCTTGGCGCAGAAGGACCATCCACCCGACACCGCTCCCGGCGACGCACGGGCGGCCATTGCCGGTGTCCACACGGCCACGGGCCGACCGCCCGTTGCTTCGCACGCAGGAGGCCGGGACGGCTCCACAAGCCGTCCCGGCCTCATCCGGATGTCAGCAGCCGATCCGGCCGAATCCCTGCTTGGTCACATTGACCACCGAGGGCCTCGGGATACTGCCTGGTCCGTCGGGCCAGACCGAAGCCGGGTTCTCGAAGCTGGAGCCGTCGACTTCGCCGGGGTGCTGCGCGGCGACGAGCACGTGGCGGTCCTCGATGATCGGCCCGCAGGTCTCCGCGCCGACCGGCACGGTGAGGAACTGCTTGACCTGGCCCCGGTTCGACCCCTTCAGCGCGACGCCGAAAAGGCCGTCGTTGGAGCCGAGGGCGTTGCCGTCGGTGGAGATCCACAGGTTGCCCCACGGATCGAAGGCGAGGTTGTCCGGGCAGGAGATCGGGCTGACCTGGTCCTTGGGGAATCCGCCGTAGTAGGTGTTCGGGTCCTCGGGGTCGCCGCAGACCAGCAGCAGGTTCCAGGAGAACTCCAGCGCGGTCGGGTCGGCGCCCTTCTCGGTGACCTCGACGACCTGGCCGTGCCGGTTGGTGTTGCGCGGGTTGGCCTCGTCCGCCGCGGCCTGGCCGTCGGCGCCGCGCCGGGAGTTGTTGGTGAGCGCGATGTAGACGTCCCCGGTGTACGGGTGCGGCTCGACGTCCTCGGGTCGGTCCATCTTGGTCGCGCCGACCTCGTCCGCCGCCATGCGTGTGTAGACGTAGACCTCTTCGGCGCTCATGCCTTCGACGAAGGATTCGTCGCCGCTGGCCAGCGCGATCCATTCGCCGCCGCCGTCGAACGCCCCGTCGGACGGGAGCGCGCCCGAGCCGTCGATCTCCTCGGCGGGGCTGTTGCCGGTGAACTTGGCGACGTAGAGCGTACCTTCGTCGAGCAGCGCCATGTTGTGCCGCCGGGCGTGCTTGCCGTAGCCCTTCTTCATCTTGTTCTTGGAGACGAACTTGTAGAAGTAGTCGAAGCGCTCGTCGTCGCCCATGTAGACCACGACGTGGCCGTCGCGGGTCAGGCGCGGGTTGGCCGCCTCGTGCTTGAAGCGGCCCAGCGCTGTGTGTTTGCGGGGCGTCGAGTCGGGGTCGTAGGGGTCGATCTCGACGATCCAACCGAACCGGTTGGCCTCGTTCGGCTCGGCCGACAGGTCGAACCGCGGGTCGAACCGTTCCCATTTGCGGCCGGTGGCGCCGCCGCTCATGCCGTAGCGGTTCAGCTTGGCCCGAAGGTCGGGGTCGGTGACCAGTTCGGCGTTCGCGAAGTACTGGTTGAAGTTCTCTTCGGCGGTCAGCACTGTTCCCCACGGGGTGGTGCCGCCGCCGCAGTTGTTCAGCATGCCGAGGACGGTCGTGCCCGTGGGGTCGGCGGAGGTTTTGAGCAGCTCGCCGCCCGCGGCGGGGCCGGTGAGTTCGAACTCGGTGGTCGCGGTGATGCGGCGGTTGAGTTTGTGGCCGACGACCGGGGTGAGATCCCCCGAGTGGCGGTCCTCGTCGAGGGCGACGACGGTGCCGCCGTGCGCGGCCCAGGCGATCTCGACCTGCTCCCGGGTCGGCTCGTCGCCGTCGTACCCGGGGAACATGAGTTCTTCGTCGGTGTACTCGTGGTTCGCCCACATCACGCGGCGGTGCCATTCCCACGGGTGGCGCAGCAGTGCGAGGTAGTCGCAGTTGTAGCCGAACTGCCCGGCCTGGGCTTCGGGGTTCTGGGCTTCGGGGTCGAACTCGGGGGCGTCGCCGAGGACGGGGTCGCCCCAGCGGATGACGACCTGGTCCCGGTAACCGGACGGGATGGTGACGGCGTCGGCGGTGTTGGGTTCGACGGGCTCGAACTTGAGGCCCTTGGGCTTGCGGCCCCGGTGGGCGTGCGGTTCGGCGTCGGCGGACGACGCGGCGACGGGTGCGGCCAGGGTTCCCGTGGTCCCGACGGTCACCGAGGCCACCACGCCGGCGCGGAACAGGGACCGTCGGGAGACGGCCTGGGCGATCAGATCGCCGAGGTAGGGGTTGTCCGACGTGTTCGCGACGGGGTGGTCGCATGCGTTGCCGCAGCGGTATTCGCACGTCATCGCCGATCGTCCGGGCTTGTGCGGGGTCAGCAGCGGCAGGGCGCGCCGTTTGTCGGTGGGACGGTGAGGCATTGCATCTCTCCAAGGCAGTACGGGGTGAACGAGGTTTCCCGGATCGTTGATTCGGTTCGTCTCGAAACAGGACGCTATGTCGTGTCCTGGTCCGCTGCCACTAATGATAGGTGAACAGCAGGAAAACGGCTTCTGTCCGGATTCGACGGAAGCCGGGTCCCGTTGCCCATCGGTGGAGGGACCGAACAGAGTGTCGATCCCGCCACCGGTTCGACTCAGCTCGCCGCGGGCCGCGCGGATCCGCAGCAGCCGCCGGCCTGCGCCGGTTCGATGCGTTCGCCGGCGTGCCCGTGGAGGAGGCCGGTGGCCAGGCCGCGCCCGGCGTCGGCGGCCTCGGCGGGGTCGGAGGAGCACACGCCGGTCTCGGGCAGTTCGAGCGCCACTTTGTCGGCCGCCTTCCGGTCCCCGGCGAGTGCGGCCGCGATGGAGCGGACCTGCTCGTATCCGGTGGCGAGGAGGAAGGTCGGGGCACGGCCGTAGCTCTTCATTCCGGCGAGGTAGAAGCCCTCGTCGGGGTGGGCGAGGTCGGCCTCGCCGTGCGGGGGCACGGTGCCGCAGGAGTGGAAGTTCGGGTCGATGAGCGGCGCGAGGCGCGTGGGGGCCTCCACGGCGGCGTCGAGGTCGAGTCGGATCTCACGCAGCATGTCCAGGTCGGGCCGGAACCCGGTCGCTCCGGCCACCTGGTCGACGTCGAGCTTGACCGCCTCGCCGCCGCTGCGCCCGATGACGGTGACTCCGGTGCCCGCGGGGGCGAACTCGTCGATGGTGAACTGGTTGACGAGCTCCACCTTGCCGGTGTCGACCAGGGCCTTCATGCGGGTGCCGAGCGCGCCGCGGGCGGGGAGCGCGTCGGCTTCGCCGCCGCCGTAGAGTCGGGTGGCCGACCTGCCCCGAATGGCCCAGGTGACGCGTGTGCCCGGTTCGGTCTCGGCGATTTCGGCCAGCGCCAGCAGGGTGTTCGCGGCCGAATGGCCCATGCCGACCACGAGCGTGTGCCGCCCGGCGAAGCGGGTGCGCCCGGTCCCGAGGACGTCGGGCAACGGGCCTGCCGACCAGATCGCGGCGGGGTCTTCTCCGGGGGCGGCGAGGCCGTGGGCGCCGAGCGGGTTGGCCTGGCCCCAGGTGCCGGAGGCGTCGATGACCGCGTCGGCCACCACGTCGGTGTAGGCGCCCGCGTCCGTTCGGGTGCGCAGGAGGTAGGGGCGGCCCTTCCTGCCTACGGTGCGGGTCTTGTCGACGCCGGCGCGTGCCACGGCGATCACGCGGGCGCCGGATCGCAGGTGCGGCGCCAACTCGGGGGTGGCGGCGAGCGGGGCGAGGTATTCGTCGACCAGTTCGCGTCCGGTGGGGAGGGCGTCGAGGTCGGGTGCGGTCCAGCCGTGGGATTCGAGGAGGCGGGCCGCGGCGGCGTCGATGTCGTAGCGCCACGGGGAGAACAGGCGGACGTGGCCCCATTCGCCGATCGCGGCCCCGGCTCCGGGGCCGGCTTCGAGCACGATCGGGGTGATGCCGCGCCCGAGGAGGTGGGCGGCGGCCGCCAGGCCGACCGGCCCGGCCCCGATGACGGCCGCGGTCGCGGCGGGGCGGGTGGCGTTGGACATGCTGACCTCCGTGGGTTCTGGCGATCGCGCCTGACGCAATCGCATCAACGGATTCTATTGATATCAGCATTTACTGTTGATGGCAAGCATTGTGGTTTACTTGATCCATGACCAGTCCGAGCAGGATCGAGCTGCCTGTGGCCGCCACCGACGCGACGGTGATCGGGCGTGCCCGCGATCTCGCACCCCAGTTCAAGGCCCTCGCCGACGAGAACCGCCTCGCGATCGTGCTTCTGCTCTCCGAGCGTTCGCGTACCGTCCGCGAGCTGACTGAAGCGACGGGCCTGGCCCAGACCCTGGTCAGCCACCATCTCGCGCCGCTGCGCGAGCTCGGCCTGGTCACCGTGACCCCCAAGGGCCGCAGCAATGTCTACTCTTTGTGCTGCGAGGCCTTCTCCGAGCCGATGCGCATCCTCGCCGGGCTCTCCACCCCCGTCGACGCCGAGTGCGCCTGAACTGGATGCCGCGCGGCCTCCTCTGTCAGTCCGCGGTACAGGCGGCCTCCGGTGGGGCGCCGGGGGCATGGCTATATGAATCTCCAGGCGTTGACGGTCTGGCCGCCCGCCTCGCCTGCGTCGATCCGGTAGGACGCGTGCTCGGCTTCGCCTAGACTCGGAGAGGGCCCTCCGATGTAATGAATTGAGACCAGACCATTTGTGAAGAGGTGGTGAGGACCGTGCGCGCGAAGGTGGGCGACCGGTTGCGATTCAGAGGACGGCAGGTCGGCATGACGGAGCACACCGCGGAGGTGGTGGCGGTGCTCGGCGAGAACGGGGAGCCGCCGTACCGCGTCCGCCACGACAACGGCCACGAAGCGGTGGTCGTGCCCGAGTCCGACTGCGTCCTGGAGCCCCGCGAGCGCTGAGCGGGCTCAGGACCGCGGTGGGGGAGCGGTCGAGTCGCGGGTGACGAGCTTGGTCGGCAGCGAGATGTGTCCGGCCGAGCGCGTGCCGAGCTCGGCGTCGTCGGCGGTGTACTGGAGGAGCAGGTCCACCGCGGCCGTTCCGGCGTCGGCGGTCGGCACCAGGATCGTGGTCAGGCGCGGGCGCGCCAGGCGCGCGAGGACGGTGTCGTCGATGCCGATGACGCTGACGTCGCCTGGCACGTCGATGCCGAGGCTGTGCAGCCCCTCCATCACGCCGATGGCGAGCAGGTCGTTGTAGGCCAGGACCGCGGTGACGCCGGTGCGGGAGATCTCCTCGGCGACGGCCAGACCGGCGTCCTCGTTCGGCGTGTTGGGGCCGAGGACCGTCACGGTGGCCTGCCCGCCGGCGGTGGCGGTCACGGTCCGGCGGATCTGCGAGTTCGTCCACGACTGGCGCGGGCCGGACACGTAGGCGATCTTCTTGTGGCCCAGGTCGAGCAGGTGCCTGATGGCGACCCGGGCGCCGTGGACCACGTCTATCGTCACCGAAGGGATGCCGTCGACCTTTCGGTTGACCAGCGCGATCGGGATCGTCTGGCTGAGGCGCTCGATCTTGGCGTTCGCGATGCGCGGTCCGCACAGGATGACGCCGTCGACCTGTTTGGCCAGCGCGTCCACGAGTTCGGCTTCGATGGCCGGGTCCTCTGAGGCGTCGGCGATGAACAGGTGGTAGTCCCGGGCGCGGGCGGTGTGCTCGGCGGCCTTGATCATCGGAGGGAAGAAGGGGTTGGCGATGTCGGCGACGATGAAGCCGATGTTGTGGGTGCGGCCGGTGGTGAGCGCCCTGGCGACCCGGCTGGGACGGTAGCCGAGGCGGCGTGCCGCCTCCAGTACCCTGGTGCGGGTCTCGGGGCGCAGCCGGTGCGGCATCGAGAAGGCGCGCGACACGGTGGACATGTGCACCTGCGCTTCTCTGGCAACGTCTTTGATGGTCACGGCCACTTGAGGAGTCCTCTGTCGGTTCGCTCGGATCGAGAATATTCCATAAAACTACGCAAACGATTGCAGAGTGGTCAAGGGTGAAATCGAGAAATCTTCGGCTCATTCTTCACCAGCTGTTCGGCATATCCATGCATAATGTCAATTGTCCATTTGGGCGTTGATTATCTTCAATTTTCATTTCCGCCTGATATGCAAACGTTTGCAGACCTGAGCGACCCCCACCGCCTTCCACTGCCGCACCGCGAACACGCGATCAGTGTATAGATCGACGAAGATCCCGAAGACCGCACGTCGGGAGGGTTCCGCGGATGCGGAAGCGCATGCCGGTCATCCGGATCGGCGGCGGAGGCGAGACCGCCTTTCTCCTCGTCGACGGCGACGCCACCTGGAGCCTGCCCATGGTCGGGGAGGAGTGGACACCGTTGGCGTCCCGCGGTGGGTTGGAACGGCAGCATCGCCGCCGGCCGGAGCGACGAGTCGTTCGGGTTCATCGCCAGCGGTCTCAGTTCGGTGCTCCAGTGGACCTGCTCGGCCGATCAGCGGCGGCGCGGGTTCAGGCGCAGGGGCGGGATCGGCGGAGCTGGAATCCGCTCGCCGCCGTGTCCTGCGACCGCGCCGAAACGCGACTGGTCGTGCAGCTCCCATGCCTCGCGGGCCGCGACGATGTCGTCGTGACTGCGTCCGACGAAGTTCCACCACATGACGAGGTCCTCGGGAAACGGCTCGCCGCCCAGCAGGAAAATCTTCGCGCCGGCCGTGGACGACAGCGGCAGTTCGTCGCGGCCGGCGCCCAGGTAGAGCAGCGGTCCGGCCTCGACCGGCGTCCCCGCGACGTCGAGCGAGCCTTCGAGGACCAGGACGGCGTGCTCGAAGTCGCTTCGCAGAGGCAAGGCGGCCTTCGCGCCCGCGTCGAATTCGAGCTGCGCGCCGAGCAGCGGCGTGAAGGCCGTCGCGGGGGAGACGGCCCCGCCCAGCTCGCCGACTGCGACGATGCCGCGGACGCCGTCGGATTCGAACCGCGGCAGATCGGTGTGCTGCTCGAATGCCGGGGCGATGCCGATGCCGCTGTCGGGCAGGGCGACCCACAGCTGCATCCCGCCCAGCAGCGGAGCCTCGCCCAGTGAGATCTCCGAGTGCGCGATGCCGGGGCCGCTGGTCATGAGGTTGAGCTGCGAGGGCCGGACGACGACGTCGCTGCCGAGGCTGTCGCGGTGGCGGATCTCGCCGTGGAGCGGCCAGGTGACGGTCTGGAGCCCGGTATGCGGGTGCGGCGGGACGACCATGTCCGTGCGCTCGGGGCCGAAGCGGTCGAGGAAGCACCACGCGCCGACCGTCGGCAGGGTGCGCTGCGGAAGCGTGCGGCTGACCCGCATGGCCCGGACGCCGCCGAGCGGCACGTCCCTCGCCTCCAGGAGCCGCGCCTCCGGCCCGGCCTGTTCGATCGCGCGGCAGGGCGTCTCGGTAGGACGGGCGTCGAGATTGCTCATGCGACCCACACTAGTTCGGCGGCGGCAGGTGCCGGGCGACGATCGACGAGGCCGCCGGGGCGGGCACGGCCCCGTAGTTCAGGCCCCGGTCGGGACCGAGCCGGGACGAGCAGAAGGCGTCGGCCACCTCGGCGGGGGAGTGGCGGACGAGCAGGCTCGCCTGGAGCGCCAAGCCGAGGTCCTCGGTCAGGCGTCGGGCCCGCCCCGGCTCGACGCCGCCCGCGAGCCTCCGCCGGAGCCCCGCGAGGTGCTCGTCGAGGAGTCGATTGCCGCCGGAGGCGTTCTCGACCTCCGCGATGAACGCCTCGGCAGTCTCCGGCGCCGTGGCGAGCGCCCGCAGCACGTCGAGGCAGATGACGTTCCCCGAACCCTCCCAAATGGACAACAAAGGTTGCTCGCGGTAGCGCCGCGCCAGCGGCGCCTCCTCGACGTACCCGTTGCCGCCCAGGCACTCCAACGCCTCCGCCGCATGCGCAGGGCCGCGCTTGCACACCCAGTACTTGGCCACGGCGGTCGCCAGGCGCCGGAACGGCGCCTCTTCGGGCGAGTCGTAGGCGGCGGCCAGTCGCATCATCACGGCGGTGGCGGCCTCGGACTCGACGCACAGGTCGGCGAGCACCTGCGTCATCAGCGGCTGGTCGATGAGCCTCCTGTCGAAGGCGCTGCGTTGCGCCGCATGCCAAGCGGCCTCGGCGACGGACTGGCGCATCCCGGCGGCGGTCGCGATGACGCAGTCGAGCCGGGTGTGGTTGACCATCTCGATGATGACCGCCACGCCGCGCCCCTCCTCGCCGATGCGGTGGGCGACGGCGTCGTGCAGCTCGATCTCCGACGACGCGTTGGACCGGTTGCCAAGCTTGTCCTTCAAACGCTGCAAACGGATCGCATTGCGAGTGCCGTCCGGCAGCACCCGGGGCAGCAAGAAGCACGACAGGCCGCCCGGCGCCTGGGCCAAGACCAGGAAGGCATCGTTCATCGGCGCCGAGCAGAACCACTTGTGGCCGCGCAATGCATACGAACCGTCCCCCGCGGGCAAGGCGGTCGTGCTGTTGGCGCGCACATCGGAGCCGCCCTGCTTCTCCGTCATGGCCATGCCGACGAGCACGCCCGCCTTCTCGCGCGGGGGCCGCAGGCCGGGATCGTACCGGTCGGCGGTGATCAACGGCTCCCACACGGCCGCGAGCTCCGGATTCGCCCGCAGCGCCGGCACCGAGGCGTACGTCATCGAGATCGGGCAGCAGTGCCCCGGCTCGGTCTGCGCCAGCATCGACAGCAGCACCGCGCGGGCAGCGTGCGCACCCGGAACCGGTCTCGCCCAAGGCATCGCATGTGCGCCGTACTCCACTGCCAGGCCCATGAACCGGTGCCACGACGGGTGGAAGTCGACCTCGTCGACGCGGTGCCCGAAGCGGTCGTGGGTGCGCAGCACCGGCGGATACCGGTGCGCCTCGTCGGCCCACGTCGCCGCCTCCGCGCTCCCGAGGACCGCGCCCAGCTCCCCGGCGCGACCGGCGATCCACCCCGCCCCGGACCGGTCGGCGGCCTCGCGCAGCGGCGCGTTGTCGGCGAACAGATCGCGGCCCACTAGCGGCGGAGGCTGGTTGGTGACCCTGTGCGTGTCGGCCGAACCGGTCATCGCGCTCCTCCTCGTCGAGACCCATCATCGTAGTCCCGCCTGCGCTCGAGTGCGACCCGCGGCTGCGATAAGACGACCGCGATAGACGAATCAGGACGCCCGTCGGCGACCGAGGACCCGAACCGGCGCTTCTCCGAATAGGAGCGTCGGTCGAGCCGGTTAGGCTCATCGACATGGAAGACCGACCTGACTTCGCAGCCTTCCCCAACGCCGCATTCGTCGAAGGCGAGACCACCGATTCGGTGCTCTTCAGCCCCGGTGGCTCTGCCGACGGCCACCTAGCCGAGGTCTTCGCCGCCCATGGACTCGAAGGCAACGGCTACGACTGGCAGTCGGCGGTGCATGCCGCGCTGGTCGAGCGCGAACCGCTGCTGGAGCGATTCACTTTCGACTCCGAGGCCGGCATGTTCTGCGCCTACGGCGACGACCGCGAAGCACTGGGCGAGGTCACGGCGGTCGTAGAGCTGTTCCTGGCCGAGCCCGCCCGGCTGGTTGAGGCGCTCGAGGTGGCCTCAGAGCGCGACCTGTTCGAGATGTCCCCGCACATTGGCACCGGGCGCAGGGTCGGTGCGCCGGAGGAGACCGGAAATGGCCCTTGGGGCGCTGGCGGCATCTTTCACGTGGGTGGTTGTTGTGCGCCAAGGGCGGCAGCGACGAAGGCGTGTGGATGGGCGAGCCTGGTCTCGGGCCGCCTGGCCGAGTGAGGTCGGACGAGACTTT
>NZ_JAKZEW010000072.1:748-853 GCF_022548875.1 Glycomyces sp. L485 | reverse complement strand
GGGTGTGTGATGGCGGGGACGATGGCGAACGGGTCGGTGCGAAGCGAGAAGTCGAAGGTCATCCACACCACGCTTGACGACGCGGCCTCTCTCATCAACGCCGCA
>NZ_JAKZEW010000072.1:285-563 GCF_022548875.1 Glycomyces sp. L485 | reverse complement strand
GATCGCCCAGTACTGCGCTCACGCGACATTCGACGAACTCGACACCCACCTCGCCGAACTCGCCGCGTCCCTCGCCGAATCAGCCGAGTTGTTCGATGGCTTGTCGCAGCAGTCGTTGCAGCGTCTGGAGGTGACCGAGCTCGACAACGGGATGTGGTCGCTGTCCGGGGAGCTCGCCTCCGAGACCGGCCGGATGTTCGCCAAGCTGTTGCAGACCGCGGTCTCCCCGCCCCGCCAAGACGAGGTCGACGCCGACGGGGTGCTCCCGGCGGCTGCGC
>NZ_JAKZEW010000072.1:0-124 GCF_022548875.1 Glycomyces sp. L485 | reverse complement strand
CGATCGAGCTGGGCCGGTCGGTGCGCCTGCCCAACGTCTTCCTGCGCCGCAAGCTCGAACTCGAGCAGCCCGGCGGTTGCGCCTGGTCGGGATGCTGGGCACCAGTCGCATGGTGTGAGGCGCA
>NZ_JAKZEW010000045.1:250-31373 GCF_022548875.1 Glycomyces sp. L485 | reverse complement strand
GCGAGCGAAACCCGCTGCGGCGCGGTCGGATACACCCGGTATCGGTAACGAAGGAGCACAGGTCGAAGATAAACCAGGGGTACGACAATTCCGAAAACCCAACGGTTCGGACAGTCCCGCTCCGCGGGACTGTCGAGCAGGCAATCGACCCGGATCCACCTCCGCCCTAAAGGACGAACCCCTCTCCGGAAAACCGGTAGCCGTGCCGGCGACGGCGGGCCGCACCGATGGGAGGTGCCGCCGTTCGGCGACCCCTCCCTTTGGTGTTCTTGCGGTGGTGTTCCCGGCTTCAGGCGGCTTCGACGGCCGGTCGGCGGACCGGCAGCGCGCTGGCCGAGGCGAGCAGTCCTACGGCGGCGACCGTGATCACGAAGTACAGGCCCGGCCGGTACTCGGCGATGCCGGAGGGGACGGGGCCGCTGATGAGTCCGGTGACGATCGCCAGGACCACCGCTCCGCCGATCTGGCCGGAGGTCTGGACCAGGCCGGAGGCCAAGCCCTGCTCGTCGTCGTCGATGCCCTCGGTGGCCTGGACCATGACCGACGAGAAGCCGAGCGCGAATCCGAGGCCGAGCAGCAGGAAGCTGGGCAGGAAGTCGGCGAAGTAGGCCGGTTCGGGGCTGCCGCCGCGGAGGATGAACCACGCGTAGCCGAGCACGAAGGAGCCCATCGCGGCGATGATCATCGGCGTGGTGCCGAAGCGGTCGATGAGCCTGCCGGCGAACGGGGACAGGAAGGCCACGATGACGCCGGCTGGGGCCAGCGCCAGTGCCATCTGGAGCGGTCCCCATTGGAGCGTGTTCTGCAGGTACAGCGACACGATCGTCTGGAAGCTGATGTAGGAGCCGAAGATCGCCAGCGCGGCGAGGTTGGCCCGCACGATGGATTTGACCTTGAGGATGCTCAGGCGCACCAGCGGATGCGGGAGCCGGTTCTCCACGATGAAGAACGCGGACAGCAGGAACAGTGCGGCGACGGTCGTGCCGATCACCGTGGGTGTGAAGCCGGTCTCCGGCGCGGTGACGATCGTGTAGACGGCGGCGAGCATCCCGCCGGTCAGGGTGATCGCTCCGGCGAAGTCGATGTTGCCGCGCTCCCGTTCGGCGTTGCGGGGCACCACGAAGAAGGCGGCGACGATGACGGCGGCGACGACCACGACTGGGGCGTAGAAGGTCAGCCGCCAGTTGATGCCGGTGAGCAGGCCCGAGACGATCAGGCCGGAGGCGTAGCCGGTGGCTCCGAAGACCGTGAAGATCGACAGGGCCTTGTTGCGGTCGCGGCCTTCCTTGAATGTGGTGGTGATGATCGACAGTGCGGCCGGGGCGGTGAACGCCGCCGCGACGCCCTTGACGATCCGGGAGGCGATGAGCAGCCCCTCGTTGTCGACGAGCCCGCCGACGAGCGAGGCGACGCCGAAGACGACCAGTGCGGACAGGAAGACCTGGCGTCGGCCCAGGAGGTCGGCCATACGGCCTCCGAGGAGCAGCAGGCCGCCGTAGCCGAGGATGTAGCCGTTGACGATCCACTGGAGACTGGAGGTCTCCAGGCCGAGTTCGGCGCCGATGGACGGCAGCGCGACGCCGACCATGGAGACGTCGAGGGCGTCGAGGAACATTGCCAGTCCGGCGACGAACAGGACGGCCCAGCGCTTTGGGCCCCAACGGTTCGGGGCATGTGCGGGGGAAGCGGAGCGGTCGGTGTCGTCGGGTTTGGTTTCCGTGAGTGTCACGCGGGTCAATTTACATGCCAGCGCATTGAATGTCAATGCATATAATGATTGATCATAAAATGCTTTGACATGGTAATCTCCTGGTCATGGACCCTGAATCGGATCAAGATGTATGCGCCAAGTGGTCTGAGACACTGCGTGCGTACCACGGCACATCGTGCGAGCTGGAGAACGAACTCCAGTCTCGGCATCAATTGGGGCTCAGCGAATTCGAGGTCCTCCAGGTCCTCAGCGGCCACTGCGGCGGGGCCGACGAGAAGGTCATGATGAAGGACCTGGAGGCCGAGATGTACCTCAGCCAGAGTGCCCTGTCGCGCACCGTCACGCGACTGGAAAAGGCCGGCCTGGTCACCCGCGCCGCCTGCGAACTCGACCGGCGAGCCAACCACCTCATGCTCACCGCCGCCGGGCGCGAACGCTGGGAGGCAGCGCGCCCGACCCACGAAGCGGTCCTGCGCAAGCACTTCGCATGATCCCGCCACCCGAGACGCCGCGGTCGGGCACACCGCTCTCGAAGACCCGCAAGCGGAACGGTGTTCATCGGTTGGACGGCCCCGGATACTGATGACGGCTCCCGGACATACCCCCCGAAGCGGGAACCCGGTCGGCACTTGAGGAGCCGGAGCACAGGCCTTCACCCGGTATGGTGTGGTTGAGAGTTCACGACCTGATCCGGCATGGAGAGTAGATCCTCATGACTCACCCCGACAACCAGCCACCAGCAGACGATGACGGCGGCACCTTCAAGCTCAAACCGAGCTCCCAACCCAAGTCCGAACCCGCGCAGGGCGAAAGCTTCGACTCGACCATGAAGCTGCGCAAGGGCGGCGGGGCCTCCTCGGCTCCCCCGCCCCCGCCGCCCTCCCCGCTCGGCAACCCGACCGGCCCGGCCAACCCGCCCTCGCCGTTCGCCGAGACCTCGGTGATGCCGCAGTCCGGCACCTCCCAGACCAACTTCCAGCCCTCCACTCAGGCGCCCGGCCAGCAGCACCCGCTCGGCGGCCAGCCGACGCCGCCTCCCCCGGGCCAGCCGTACGGGCACCAGCAGCCGCCCTACGGCCACCAGCCTCCCGGCCAGTACCCGCCGCAGCAGGGCCAGCAGCCGTACGGACAGCCCGGCGTCGCACCCGGCGAGGCCCCGGAGGGCGTCAAGCGCATCGGCCTGGTGGCGATGATCGGCGCCGGCATCGGCATCGTAGGAGCGATCGCGTCCCTCGCGATCCTCGGCGGGCTCGCGGTGTTCTCCGCGTCCGTCAGCATCCTGCTCTCGCTCGCGTTCGGCTGGTACGGCTTCGCCCTGCCGCGCGGGCAGATCAACTCCGGCGGCCTGCGCATGACCGGCATCGTCCTCATCATGATCGGCGCCGGGCTCTCGCTGATCGGCGTCCTCGGCGGGCTCGGCTCGATGGCGATCATCGGCGGCGCCGCCGCGCTCCCGCTCCTGCTCAACCTCGTCAGCGCCGGCATCTACAGCTACGCCTCCTTCATCTACATCAAGGACGAGCAGGTGAAGGCCTACATCAAGGGCGCCCCGGCCCAGGCCGCACAGGGCGGCTACCCGCCGCCCACCGGCCAGCCCGGCTACCCGCCGCCTCCCGGGTACCCGCAGCAGGGACAGCTGCCGCCACAGCCTCCGTACGGTCGCTAGACCTTCACACTCCGGCCGGACGGGACTAAGCTCACTCGTATGGACGGCCGCAGCAGCCACGGCGACACTTGTGGAGCCGTAAATTGGCATTGTGGGCTGCGGCCGCATGCGAGGAGGTCTGTATGTCTGCATCGCACGCGTCGAACGGCGGAGTGCCCGCCCGGGTGGTCGTGGCCAAGGTCGGCCTCGACGGGCACGACCGGGGTGCGAAGGTCGTCGCGCGGGCGCTGCGCGACGCGGGCATGGAAGTGATCTACACGGGCCTGCACAATTCTCCCGAGCAGGTCGTGGCGACGGCGCTGGCCGAGGATGCCGACGCGATCGGACTGAGCATTCTCTCCGGCGCGCATATGACGCTGTTCCCGCGAGTGCTGCGACTACTCGACGAGGCGGATGCGCGCGACATCGTCGTATTCGGCGGCGGCATCATTCCCGAAGAGGACGCGGCAACGCTTCGCGAAGCGGGAGTGGCCGCGACTTTCGGCCCCGGGGCGTCGACTCAGGTGATCGCCGAATGGGTGGCCCAGAACGTCGGCCACGAGAAGACCGGCGGCTCCGCCAAAGAGAGCACGGCCTCTACCAGCTGATACGCCATCGGCAAAATTTCTTCTGACAAGACCGTAACTGGCTGCGACCGGCCTCGTTCTTATTAGTGTCGGACGCAGTGAAAACTACGCGAGACGCATCGGAGAGCGAGACGAGAGCCGTAGCCAATCGGTATCTCACTGCTCTCGGAGCTATGCCACATACTGCCGATGCCCTGTCGATTGAGGGGTGGCGATAGGGCATCGTGCCTAAAGGGGATCAAGCCTTTGAGGGGTGGGCTTGATCCCCTACTAAAAGGGGACCGGACGCCTGAGGGGTGCGTCCGGTCCCCGCTTAATGCTCGCTCCGCTCGCCCGCCACCGGCCAGCAATCACAAGAGGCACCCGGCCCCCGCTCAGGGCCAGGAGTGACCGGCTCCACTTCCATCCCGCTTCCGCGACTCACCTACTCCCCCGGAGCGCCGTGAGATCTTCGAACTCGTCACACCCTCCACGGCCAGGAGGCCGCTACCCCTCCGCGCGCGTTACGCTGCGCTAACGGGCACCTGAAAAGATTTCCGGCCCGCGGGCTCCAGCCCGCTTCGGCCGGGCCAGGCAACCCGGTCAAGGAAGACTAGCTAGTGGAGCGGACTCTACAGTGGATCTGTACGAATACCAGGGCCGCGCACTGTTCGCCCGGCACGGTGTGCCGGTACTGGACGGCGGCGTCGCCACCACCCCGCAGGAGGCCGTGGAGCTCGCTGAGCGCCTCGGTGACCGGGTGGTCGTCAAAGCGCAGGTGAAAGTGGGCGGCCGAGGCAAGGCGGGCGGTGTCAAGCTCGCCGACAACGTCGACGAGGCCAAGACCCATGCCACGAACATCCTCGGCATGGACATCAAAGGCCACACGGTCGAGAAGGTCATGCTGACGGTCACGGCCGACATCGACACCGAATACTACTTCTCCTACCTCCTCGACCGTGCGAACCGCACGTTCCTGTGCATCGCCTCCACCGCGGGCGGCATGGAGATCGAAGAGGTCGCGCACACGGCCCCCGAGAAGGTCGTGAAACTCCCGATCGACGCCGGAGTCGGCGTCACCCCCGAAATCGCCGGTGAGATCGCCGACAAGGGCGGCTTCCCGGCCGACCTGCGCGACCAGCTCGTCGACGTCTTCGTCAAGCTGTGGGACGCCTTCGTCGCCGAAGACGCCACCCTCGTCGAGGTCAACCCGCTGGTCCGCACTCCCGAGGGCAAGGTCCTCGCGCTCGACGCGAAGGTCACCCTCGACGAGAACGCGTCGTTCCGCCAGGCCGAGAACGCCGACGCGTTCGCCGACGCCTCCGCGGTCGACCCGCTCGAGCAGCAGGCCAAAGAGGCCGGCCTCAACTACGTCAAGCTCGACGGCGAGGTCGGCATCATCGGCAACGGCGCCGGCCTGGTCATGTCAACCCTCGACGTCGTCGCCTACGCCGGTGAGAAGCACGGCGGCGTCAAGCCCGCCAACTTCCTCGACATCGGCGGCGGCGCCTCCGCCGCCGTCATGGCCAACAGCCTCGAAGTGGTCCTCTCCGACCCGCAGGTCAAGAGCGTGTTCGTGAACGTCTTCGGCGGCATCACCGCCTGTGACGAGGTCGCCAACGGCATCATCGGCGCACTCCAGACGCTGCACGAGCGCGGCGAGGACGTCAACAAGCCGCTGGTCGCCCGCATCGACGGCAACAACGCCGAGGTCGGTCGCAAGATCCTCGCCGACGCGAACCACCCGCTCATCACCGTGGTCGAGACCATGGACGCGGCCGCCGACAAGGTCGCCGAGCTCGCGAACAAGGAGGCCTAGGAACATGGCTATCTTCCTCACCGAGAACAGCAAGGTCATCGTCCAGGGCATGACCGGCTCCGAGGGCATGAAGCACACCCGCCGCATGCTCAAGGCCGGCACGAACGTCGTCGGCGGTGTCAACCCGCGCAAGGCCGGCCAGAAGGTCGACTTCGACGGGCAGAGCCTCCCGGTGTTCGCCTCCGTGCAGGAGGCCATGGCCGAGACCGGCGCCGACACCTCCGTGGTGTTCGTGCCCCCGGCGTTCTGCAGGGCCGCCGTCATCGAGGCGGTCGACGCCGAGATCGGCACCGTCATCGTGATCACCGAGGGCATCCCGGTCCACGACTCGGTCGCCTTCTGGAACCACGCCGAGTCCAAGGGCAACAAGACCCGCATCGTCGGACCGAACTGCCCGGGCATCGCCAGCCCCGACAAGTCGAACGCGGGCATCACCCCCGCCGACATCACCGGTTCGGGCCCGATCGGCCTGGTCTCCAAGTCGGGCACGCTGACCTACCAGCTCATGTACGAGCTGCGCGACATCGGCTTCTCGACCTCCGTCGGCATCGGCGGCGACCCGGTCATCGGGACCACCCACATCGACTGCCTCGAGGCGTTCGAGAAGGACCCCGAGACCAAGGCGATCGTCATGATCGGCGAGATCGGCGGCGACGCCGAGGAGCGTGCGGCCGAGTACATCAAGGCGCACGTCACCAAGCCGGTCGTCGGCTACATCGCCGGATTCACCGCGCCTCCCGGAAAGACGATGGGTCACGCCGGCGCCATCATCTCCGGCTCGGCGGGCACCGCCGACGCGAAGAAGGAGGCCCTGGAGGCCGCCGGGGTCAAGGTCGGCAAGACGCCGAGCGAGACCGCGAACCTGATGCGCGAGGTCATCGAGAACCTCTAGTAACAGTCGTGTGAGGGCCCGGGCGCTGCGCCCGGGCCTTTTTTCGACACCGCGACGGGCACCGGCCAGTCGGCACCCGGCGCCTCGCCTGCGGCGTCAGCGCACGTTGATGTAGTCGGCCGGGGAGTAGACCCAGGAGGTCGTGGCGCTGCCGCTGTAGGCCAGGAACCACCACCCGTCCTCGACCGCCTCGGCGATACCGATCGCCAGGCCGTCGCTGAAGGTCGTCAGGTCGTCCAGGTACCGGTAGGTCGGGCTGCCCTCGGCCCGGAACACCAGGCGCACCGGACGGCCGGGTTCACCGATGTAGCCGCCGGAGTGCCAGTCGGCGAACTCCAGCCAGCCGATGACGCTCACCGAGCGGCCCGGGCTCACCACCTCGGGGTTGGCGTCGGCGCTCAGCCGCGACTCGCGTTTGATCGTCACCCGGGCGAGGTTGTGCTCGGTGACGGCGTCTTGGGGCACGCCCCCGTACCAGTCGGTGTCCCGGGGAACGGCCGTGACCGAAAGCCACCAGGTGCCGGCGTGCCCGTTGTCGATTTCCCTCGCGGCCTGCCCAGGCTCCCGGCCGCCAGTGTCGACGACGAGTTGGAACGTGCAGATCGCGGTCGTATCGCTGATGTCCTCACAGGTCCGGCTGAGCGGGTAGGTCGAACCCGTCTCCAACAAAACGGGGGGCCTCAGGGACTTCCTCGCGACGGGGGCCGGGGGCCGGGGGCGGGTCGGCTCGGCGGACTCGGTGCTGGTGGATGCCGCGGCGATGACCGCGTTCGCGGTCGTCTGGCTCGAAGACCGCTACGGGAGCGAACTGTAGGCCACGAGGCCGTCGACTTCTTCGCCTATCCGCAACCGCGGCCGCGAGGCAGTAGAGTTCACTCCCAGAGTGCCTTTCCCTGCGATGTCTACATTGGCGTCAACACCAGTATCATCGCAGGTAGAAAGGCACTTCTTGTGTCACGACACCCCAACCCGACCAAAACTCATGAATGAATCAGGCTAGTCTATGGTCGTTCACGACCACCGGGAGGTGAATTGTGTACCTTTTGTCCGATTAATCGAAGGTATCCGCCGGCTGGCGGTGCGAGGTGTCGGCGACCGAGTCGGAGTCGGCCGCGTTCCATCGGTACCGCAGGCGCATCGACTACTCCAACGCGGCCACCCGAAATCAGGTGATCGAACTGGTGCGGTCCCTGGGCGAGGGAGTCAACTCGATCGCGATCCTCGGTCACGAGAATCAGGTGTACATCCAGACCGCCTTCATCGGCGACAGAGACGAATTCGGACTCGACTTCCGCAACGGCGAGCCCCGCCAGCACTACACGGTCAACGTGACCTCGAAGGAACTCGTGCTCGCCGCCTTCCTCAGCTACTTCGACGGCGACAACCGGTGGCGGACCATGGTCGAGCGGAAGCGCGACCCGCACTACGAGCGACTTCAGGGGTGAGCGATGCAGTTCCTCGATGACTCGAACGTCGCCGCATTCCTGGCCGAGGACGGGCCGCGACTGCTCGTGTTCGGCCTGGCGGCGGACCTGAGCAGCCAGGTCTTCGGCAAGCAGCTGACCGAGCTCGAACAGGACACCTACGGGCGCGTCGCCATAGGCCTGGTCGACATCGCGCAAGCACCGCGCACCGCCGCCGAATGGGGCGTGACCAAGGCGAACCTGCCGGTCCAGGTCCTCTTCACCGACGGCATCATGCAACGAGTCCTACTAGGAGTCCGCTCAACCCGCGGCCTACTGACTGAACTCAAAGAATACCTGGACACCCCGCAGACTTGATGCCTCCACCTCGCACAAACACGCCGCGGGCGCGTGTCCAGTTCTTCGCAAAGACGACGTGGCCCTCGGGCTCGACCAACAACGATCCAACAGACCATCGACCAGCGTCGATTAATAACAGAAACGGATCAGGTTCACTCGCCCGCGGCGCACAGCTGGCCAGTCACCATCGCCCAAGCCACCCGCCGCTATAACCGCAACGAACCTGCGACCCTCCGACTCCTGGAAATCACCCCGAAACCGACCTAAAACCACACACGCAGCCGCCCTGATCAGGCCAAGAAATCGGTGCCGTGATCCTGAATAGATACTCAGTCGCTCGTACGGAAATTCTACTTCATTTCCGGCCGCTCCGTATTTGGCGCCGCAGCTCTAGACCCGATGGGTTATCTCGATCGAACTTCAAGATCAGCATCCTTGGTCGCCCATAAACGACTGTTGACACTCCCAAGATTGGAAGCAATATGCAACTTACCGGCCAATAGACGATGAACCAGGACTCAAATATTTCGACCTGATCATCTGAAAGTGCTCCGATACCGGCAAGGATAGTCGCGATGAATACTGGAAGGAACCACATCATCGCGACCACCGTTATCGGAACAAGGAGACGGTGAAGCGACTGTTCAAGCCATGGCGGAAGACCATAGTGCTTGATTGACCTCCTGAAGCGAGGAAGCCAGGTTTGATTATTTCTTGCGACCAGAGCAGTCATTACGACAGACAGGGCGGCGATCGCCCCTAGCGTAATCGTTCCTTGCATCGATCCATCCATAATAACTTCCTATCAATTTTCTATCAATCTCGTGGGCTATTCCGGTGGTTTACAGCCACACCAACTGTCGTACCCTGATCCTGTCCCCTGGGATGACGCCCACCCTGCACCAGTTGCACACCCTGCCGCTATAAATGGCCCACCGCCAGAGCATGCCCATCCTCCCAAGAACCCAGCGCCAAATGACGCAGTCGAGGTAGCGCCTGCCCTGCCCCAAGCATGCCCATGCGAGTATCCTGCGTCGTAGTTCCCCCATAGATCGATGCCGAAGCCGACAAGCGGCAGAACTTTACCGAACTTGGTGAACGGGCTGACGTTTTCGCGTGCCTTGTAATCTACAAGGCCTCCACCGATAGTACTACCGTTGGCTACATCGCCAGGGCTGAATCCACCCTGGTGTCCATCCATGCCATGAATATTTGAACGAGGATCACTCGGATGGACGATACTCACGGCACCCCCAGGATTACTAAAGGCCGTTTCCGTTACGCCATAGTATTTTTTCATTATGTTGACCGATAGAAGAACGAGCTTCTCAGTGCTGTCGCACGAAGAGAAATCATAACTACAGGTCGTGACGATCATGAATTCGAATTCGACATAGGTATAGATATCAGTATAGTATCCGGTAGTTACAGTGCCGAGGTTAACGGCAATCATTCCGTCAATCGAAGAAAGGTCGGGAAGGTCGAGAATATCTTCGCCAAACCATTCCTTCACATCATCCTCACTGATGGCGCCTGGTTCAGTATCGTCGGAATCGCCTGGCGTGGTCGGGCTCGAATCTCCGGGAAGTCTGGCGCCGTTTTCGCGGACGTCTTCGGGGGCGTTGAAGTTGGCGTTAGATTGCCAGTTGGCGTATTGTGCCTGGCATTGGGAGTTGCAGTCCCAGTCGAGGCCGGTGGGGTCCATTCTGGTGATCGGATTGTTTCCCGCGTATGAGTACCCGTTGATCTGCTGGGAATCAGTGAAGCGCTGGATGGGGTCTCTGGAGATGAATCTTCCTGTTGTGGGGTCGTAGAAGCGGGCTCCCATGCTTATCAGGCCGGTGGGGTCTTCGGTGCCGGTGTGGAAGCCTTTATGGGTGGCCGCCCAATCGGCCGCTTCACCTCTGGGGTTGCCGAAGGGGTCTTGGCGCCTGTAGGTCAGGACCATCGTGGCGGCGCTGATCGCCCAAGCTGCGGTGCCCTGGTGGGTGGTGCCGATCCAGGTCAGGCCCTCGTCGGTGGAGCGGGTGGCGATCATTTCCCCATTGTGACTGTACGTACGGGTCGCGTGTTTGACGCCCTGAGTGTCGACGGTGATCTCGTGGCCGGCGATGAACAGATTCTGGGTGCCGTCGGCGTCGATGCGGCCGATGCGCTGGTTCTCGCCGTTGTAGATCATCTTCGTGGTGCCGTCGTCATCGGCGATCGCGCTGAG
Source organism: Glycomyces sp. L485 (assembly GCF_022548875.1). Taxonomy (GTDB): domain Bacteria; phylum Actinomycetota; class Actinomycetes; order Mycobacteriales; family Micromonosporaceae; genus Glycomyces. Next base: position 20,762 of record NZ_JAKZEW010000045.1, on the reverse strand, counting down.
TTTGCCCTGTTCGTTCCACGTCAGGGTCTCAGTGTCTCCGTCGATGGTGCGTTCGGTGAGGTTGCCGGCCTCATCCCAGGCGTAGTCGTTGACACTCGTGCCGGTGGTGACCGTGTCGACCAGGTGGGCCTCGGCGTCGGTGTAGTCGTAAGTGGCCGTCTCAGCGGTTCCGTCGGTGGCGTGTTCGGTGACGCTGGTGCGGTTGCCGGTCACATCGTAGGCGTAGCTGGTCCAGTAGGCGCCGGGGCCTCCGATGTCACCCGAATCGAGCTCGGACTCGTCCACGCATTCACCGGTACCGGCCTGGGCCCAGGCCTCAGTAAGGCGCTGCAGATAGTCGTAGACGTAGCATTGCCGCTCCGGCTCGCCGGGCGAGTCGGTCACCGAGTCGGCGATGGACAGGATGTTGCCGGCCTCGTCGTACTCGTAGTCCAGGTGGGCGACCAGTGGGCTGGAGACCGAGTCGCGAGAGAGCCGGTGCTGGTCGACCCTGCGGGTGCCGTCCGCGTACGTCCAAGTCTGGTAGGCCTTCTCCCCGGACACATCGCCGAGGACGCGCTGCGCGAGTTCACCCCAGGCGGTATAGACCGCCTCGGAGACGTAGTCGAGCGACGGCCTGCCGTCCGAGAAGTTCCCGAAGACGCGCGTCACCTGACCGAGATCGTTGTAGTCGTATGCGACCACTTCCTTGCCCAGGCCGGAGACCTGCGGGAGGTTGGTGTTCGAAACCGACCCGTCGGGCAGGTAGAACTGGTCGACCCGGTAGGAGCCCTCGAGTGACTCCAATCCGTCGATCTGCGGCATCCACGTGGTGACCGAGGTCGGACGACCGGCCTTGTCGTACTTGTTGACGCCGGTGATCACCGGTTCGCCGTCGACGTACGAGGCCGAGAGGTACGGCAGTCCCAGCCCGCCGCCGTCGGCTCCGTCATAGCGCCAAGCCGCCACGCGGGTGCCGGTCGACGCGTCACCGGAGTAGAGGTTGAACCTCCGGCCGAGGTCGTCATAAGTGGTGGTGAGCTTCTGGCCGCGGGCGTCCACGGTCTCGATCAGCTGCCCGGCCGCGTCGTAGTCGGCGGTGGTGGCGCCGGTGTCGGGGTCGGTCGCACTGATCTGACGGCCGCGCAGGTCGTACTCGTAGGTCCACTCGTTCCCGGCCGGGTCGGTGACCGAGGCGAGGTTTCCGCGGTGGCTGTAGTCATAGGTCGTGGCGTCGTACTGGCCGGTCGCGCTCGCACCGTGGAAGTCGCGTTTCTGCAGGAGTTCGCCTTGAGCGTTGGTGATCGTCGTGGTCGGTGTCGCGCCCTCAGGCGGGTTGACCGCGACCATCCAGCCTTCGGCCGAGCCGCCGTAGACGGTCTCGGTGGCGTGGAGGATCTCCTGGTGCGACATGAACTCCTCGGACACGACCCGTCCGGCACCGTCGTAGGTGTAGAAGGTCCTGGCCTGGTCCTGACCTTGGGAGACGGCCACCAGGTCGGCGCCCGGGTCGGCTTCGGCGTCCCAGTTCGGGCCCGAGGTCCACACGGTCTGACCGCGCGTGTCGTACTCGATACCGGTGATCAACCGGCCCCCGACCGAAGTCGGAACTTGGGTCTGCACCTCGCGCAGGAGGGAGTCGTACAGGACCACGCTGCCGAGCCGCTGCGTGCCGCTCGGCGTGACCGCGTAAGTGGTCACCGACGACGGCGCGGTGTCGGAGACGGTGTATTCGTAGGCGGCCGTAGGAACATCGGGATAGTTGTCCTTGCTCCAGCCGGGTGCCCATGCCGCGGTGGTGCGGCCCAGTGGGTCGTAGGTGACCTCGGTGACACGATCGTTGGCGTCGACGGTCTTGACCGGCAGGCCGCGCATGCCATCTGAAAAGACGGTGGCGCTGTGGCCCAGCGGGTTCGTGGTCGTCACCGACTCGACCGGTCCGCCTTCGGCGGGCGCGTAGGCAGTGCTCGTCTCTCGGTCGAGCGCATCGGAGGCCGACAGGACGCGGCCGAGTCCGTCGTAGGTCGCGGACACGGTCTCGACCCATACCGGCGTGCCGTCCTGGTAGCGGTCGGCCACTTCGGTCGAAGTCACCAGGCCTCGGGACGGGGCCACGGTGTTCGAGGTCGCACCGTCGTAGAAGTAGCGGTTGTCGCCGATCAGGTCCGAGGGGTAGCTGGCGGTCTGGTCGCAGGCGACCCCGACGGTCTCAGTGCGCCGGGGAGACGAATAGAGGTTCTCGTCAGGGTTGTCGGTGTACCAGGTACGCATGCATCGCTGGTCGTCGGAGACGGAAAGGTCACCGAGGTCGGAAATCGCGGTCGGTCGACCGAGGTCGTCGTAGTCGGTGGCCGTGCGAGTACGCCGCCACGTCTCGGGGTCCTCGTCCAGCAACTGCCGCGAGTCACTGCGATCTTTGCCGACGTGCCAGGCCTTCAGGGTTCCGCCGTCATGGACGCGTTCGGCGGCGAGCCGCCTCCAGTAGCGCGACACGGTCGAGGCGATGATCGTCGAGCCGTCGTAGGAGGCGGTCTCGAACACCGATCCGGCCAGCGCCTCGTGATCGGTCACGGTGTTGCCCTCGGCGTCGGTCAGGCTCACCGAGCGGGTGCCGGTACCGGTCGCGGTGTCGGGCTGGTCGTCCATGCCTCGGTAGTAGCGGGTCCGCTTGGTCAACTGCTGGACGTCGTTCGGGTCGCCGGTCTTGGTCGTCACCTGGGCGTAGCCGCGCCACTGGTTGTAGGTACGCAGGTCGTCGTCGGTGTGCTCCGAGTCGTCCCAGGCCCACAGGCGGGAGGTGCCGCCGCCGGTCGTCGAGTAGTCGTAGTAGGTGCGCACCGGCAGTTGCCCGGCGGTGGTGTCGAACTCGGCGACCTGGGTGACCACGTACTTGTGGAACCACTCCTCGGTGTCGCCCTCATCGGACAGCGACGGGTAGCACCGCTGGTCGTTGTCCACCTTGTCGGGCAGGTCGTCCCACTCGCAGGAGGGCGCCGAATACCAGACGCCGATGACCGACCCGGTCTCGGAGGTGATCGCGGTCAGGCGGGTGCGCCACATCGACGGCGTGCCTTCGGAGTGCTCGACCCGGTTGGGGAAGGCCAGACCGGTGAATCGGACCGGCGGGGTCGACTCGGTGCCGCCGACATGACCGGTGTGCTGGATCGACTTCAGCCACAGGGCGACGTCTTCGCCGTCACCGTAGTCGAGGAACTCCTGCGTCAGCGCCCACGAGTCGACCTTGGTGAACCCGCCGGCTCCATCGGGCACGAACGTGGCGACCTCCGAGAGGCGTTTCGAGGAGAAGAACGCCGGCGAGTAGAGGTCGGTGCACGGCTCGGCCTCGCAGGTCTGGTCCCACGGCGTCTCGGGCCAGTTGTCGGGTTTGGGGTCCCCGTCGCCGTTCCGGCAGTCGGACTCGCACCGGTCGTCGTAGGAGAACGTGACCCGCCCGGACCGGACGGCGGCGTCATCGGCGCGGAGGCCGTAGTCGATCCGGGTCAGGCGCACCGCGCGGTGGAATCCACGCCGGTCGTCCTCGTCGGCCGCGGCACCGTAGTGCCCGGTCTCGGCGGACCATTCGAACTCGGTCCGGTTGCCGTGCACGTCAGTGATCCGGTCGAGCATCCACCGGTAGGCCTGACGACACCCCGATCCGAGGAAGTCGTCGGCCTTGTAGCACGGTTCCCCGGAGTGGTTGCCGAACACGGGCACGGTCAGTCGCGAATCGGTGTCGGCGGCCCGGCCCGCGAAGGTGTAGACGGTCCCGTCGGTCGTGGTGACCCGCCACCGCTCGGTCGTGGCCGACGAGGACGACGCCGCCGAGCCGAGGTGTTCGACCCTCCAGTTCGGATCGGCCGACGCGACCCACTCGCCAGTGTCGTCGTCGAGCACCAGCGACGTGTTGGTGCCTTCCAACACCAGCGTGATCGACGGCGACTCGCCGTCCCAGCAGCGGTCGGCGGTCGCGGCCGGAGTGTTCCCGCCGTCATCATCGGACGTGCAGGCGGTATAGGTCCGCTCGATGTACCCGGGCGTGTACGACCAGCCGTCGCCGATGACCCCGGCCTGGTTGTTCGATGACGAGGTGTGCCCGTCGACGACCTGTGACGAGTACGAGAGGCCGACCGTCGGCACCGGTCCTTCGGCCGGCGGCAGGTCGAACCCGTAGGAGTAGGCGAAACCACCGGTCGAGCCGCCTTGCGACCATGACCCGGCATGCGACAGGTCGGTGACCGACCAGTCACCGGTCGCCGTCGCCCCGGACCCGCCTGAGCCCGGCGACGGCATCGCGATCTTCCCCGACTCGGTCGTCAGCCCCTCATCGACCAGATCCACCGCATCGCCGGAGACCGGTGAGGTCTCCACCGGCGTACCGACGTCCGGCTCGGAGTCGCCCGATTGCGCCTGGGCCGGAGTCTGGTAGGCGAACAGCGCCGCACCAGCGGCCACGGCCACCGCCGTCGCGTAGCGGGCGGCCGACTTGACGCGGTCGGTCCAGGAGGAGGCGGGAGGGTGGCAGTGCATCTCGGGGCCTTTCCACATTCGGGGGGGGCGGTGGGGCTGGCTTGAGGGGCGGGGCGGGATCACCTCCCGCCCCGCTCACTGGCTACAGGTCGGTCGGTGGCGGCTCGTCGTCGCCTGAACAGTTCGCGTTGTCGGGGTCCTGCTCGAACGCCGGCCGGTCGGCGGCCAGCGCGGCGATGGCGAGCTCATCGAGCGCGCCGGACCAGGTCTTGACCTGGTCGATACCGCCGACCATCTGGTTCGTCATGGAACCGAGCTGCTCGGCCGCGCCGATCGTCAGCGGACCGGTCGCCTGCCACGGCGAATCCACCACCGGGGCCTCGCCCTGTAGTTCGCCGTCGACGAACAGGCGAATGACTCCGGCACCGAGATCAACTTGGCCGACCAGGTGATACCACTGGCCGAGACCGGTGTCATCGTCGATGGCCGGCGGATCCTGCGCTGTCACGCGGGCCCAGCCGACACCGTCGGAACCCTGCGGCATGGAGAGCTGGAAGCGCCCCTCCGCGGGGCTGTAATTCAGGTTGAAGGCGCCGTAGTCGCCGCCGGTCTGCGAGACCACGGTCCGGAAGTCATCGATGTCATCGATTCGGGCCCAAGCAGCGACCGTGAACGACTCGTCGGTGGTGATCACCGGCCCGGCCGTCTCGGCCCAACCGGCCCCGTCCAGCGACAGTCCATAGGCGGCCCAGCACTCGTTCCACCGGTCGACCTCCCAGTCGTAGTCGCCGTTGAGCGTGAGGTCGTTAGAGTCCCACTGGTCGACGCCCTGCTCATCCTGGCCCAGCTCCCACGAGGAGAGCTGCTCGACATGCGCGGCGGCGACCTCGTCGGCTTCCATCGCGCCGCGCCAGATGCGGACGTCGGTGATCGCACCGTCCCATTGGTTGGAACGCGAACCGTCAGTAGTGCCGGAGCAGCCGATGACGAACTCGTCGGCGCGCCACGTGCCCCAGTCGGCCGCAATCGGCCCGGTACCGGACAGGTCACCGTTGATGAACATCTCCAGCCGGTTGTTGTCAGGATCGACGGTCACGGCGATGTGCGTCCACTGTTCTTCGCTTGGGGCGTCGACACTCCAGGCGCCGTTTCCCCAGACCGGATCAGTCGTGTCCGACTCGGTGACGCTCAACTCCCACTGCTCCTTTTCGGAGTTGTACTTGGTCATCACCGAAAAGGAGCTGGATCCGTTGAAGCTGAACAGTCGCGTGTGCAGATTGGCATGGTCGGCATCCAACCGGGCCCAGGCCGCGACGGTGAACGACGAGTCGGTCCGCACCGGTGCCGTCCCAGCGGTCGGGCAGGTCGAACCGTCGAACCCGAGCGCGCTCTCGGACCTCCCGTACTGGTCCGTCACCCAGGCCGGGGCGGCGGGCATCGCCGTCAGATCAGTGCCGCGGCCGGAATGATCGGCGGCGTCACCGCGAAGCGGGTACCAGGCCTGCAAGGCGGTCGGGAGTCCCTTGCCCGCCATCAGTTCTTCGATCGCGTCGGAGGTCAGCACCTGCTGGAATGCCACGGCATCGTCTACCGAGCCGGTGAACTCGTTGAAGGTACCGCCGTCGTTCCAAGCACCGCATCCAACAGAGAAGATCCCAGTTGCAGCCCACGGTTCGAACGACACCGGCTTCGACGCCTCGAGTGCGCCGTTGACGTAGACCCGCAGTCGCTCGGCTGCAGCGTCGTAAACGGCGGCCACGTGCGTCCAAACGCCATATTCGGTGACCGATTCGTCGGCCATCACTGCCAACGTAGTGGTCTCCTCGGCATCGGCCGAGTACATCGCGGCACTCCATCGACCCGACGAGGACAACGCCAATTTGAGGTTGCTTCTGCGCTCACCGGTCACATCTACGACCGCTGTCGAGTGGTCCGGATCAGCGGCGTCGACATAGGCCCAGCCGGCGATGGTGTACGACTGCGTGGAATCCACGATGGGCCTGTCGGCGGTCAGGCAGGACTCGCCGGTGCCGTCGAACACCACCGCAGCCTCGGACCGGCCGACCCTGTCCGGGCCGAACGTCGGCGTCGCGCCAGACGAGAGCGTCGCGTCGGCGGCGTCGTCGAGCAGGTCGTCGTCGAGCCGCCACGCCCCGATCGCTTCGGCGGGTCGGGTCTCGATCGTAGTGAACCAGTGAGTGGTCGGGCTGGAGGTGTTCCCTGCGGCGTCGACCGCCCACACCTGTAGAGCGTGATCGACCGAAGCCGTGGAGGGCGTGACGGCGACCTTCGTCCGGCCGTCCGCGGCCGAGACGGTCTGCTTCGTCTCGCCTTCGAGGGCGTATTCGAAGCCGGTCACATCGTCGCCGCCGACGAACTCGAACTCCACCGGGTCACCCGGCACGGGCTGTGTGGTCACCTGCACGATGTCGGGCGGTTCGGGCGCGGTGGTGTCGACCTCCAACCAGCAGTAAGACGACCAGTTCAGGGCCGAAGTCAAGGCGTCGTCGGTGATGACTCGCCACCGGTACAGGCCGTCAGCACTGACCAGATCGGAGGAGATCCGTGTCGGGGCGGCAACACCGTCCTGCGACTGGACGCTCCACTGCTTGATGTTGTCGCCGGTCTCTTCATAGAACCGGTACCGAGCCCAGACGGTGCCGCCGTCGGGGTCGTGCGGGACCGCTGAAAGCTTAGGCGTTCCAGTGGTCACCAGTGTCGGGTCCGACTTCGTTCCGCAGCCGATTCCTTCGGTCGACAGATCGGTCGGCGTCTCAGGGAGCGAGTTCACCGTGAAGTAGCAGTACGAAGTGAAATCGCCGTACCGTGCCGAGTCGCCGTCGGAGTCCCATGCCCGGGCGTTCCACCGGTAGGTCTTCCCGCGTGAGAGCTTGCCGGAGTCAATTGACACGGTGAGCGTCGCTCCGTCGGCCACGTCGTTGGCGTCGATCTGCTGCAGCGCGCTCGGGTGTGACTTGTCGCGTTCGTAGACATAGAAACTCACGCGGTTGTTGGGCTCGAGCTCGATCGGGGCCTTCAACTTGAGCGTCGGAGTCAACGTGTTGATGGTCGTGCCCGGCGCCGAGGTCGAACAGGACTGGCCGTCGGTGTACAGCTTCGTCGGCTTCACCGGCGCGTGCCAGACCACCAGTTTCGCCGAGGACGGATCGAGCTTTCGCCAATAGTCCTGGTTCTCCTCCTGATCGGAGTTCGCCCCGGATATCGCGGCGAACACGGCAGTGTTGTTGCCGTTGTCGACCAGGTTCTGAATCCGGTTTGCTGTACGGTCATCGGCCCATTCGATGCGCTGGTCCGACTCGCCGGCGTCCGTGTTCGACGTGGGGACCGAATCGGCCGCCACCTTCCCGACCAACTTGTCGTCGAACGCGCTCCAGGAGATGTCATCGTTCATGTTGAACCAGTCCATCGCATAGAGCTGCACCGTCTGGTTCGGGCCTCCGGCGTCACCGGTATGCGTCTGCGTGATCCACACCGTCGCCTGCTGGATGTCACGGTCCGCGATCGCCTGCAATCCGTTGAACTTCATCGCCGATCGCCAGTGCCCATACGCGCCGTCGTATTTCCAGGTCTGCCGACCGGTGCACATCTCCGAACCAGAGCCGCAGGTGATGCCGGTCCCCTGTGACCAGGCGTTCGCGAAGTTCGCGCCCTCGTCGCGGAACTTCGGGTCGATGTAGATGGGGTACTCGGCTTCAGGATCGTCAAGCAGGTCCCGCTCGGGGATGACGGCGAGCGTGTCGCCGTTGATTTCCAGGTCCATCGGCGACGCCCGATCCGGCGTCCCGTCGCCGTTGTCCGACGAGTCCCACATCCACGGACGCTCGACCGTGAACGCCGGGTCGCCGGAGCGATCGGAGATGCTGGCGTTGTCGGCGGCGCGGTCGGCGGCGACCTCCAGGCCCGCGGCTGCGAAGCCGACTTCGACGCGCTCCAGGTTCGGGTTCTGCGCGGCTTCGGGTGTCTTGACCACCAGCGCGTACGAGAAGTTGTCGACTCCCGCATAGACCTCCAGGTCCACTTCGGGCATGACTTCGGGGTAGATGGCGGTGGCACCGTCGAGGACGGGCTTGGGAAGCGGTTCGGGCCAGGACAGGGAGACCGATTCGCCGTCCCGGTTGGTCGCCGTCGCGAACTCGGATTCGCCCTCGGCGGCGAACTCGAGCTCCGAGACCGTCGCCTTGGCGGTGACGGTGCCGTCCTCGTCCACTTCGAGGGTCGGGTCGGCATCGACCCATTCACCGGAATCGTCCGGGACCCATTGGGGTTCGGCGTGGAACTCGGTCGCGACCGAGCCGTCGGGCTGGGCGTACGACTTGGTGGTGTAGTCAATCGAATCGCGGATGAGCACTTGCGAGCCGCATTCGGCGGCCAGTGCCGTCGCGGCGGACTCGCTCCGCTCCTGCAGCTCCGAAGTCGAGAATGAGCAGGCTTGATCGTCTTGTTCCTGAGCCGTGGCCGGGACTGCGCTGACCGTCGCGCCGACGATCGCGGCTGCGAGGCCGAATACCAGGTGATGTCGCATGTGTGAGGTACGCCGGTTGTGCAATTGAGAGCCTTCGGGTGGGGGGTCCGGGGGGTCTTCGGGGGCGGCTCGGCAACTGGCTGTAACTCGAGCCACACGAACATTAGCAAGCTTCAACTCGGCGTGCAGTACCACGAATCCGCCTGCAGCCCTGAAATCGCGACACAGTGAGCATTTGAGCGCTTGCCGACCTGGAGGCATAACGGATCGATAACGTTCCGCCTGCCCATTGCGGGAACCGTCGGACTTTCGTCGCTTTTCGCGCGGCGTTCACCTGCGTGCGATCGAGCGGCGCCGCGCCAGAGGTGTTGCGCCGCTCGGTGGTGCCTACAGGTCGAAGTGGCAGGCGACTTTGTGGGCGGGGGCGGGTTGGCGGAGGATCGGTTCCTCATCGGCGCAGATGTCCTGTGCCCATGGGCATCTGGTTCGGAACCGGCAGCCCGACGGTGGGTTCGCGGGGGACGGCAGGTCGCCCTTGAGGATGATGCGCTCGCGGGTCGCCTCCACCTCCGGGTCCGGTTGCGGGACCGCCGACAGGAGCGCCTTCGTGTACGGGTGCCGCGGGTGCTCGTAGATCGACTCGGAGTCGGCCTCCTCGACGATCTTGCCGAGGTACATGACGCCGACCCGGTCGGACAGGTGGCGGACCACGGCCAGGTCATGGGCGATGACGAGGTAGGTCAGGCCGAACTCGTCCTGGAGCTCGTCCAGCAGGTTCATCACCTGCGCCTGGATCGACACGTCCAGGGCGCTGACCGGCTCGTCGCACACGATGAGATCCGGCCGGAGCATCAGCGCCCTGGCGATGCCGAGGCGCTGGCGCTGGCCGCCGGAGAACTCGTGCGGGTAGCGTTCCATCACCGAGGACGGCAGGCCGACCGCGTCGAGGGTCTCCACGGCGAGTTTGCGCTGCTCGGCCTTGGATCCGACTCCGTGGACCTTAAGCGGCTCGGCCAGGAGCATCTCGACGTTGTGTCTCGGGTTGAGCGAGCCGAGCGGGTCCTGGAACACCATCTGCATCTTGGACCGGAAGCGCCGCAATCGCTCGGAGCGGAGGGCGGTGACGTCGGCGTCACCCAGGCGGACCGAGCCCGCAGTGGGTTCCTCGATCCGAAGGACGGCCCGCCCGAAGGTGGTCTTGCCGCAGCCGGATTCGCCGACGAGGCCGTAGGTCTGGCCGGCGTCGATGCTCAGGCTCACGCCGTCGACGGCCCTGACGTGACCGACGATCCGTTCGAGGACGATCCCGCTGCGGATGGGAAAGTGGACTTCCAGGTCCTCGACGGACAGCAGGCTCATGGACGTCTCGCTTCGTTGCGGTTCGGCGGCGGTGTCGGCGCTCATGCGATAGCCTCTTCCATCACGCAGCGGTGGGTGTGCGCGCCGCCGGCGAGCGTCGGTTCGCCTTCGACGCACTTCTCGGTGACACGGTCGCACCTGGGCGCGAACGCGCAGCCGTCGTTCCAGCGGATCACGTCGGCGATGGAGCCGCGGATCGGTTTGAGCGGCTCGTGGATCGGCAGGTCGAGTCTGGGGATGGAGCCCAGCAGTCCGACCGTGTACGGGTGGGTGGGCCTGGCGAACAGCTCCCCGGCCGGGGCCGATTCGACGACGCGACCGGAGTAGAGGACGTTGACCTCGTGGCACAGCCCGGCCACGACTCCGAGGTCGTGGGTGATCATGAGCAGCGCGGTCCCTTCGGTGTCGACGAGGTCCTTGAGCAGTTCGAGGATCTGCGCCTGGATCGTCACGTCGAGCGCCGTGGTCGGCTCGTCGGCGATGAGGAGCCGGGGCGCGCAGGCGACGGCGATCGCGATGAGGACCCGCTGGCGCATGCCGCCGGAGAGCTGGTGCGGGTACTCCCCCAGCCGGCGGGCCGGGTCGGGGATGCCGACGCGGTCGAGCAGGTTCGCGGCCTCCTTCCTGGCAGCCTCGCCGCGCAGTCCGCGGTGGCGTTCGAGGACCTCGGTGATCTGACATCCTATCTGAACGACCGGGTTGAGGCTGGAGAGCGGGTCCTGGAAGACCATGGCGAGGTCCGAGCCGCGGCGCCGTCGCATCTCGGGGCGCGGCAGATTGAACAGGTCGACGCCCTCGAACCTGGCTTCTCCGGAGACGGTGACGCCCCTGCGCGGCAGGAGGCCCATCACGGCCAGGCTCGTGACCGACTTGCCGCAGCCGGATTCGCCGACGAGACCGACAACCTGGCCTTCGTCGACGTGGAAGTCGACGCCGTCGACGGCGGTGGCGCCGCCGAAGGCGACCCGCAGTTGCTCCACTTCAAGCAGTGCCACTAAGCCTGTCTCCTCAGCCTCGGGTCGAGCGATTCGCGCATGGCCTCACCGAGGAGGGTGAAGCCGAGCGCGGTGACGATGATGCCCACGGCGGGGTAGATCGCCAGTTGCGGTGCGCCCGAGAGGAACCGCTGCGCGTCGGCGAGCATGGTCCCCCATTCGGGGTTGCCGGGGTCGGGGTTGCCCAAGCCCAGGTAGGACAGCGCGGCCGCCTCGATGATCGCCGTGGCGAGCACGAGCGTGGCCTGGACGATGACCGGGCCCAGCGAGTTGGGGAAGATGTGCGAGATGACGATGCGGCCCTTGGGGACGCCTAGTGAGATCGCGGCGAGCACGTAGTCGGAGTGCGCCTGCGCGAGCATGGAGCCCCGCAGGAGCCTGGCGAAGATCGGTATCTGCGCGACCCCGACGGCGATCATCACCGTCGTCAGGCTCGGCCCCAGCAGGGCCGCGACGCTGAGTGCGAGCAGCAGCATCGGGATGGAGAGGGCGATGTCGACGGCGCGCATGACGACCGCCTCGATCCGTTCGCCCCATCGGCCGCCGAAGGTGCCCGCGGCGGCGGCCACGCCGCCGACAAGGGCCCCGGCGGCGAAGCCTATGAGGGTCGCGACGACGCCGACGAGCATGGTCTGGCGGGCGCCGACGATCATGCGGGAGAACATGTCCCGGCCCAGGTGGTCGAGCCCGAACCAGTTCTCGGCCCTCGGCCCGGGGAAGATGTTCCGGTTGAGGAACACCTCGTCGCCCCACGTCTGTGCCGTCGGGCTGTACGGCGCGATGAAGGGCCCGAGGATCGCCACGAGCAGGAACACCGAGACGATGATCGCGCCGCTGACAGCCATCGGGGAGCGCTTCATGCGCCGCAGGGACTGGCGCCACAGTGAACCGGACTCGGCCTGCTTAGACTGGACGCCGGCCTCGATGAGGCGGTCGAGCCGCTCGATCTTGGCGAGTGTCATGAACGCACCCTCACTCTCGGGTCGAGGAAGCCGTAGGACAGGTCCACGACCAAATTCAGTGCCACATAGGACACTGCGATGACGAGGATGAAGCCCATCAGCGCCGGATAGTCGCGTTCGGTCGTCGCCTGGAAGACGAACGACCCGACCCCTCCGAAGGCGAACACGCTCTCGGTGAGGACCGCGCCGGCGAACAGGCTGCCCAGCAGCAGGCCGATGACGGTCACGACCGGGAGCATCGCGTTCTTCATGACGTGGCGGCCCCTGATGGTCTGGGGCCGCAGCCCCTTGGCGTCGGCGGTGCGCACGTAGTCCTCGCCGAGGACCTCCAGGACGCTGGCCCTGGTGATGCGCGTGATGACGGCGAGAGGGATCGACGCGAGCGCGAGCGCCGGCAAGATGAGGTGCCTCGCCGCGTCCAAGGCCACGCCGACCTCACCGGTGATGAGCCCGTCGAAGACCCTCAAGCCGGTGATCTCGGTGTAGTCCATGCCCGGTGAGAGCCGGAACGCGGTCGGCAGCCACCCGAGGTTCTGGGCGAAGACGACCTTCAGCATCGCGGCGAGGAAGAACACGGGCGTGCATATGCCGATGAGCGAGCCGGACACGGCCGTGAAGTCGAGCCAGGAGCCGCGTCTGCGGGCGGCGAGGTAGCCGAGCGGGATGCCGACGCCGATGGCGATGGCGATGGCCCACATGGACAGTTCGATGGTGGCGGGCAGGCGGTCGGCGAGTTCGGTGGCGATGGGCCGTCCGCTCGACAGCGATGAGCCGAAGTCGAGGCGGACGACCCTTGACAGGAACTCGCCGTACTGGATCCAGACCGGCTCGTCCAGTCCGAGCGCCTGCCGCAGCGCCTCCCGCTGCTGATCGGTGGCGTTGTCGGGAAGCATGCGGTTCTCGGGTCCGCCCGGGAGGGCCTTGAACCACGCGAACAGCAGCAGTGAGAGTCCCAGCAACGCCACCGCCAGCTGCAGGAGGCGTTTGACCGTATAGCGCAGCATATTCTGCTATCTACTCGTTCGGTTTACTCTGCGGCGAAGTACATCTCGGAGAAGTCCTCCTGCGTGAGCGGGGAGACGTCCATCGGGTACACGTTCGGGGCGAACGCGATCGACGGCGGCGAGTGCGAGATCGGCAGACCCGGCAGCTCTTCCATGATGATCTCGTTGAGCGAGGTCCAGTGGCCGGCGCGGACCGCGGGATCCGGCTCGGCGGCGGCCTCGGCGAGCCCGTCGAAGATCTCCGCGTTGTCGAAGCCCCATTCGGTGCTCTCGGTGGCGAACCACGTGCCGAGGAAGTTGTAGGCCTCGTTGAAGTCACCGGTCCATCCGAGCAGGTACAGCGGGCATTCGCCGCTGCGGGTGGCCGGGATGTACTCGACCCAGGTGATCGGCATGGCCTCGACGGTGACGCCCACAGCCTCCAGGTCGGAGGCGATGATGTCGAAGATGTCCTTCGGCGCCGGCATGTACGGCCGGGAGACGTCGGTCGGGTAGCAGAACTCGAGGGTCAGGTCCTCTTGTCCGGCCTCGGCGAGCAGCTCGGTCGCCCGGTCGGGGTCGTATTCGTACTCGACGACGTCCTCGGACCAGCCCTCCAGGCTCGGCGGCATGAACTGGGTGGCGACGGTGCCGCCCGGCGGGAGCACCGAGTCGACGATGCGCTGCCGGTTGACCGCATGGGAGAGCGCCTCGCGGACGGAGTGGTCGGCGAGGTCCTCGTAGGTCTGGTTGTAGGTCATGTAGAGGATGTTGAACACACCTCGGGTCGGCACCTGTGACCCGGCCTCGACCAGCGGCTGCACGTCCGCGGGAGCGACCAGGTCGTAGCCGTGGATGTCGCCGGCGTCCAGGGCCTGGCGGCGCGCGTTCTCGTCGGAGATGGTCCGGAAGATCACGGTCCTGACCTTCGCAGGCTCGCCCCAGTAGTCGTCGAAGCGCTCCAGGGTGACGGCCTGCTCGCCGTGGTCCCACTCGGTCAGCTGGTAAGGCCCGGTACCGGCGAGGACGCCCGACTCCTGGGTGTACCCCGGGAGCGGGTCGTCGGCCGTCTGGACCTCGTCGTCGGTGATCTGCTCCAGCGAGGCCGGGCTGACGATGGCGGTCGTGGCCATGGAGAACGCACCCGGGAAGTTCGCGGTGTACTCGTTGATCCGGATGGTGGCGGTGAGACCGTCGGCTTCGCAGCCGGCGTAGTTGGTCTCGGCCTCGATGCCCATGTCCGGGTCGTTCTCGGCGAAGCCGCCGAAGAAGTTCGAGTAGTAGTAGGTGTAGTTCGGCGACTGGTAGCCGCCGGTGAAGTTGTTCCAGCGGTCGAAGTTGGCGCAGACCGCGGCGCCGTCGAGCGGCGCGCCGTCGTGGAAGGTCACGCCCTCGCGGAGGTGGAAGGTCCACTCGGTGCCGTCCTCGTTCTGCTCCCAGTCCTCGGCCAGGCCGGGGACGATCTCGGTGCAGTCGTGGTCGAGGAGCGTGTCGTAGATCTGGCGTGTGACGCGGAAGGTCTCGCCGTCGGACGCGAAGACGGGGTCCAGGGAGCTCGGGTCGCCCGGGGTGCCGAAGACGAAGGGCGTGTCCTCATTGGCGGTCTCGTCGGGGGTGCGCTCAGCGTCCGTGCGCTCGGGACAGGAGAAGTCGAAGTCTTCGGCCGTCTGGGCGTCTTCATTGGAGTCGCCGTCGCTGCCGCATGCGACGAGGAGGCCGAGCGAGAGGATCGCGCCGGCCGATGCGCCGATGGCGCGTCTGGCTATGGATGGTCGAGACGTGCGCATAAGGTATTCACCCGTCGGTCGTTGGGTATTCGGAGGTACTCAACAGACTAAGGGCAGGTGAGTTACACCACCGTTAAGCGTTATGTAACCGTGACCATTTCGGCAACTATCGTTACCTATTGTGCACAAAGTTGCGAGTGGGCGAATACCGTTGCGGCGCAGGTGTTTCCAATGCCCACGTCCCCGACCGGGCATCGAGGCCCAGGCCGGGGCGGGTACGACACTCCTCTGGGGCACGGCATATCGCGCGCGAATCACCGAATCCCCAAGGGACCGACCCTAGTCGACGTCGCGTCGGCCGGAGAAGGCCCGGCCGAGGGTGACCTCGTCGGCGTATTCGAGGTCACCGCCGACGGGCAGGCCGCTGGCCAGCCGGGTCACCTTGAACCCCATGGGCTTCACGAGCATCGCCAGGTACGTGGCGGTGGCCTCGCCCTCGGTGTTCGGGTCGGTCGCGAGGATGAGCTCCTTGGTCTCACCGCTCGCAAGCCGCGTCATGAGCGAGCGGATCCGCAGGTCGTCGGGGCCGATCCCCTCAAGTGGATTGATGGCGCCGCCGAGGACGTGGTAGCGGCCCCGGAACTCGCCGGTGCGTTCGACGGCGAGGACGTCCTTGGGTTCCTCGACCACGCAGATGAGCTCTTCGCTCCTGCGCTCGTCGCGGCAGATGGCGCACCGCTCCGATTCGGAGACGTTGCCGCACGCATCGCAGAACCGCACCTGCTCCTTGACACGGTGCAGCGCCGAGGTGAGCCTCTCGACGTCGGCCTTCTCGGAGGCGAGCAGGTGGAAGGCGAGGCGCTGGGCGCTCTTCGGACCGATGCCCGGCAGTTGCCCCAGCTCCTCGATGAGGTCGCCCAGTGCCCCGTCGTACAACGCCGCTCCCTACATGCCGGGGAGGCCGAGGCCTCCGCCGAGCCCGCCGAGGGCGTCGCCGAGCGGGCCCATCTTCTCCGCCGCGAGGCGCTTGGCGTCCTCGGTTGCGGCCTGGACGGCCGCGAGCACGAGGTCTTCGAGAGTCTCGACGTCCTCGGGGTCGACGGCCTTCGGGTCGATCTTGACGCCCTTGAGCTCGCCGTCGCCCGTCACGGTCGCGCTCACGAGACCGCCGCCCGCCGAGGCGGTGACCTCGGCCGCTGCGAGCTCCTGCTGCGCCTGCATGTAGTCGGCCTGCATCTGCTGGGCCTGCTGCAGCATCTTCTGCATGTCTCCGCCTCCGGGGAACATGTGCATCACTTCCTTGAAAATCGTCTGCGGTGGTCCGTCAAGCCTAGTTGGCTCGGATCTGCTTCGCCCCGAACGCGTCGGCCAGGAGTTTGACGGCCTGCTCCTCGCTGGTGCCGAACGACCCCGGCGCGACCGGGTCGTCGGCCGAGGGCTCGTCGTAGTCCTCCGGCGGCGGCTCCTCGATCGTCTGTGCCTGCGGCCGCTGCCTAGGAGGCTGGGCCGCCTGTGCTTTTGGGGGCGGTTTCGGAATCTGGGCCGCCTCCCCCACTTCGCATCGAAGCTTCCAGGTTCCGCCGAGGACCTCGCCGAGGACCTCGACGACGGAGCCGTAGGCCGGCTCCTTCTGGAGGGCGCCCGCGTGGAAGGCGTGCTTGAACACGAGCACGACCTCGCCGTCGCTCGCGTCGGCGACCGTCGCCTCGGACAGGATCGCGGCGGTGGTGCGCTTGCGGTCCTTCATCGCCATCATGATCCGGTCCCACTGGCGGCGGATCGAGGCGGCCGTGACGCCTCCCGCGGCCGGCTCCGGCGCGGGCGCGGGCGGCGAGACCGGTGCGGCGGCTTCGGGTTCGGGTTCCGGCTCCGGGGACGGATCGGGCTTCCCGGCCGGAGTGGGAACCGGCTCCGGTGCCGGGGCCGGAGCGGCGGGCCGCTCGACCGGACGCTCGGCGGGCCGCGCCACCGGGGCGGCCGGGGCCGCCACCGCGCTCGCCCCGCGCTGTTCCAAGGACTCCAAGCGCTGCAAGAGCCCCGCCATCGACTCGTCCGAGCCGGGCAGGATCGCCCGCACACAGGCGAGTTCGAGCAGCAGCCGGGGCGCGGTGGCGCCGCGCATCCCCGCGAGGCCGTCTGCGACGACCTCGGCCATCCGCGTCAGCGTCGAGGTGCCCATGCGGGTGGCCTGGCTCGTCATCTTGGACAGCTGGTCGGCCGGAGCGTCGATGAGCCCCGACGAGGCCGCGTCCGGCACCTGTGTGAGGACGATGAGGTCGCGGAGGCGTTCGAGCAGGTCACCAGCGAAGCGCCGCGGATCGTGCCCGCCTTCGACGACCCGTTCGACGACCTCCATGACCTGCGCGCCGTCGGCGGCGGCGAAGGCCTCGCACATCTCGTCGAGCAGCCCCGCGTCGGTGACGCCCAGCAGCGCCGCCGCCCGCTCATAGGTGACGCCCTCGGCTCCGGCGCCGGCGATGAGCTGGTCGAGCACCGACAGCGTGTCGCGGGCCGAACCGCCGCCGGAGCGCACGACCAGCGGGTAGACGTCGTCGGCGACGTTCGCGCCTTCCTCCACGCACAGCTTTTTGCACAGCTCGCGCATCGCCGGCGGCGGGATGAGCCGGAACGGGTAGTGGTGGGTGCGCGAGCGGATCGTCGGCAGGACCTTGTCCGGCTCGGTGGTCGCGAAGATGAACAGGACGTAGCTCGGCGGCTCCTCGACGAGCTTGAGCAGGGCGTTGAAGCCCTGCGCGGTGACCATGTGGGCCTCGTCGATGATGTAGATCTTGTATCGCGACTCCACCGGCGCGAACACCGCGCGTTCACGCAGTTCGCGGGCGTCGTCGACGCCCCCGTGCGAGGCGGCGTCGATCTCGATGACGTCGACCGAGCCGTGCCCGTCCGCCGCGAGCGAGCGGCACGAGTTGCATTCGCCGCACGGCTCCGCCGTGGGGCCCTGGGCGCAGTTCAGGGAGCGGGCGAGAATGCGGGCCGAGGAGGTCTTGCCGCAGCCGCGCGGCCCGGAGAAGAGGTAGGCGTGGTTGAGCCTGCCGGCGCGGATGGCGTTGATGAGCGGCTCGGTGACGTGCTCCTGTCCGACGACTTCAGCGAAGGTCTGCGGCCGGTATTTGCGGTAAAGCGCGAGTGCCACGTGTTCCTCCAGCTCTTCCTCTGCTCTGCTCTGGAGCCAGGGTACGGCCTGGGGCCGACAATGCGGTGCCGGACCTGCTGGGTTGCCGACGATGGCACACCGGCTCGGCGACATCACAGCGGCGACGGTGGCCTTATTCACATGCGAGCGGTATCCTCAACGGTGCCAACGCATTCATATATTGAAATAAGGAGAATGTCTTGAATACGTCCCTTCTACGCCGGCGCCTTGCACGGTGGATCGCCGCCTTCGTCGGCGTCGCCACCGCCGCCGCCGGCTTCCTGATGTTCAGCACCTCCGCGAACGCCGCGGTCGACACGGACGCCTGGTACGTCATCGTCAACGAGCATTCCGGTCTGGCGATCGACATTCAGGGCCGCTCGCAGGACAACGGCGCGACCGCGCTCCTGTGGACCCGTACCGACGCCTCCAACCAGCAGTTCCGCTTCGTCGACGCCGGCAGCGGCTACTACAGCATCGAAGCCCGGCACAGCGGCAAGGCGCTCGACGTCTACGCCAGGAGCACCGAGAACGGCGCCGACGTCGTCCAATGGACTGACAACGGCGGCACCAACCAGCAGTGGCAGCTCAACGAGCAGTCCGACGGCAGCTACGAAATCGTCAACCGCAACTCCGAAAAGGCCCTCGACAACTGGGAAGGCGCAACGGATCCCGGCACCCGCCTTTCCCAGTACGACCGCAACGACACGACCGTCCAGCGCTGGAGCCTGGTCCCCGTCGATGGGGGAGGCGGAGGAGGGCAGGCCGGCGACGGCTCGCTGTCCGACCCCAACCTCCAGTACTACGGGCGCTGGGCCGACGACGGAAACTGGCGGACGATGGGCTGGGCCGGCGGCTACGTCGAGTCGGCCTTCACCGGCTCCTCCATCGGAGTGCGCCTGAGGAACACGATCGACATGTACTACTCCGTCGACGGCGCCCCCGAGCAGTGGATGCGGAACGTCTCCGGCAACGTCACCGTCGCCTCCGGCCTCGGCGCCGGTTCCCACACCATCAGGATCGGCTTCCGCGAGCGGGCCGGCTCCTACAACGGCGACCCCGCCTTCGGCGGGTTCATCCTCGCCTCGGGCGAGCAGACGAGCTCGAACGCGCGCCCGGCGGACTTCATCGAGTTCATCGGCGACTCGATCACCGTCGGCCAGCCGAACGGCGACCGGCCCTTCACCGCCTACGGGTACCTGGTCGGCGAGGCGCTCGGCGCCGGGCACACGCAGGTGGCCCAAGGCGGAGCATGCCTGGTCAGCCAGGACTGCTACGGGATGATGGACTGGTTCCGCCGCTCCTCGGGGTGGGTCGACAACGACGACTGGGACTTCTCGACCTACCAGGCGACGGCCGTGGTGATCAACCTGGGCACCAACGACATCGGGCACGGCGTCTCGACCACGCAGTTCTACGAGAACTACATCGTGATGCTGGAGCGGGTCCGCCAGGCCTACCCCGACGCCGAGATCTTCGCGATGGGCGTCTTCCGCAACCGCTACGTGACCGAGACGCGGAACGCCGTCGAGGTGCGCAATAACGCCGGCGACGCGAAGGTCCACTTCGTCGACACCGCCGGTTGGGTCGACCCCGAGACCGACACCTGGGACAACGTCCACCCGACCGACGAGGGTCAACAGAAGATCGCCAATCTGCTGACCCCGATCATCGACCAGTACCTCTAGCCGAAATCGACGGCGCCTGGCCCCCGATCGGCGGCCAGGCGCCGTTCAAGTCTCCGTCTGCGGCATCGCGAGCACGGCGATGCCAGGTACGAAAAAGGCCCTGGTTGACCAGGGCCTTCGATGTGGAGCCGCCTGACGGAATCGAACCGTCGACCTATTCATTACGAGTGAATCGCTCTGCCGACTGAGCTAAGGCGGCCAGGTCCCTCACGCACCCGCCAGAGCCCGCTTATCCTTGCTGCCTTCCGGCCCTGGGGAGGTTCACAAGATGACGCCGCATGAGGGACGGGAAATAGCGTACCTCACCGAGGACGCTCCCCCAAGCGGGGAGCGGGGTGCGAGTCGCGGACATCACGGCCCTTCACCCTGTCGCCGCCCGCCCCGGCGGTCGGGTAAGCTACGCCGCGGAGGATTCGCATAGTGGCCTAGTGCGCTCGCTTGGAAAGCGGGTTGGGTGTTAAAGCCCTCAGGGGTTCGAATCCCCTATCCTCCGCCACGTGAACAGTAAGAATGCCGAGGCATCACATTGTGACTGCCTCGGCATTCTTCGTTCCGTCTCACTTTCCGTCTCAACCGCCAGATTTCGGCCTTCCTATCGTCGACAAGCAGGCTGGTCCTTTCGTCGGGGTGCGTCTTGACAGCAAGGTCCGAGGGGGTGTGCCTGAGGAGTCCGGCAATGGCCGCGGGGGCGCTGGCAGGAGTGGTGTGGGGTGGA
>NZ_JAKZEW010000045.1:0-124 GCF_022548875.1 Glycomyces sp. L485 | reverse complement strand
GGCTGCGGGTTCGGGGGCCGGGAGGGGGAGCCGGTTCGGGCTGGTCGAGCACGGAGTCTCGGGCCGCTTGGGTGTGCTATTCCGGCCCTGGACACGGGGAATGGCTCGAAGCCGTTTCCGGTTT
>NZ_JAKZEW010000022.1:33732-69201 GCF_022548875.1 Glycomyces sp. L485 | reverse complement strand
CCCCTGCCAGGGCCAGCACTACCATCCTGACAGTCGCTGCCTCCCTTGGCGCACAACAACCATCCATGTGAGAGTGGCCGCCTCCGAACAAGGGCCATTTCCGGGCTCCCCAGGCGCACGATCAACAAGCAGCCGCCTGCGTTCACAGCCTCCCTGGGCGATACGGCTATCCGGCCTGCTGCATGTGGGCGATGGCCTCGTCGAGGTCGTCGGTGACCAGGAGCAGGTCGACGTCCTTGTCGTTGATCTTGCGCTGCTGGACCATGCTGCTGCGCAGCCAGTCCACCAGGCCGCCCCAGTAATCGATGCCGATCAGCGCGATCGGGAACTTCCCGACCTTCTCGGTCTGCACCAGAGTCAGCGACTCGAACAGCTCGTCCATGGTTCCGTAGCCGCCCGGCAGCGCGCAGAACCCCTGGGAGTACTTCAGGAACATGACCTTGCGGACGAAGAAGTAGTGGAAGTCCAGCTGGATGTCCACGAACTCGTTGATTCCCTGCTCGAACGGCAGCTCGATGCCGAGACCGATCGACTTGACCCCCGCTTCGACCGCGCCGCGGTTGGCGGCCTCCATCGCGCCCGGCCCCCCGCCGGTGATGACCGAGAAGCCGGCCTCGCCGAGCTTGCGGCCCAGCTCGACGCCGAGCTTGTACTCCTCGGAGTCGACCTCGGTGCGAGCCGAGCCGTACACGCCGATCGCGTCACCCAGCTCGGCCGCCTCCAGGGTGTCGAAGCCGCCGACGAACTCGGACTGGATCTTCATGACCCGCCACGCGGCTTTCTGCTTCCACTCTTCCCGGTGCCGGAAGTCCAGCAGGCGCTCATCGGCGGTGACGCGGCGCTTGGATGTCATGACTCCTCCGTAACGTAGGCGAGCAAGGCTTCGGCGCAGGCCCGGATCCTAGGGATCTCGACGCGTTCGTCCTGCTTGTGGGCGAGGTTCGGATCGCCGGGCCCGTAGTTGACGGCCGGGATCCCGAGGGTCGCGAACCGGGCCACGTCGGTCCAGCCGAGCTTCGCGCTGAACTCCCCGCCCGCGGCGGCGACGAACTCGGCCGCCGCAGGCCGGTCGAGCCCGGGCCGGCACGACGGCGCCGAGTCGGTGATCTCGACGTCGAAGCCGTCGAAGACCTCGCGGATGTGAGCCTCGGCGTCCTTCTCGTCGCGGTCGGGTGCGAAGCGGTAGTTCACCTCGACCCGGCATTCGTCGGGGATGACGTTCCCGGCGACGCCGCCGCCTATGCCCACGGCATTGAGGCCCTCCCGGTAGGTGCAGGCGTCGACGTCGACAACACGGGCTTTGTAGTCGCGCAGCCGCTCCAGGACCGGCGCGACCCGGTGGATCGCGTTCTCGCCCTTCCACGACCGGGCCGAGTGCGCCCGCTTGCCGTGCACGGTCACGCGTGCCCGCATCGTCCCCTGGCACCCTGCCTCGACGAGGCCGTAGGTCGGCTCCAGCAGGATCGCGAAATCGGCCTCCAGCCATTCGGGCCGGGAGATGGAAAGCTTGTTGAGGCCGTTGCGGGTCGCCTCGATCTCCTCGCAGTCGTAGAACGCGAAGCTCAGGTCGAAGCGCGGGTTCGTCACGGTCGCGGCGATCCACAGCGCCAGCGCGGTACCCGACTTCATGTCGGAGGTGCCCAGGCCCCACAGCACGTCGCCGTCGAGCCGGGTGGGGAAGTTGCCGTTGACCGGGACGGTGTCGAGGTGCCCGGCGAGCATGACGCGCCGGTCCAGGCCCAGGTCGGTGCTCGCGACGACGGTGTTGCCCTCGCGCCTGACCGTCAGGTGGCCCCGGCCTTCGAGGGCGTGCTCGACGGCGTCGCAGATCTCGGTCTCGTCGCCGGAGACGGACTCGATGTCGCACAGCGCCCGGGTGAGTCCGACCGGGTCGGCGAGGACTGCCTCACTCAAAACTGTCACATTCGCAGACGATACTCGCCGCGCCGATAGGCTTCGGGGGTGAGTGATTTCCTGACTGACGCAGCATGGGGCGCGGGTGTGGCGACCGTCGACGCCGACGGCGCCGTCCTCGACGTGTGGTTCACCGAGCTGGGTCTCGGCGAGGCCCCGTCCGGACTCCAGCCCCCGAAGGTCGACACCCCGAACCCGACCGGGACCTCCTCGAAGGGCATCGTCGTCTCGGTGGTGTCGCTGGCCGAGGAGCCGACCGACACCACCGACGTCTACCTGCGCCTGCACCTGCTGTCGCACCGCTTCGTGATCCCGCATTCGATCAACCTGTCCGGCATCTTCGGGCTGCTGCCGAACAACGCCTGGACGAACTTCGGGCCGGTTCCGGCCGAGCGGGTGGGCGCCGCGCGTCTGCACCTGCGCGAGTCCGGTCAGGTCCTCCAGGTCAAGTCCGTCGACAAGTTCCCGCCGATGGCCGACTACGTGACCCCTTCGGGCGTGCGCATCGCCGACGCCTCGCGCGTGCGGCTCGGCGCGCACCTGGCAGAGGGCACCACGGTGATGCACGAGGGCTTCGTGAACTTCAACGCCGGGACGCTCGGCAACTCGATGGTCGAGGGTCGCATCTCGGCCGGCGTCGTCGTCGGCGACGGTTCGGACATCGGGGGCGGCTCGTCGATCATGGGGACCCTGTCGGGCGGCGGCAAAGAGGTCATCTCGATCGGTGAGCGCTGCCTGCTGGGCGCGAACGCGGGCATCGGGATCTCCTTGGGCGACAACTGCGTCGTCGCGGCCGGCTGCTACGTCACGGCCGGCTCGAAGGTGTCGCTCCCGGACGGCGAGGTGGTCAAGGCCGCGTTGCTGTCGGGCAAGGACAACCTGCAGTTCTGGACGAACACGCAGACCGGCCGCCTGGAGGTGCGCCCCCGCGAAGGCACGTGGGGCGAACTGAACAAGGCCCTGCACTCCGCTCAGTGAGTAGTACTCGGGTACCGCGCCTCCTACTCCGGTAGGGGGCGCGTTCTCGTGCCCGAGCGGGACGCGGCAAGCGCCCCAACCGATTATCGTGTCCGGCATGGACAATATTGGAGAGTTCGGAGCGGCGAATCCCACCGCCGCCGGGTTCGTCGTCGTCACCACCGAGAACGTGCCCGGTTACCGGGTCACCGACACCCACGGCGAGGTCTTCGGCCTCACCGTCCGGTCGCGGAACTTCTTCTCCGACTTCGGAGCGGGGATCAAGTCGCTGCTGGGCGGCGAGCTCAAGGGCCTGACCAAGGCGCTGGCCGCCTCCCGTGAGGAGGCACTGACCCGCATGATCGATCAGGCGAAGAACCTGGGAGCGAACGGCGTGGTCATGATGCGCTTCGACGTGTCCGACGCCCGCGATCTGGGCACCGAGGTGTGCGCCTACGGCACGGCGGTCACGGTCGTCAGGTCGTAGGCGTGAGGCCGAGCTGCTTGCCGGCCAGGGAGACCTTCCTGACGGCGAGCTGCTCGGCGATCGCGGTGATGGCGCGCGACGCCTCCGAGTCGGGGTCCGACAGGACCAGCGGCACGCCGGCGTCGCCGCCTTCGCGCAGCCGCGGGTCGAGCGGCACCTGGCCGAGCAGCGGCACCTCGGCGCCGACGTCGCGGGTGAGCGCCTCGGCGACGGTCTTGCCGCCGCCGGAGCCGAACGGCTCCACGGTCGACCCGTCGGGCAGCTCCATCCACGACATGTTCTCGACGACACCCGCGAGCTTCTGGTGGGTCTGGGTGACGATCGCCCCGGCCCGCTCGGCCACCTCGGCGGCGGCCTGCTGCGGGGTGGTCACGACGACGAGTTCGGCGGTCGGCAGCAGCTGCGCGACGGAGATCGCGATGTCACCGGTGCCGGGCGGCAGGTCGAGCAGCAGCACGTCCAGGTCGCCCCAGTACACGTCGGCGAGGAACTGCTGGAGCGCGCGGTGCAGCATCGGGCCGCGCCAGACCACGGCGGTGTTGCCGGGGGTGAACATGCCGATCGAGATGACCTTCATGCCGTGCGACTGCGGCGGCATGATCATGTCCTCGACCTGCGTCGGGGCGCCGTCGACGCCGAGCATGCGCGGCACGGAGTGGCCGTAGATGTCGGCGTCGACGACGCCGACCGACATGCCCTTCTTCGCGAGCGCGGCGGCGATGTTCACCGTGATCGACGACTTGCCGACCCCGCCCTTGCCCGAGGCGATGGCGAACACGCGAGTCCGGGATTCGGGCAGGTTGAACGGGATGACCGGCTCGGCGGCCTGGCCGGGCCCGCGCAGCTGCGTCTGGAGGTCTTTGCGCTGCTCCTCGGTCATGACGCCGAACTCGACGTCGACCTCGTCGACGCCGTCGACGCCGAGCGCCGCCTCGCTCACGTCGTTCCGGAGGGTGTCGCGCAGCGGGCAGGCGGCGACGGTGAGCAGGATCTTGACGTGCAGGCGGCCGCCGTCGACCTCGACGGCGTCGACCATCCCCAGGTCGGTGATGGGGCGACGGATCTCGGGGTCGTTGACGTGCGAGAGCGCTTCGTTGACGGCCTCGACTACAGCGGCGGTATCAGACATGCCCCAATCGTAACCACGTGGACGCGGATCGCCATTCGGCAGTACGCTCCGGCACATGCTCGCCTTCGAAATCGTCGACGTCTTCGCCCACCCGTCGCCCGCCTCCACCCGACAGGGAGTGAACGCGACACCAATGCCCTACTCGGGCAACCAACTGGCCGTCGTCTACGACGGCGAGGGCTTGAGCACCGGGCAGATGCAGGCGATCGCGCAGGAGTTCGGTTTCTCGGAGACCTCCTTCGTGCTCCCCGTCACGACGAGTGAGGCCGATTACCGCGCCCGAATCTTCACTCCTGGGGAGGAACTGCCGTTCGCCGGGCACCCCACGATCGGCTCGGCGATCGCCGCGGTCGCGTCCGGGCGCGTGGAGCCCAATGGCGGCAGGGTGGTCCAGGAGTGCGGTGCGGGTCTCATGACCGTCGACCTCGACGGCGCGAGCGCGAAGCTCACCTCCACCGCGATCAGCGTCGGCGACGTCATCGCCCCCGAAGTCGCCGCCGGGGCCTGCGGCCTGGACGCTTCCTGTGTCATCGGCACCGCGCAGACGGCCAGCGCCGGCCTGCCGCACAACTTCGTGCGCCTGGACGACGCCGACGTGATCGCCGCGACGTCGAACCTCGGCGAGCTCGATCTGGTCTACCCGTTCAGCTTCGACCCCGAGACCTACGACGTCCACGCCCGGCTGTTCCACAACACCGCCGGGGAGGACCCGGCGACCGGTTCGGCCGCCGTCGCGCTCGGCGTCTACTTGGTCGAACAGGGCTTGATCAGCGGCGAGGGAGTCCACGGGTACCGCATCCGCCAGGGCGCCGAGATGGGGCGGCCCTCGGTCCTCTACGGCGAGGTCGTCGTCGAGGGCGGCAGGGCCGTGTCCGCGTCGGTCGCCGGATCGGCGGTCCAGGTCGCCAAGGGCGAGTTGGTCACGCTGCCCGTCGAGCGCTGAACGACTCGGTCGTATAGCGTTCGGCCGCAAGGCCTTCGGGCCACGGGACGGAGCGCAGGTCGGCGCTCCACAGCGCGCGGGGCCACCCGCCCTTTCGCAGCAGCGCGGTGACGAACCGCTCGGGTTCGCGCAGTGCGTGCCACACGGACGGCAGGAAGGTGGCCTTCCGCCGTTCGGTCCCGTGCAGCGTGAGTCCGTCGGTGCCGGGCCGCAGCAGTTCGAACAGCGCCGAGAACGATGGGACGGCGAGGGAGTCCGGCGCCGACAGGACCGCGACGGTCACCGTCAGCTCCGGCAGTTCGGCGGCCTCGACCGGCGCCATGCGCGGGTCCCTGGCTGCGTGCCGGGCGTTGCGGACCACGTCTGCCGCCAAGGGCCGCAACGCCGTCAGCGTCCCGATGCAGCCGCGCAGCCGCCTCCGGCGCTCAAGGGTCACGAACGTCGCGGCGGGCCGCTCGAGGGTTTCGCACATCGAGTGTGGAGCGAGGCGTTCGACCAGTTCGGCGGCGTGCGGCGGCCGGGGCGCGAAACCCGTCTCGACCGCGTTGCGGGCCAACGCGGTCAAGACCTGCCCGACGGGGGACTCCATCCCTCGATGGTGACACAGTGCTCGGGCGGTCGGCGTGTGCCGGATTCGCGGAGTCGGGGCCCGGCGGTGCTGTGTTTCGTCATCTGCACGTGAGAGACTGCCCGCATGAACTCACCGCGCCCCAGGCAAGCGCCATACGACCGAGACGGCGGACTCGCCGAGGTGATCGACCTGCAGACGAACGAGTCGGCGGGCGAACAGGACGACCGGCTCGGCCGCATCCAGGAACTCGACTCCCTCGCCGGGAAGGTCGCCATCGTGACCGGCGCCGGCGCTCCCGACGGCATCGGCTTCGCGATCGCCACCCGGTTGCGTCTGCTCGGCGCGGCCGTCGCGGTCGTCTCCACGACGAAGCGGATCCATGAGCGAGCCGAGGAGATCGACGGGGTCGGCTTCGTGGCCGACTTGACCGATGAGGCCGAGGTCGGCGGCCTGGCCGACGCGATCGTCGAGGCGCTCGGTGAGGTCGACATCGTCGTCAACAACGCCGGGCTCACCTCGAAGACGGATCCGGCCGTGGTCAAGCCCGTCGCGCAGCTGTCCTATTCAGACTGGCAGACGGAGCTGGCCCGGAACCTCGACACCGCCTTCCTCGTCTCCCGCGCGTTCGTCCAGGGCATGGCCGAGCGCGGATGGGGCCGGATCGTCAACGTCGCCGCGGCCATCGGGGTGGTCAACGCCGTGCCCGCCGAGGCCGCCTACGCCGCCGCGAAGGCCGGCGTGACCGGTCTGACCAAGGCGCTCGCGACGGAGGTCGTCGCCGACGGCGTCACGGTCAACGCGATCGCTCCGGGCCTGATCCGCACCGGCTCGTCCACCGTCCCCGAGCTTCAGAGGGGCCTCGACGGCCCGCTCGGGCGCCCCGGCACGCCCGAAGAGGTGGCCGCCGCGGCCGCCTTCTTCTGCGCGCCGTCGGCCTCGTATGTGACAGGGCAGACACTCGTGGTCGACGGGGGCTCCGGAATCCGGGCGTGAGCGTCGAAGTCGGGACGTTCGTCCGCAACCCAGAGGTCGCGGCCGTCGTTACCTTTGCATGACTACGACTTCGACACGGACACGGACGGCTGCGATGGACGAGACTTTCGGGGAGACTGCGAGAGAACTGAACGGCCGCGTGACGACCGGGCTGGTCCTGCTCCTTGGCGGGATCGTCGGGCTCGCGGCCTCCTTCGACCTGACTTACGAGCGCATCGCCTCGTTGACGGACCCGAGTCACGCCATCTCCTGCGACTTCAACCCGGTCCTGTCGTGCGGCACCGTCATGGACACCGACCAGGCCTCCGTCCTCGGTTTCCCGAACCCGGTCATCGGGCTGATGGCGTTCCCGTTCGTGCTGTTCACGGCCGTACTCCTGCTTTCGCGCGTCGATCTGCCGCGCTGGATCCTGCTGACGTTCAACCTGGGGGTGCTCGGGGGCCTCGGGTTCGTGTCGTGGCTGATCTTCCAGTCGGTCTACCGGATCGGCGTGCTGTGCCCGTGGTGCATGGGGGTGTGGGCGGCGGTCCTCCCGATCTTCTGGTTCACCACCGTCTACAACCTCCGCAACGGTGCGATCCGCGTCGGCCAGGAGTGGCGCGGCCCGGTCGAGGACCTGCTGCGCTACCACTGGATCGGCCTGACCGTCCTCTACGGCGTCATCGTCGCGATCGTCGGCATGGGCTTCTGGGACTACTGGTCGACGCTGTTCTAGCCGATCGTCTCGCCGTTGACGGGCACGTCGAGCACTTCGGGCCATGAGCGGCGGATGAGCTCCACGAACACCGTCCCGGCGATCCGGTCGGCCAGGGGCGCCGACAGGAGCAGCCGGTACATGTGCCGGGAGTTGACGAGGATGAACGTGTCGAAGGCGATGTCGCTCTCGGTGAGGTGGGCGTTGAGCCACATGCCCGAGCGGTGCTCCCAGTAGAACAGGTCGAGCGGGTCGCACAGCCGCTGCGCGCGCTTGAAACCGGTGTCGCGGACGTACCGTTCGAACTCGGCCTTCATCGCGGCGCTCTCGGACTTGTCGCCGGTCAGCAGCGAGACCATGTCGCCGGGCCCCAGGGTTTTCGGGCGCTCGCGTCTGGAGCGGTAGAAGGCACGGCCGATCTCGTACAGGTTCGACCGCAGGTGCAGGCCGCGCTCCGAGGAGTGTTCGCGGTGCGTCGAGGACAGCGCGGGGTGGCTGCGCCTGGGGGAGTTGCGCTGCATGATGCCTCGCAGCGGCTCGTCGGCCTCGCGCCCCTCGACCTCGATGCGATGGTGATCCAGGCCGAACCGCCCGGTCAGCTCGGCGGCGATCGCGACGTCGTAGGCGACGCGGCGGCGCGCGGGGCCCCGGCCGTTCACGGTGTCGTAGGTGAAGTACGAGAGCCGGTCGGTGAACGGCCTGGTCAGCGCCAGTGTGGTGCGGCTGTCGAGGCCTGCGGTGAGCGAGACCTCCAGGCGTTCGCGTTCGGTCAGCACCTCCAGCTGGCCCTGGAGCAGTGGCAGCACCTCGTCGACGACCTCGCCGGCGCTGCGGTGCTCGGCTCGTCCTCTGGGGAAGACGCGTCGCACCCGCCCTTCGACGCAGTCGAGTTCGGTGTTCGGCATGAGCATGACCACGCCCTCGAACGTCGTGGCCGTGCCGGGAAGGGCGTAGGCGCCCGTCTCGCGGCGCAGGCCCGTGGGATCGGGGAAAGCCGAGGGCCCCGCACCGACGTGCTCGGCCACGAGCCCGGAGTGCGAGGCGGCACAAGGAGAGCGCTTGTCGTACTCGTGGAAGACCGCGCGCATGCCGGCGGCGTCGGTCTGGATGAACGACGAGTGTTCGTCGCCGTCGAAGACGGCGAAGCGGCCCGAGAGCATGTCGAGCGTCCTGGACATCTCGCCTCGGCCGGTGAGTTTGGCGCGCAACAGCTTGGCGGCGATCGCCGCGCCGCTCGCCGACCAGCCGTCGAGGTCGATGGCGCGGCCCAGGAGCGCGACCCAGGCCGTCCCGGCCCGTGCCACCGCGATCGGCGTGCGCGGGTCGTATGACAGGCATCGGCCGCCCAGGTCGATCTGTCGCCAGTGGGCGACCGGGACGCGGTGCCGCTCGGCTGTCAGCAGGAAGCCGCGGGCCCACAGCAGGTCTGCGAAGTCGTCGCAGGCGGGGATGTCGGACTCGCCGGTCGCGGGCGCGTCCCAGGTCTCGATGTCGGTGGGGGCGACGGGTCGCGGGCGGGACCAAGCCGGCAGCCGGTCGCGAGCGCTACGAGGCATGGTCGGCCTTTCGGGCGCGCAGGGATCGGTCGGCAGGTACTGAGATGTCTTCAGATCGGTTGCCGATCGATTGTAGATCGACGCCGACCACGCCGCGCCCCGTCCTCCCAGCTAAGGCGATCTTGAGTCCGACCGGCTCCAGCCAGCCGCCCTCCGAGAGGTACTCGATGACCTGCTCGACCGCCTCGCCGACGGTGATGTCGCTCGTGTCGATCGTCAGCTCCGCCGCCTGGGGCTCCTCGTAGGGGTCCGAGATCCCGGTGAACTCCGGGATCTGCCCGGACCTGGCCTTGGCGTACAGGCCCTTGCGGTCCCGCGCCTCGCAGACCTCCAGCGGCGTGTTGACGTGGACGAGCACGAAATCGGCGCCGGCCGCCTCGGCCATGCGCCTGGCCTCGGCCCGGTCCGACTCGTACGGCGCGATCGGTGCCGCCATCCCGATGCCGCCGTGGCGGGCCACCTCGGCGGCCACGAAACCGATGCGTCGGATGTTCATCGAACGGTCGGCCTTGGAGAAGCCGAGCCCGGCCGAGAGCAGGCGCCGCACCACGTCGCCGTCGAGCATCGAGACCGTGCGCGTGCCGTCCTCCAGCAGCGACTCGAACACCCCGCGGGAGATCGTCGATTTGCCCGAGCCCGACAGCCCCGTGAAGAACAGCACCAGGCCCCGCCGGCGCCGCGGCGGCCTCGCCTTGCGCAGCTCGGCGGCGACGGTCGGCGGCGTGTGCCACTCGGGAAGCCCGAACCCGCGGTCGAGCATGTCGGCGATCTCCGCGTCGGCGAGCGCGGTGCGCCGGAACGGCGGCTCGATGTCCTCGATCGGCCGCCACTGGCCGTCGCGGGTGTCGTAGGCCAGCTCGCGCGGCACCATCGCGCGGATGCCGTCGCCGCCGGAGAGCCCGTCGGGGCCGGTCATGATGTGCGTGGCGCCGTACGCGGCGGCGACCTTCGCGGTGAGCAGGCCGTCGCGGATCCTGTCGCCGCGCTTGGACAGCGGCACCGTCAGCACCGTCGCCGTCGGCAGCCGGTCCTTCGCGGCCAGGACGCTGCGCACGAGCGCGGCCGTGGGCAGGCGCAACGCCGAATCGCCGTTGATCTCATCCCCGGTGGGGATCATGACCAGGACGTGCGCGGCAAGGTTGTGCGCGGCGCGGACGAGCTGGGCGAGCTGCGGGCGGTGCAGCGGCCGGTCGGCGACCAGCGCCAGCACCCGCGGCTTCGTGTACGTGGTCTTCGCCTGCTCGGGGGTGGCCCTCAGACCGATGAAAACGCCGTGGGCTGCGTCGGCGATGCGCCGCACCGGCCCGCCGACGCGCACGATGTCCGGCCCGAGCGGATCGAGCGCATGGCACTCGACTGCGGCCACCGGAGCGCCCTCGGGGTCGGTGATACGCAGCACACGTCGCTTCGGGTCGGGGTTGTCGAGCTTCTCGGCGACGTCCACCGGCACGTCCAGCGTCACCGGCACCGGCCAGGCCGTCCCGTCCAGGAGCGTCCCGGTCCGCGTGACGTGACGCGCCTCCGACTCACTCATGAACCCGCGCAGCGGGTTGTACGCGCCGTAGAGCAGCAGTTCGAGGTCCGCCAGCTCATGGGGCAGCGGAGTGTGGCTCGGCGCCTCGGCGAGGACCTCGTCGGGCAGTACCCAATCAGACATCGTTGGTCGCGATCCCTTCGCAGTGCTCAGGCGGCTATGCGGCACCGGTAGTTTCGGTGGTGGCACCAGGGTATTCCACCCATCCGTCAAGCACCTCACCCGCAGCGCGGGTCTGTGGACGCCGTCCCGCATGCCGGGCCGAGCGAGTGACGCGGCGATTGCGAATAAGTTACGCTGGCTCCGCCCAGCTACGGCTCGCAAGTCGCCGTGAGGGCTCTCAGCGCAGAGTAGTGCAGCAGTGACCGCGGACATCGGCGTCGGCGCGAGCGGCCCCCGAGTGGGTTTGCCCAAACCACCACTGGAGAACTCCATGGACTACTACGACACCTCCGGCGAAGTTGACGACAAGCAGCTCCGCCGCGACATCCGTCGCCTCGGCAACCTCCTCGGACAGGCCCTGGTCCGCCAGGAGGGGCCACAGCTCCTCGAGCTCGTGGAGGAGGTCCGCGGTCTCGTCCGCGACAAGCCCGAGGCCGTCGCAGCGCGCCTTTCGAAGCTCGACGTCACCGAAGAGGTCGACCTCGCCCGCGCCTTCGCCACCTACTTCCACCTCGCGAACATCACCGAGCAGGTCCACCGCGCCCGAGACATGCGCCGCGGCCGCGCCGAGAACGGCGGTTGGCTCGCCCAGGCCCGCGCCGAGATCACCTCCGAGGACATCCCGGCCGACCAGATCGCCGCCGCGGCCGACAGGCTTGAAGTGCGCCCCGTCTTCACCGCCCACCCCACCGAGGCCGCCCGCCGCTCCATCCTCGTCAAGCTCCGCAACATCGCCGACCTGCTCGACGCCGAGACCGCCGAGCGCGCCGTGCTCGGCTCGGCCGACGTCGACGCCGTCAACTCCCGCCTGGCCGAGATCATCGACCTGCTGTGGCAGACCGACGAGCTGCGCGTCGAGAAGCCCGAGCCCACCGACGAGGCCCGCAACGCGATCTACTACCTCACCGACCTGTACCGCGACGCCGCCGCCCGGGTCCTCACCGACCTGAACGCGACGCTCACCGACCTCGGCGGCACTCCCCGCCCCGGCAGCGCCCCGCTCAAGTTCGGCACCTGGATCGGCGGCGACCGGGACGGCAACCCCTTCGTCACCCCCGAGGTGACCAAGCAGGTGCTGCTCATGCAGCACGAGCACGGCATCGCCGCCGCCGAAGGCGCCGTCGCCGAGCTCATCAACGAGCTTTCGGTCTCCCAGGCCGTCCGCCCCGCCTCGCAGGAACTCGTCGAATCGGTCACCGCCGACCTCGACCGGCTCGACAACATCCCCGCCCGCTACCGACGCATCCACGCCGAGGAGCCCTACCGGCTCAAGGCCCGCGCGATCGAGGCGAAACTCGCCAACACCCGCACCCGCCACGCCGAGGGCCTGTCCCACCGGCCCGGCATCGACTACGCCGACGGGCGCGAACTCCTCTCCGACCTCCAAGTCATGCGCGACTCGCTCGCCCGCCACCGCGGCCAGCTCCCCGCCAAGGGCGTCGTGGACAAGGTCATCCGCACCGTCGCCGCCTTCGGCCTCCAGCTCGCCACCATGGACGTGCGCGAGCACTCCGAGGTCCACCACGCGGTCCTCGCCGAGCTGTACGACACCGCGGGCGAGCTCGACAAGCCCTACGCCGACTTGAGCTCCGACGAACTCGACGACCTGCTCTCGCGAGAGCTGTCCGGCCACCGCCCCCTCGCGCCCGCGGACGTCGACCTCTCCGACCGCAACCGCAAGACCTTCGACGTCTTCCACGCCATCAAGGACGCTCAGCGGCAGTTCGGCAAGTCCATCGTGGAGTCTTACATCATCTCCATGACCCATGAACCGGCCGACGTCATCGCCCCGGCGATCCTCGCCCGCGACGCCGGACTCGTCGACGTCGCGCGCGGTCGCGCCGACATCGGCTTCGTCCCCCTCCTCGAAGAGGTCCAGGAGCTCGCAGGCGCCGACACCCTGATCGACCGGCTGCTGAGCCTGCCGGCCTACCGCGCGATCGTGGCCGCCCGCGGCGACGTCCAGGAGGTCATGCTCGGCTACTCCGACTCCAACAAGGACGCGGGCATCACCGCCAGCCAGTGGAACATCCAGAAGGCCCAGCGCCAGTTGCGCGACGTCGCCGCCAAGCACGGCGTCCGGCTGCGACTCTTCCACGGCCGCGGCGGCACCATCGGCCGCGGCGGCGGCCCCACCCACGAGGCGATCCTCGCCCAGCCCTCGGGCACGCTCGACGGTGCCATCAAGATCACCGAGCAGGGCGAGGTCCTCTCCGACAAGTACACGCTGCCCGCGCTGGCCCGCGAGAACCTCGAACTGACCGTCGCCGCCTCGCTGAAGGCGACGCTGCTGCACACCGAGCCGAGGCACCGGCCGGACGTGCTGGGCCGCTGGTTCGACGTCATGGACCAGACCTCCGAGGCCGCGAAGGCCGCCTATCGGGGGCTGACCGC
Source organism: Glycomyces sp. L485 (assembly GCF_022548875.1). Classification (GTDB taxonomy): domain Bacteria; phylum Actinomycetota; class Actinomycetes; order Mycobacteriales; family Micromonosporaceae; genus Glycomyces. Next base: position 55,867 of record NZ_JAKZEW010000022.1, on the reverse strand, counting down.
GCAGCCGGGCCTGTCCGACTACTTCTGGGCGGTGAGCCCCACTGAGCTGCTCGGCGCGCTGAACATCGGTTCGCGTCCGTCCAAGCGGCCCAACACCGACGCGGGCCTCGGAGGCCTGCGGGCGATCCCGTGGGTGTTCGGCTGGACGCAGTCGCGGCAGATCGTGCCCGGCTGGTTCGGCGTCGGTTCCGGCCTGGCCGCTGCGCGCGAGGCGGGCCTGGGGGACCAGATCGCCGAGATGTACGGCAGGTGGCATTTCTTCTCCAACTTCATCTCCAATGTGGAGATGACGCTGGCGAAGACGGACCTGGACATCGCCTCGCAGTACGTCGCGACGCTCGTCCCCGCCGAGCTGCAGCCGATCTTCGAGGTCATCAAGGCCGAGCACGAGCGCACCGTAGCCGAGATCCTCGCGCTCACCGGCGAGGACAGGCTCCTCGACGCCAGCCCGCAGCTGGCCCGCACCCTGGAGGTCCGCGACCGCTACCTGGCGCCGCTGCACCACCTGCAGATCTCGCTGCTCAAGCGCTACCGCGCCGACGGCGGCCCCGACGAAGGCGTAGACCCGCAGCTCAAGCGGGCCCTGCTCATCACCGTCAACGGCATCGCCGCGGGACTGCGCAACACCGGCTGACGATCAGACCGCTCGGGCGAGGGCGACGACCGACCGCGAGGTCACCGCGTCGAAGCCCGAGCGGTCGACATCGCCGTACCGCTCCTCGGGTGCGGACCCGGCCGCCCGGAGGCGCGGGTCGAGCGTCACCGGTTCGCGCGAGCGGCCTTCTCGGCCTCCTCCGCGAGCCTGCGTTCATGCTGGTCGCAGGCCTTCTCCCACAGCGCCTCGACATCGGGCCGGGGCGGCGCGAGTCCGAACTCGCGTTCGAGAACCCGGGTGAACTCGTCGAGATTCTCGAGGATGCGCGTCCGCTTACCCTCTGGCCGAGCCGGGTCGGTGACGGTCAGCGTCCGCGACCGCAGCGCCAGATTGTGGTCGGCCCTGGGCTGCTGGACGGTCACGGTCCTGACGAAGCCCGATTCCGGCGAGGTCGACAGCTCGAGGCATTTCTCGGCGAACTCGCCGCTGGCCGTCGCCACCAAGCCGAAGTCGAAGCTCAGGTCCTGAATGCGGGGGTCGATCGTGCAGCGCCACAGGTCATCCCGCTGCCTCCAGAGCCCGTAGTTGAAGGGACCGACGCGATGGCTGCCCTCCTTGAGCGGCAGCGGATCGTGGAAACCCGTGCCCAGCCCCGCGTCTGCCAGGAAGCGCCCGCTCGGGAACCTCACCACCAGCGGCATGTGGTTGTACCAGTTGCCCAGTCCCTCCCGCTTCATGTCGACGCCCCCGACGACGCGGTCGACCTTGAATCCCAAGGACTCCAAAGCGAGAGCCAAGACTCCGTTCTGCTCATAGCAGAAGCCGCCTCGCCCGCCCTCGACGAGCTTGGCGAACAGGAGGTCCGCCTCGAGTCGGATCGGCCGGCCGAGCTGGATGTCGAGGTTCTCGTACGGGAACGTGTCGATGTGGGCGCGGTGGATGCGGACGAGCGCGTCCACCGTGGGCCGCTTCGGGCGCGCGAGCCCGATCCGCTTGAGATAGGCGTCGAGCTGGGACGAGGTGAACACACACCGACCCTAGCGCGAGGAGGCCGCGCCATCGCGCCGTGTTCGAGACGCTCTCGCGGCCGTGGCGAGACTCGTTGCGACGGTATGGCATAGTCGCAGCATCCTCCCCGGAACCGCCCTTGTTTGAAGGAGACCCCACTATGGTCATGGGCCCAACCCACGCCATGTCCGGAGCCGCTTTGTGGCTCGCCGGATCCGCCGTCGCGGACGTCGTTTTCGGCATCGACCAGTCCTCGGCCGAACTCGTCGTCGGCACCATCGCCGTCTCGGGCGCCGCGCTCTACCCCGACATCGACTGCGCGGGAAAGGTCACCGAGAACAAGGGCGGGTCCACCGTCGCCCGATCGTTCGGCATGGCATCGCTCCTCGTCGCCGAAGTCGTGGAGCGCCTGTGCTACTGGTTCTACCTGCTGACGAAATCCAAAAAGGATAAGAAACGCAAGAACGGCCATAGGACCTTCACCCACACCGCCGTCCATGCCGCTCTCATGGGCCTGGGCACCGGATACCTCGCGGCCGAATTCGGGAAACCGGCGGTCATCGCGATCCTGTTCATCCTCACCGGACTCGCAGTACGAGGCCTGCTGCCCACCTCGGTCAACCGCCACGGCTGGATCATCACCACCGCCGTCGCCCTCGCCGCCTCGTACGGCATGTACCACCTGCTGCCGGAGAACCGCTCCTACTGGATCCTCGGACTGGGCATGGGGATCGGCTGCTTCATCCACATCCTCGGCGACATCATCACCAAGATGGGCTCGCCCCTGCTGTTCCCCCTCCCGATCAAGAAGAAGCGCTGGTTCGACGTCGGCGGCGGCAGCGGCATCAAGGCCGGCGGCAAGGAGGAGACCAGGGTCCTCCTGCCGATCCTCACCGGCGTCGTCGTCCTCGGCATGTTCTACAACCTCCCCGAGGTCCAGCAGCTGATCTTCGGCAGCCCCGTCACGGAGACCGCGGGGGAAGTCGGCGGCTCGAGGTAGACTCGACCGGTTGCCGGAACCGGGCCCGGTATGGCCCGATTCCGGCCCGTCGGCATGCCCTGAACACCCGGGTGGGAGTCCCCGAATGTCTGAAGCCAAGCTCGTCGGTCTGCTCGACGCCGCCGCGTCGCCGAAGCTGGCCCGCGTCGCCGAACTCGCCGCCGGATCCGATCATCCGGTCGACGTCGTCGCCGTGCCCGGCGCCCGGCCCCTCGCGATCGCCCAGGCCGCCAGGAACGCGCCGGGGCCGTTGCTCGCCATCACCGCCACCTCGCGCGAGGCCGAAGAACTCGCAGAAGCGCTCGCCTCCTTCGCCTCCGAGGACGACATCGCGCTCTACCCCGCCTGGGAGACCCTCCCGCACGAGCGCCTCTCGCCCCGCTCCGACACCGTCGGCACCCGCCTCGAACTGCTGCACCGCATCCACGCCGGCGACGTGCCGCGGATCATCGTCACCCCCGTCCGCGGCGCCCTCCAACCACAGCTGAAGGGCCTCGGGTCACTCGAACCCATCCACCTGCGGCGCGGTGACGAGACGGACCTGACCGAACTGTCCGAGCGCCTCGTCGACCTCGCCTACGAACGGGTCGACCTCGTCGAGAAGCGCGGCGAATTCGCCGTGCGCGGCGGCATCCTCGACGTCTTCCCGCCCACCGCCCAGCACCCGCTGCGCCTGGAGTTCTTCGGCGACGAGGTCGACTCGATCCGCGAGTTCTCCGTCGCCGACCAGCGATCCCTCGACGCGGCCGACGAACTGCGCGCGGTGGCCTGCCGCGAACTCCTCCTCACCGACGAGGTCCGCGCCAGGGCCGCCGAACTGGCCGAAACGCAGCCGGGCCTGGCCGAGATGTGCTCGAAACTGAGCCAGGGCCTCCCCGTCGAAGGCATGGAATCGCTCATGCCCGCCCTGGTCGGCACCGACAACCTCGAACTGTTCAGCGAGACGCTCCCGGCCGACGCCCTCGTCATCGCGATCGAACCCGAACGCATCCGGACCCGCGCGACCGACCTGGTGGCGACCTCGAACGAGTTCCTCGAAGCCTCCTGGGCCGCCGCTGCGGCCGGAGCCGAAGCACCCGTCGACCTCGGGGCCGGCATCTTCCGCGATCTGGCCGACGCGAGGACGGCCGCGCTGTCGGCCGGCCAGCGCTGGTGGACGGTCTCCCCGTTCGCCGCCGCCCCTGAGGACGATCCCCTCGCCGCCGAGCTCGCCGCCATCACCGGCGAAGCCCCCTCAGGTGAGATCGCCGACGACACGGTGACAGTCGACCTGGGCATCACCGAGTCACCGCGCTACCACGGGGACTCGGCGAAGCTCACGGCCGACATGCAGACCTGGACGCAGGCGGGCCGGACCGTGGTCGTGGTCTACCCGGCGCTCGGAGGCGCGGAGCGGGCCGCCGAGCAGCTCCGGTCCGCGGGCGTCGGCGCCCACCTGGCCGACCCGCCCGAGTCCTTCGCCGCGGGCGAGGTCATCGCCTGCGTCGGCACGCTCGGGGTCGGCTTCATCGACGACCGCGCGGGCCTGGCGGTGGTCACGGCAGCCGACATCGCAGGAGGCAAGGCCCTGGCGGCCCAGAGGCCCCGCAAGGGCAAGACCGCGAAGCGCCGAGGCACGATCAACCCGCTCGAGCTCAAGGCGGGGGACTACGTCGTGCACGACTCGCACGGGGTCGGCAAGTACATCGAGATGGTGCGCCGCAGCATCGGCGGCGCCGAGCGCGAGTACCTGGTCATCGAATACGCGGCCTCGAAGCGGGGCCAGCCCGGCGACCGCCTGTTCGTACCGACCGACTCACTCGACCAGCTCACCCGCTACGTGGGCGGCGAGCAGCCGTCGGTCCACAAGCTGGGCGGCACCGACTGGCAGAAGACGAAGCGGCGGGCACGCAAGGCCGTCCGCGAGATCGCCGCAGAGCTGATCCAGCTGTACGCGGCCCGCCAATCGGCCGAAGGGCACCCGTTCGCCCCGGACACGCCTTGGCAGCGGGAGCTCGAGGACGCCTTCCCGTACATCGAGACCCCCGACCAGATGTCGGCGATCATCGACACGAAATCCGACATGGAGGCCCGCGTACCGATGGACCGCCTGGTGATGGGCGACGTCGGCTACGGCAAGACCGAGGTGGCCGTGCGCGCCGCCTTCAAGGCGGTGCAGGACGGCAAGCAGGTGGCGGTGCTGGTCCCGACGACCCTCCTGGCGAGCCAGCACTATGGCACGTTCGTGGAGCGCATGGGCCAGTTTCCCGTCCGCATCAAGCAGCTCTCCCGATTCCAGTCCGCCCGAGAGGCGGACGAGATCCAGAAGGGCATAGCGACCGGCGACGTCGACATCCTGGTCGGCACCCACCGACTCCTCCAGGCCGAGACCCGCTTCAAGGACCTGGGCCTGATCATCGTCGACGAGGAGCAGCGCTTCGGCGTGGAGCACAAGGAGAAGCTCAAGGCCCTGCGCACCGCCGTCGACGTCCTGACCATGTCGGCCACGCCGATCCCGCGCACCCTCGAGATGGCGGTCACCGGCATCCGCGAAATGTCCACGATCGCCACCCCGCCCGAGGAACGCCACCCCGTGCTGACCTATGTGGGGGCCTGGGAGCCGAAGCAGGTGACCGCGGCGATCCGCCGGGAACTCCTGCGCGACGGCCAGGTCTTCTACCTCCACAACCGAGTCGAGTCGATCGACCGGGCCGCGACGAGGCTGCGCGAACTGGTCCCGGAGGCCCGAGTCGCGGTAGCCCACGGCAAGATGGGCGAAGGCCAGCTCGAGAAGATCATGCAGGGTTTCTGGGAAGGCGAGTTCGACGTCCTGGTCTCCACCACGATCATCGAATCGGGGATCGACATCCCGAACGCCAACACCTTGATCGTCGAACGGGCGGACCTGCTCGGCCTCTCGCAGCTCCACCAGATCCGCGGCCGGGTCGGCCGCAGCCGGGACCGCGCCTACTCCTACTTCCTCTACCCGCCGGAGCAGCCGCTCTCCGAGACTGCCCATGAGCGCCTGGCGACGATCGCGCAGCACTCCGAGCTCGGCGCGGGCATGTACGTGGCCATGAAGGACCTCGAAATCCGGGGCGCCGGGAACCTCCTCGGCGCCGAGCAGTCGGGCCACATCGCCGACGTGGGCTTCGATCTCTACCTCCGCATGGTCGGCGAGGCCGTCACCGCCTTCAAGGGCGGCGGTGAGGAGCCGCCGGCGCCGGTCAAGGTCGAGCTGCCGCTGGACGCCAACGTCCCGGTGGACTACATCGAGGTCGAACGCCTGCGCCTGGAGATGTACCGCAAGATCTCGGAGGTCCACTCCGAGTCCGAGCTCGAAGAGGTGCGCGACGAGATGGAGGACCGGTACGGGCCCGCGCCCGAGCAGGTCCAGACCCTGTTCCACCTGGCCCGCTTCCGCCTCCTGGCCCGGCACCATGGCCTGACGGACATCACGTTGCAGGGCAAGAACCTCCGTTTCTCCACCGTCGAGCTCCCAGACTCCAGGCAGATGCGGCTGCGCCGCCACTACCCGGACGCCCACTACAAGGCGGGTGCGGGCCTGATCAGCGTCCCGCGCCCGACCACGTCCCGCATCGGGGGCAAGCCGATCGAGGGCCTGGCCCTCGTGCAATGGTGCGCCGACCTCATCAACGACATCGTCGAGGTGCCCAAGGCAGCCTGAAGCCGAAAGGGGCCCGGTCCCGCCGGCCAGCATCGGTGCGTAACCGAAATGCAGCGATGAGAACCGATGGGGACGCGTCCTGCCTTGAGGACGACGGGCCGCTCTCTCCGTGCGCCACGGGCCGGACTACCGCGTCTCGGGCATCTCCTCTGCGGTGGCCGAGTACATGGTCTGCGTCGTGCCGAACTCGTCGAAACTTTCGATCTTGACCATGCCGATCGCCTCCAGAAGGCGCCGCGAGCGCGCATTCTCCTCCGACGTGACCGCGATGATCGACGGATTGTCCGAGGGAATCGCGTCGAAGCCCCACCTGATCACCGCGGCGACCGCTTCGCGCGCGTATCCTCGGCCCCAGTGCTCGTGAAGAAGCTCGTACGACACCTCGCGCCGTTCTCCGAACCGTGACGCGGCGTCGACGGAGACCATCCCGACGAAAGTCGAGTCCTCCTTGACGATGACGCTGAACAGATACGGCCGTCGGTACAGGGCCCGCTCGTAGTCGGGAAGGTACTCCTCATGGACCGGCCCGCCCACGAACTTCCGCACCTCGGCATCGGTCCACAGCCGCATGAATGACGGGACATCCTCGGGTGCCGGGGGCCGCAGCCTGAGCCGGGGAGTGTCGATGACCGCCGGCCAGTTCGGCGAGGTGGAAGTAGAAGTCATGCTCGCGAACGTATCAGCTCCCGTCAAGTGACCTCTGGATGAATCCGGAGGCTCGTACCTCATCCGCCGTCGCCGGCTGCGACGTGGTCGGGTGGATCGCAGCCGCTGGGCGGCTGCTCGGGACCCTTGAGTCACAGCCCAAGCCATCCGGCCACGTGCACGCACGTTGAGGGCGGATATCCCACGACAGCAGAACTCATCTCGGTTTCTTCGCTTGGCCCGTTCGGTGCGGTTCCTTCGGGAAACGAGCTGAAGAACACGCAGGACATCAACTTGGGGACCGCCGTCTCGCCACTCAGCCCCGAGTGGCAGGGCCGGGGAAGGGGAGTGCACCGATCGACAGCGAAGCGACGGCCCGAAGCGTGGCGAGAGCGGGCTGACGCCCGGTCGTTCCATTCTTCTACAACGGACGTTCGGGCTCGCGGTTGGTGACGGTTTGCAATGGTTGACGGCGATTACCTGGGCGAGTGCCGCCTCGGTCCGGCCATCGTCACGGTCTTCGCGACCGACAAGATGCTCGGACGGCAACGGGCCGAGTGAGGTCTGCGCCTTCGGGCCCGAGCAGCCCGGTCTGGTACGGGCGTGGAACGGCGACGAGCGGTGTCCGTGGATCGAGGCCAGGCCCGCAAGGTCGTCGAGCGGACTGAGAGTGTGAATGGTATCGGTGCCGCAGCGCCCCACGTCGGTGGCCGGATCGAGGAGGACTCGGGCCTGCGACTAACCTCACAGGGGATTCATGACCGGAAGGGGATGACCGTGCGCATATTGAGATCGGCCGGACTCGCGGCGATCGGAGTGGCGGCGCTGACGGCCTGCAGCAACCTGCAGGGCGCGGCCATGTACGTAGGCGATGAGCGCGTGCCCGAGGCCACGGTCGACGGCCTTGTCGACCAGGTGGTCGACGTGCGGGCCGAGCAGGGAGAAGACCTGGCGATCCACGACTACACCGGCGACCGCCAGCAGGCCGTCGTCTTCCTGCTCTACACCGAGCTCGGCCGCGAGATAGGCCTGGAGGCCCCCGACACGAGCGGGGCCGCCAACGAATTCGACGCCCTCTACATGGAGGCCTCGGGCTACTACAGCGACCTGTCGGCGCAGGCCGAACCACGCCCCTTCACCGAGGGCGAACTGGCGGCGCTCGACGAGGCCGTCTCCGCCGACCAGCAGCTCCTCCAGAGCATCGTCGAGGAATGGGTCGCCTCCTCGGGCCTCACTGAGGAGGAGATCAATCAGCTCTTCACGGCCGCCCAGTCCGACCCGGCGATCATCCAGGAGATCGTGCGGCTGTGGAGCGAGACCACGCCCGCCCAGACCACGGCCGGTTTCGCGGACGACCTCGCCGGCTACGTCGAGGAGTACGACATCGCCGTCAACCCGCGCTACGGCGAGATCGACCTCAGCCCACTGCCGGGCGTGTTCGAAGTGGAGATCCCCCAGCGTTGAGCACCGTCATCTGGCTCCTGACCTCGCCGCGCATCCCTGCGGGCCTGCTCACCATCGAGGCCTGGGACGCCCTGCACGACGCTGATGCCGTCGCGGGGTTCGGCGACTCGCCGACCGTCCAGGCCGTCCGCGATGCCGGGATCGACGTCGAACTCGTCGACGACGCCGCCGCCTTCCTCGAGGAAGGCGGCGTCTGGATCGTCGGCGACGACGGCGACGAGGAGCTCCGCGAGTCCCTGGCCGAATACGTCGCCGGCGGCGAGATCGAACTCGAGGTCGTCTACGGCTCCTGGGACCCGCCCGGCGCCCGGCTCCTCGACCTCGTCGCCGCCGTCGACCAGCTCCACGCCGACGAGGGCGGCTGCCCCTGGCACCGCGAGCAGAGCCATGAGAGCCTCGCCCCGTTCCTGCTGGAGGAGGCCTACGAGGTCCTCGACGCGATCGCAGCGGGGGAGACTCGCGAGCTGGAGGAGGAGCTGGGCGACCTGCTGTTCCAGCCGGTCCTCCACGCCCGCCTCGCCGCCGGGCGTGAGGAATTCGATATCGACGATGTCGCCGGCGCCTTGGTAGACAAGATCATCCGTCGCCACCCGCACGTGTGGGGCGACGCCGACCCCGACGACCTGTACGAGCACTGGCACAGTGCCAAGGCCGCCGAGAAGCCCGACCGCGACCACCCGGCCGACGGCCTGTCGCGGCAGCTCCCGTCCATGGCGTTCGCCGCGAAGGTCATCGACCGCTTCGCCGACGCCGGCAAGCCGCTCGACCTGCCCGCCCTGCCCGAGAGCGTCAAGGTCGAGGCCGACGACGCAGGTGAGTTCCTGCTCGCGGCCGTCGCCGCCGCAAGGGCCGCCGGGGTCGACCCGGAGCTGGCGCTGCGCCGCGCGATCGTCGAGAAAGCCGGTCTTGACCAGGCGGAATGATGAACAACCGGTGACGACGGGAAGGGAGAGTTCACCGAAAGGCAACGCGTCGGACTTAACAATATTGTTCGGCTGGGCTTAACAATGCCGCCGATCTTTGCTACGGTCATGTCATGCCACCCGGTGACGCAAGTGAATCCGCCCGTTACGGGTTGAACACCCAGGTCCAAGGCAACCAGGTCGATGGGGCAGCCCAGCTGGCCTTCGGCACCCCGAGTGTCGACGACGGACCGCTCATGTGGGAACTCGCCGCCAACGCGGGGACCCTCGATGTCAACAGCAGGTATGCCTACCTGCTGTGGTGCCGCGACTTCGCGGACACCACCGTCGTAGCCCGCGACGTTGATCGTCTCGCAGGCTTCCTCACTGGTTACCGCCGCCCGCAGTCTCCTGACACGTTCTTCACATGGCAGGTCGCGGTCTCGGACGACTACCGTCGCCGGGGTTTGGCGAGGCGCATGCTCGACCACGTGGTCGGTGCCCTGCGCCCGCAAGGAGTTCGCTTCGTGGAAGCGACAGTGACTCCGGACAATAAAGCGTCCATGCGCCTGTTCGAGTCGTTCGCCGAGGCGAACGGCACGAACGTGGTCGTGGACGTGCTGTTCTCTGAGCGGGAACTCGGTTCCGGTCACGAACCGGAGATGCTCCACCGCATCGGTCCACTGGACTGATCAGGAGTACCCGTCCTACCCGGGCACCGATGTTGCCGGCTCGGGTAAGCGCCTGGCAGCCGCATGGCGAAGCCCATGAATCGGCACTCACGTCAGGAAGCAGAGGCAGCTCATCAGGCCGACCAAAAGAGACAATGCAGGTTTTCGAAAAGGTCGAATCAGAAGTCCGTTCATACTGCCGCAGCTGGCCCACGGTGTTCACCACCGCACGGGGCACCAGGCTCAACGATGAAGAGGGGAAGTCGTACATCGACTTCTTCGCCGGGGCCGGTTCGCTCAACTACGGCCACAACCATCCGGCACTCAAGCAGGCGCTCGTGGAGTACCTGGCCGACGACAACGTCATCCACACGTTGGACACGTACTCGGTCGCCAAACGACAGTTCCTCAAGACCTTCGACGAGGTAATCCTCCAGCCCAGAGGGTACGACTACAAGGTGCAGTTCCCCGGCCCCGCCGGGAACAACGCCGTCGAGGCCGCGCTCAAGCTCGCCCGCAAGTACACCGGCCGCGAGACCATCATCTCGTTCACCAACGGCTTCCACGGCATGACGCTGGGAGCTCTGGCGGTCACGGGCAACTCCATGAAGCGCGGCGGTGCCGGTGTGCCGCTGAACAACGCCGCCACCATGCCATACGACAACTACATGGACGGGCAGACGCCCGACTTCCTGTGGCTGCGCAGCCTCCTGGAGGACTCCGGGTCCGGTCTCGACCAGCCCGCCGCGGTCATCGTCGAGACCGTGCAGGGCGAGGGCGGCATCAACGTCGCCTCCGCCGACTGGCTGCGCGGGCTCCAAGAGGTGTGCCGCGAGCACGAGATGCTGTTCATCGTCGACGACATCCAGATGGGCTGCGGGCGCACCGGCCCGTTCTTCTCCTTCGAGCGCGCCGGGATCAAGCCCGACATCGTCACGCTCTCGAAATCGCTCTCGGGCTTGGGCCTGCCGTTCGCGGTCACGCTTATGCGCCCTGAGCTCGACGTGTGGGAACCCGGCGAGCACAACGGGACGTTCCGCGGCTTCGCGCCCGCGTTCGTCACCGCCACCGCCGCGCTGGAGGAGTTCTGGCGCGACGACGAGTTCACCAAGGCCATCGACGTCAAGGCCGAGTGGCTCGACGCCGAGCTGGGCAAGATCGCCGAGTCGTTCCCCGAACTGGGGCTCAGCACGCGGGGCCGCGGCCTGGCCCGGGGCCTGGTGTTCGCCGAGCCCGCGCTCGCCGGTCGCACCTGCAAGGAGGCCTTCGGCAACGGCCTGCTCATGGAGACGTCCGGCGCCGAGGACGAGGTCGTGAAGTTCCTACCGCCGTTGAACACGTCGTATGAGGACTTCGAAGAAGGGGTGGCGATCCTGCGCGACGCGGTCGCCTCGGTGGTTAAGGAGAACGCATGATCGTCCGACGGCTCGATGACCTCATCGGCACCGACCGCGACGTCGAGGGCAACGACCGCGACCAGGCCAAGGGCACGTGGCGGTCCCGCCGCCTGCTCCTGGCCCGGGACAAGGTCGGCTTCTCGCTGCACGACACTGTCCTGCGCGCCGGCACGTCCACCACGATGCAGTACTCCAACCACATCGAGGCGGTTTACGTCATCGAAGGCGCGGGAAAGCTCCATGACCACGAGACCGGTGATGTCCATGAGCTGGGGCCCGGCACGATGTACCTGCTCAACGGCGGCGAGAAGCACACACTCGTCATCGAATCAGACCTCCGCGCCGTGTGCGTTTTCAATCCCCCGGTGACCGGGAAGGAGGTACACGACGAAAACGGTGTTTACCCACTGTTGACCGAAGACGACTGACTCATGAAGGAGTGAGGGACCATGTCACCCCGCGACAGTTATCCGACGCGGGTCGCCAAGGAGCCGCAGCTGATCTATCGCAACGACGACCCGGCCGTCTGGGGAGAACCAGGCGACGGACCACTCGGTGCGGACCAGCTCGACGCTCATGAGGCGAACGGATTCACCGACATCGCCCAGCTGCTGGAGCCCCACGAGCTCCAGGCGGCGCAAGAGGAGCTGCACCGGCTGCTGCAGGACTCCTCACTCGACGGCGATGAGAGGGTGATCCGGGAGAAGGACTCCAAGGAAGTCCGTTCGGTGTTCGAAGTCCACAAGATCTCGGACTTCTTCGCCGAACTGCTCCGCGACGAGCGCATCGCCGGAACCGCCCGACAGATCCTCGGATCCGACGTGTACATCCATCAGAGCCGCGTCAACTACAAGCCCGGGTTCGGCGGCAACCCGTTCTACTGGCACTCCGATTTCGAGACGTGGCACGCCGAGGACGGCATGCCACGGATGCGCGCGGTCAGCCTCTCCCTGGCGCTGACCGACAACTACCACTACAACGGCTCGCTGATGATCATGCCCGGATCGCACAAGACGTTCGTTTCGTGCGTCGGCGAGACGCCCGACGACTACTACAAGTCGTCGCTGAAGGAGCAACAGATCGGCACGCCCGACCAGACCTCGTTGCGCCTGCTCGCCGACAAGCACGGCATCAAGCAGTTCACGGGCCAGGCCGGGTCGGCGATCTGGTTCGACTGCAACTGCATGCACGGCTCGAACGGCAATATCACGCCGTTCCCGCGCTCGAACCTGTTCATCGTGTTCAACAGCATCGACAACGCCCTCGAAGCGCCGTTCGCGGCGCCTTCGCCGCGGCCCGAGTTCCTCGGCTCGCGCGACTGGGAAGTACTGCGCTGACGCAGACGGCTCGGCCCCGGCCTCCTGCACCGCAGGGGACCGGGACCGAGCCGTGTTTGGATCAGTCGCCGGGGTGGGCGTCGGGGTCGTAGACCGGTGCCGGCAGCGATGCCGTCAGGTAGACGAAGTACGAATGCGTTTCGCCCACCTGAAGAGTCCTGGTGACCACGGTGCGCCCGCCGACCTCCGACCGCTCGCAGGCCTCGTTCTTCCCGTCGTCCTCCGACTTGTCGACACAGCCGTAGGGCAGGAACAGGTCGGGCATGTCCGAGTCCGGCTCGCAGCCCTCGGTGGGAGATGTACACCTTGGTGACGATCTTGCACGCGTACGCTGGGGCACCGCCCGGCTCGACACGCCGCCGGGCCGCGAACAGCTTGGTCAGCGACTTCTGGACGATGTCATCTGCCTCGTACCAGTCCCCGCACAGTAGATACGCGTATTTGCGCAGGCTCTCGCGCTGAGCGATGGCGAAGGATCTGAACTCCTCCTCTTGCTGCTCCTTGTTCTCCACGGGGCCTCTTTCGGCTCGACGGGTCGGAGCGGGCCGGTCTCGGCGGTGAGGCGAGCGCGGCCCGTCAGGGCCTAGTACGCCGAGCCCGAGGGCGGGGTTGCCCCGGTTCGCGGATTTCTCGGCCCGGTGTCAGTCGGAGGCGTCGACGGCTTCGGTCCGAACGTCGAGGACCGCGGCGACGGCCTCGGCGTAGCCGTCGGTGGCGCCGTGGTGGGCGGCGACCGTGCAGCGAGCGGGAGACAGGCCGCCGCGGTCGAGGTAGAGGTAGGCGTGGGCGCGCACGTAGTCGACCTCGGTGGGGCCCGCTTCGGGATCCTCCCATTTCGTCCAGTGGTAGCGGACCTCGACGAGGAAGGCCTGACGGCCGTCGATGACGTAGTCGCTGTACTCGGGTTCGGCCACGAGCGCGTACTGGTCACCGGCGCTGTGGTACTCGGCGTCGCGGGCTGCTTCGGCGGCGAACCAGGCCTCGCGGTCGGTGAAGTCGTCGGGATAGCGTTCGGGATCGTCGTGCAGGTCGCCGCAGATGAGGACGACGGTGTCGCCGGCGGCCTCCTTGTGGAAGGTGGCGCTGGTGTCGGCGAGGTCCTGGACGGTCCAGTCCCGGCCCTGCGGCTTCGGAATCCAGGTGTCGCGCTCGAGCGTGAACGGGTAGTGGTCGGCGGCATCGGCGGGATCGAACTTCCCATGGCCCTCGGTGAGGTCTGTGCCGACCGGGATGCGGCCGTCGCCGCGGCTGAACAGGGCGACCGCGGCGAGGCCGGCACTGACGGCGAGGAAGCCGACGATCGCGATCATCACGACCAGTGCGATCCGGGGCTGCCGGTGCGCTGCGACGGCGGGGTCGGGAGCAGCCAGGGGCGGCTCCGGCGGGATCATGTCGGGCGCGCCGGGTGGAGGGTTCCCGCCGAGCCGAGGCGGCTCGTTCAGCGGGTGCGAATCGGTGGGCATGGCCAATTCTAGGATGAACCGCCGGATCCAGTGGACCGACTCCGAGTAGCCGTGCAACCTCCGCTGTGGCCGAGTGGTTTCTATCACGGGAGCCCGTTTGCGAGGGCGCGAACGGGTCCGGTACAGTTGTTCCGCGTCGGCGCGACGAGCTTTCGAAGCGCTTGAACACCATTGGGGTATGGTGTAATTGGCAACACGGCTGATTCTGGTTCAGTTGTTCTTGGTTCGAGTCCAGGTACCCCAGCCAACAGACCTTATACGAACTTCGGGCCCGCAGCGCGGGCCCGATTGTCGTCCCGAATCGGTTCGTGCGGCGGTCCGCCGGGTGGCCAGGGAGCGATCAAATGTAGATGTCGTGCCGCGAAATGTAAAGACATTTGGTTTACATTTGCTGGTAGGGCTGAGGACATCGACACCATCCTGAACGAGCTGCGCGAGGCAGGCGGAGACACTGCGTCCATCGAGGTCAAGGCAGGTGCTGGTGGGCTGCCCGACTCGCTGACGTCTACGCTGAGCGCACTCGCGAACCTTCCTGGCGGCGGTTTGATCATTCGGGGCCTCGATGAACGAGCGGGCTTCCGCCCGATCGCACTGTCGGAGGCGCAAGAGCTCAAGCAGGCGTTGGCGTCGAAGGCCCGGAGCTACGAACCACCGGTCCAGCTGACCTTCGAGGACGCTGTGGTGGAAGGGTCTTTGGTAGTCCTGGCGCGGGTTCACGAGTGCGATCCGTCCGCCAAACCGTGCCGTGCTTCAAATTCCGGAGCCGCCTACCTTCGGGGCTGGGACGGTGACTACCGGATGTCCACTCTCGAGGAGCAGGCGTTCCTCGCCCAGCGAACCGCCCCTGTCGCTGACCGCCAGTCATGTACGGGAGCGAGCTCCCAGGACCTCACAGCGTCCTACGTTCGCATCGTCCGAGAACGTGATCCACAGGGACCCGGACGCTTCACCGACCGTGATGAACTACTGCAACGTTCGGGCGTCATCGACCCCGATGGCATCCCGACCGTCGCCGGAATTCTGGCGCTCGGCGCCTATCCTCAGCAGTGGTTCCCGCGCTTCGCCATTCAAGCTGCCGTCGATTCCGGTCGAGCTGGTGCGAGAGGCGTGCGCGCCCAGCCAACAGACCTTATACGAACATCGGGCCCGCCAAGCGGGCCCGATCGTCGTTCTCCACCGGCACGTGTAGTGCGTTCGAGAGTCGGCCGGGGCGATCGGAAGTAAATGCCGCTGCCGAACCAATGCCAAGTTCGCCATCAGTCGTCGTAGTGCCCGCGGGCTTGGACAACCTCGACGACTTCATCCCGCACTCGGTAGACCAGACGGTGTTCCTCATCGATCCGCCGCGACCACCAGCCCGACAGTGGCCCCTTCAACGGCTCGGGCTTGCCGATGCCCGTGAACGGCTCACGTTTGATTTCCTTGATCAGGCGGTTTATCCGCTTGGTCATCTTGCGGTCGCTCTCGGCCCAGTAGGTGTAGTCCTCCCAGCCGACTTCCGAAAAGGCCGTTTTCACTCAGTCGTCCTCCACCTCGATGAGGTCGCGGACAGTCCCGCCTCCGGAGTCCATCTCGGCGATCGACTTCATCAGGCGCTCGGCGTTGCGGCGGGACCGGAGCAAGAACATCGTCTCCTGCCACGCCTCGTAGTCCTCCTCGGACATCAGCACGGCGTTGCCGTTCTTCGAGGCGATGCGCACTGGAGCGTGATCGTCGTTGACCTTCTTGATGAGTGGGAACAGGTCCTTCCTGGCCTCACTTGCGGTAATGGTCATACTGCCGCCTCCTCGCAACTATGGCACCTCATATTGTACATGATTAGTACGGAAAATCGTACCACTATTTTTAGATCATTTGTTCGAGAAGGACTCGGTCGCGAAGGCTGTCGGGGGGCTCGCGGACGGTCAGGCCGCGCGCAGCGGACTGGCGGCTCAGCCAGGCGAACAGGGCCTCGCGGATCTGTTCATCGCCGGCTTCGGGGTAGCGGCGACGCAGCGTCTGTTCGTGCATGCGCAGACCGGACTCATGCAGGTCAAGGGCGATGCGGAACTTCTCGGCCGGTGTCGGCTGACTCATGCCGCGATTCTACTGAGTGGCCCGCGTCCGAGCGCGGTGTCAACCGGACACCGCATCAATATCGTCTGCGCCGCTTCGCCACAGAGTGACGTCGAAGATTGCGAAGCCCGTGGTCGGTATCGCTTCGGCCATGTCCTGAGCGGCCTTGGTGCCGGGGACGTTCGCTGCGGTGGTGATGTTCGCGAGCGGCAGGCCCGCGCCATCGCAGGCGAGGTGATGCTTGGAGCCGGGCCGGCCCCGGTCTACGGCGAAGGGCCCGCTCATCGGCGAACTTGCTCTAAAGGTGGTGGACTCGCAGACCTGGGGCCATGGATTCGGTGGTCATGCGGTTCTCGTCCAGGGTGTTGTAGACGATCAGCTTCCCGCTTGGGAAGATATGGAATCGCATACGCTTCCAGAAGGCCGGGGCGCCGGGTTTGAACAGAATCAGGGGTGTCGCTGAGCCCTGAGTTCGCGTGGGTCGATAGTTGGAATCATCCGCTCCAGCCGCTTCCAGTCGCGTCTGGCGAGGGCCCGCCTGGCGATTGCGGTCTTCTTCAGCGTCCCGTCGGGCCGTTGCACGAAGACTCTGCCCGTCACGATCACCCATCGGTCGCCATCCTGGAGTTCGAGGTCGGTCGTCCAGCCGTACCGGGACCGGATCATGATTCGGTCGTTGACGAACTCGCTCGTGGGGATGGCGACGGCGATCAGGCCGAAGAAGAGTCCGACGCCGAAGGCGAAGGCGGTTCCGTAGAGCCAGTCGAAGCCTTCGAAGGTCAGCTCGGGACTGAACGCCACCATGAGCAGCCAGACAGCGGCGCAGGGCGGGCCGCCTATCGTGGACATCCAGGGGGCGGCGCGGAGTTTCATATGAGTGGTCCTTTCTCGGGGACCTTCCATGGTCGCCGATCTCCACTCGTTCTGCTGGACCCGGGTTCGCCCCCACATGCTGGGTAGTCGCACTGGAGGTGGGGTGGCCGTTGAGCGCCGATGGCAAGCTCCAGCCGTTGGGGCCACAGGCTCGAACCAGCCCTCACTGGCGTCAGACTCCGGCCGCCGCCGGAGCATTTCGTACGTCCGATTATGGGCCGAAAACTCAAACGACAGCTGTCCAGGCAACTCGTTAAGCTCGGGAGGTTGGACCGCGAAGGGGGATGGCCATGGGACGGAAGTTGGCGAGATTCGTCGAGTCCCACCAGCCCGTCAAGTACATGGGCTGCTACGACCATGCGCTCGTGCACTGCCCGAGGTGCGATGGCATGGCGGTACGCCGCGACGGGCGAGTGACCTGCGGATCATGTGCGTTCACGAGTGAACTTCATCGGAAGCCCAACGAGGACAAGACGAAGCCGCCGCAGATCGTCATGTGCTCCGAATGCAATCGCTACGTGGGCACTTACCGTGCAGGACGGCCGTTGCAGCGGCTCCGCTGCCAACGTTGCGGCTGGACGAGGGAGCCGGACGCCAGGAGCTCTTGGCGGGAACCGAGGCCCGAGAAGTGGGCTCGGCTGTGGCTCGAGATCGAATTCCGGGGCCAGCGGTTGTGGGCGCTGAATCAGCAGCACCTGAGCCTCATGGAGGACTACGTCGCCGCCGGAGTACGCGAGACCGGCCCGTTCAACAGCACCATCGCGAGCAGGCTCCCGGCATGGATCAAGTCCGGGAAGAACCGTGGGGATCTACTCCGGGCGCTGGCGAAACTGCGGGCACGACTGCCAGAAGACATGCCCCCGACAACCTAAACGCGGAGGTGTCCCTCCTTGCGGGCGTCACGTTCTCGGTACAGCGAGCACGGTGGCGACTGCCTTGAAGCAGGCTTCGGCGTCTTCGCTGGTCTCGAAGTAGTACACACCGTCGCGTTCGTGCCCGTTGTCGACGGCGTAGATCCATTCGTTGAGGAGCCAGAGATCGTCGAACTGGCCGACTCCAACGTCGGGTCGCACATCGAATGCGAGGTAGTTGCGGTCGAACATCAACTCGGTTACTTGGCGGATTGCCGGCCTGAACCCCAGGTCACCTGCTAGGTAGTCGCGCGCGGCCTCGCCCGCCTTCCTGAATACCGCTTCCGGAAGGGGTGCGACATCGATCGAGAGCTCCGCGATGACGGCCGAGACGAGTTCGCGTATCTCATACGTTGAATCCTTCGATAGACCCGCCAACTCGGCGAGTGCCTGGCAGTTGATGTCGCGGGTCAGCGAATGTGCGGCGACCATCGGCAGGTCAAGGGATGGATCGAGTCCGTAAAGGTAGTCCTCGATCGCGCGTCGCAGTGTTTCCATCGTCTAATCCTCACCGGGTAGGACCGTTGTCGCCACCGATTTCAAATGGGATCAGTCCGAGCGGGACACCGTAGCGATGAGCCAGTCGTCATCGGTGGGGTCGTGTAGCGCTCCCGATGGCAGTAACTCCGAACTCCGGCTGGCGGACGTATCGTCGATCCCCTGGCCGAACCTCGTTACCGCGAGTCGAAATCACCTCCGAGGAGCGGCGCGAGCAGGTCGGGTCCAGGGCTTTGTAGTCTTTTACGACGGTTTTCGCTCCGCGACGGGGGAAATCGGATTGAGCGGGGTGAGCGTTCGCGACTTCGCAACCACAGCGACGAGGCGCGTCGACGATCCGGTGGGCGCTCGTGAACCTGCCGGTATTCCGCCGGTCTTCCGCCTCGACCGCGAAGCCGATCGCTGATTGACTGGCTTCGACCGATCCCTTCGCGGAGTGTCGTCGGCGAACAGCGACCTTCGACGAGATCCGTCGAGGTACAAGGCGATGGCATTCGTCTCCCAGCCATCGCACCCCCACAGCTCCTGAAAGGTGCCCCGCCCCATGGCCGACAACAGCTACGCCTCAGAAGAACCCACCCTCTCGGACGACGGCGTTGACCGCCGACGGCTCCTCACACTCGCCGCCGGAGGTGCCGTCCTCGCCTCGGGCATTGTTCTTCCCGCGTCCGCTGCTGAAGCGCACGGCACGATCAAGAGCTATCCCGGCATCTGGGGGCAGCGGACCGTCTACCAGGCCACCCGGAAACTCAAGTCGTTCCGATACCGCCCGTCGTTCCACTCCAAAATGAACGACTGGCTCGAACTCTGGTTCAAGAACACCTCGTATGAGAAGCCGCTGAGGGTCTGGACCTCGCTCGTTCACAGTGACGGCAGCAGCAGTGCGGCCCACAATCAGGGCAGGGCCTTCGACCTGACGGGCATATACGTCGGCGTAGGCTCCGACAGCCCGTACCGAGCCTTTCGGGCCGACTACAACAACTGGAAGAACCTGAGCGGCTCCGCTCTCGTCGACACCCGGCGGAAGTACTGGGCGACCGCGGCCTCCCTCCACTACCACTTCCGATGGGTGCGCACGTACCTCCACGGCTCCGGCCAGAAAAGCAACATCCACATCGACAACATGAAGTCCGGTACCGGCAAGCCTTACTTCAAAGCCGACAAATCGCAGATCCAGCATGTTCAGGCCTGCTGCCGCTACCTCTGGGGCAAGGGGACCACCATCGACGGCGTATGGGGCTCCCAGGCCAAGCGGCATTCACACGAAGTCCTCGAGCGGATCGGCAAGGGCGGCTACCTCGGATCCTCGAAGTCGCATTGGCAGGCGTTCAACCGCGCCTCGATGCGCAAGGGGTACAACACCCAGGCCTATTGATCGCCGCCGAACCCTCGGAATCGACGGTTCTGACGTGGCGCGCAGGACCGCCGAGGCCGGCGGTCGGGTGGCAACATCCTTGCGTGGTCCGCGAAGTACCGCTCAGCTGTATCGGGAGGCTCGAGCAGGTATCTCGAAGTAGCCACAGGTCCTCGCATTCTGGGTAGGTGGTGTCGGGCCGGCCTTTTCCCGAAGCGTCGGCGACCTGGCGCCGTGTATAAACGACGCATGGCACAACCACATGACCCGACCGGCAAAGCCCCGGAAGGCTCGCTCACCTATTCGTCCTATCTGGCGCTGGGGGAGATCCTCTCAGCCCAGCGCACGAAGAGCGATGAACACGATGAAATGCTCTTCATAGTCATCCACCAGGTATACGAGCTCTGGTTCAAGCAGCTTCTGCATGAGCTCCGGGAAGTGCAACGGCGGCTGGAGGCCGGTGACGCTTCCCATGCCGTGCGCACGCTGCGTCGATGCCTCACCATATTGAAGGTCGCGGTTCACAATGTCGACGTCCTCGAGACGATGACCCCCACCCAGTTCCTGACCTTTCGGGATCGACTCGACGCCTCCAGCGGCTTCCAGTCCGCGCAGTTCCGCGTCTTGGAGGCGATCCTGGGGCGACGCGAAAGATCCGTATTGAACCAGTACGTCGAGGGCTCGGAGGACTACCGGCGCATTGAGGAAGCGCTGCGCAGCCCCAACCTCTACGACTCCTATATACGGTTCCTGGCAGTGCGGGACTACGACGTCGCACCGGAAAGAGACTGGAGCGAGCCACTCGCTCTCGATGAGCGAAACCAGCGGGCCATCGTAGAGGTCTACAAGGACGATGCAGGGCCGGCGATCGTCACGGAGCTCCTGGTCGACCTCGACGAGGGCTTCCAGGAGTGGCGGTACCGCCACGTCATGATGGTCAAGAGAACCATCGGAGAGAAAACTGGCACAGGGGGCTCCTCGGGGGTCGAGTATCTCAAATCCACCACGTTCAACGCCTCTTTCCCGGACCTGTGGGCCGTCAGGAGCGAGCAGTGAACCCTCGGGACCTCGCCGTCCACTATTCGAAGTTCAATGTCGCTGATCGTCTCCTGCTGACCGGGCACTCCCACCAGGCTTGGCCGGATGTGGCGCTGGAAGGATTGGTCGAATCCTTCGAGGATGCGGCACGACACGTGGACGCCAAATGGGAGTCGGCATTCGCGAAGGCAGAACAGGTGCGCGAATCCGTTCGCGGTTGGATCGGCGCACCGCGGGCCCCCATCGCTCTGGGACCTTCTACGCACAACCTCCTGGTGATCATGCTTTCCTCGGTGGATTTCAAGCGGCGCAGGAAGATCGTGACCACAGATTCCGAATTCCACTCCGCATCCAGGCAGCTTCGGCGGCTCGGAGAATCCGGGATCGAACTCGACGTCGTCGCGGCCGAACCCGTGTCCACCCTCGCCGAGCGCATGAGTGAGCGCATCGACGGGAACACGGCGGCGGCCCTCGTGTCGTCCGTGCTGTTCACCAATTCACTCCGAGTCCCGAACCTGGGGACCCTGGCGGACCGATCGGAGCGGGTCGGTTGCGAGCTTGTCGTCGACGCCTATCACCATGTGGGGCCCGTGCCGTTCTCGGTGCCCGATCTGGGACTCGACACCGCCTGGATCGTCGGCGGGGGCTACAAGTACCTGCAATGGGGAGAAGGAGTGTGCTACCTGCGAATTCCCGAGCACGCGCGGCGGTACCGACCGGTGATCACCGGATGGTTCGCCGAGTTCGGCGCCATCGAGGGCGACGCTCGCCTGGACGCGGTGCCGTACGTTGCGGGCCAGGCGAGATTCGCCGGTGCCACCTACGACCCCTCCAGCCATTACCGCGCGGCCCGGGTGGTGCGATTCTTCGACGAACAGGGCCTGACCCCGCAAACCCTGGCGTCATCCTACGAGCGGCAGATCGACCTCCTGATGGACGCATTCGACAAGCTCGATGTCCCCGAGGGGCTTATCAGCAGGTCCGCCCTGTCCCCGTCCGACGTGGGCGGGTTCCTCGCGCTCAGCAGCGCCAAGGCTTCACAGATCCAGCGGGACCTGGCTCGGGCGGGAGTCATGACCGACGCAAGGGGACCACACCTCCGATTCGGGCCGGCGCCATACTTGCGCGACGACCAGCTGACGGAGGCCGTCGGGCATCTCGAAGCGATCGTTCGCGACCTCGCAGACCACTAGCTGGCCCAACGAAGGCATGAGGATCTGAGCTGTGAGCTGTGGCAACCTCCAAAGTCACCTTGCA
>NZ_JAKZEW010000022.1:299-33616 GCF_022548875.1 Glycomyces sp. L485 | reverse complement strand
CGTTCCGACTGGGTGAACAAGCAGGTCAAGACGATCGTTGCATGACGGTGGTTTATGACCCCGAGGGAATGGTGAGGGCCCAGTTCGAGGATCCGTCGAACGCCAACCTCGGTCGCCGTCTGGCGACCGCGGTCGGCCTCTTACTGATCGGGATCGGGGTCCGCATCCTCTACATCTGGTGGAGGGTCCGCCGCTCCAGCAAAATCAATGCCGGGCGTCGCCGCGGCCGCTAAATCCGTTGGTGCGGAATACAGGGACTGCTGAGCGGGTACTTGCTCCTGCTTCGATCTCAGCATCTGTTGCGGGAGAGCGACGAAGTGCTCACTGCGGTTTGCGCGCATAGAAGACGTGCGCGAGCACGTCGTAGCGGCGCGCGTTGCGTTCCCCGGCGGCTCCGGCGAAGACGTCCACGCCCGGCCCGACCTTGACGTCGATGAAGCCCGCGTCTTCGATCATCGACTGCCACTCCTGCCGGGACAGTCCACCGGCGATGCAGTCGGTCCACAGGTCGATGTTGCATGTCGCCTCCGGCGGGACCTGCCGGCCAACCGCGATGTCGGCGAACTGCAGTCGCCCGCCAGGGTGAAGCACCCGGAAGATCTCGGTGAACACCGCGTGCTTCTCGGCGACCAGGTTGAGCACGCCGTTGGAGACGACCACGTCAGCCCAGCCGTCCTCGATCGGCAGGTCCTCGGCGATGCCTTCGCGGAACTCCACGTTGTCGAGGCCGAGCAGGGCCGATGTCTCACGTGCCTTGGCCAGCATCTCGGGCGTCATGTCCACCCCGACCACGCTGCCTCCGGGCCCGACCAGTCGCGCGGCGACGAACGCGTCGAACCCGCTGCCGCTGCCGATGTCGACCAGCCGGTCGTCCTGGCCGAGCGGGTGGAACCCGAACGGGTTTGCCACTCCCGCGAACGACTCTACGGCGCGGTCGGGAAGTGCGTCCACCAGAGACCGGTCGTAGCCCAGCAGCGCGGCCAAGGGCCGCCCGGAGTGGAAGTGGAAGTGGCCGTCCGGGTGCCGCGCGACCTCGCGGTACTTCTCTCGCACGGACACCCGCAGCGCTTTGGGATCGACGGGCAGGCTCGTCGTTGTGTTCGTCATGATGGTCCTCCTTCATCCGTCGCCCCGGAATCCGGGACACAGTTGAGGACGATCTCGGCGCGCGCTCCATTGCGTTCGGGACGCGCCGACTCGGCGGTCAGCCGGCACGGACGGCCTTCGCGATGACGCTGGTGGCGATCCGCCGTTGCTCAGGCTCGGGCACGACGCGCTTCATCAGCTGGATCACGGCGTCGTCGAACAGGGGGTAGACGGCGACGTCGTCGATGCCGAACGGTATCCGCTCGCCCAGCTCGATCTCAGTGAACCCGGCCTTCATGAGCTTCTTGACCAGGACTTCTTCCGACAGTGCGCCTGCGATGCAGCCGGCCCACGCGGCGCTTGAGGTCAGGACTTCCGGGGGCAGATCGTCGTTGACGACGAAGTCGGCGATGCAGAGCCGGCCGCCGCCGCGCAGCACCCGGGCGGCTTCGGCCAGCGCCCGGCTCTTGCGCGGCGACAGGTTTACCACGCCGTTCGAGACGACCGCGTCCGCGCTGTCGTCGGGTAGCGGGAGATCCTCCAGCTCGCCTTGGACCGCGTCGCACCATTCGGCGACACCGGCGGTCCCCGCGGCCTGCCGGGTGCGCTCGCACATCTCGGTGAGCGTGTCCACCCCAGTTACCGTTCCGGTCGGCCCCACCTCTCGGGCGGCAAGGATCGAGTCGATGCCTCCGCCGCAGCCGAGGTCGACGATCCGCTCGCCCGGTCGCAGGGCGGCGTGCGCGACAGGGTTGCCGACGCCCAGCGACCAGTCGATCGCGTCGTCGGGGAGGCCCGCCAGTTGCTCTTCGCTGTACAGCCGCTCTGCCATGGCCCGGCCGGCACCGCCGGGCAGTCGGCCGTAGGTCGATCGGACGACATTGCGGATTTCGCTCTGGAACATTAGGTCCCTGGTCACGACGTCTCCTCCCTTGCATTCGACGGAGCTAAGTGTTCGGTTTCGGTGCGTCGAGTCCTTCGATGAATTGCTCCAGAAGTCTCTGCACGTCGTCGGGCATCTTGGGTCGGCTTCGGGTGGCCAAGGTGTTACGAATCTCTTTCGCGAACGCGGTCTCGCCGCAGCAGCGCACGCACAGCCGCAGGTGTTCCTCGATGGCGAGGCGGTCGGCCTCCTCGAGATCTCCGTCGAGGTAGGTCCATAGCCGTTCGACGACTTCGCGGCAGCGAATCATCGCGATCAGGCCTCCTTCCGCGGTGGGCGCTCGGCGCCGGCCGCCTGTTCGAGGAGTCCGGATTCGTTCGCGTACTCCCAAAGCGTTCGTTCGAAGTGCCGTCTCCCGCGGTGGAGGAGCGAGTAGACCGTCCCCGGTGGCAGGCTCAGCAGCTCGCATATCTCACCCGTGTCGAAGCCGTCCATGTATCGCAGCAGCAGGGGCACGCGGTAGCGCTCGGGAACCCGCTCCAGAACGAGGTGGATGTCCTCGGCGGAGAAGGCGCCGAGGAAGTCCACGTGCAGGGTGTCCGACCACGGCAGGGGGTCCTCGTCGGCGAGTGTCTGGTACAGCGAGAAACGTCCCGGCTCGGGGGAAGGGTCGACCAGGACCTCTTCGGGTCGGCGCCCGTCCCGTCGCAGCTGGTCGCGCCACACGTTCGTCATGATGACCCGGAGCCATTTCGGGCCCGCTTCGACGTCCTTCAGCGAGGCGAAGGAGCGGCAGGCCCGCACCATGGTGTCCTGCACCAGTTCCTCCGCTGCGGACGGGGTGTGCGTCAGATAGCGGGCGAGGGCGTAAAGGCCTGGGAGCTCGGCACGGGCGAGTTCCTGGAGTGATGTTCGATCGATTGTTCCCAGCATCCGATCCCCCGTTTCCGATGCTAGCCCGTGCCGAGGCTCCCGTAGCTCAGATGACCTGCAAGGACGTCTTCACCGGGACCGGGTTGGCGATGATGTCGCGAACCGGCGAGGTGTCCTGCACGTACCGGCACAGTTCGGTCAGCTGCTCTCGGGTCGCGTTCGGGCTCTTGACCGTGCCCTTGACCCTGATCTCGGTGAATCCGGCCCGCTCGCCGTCGAGGCCGAGGAAGCGGTGCACGTCGAGGTCGCCTTCGACCTCGTACTCCATCTGCTCGATGTCGATGCCCCGTGCGGCGGCGTTGGCCACGTATCCGACTGCGTAGCAGAAGCCCAGCGCCTGCAGCACGAGCTCGACCGCGTTGGGTCCGCGGTTGGATCCCAGCAGGACGGGCGGTTCGTCACCGTGCGTTCGGAACGGGGCGCCGCGGCTGGTGTCCTCTTGTCCGGCGTGCGTGAAGTCGCCGATTTCACCTTGGTTGTAGGTGCCTTCCTTCCAGTTGCTGGAGGCCCGGAACGTGAACGTCCCGACGGCCTCGTCGTCCTTGACGGCATCGATGGTCTGCAGCAGCTGCTCGACGTTGATGCCGTTGCGTATCGCTGTGGTGGTCATCGGACTCTCCTCCTCCGGGGGCCCGGCGCGGTCGCGACGACGGCCCCTGTCATCAAGGACGTGGACGGGGCCGGCCGCATTGCACCGCGACCGCGGCTTACTGGCCGGTAGGCGATGTCGCCCTGGCGGAGCCGTTCGATCGCCACTTCTTGCCGCTGAGTGAGGTCTCCCGGCGGACGCCGGGTGGTCGAGGTCCGGCGCGATGTTGGTCTTGAAGGGCGCATGCGTGTATGTGGCGGCGGACGATGTCCCCCGACTGCGAAGGATTCCCCTATGCCGAGCATGCCGAGCGAGCGGAACCGCCGCGGCGGCGACCCAGGAAACGAGGAACACCCCCCCGGCGAAGCCATGAGGATTGGCAGCAGGCGAACCCTCCGGTCGCCGAAGCGACGGGATTCCAGCCGGTTGGACCGGTCTTCGAAACGCCGGCTTTTCGCCATAGGCGGCGGGTCCGACACCGGCCGCCGCCTCATGCGTTCACGGAAGCGTCTCGACTACGAGGCGGGCGGACCGCGCCGTTACTTCGGCGGGAGCGTCTCGGCGAACGCCAGGCCGCGCCGGACCCAGGTGCGCAGGCGCTCATCGTCCTCGCAGGTCTCGGCCGCGACGGTTATCCAGCCCCGCATGGCGCTGCCGCGCATGATCGTCGGCGCCGCGCCCTCGTCCGTAAGGAATTCCGTGTGGTCGGCGCGGTCGACCCGCACCATGAGGCCGCCGTCGCCGCGTGCGGCGACGGCCATGTTGCCGCCCACCAGCCAGGCGAGCCCGCCGAACATCTTCTGCTCCGACAGGTCCGGCCGGTCCCCGAGGATCTCGCGGACGCGGCCGGCCAGTCTCTCGTCGTACGCCATCGGGTGATGGTCGCACGGGGGTGTGACTACATGTCGGGATCGCGGTTCCAGGTCCAGGCGTAGTCGGTGTCCTCGCAGTCCAGGGCCGCTTCGCACAGTTCGAGCGGGCGGAACGTGTCGACCATGACCGCCAGTTCGTCGAAGTAGTCGGCGCCGATGCTGCGCTCGGGGGCGCCCGGCTGCGGGCCGTGCGTGAAGCCCGACGGGTGCAGCGAGATCGAGCCCTGCTCGATGCCCGAGCCGCGCCTGGCCTCGTAGTTCCCTCCGCAGTAGAACATCACCTCGTCGGAGTCGACGTTGTGGTGGTTGTACGGGACGGGGATCGCGTCCGGGTGGTAATCCACCTTGCGCGGCACGAAGTTGCAGATCACGAAGTTCGGCCCCTGGAAGACCTGGTGCGCGGGCGGCGGCTGGTGGATGCGCCCGGTGATCGGCTCGAAGTCGTGGACGGAGAACACCCACGGGTACAGGCACCCGTCCCAGCCGACGACGTCGAACGGGTGGTGGGCGTAGGTGAACTTCGTCCAGACGGTCGACGACCCGCGGCCCCGATGCTGGACGTAGACGTCGACGTTCTCGCCGTCCGCCAACAGCGGTTCGGACGGGCTGCGCAGGTCCCTCTCGCAGTACGGGGAGTGCTCCAGGAACTGGCCCCGCACCGACAGGTAGCGCTTCGGCGGCGTGATGTGGCCCGAGGACTCGACCACGAGCGTGCGGAGCGGGTCGTCGCCGGTGGGGACGATCCGGTAGATCGTCGACATCGGGACGATCAGGTAGTCGCCCTGGGCGATGTCGAGCGCCCCGAACGAGGTCTCGACGTGCGCCGAGCCGTCCTCGACGTAGATGCATTCATCGCCGATGGCGTTGCGGTACAGGGGGGACGGCTTGTTCGAGACGGCGTAGGAGATCCGGCAGTCCGCGTTCGAGAGCAAGTGGTCGCGTCCGAGGATCGCGTCGCCCGCCCCGTTGAGCTTGTGGGTGCGCAGGTGCCTCGGTTTGAGCGGGTGGTTCGGCACCGGCTCGGCCTTCTCGGGCCGGTACTCGGTGCTGGAGCTGATCGCGGTCGGTCTGAACCGGTGGTACAGCAGCGAGGAGTCCGAGGAGAAGCCCTCCTGGCCCATGAGCTCCTCGGAGTACAGGCTCCCGTCGCTTTGGCGGAACTGCGTGTGTCGTTTGTCGGGGATCCGCCCGACGGAACGATAGAACGGCACGACGACTCCTTTGTCGGTGTGCGGGCGGGCGGGTGCGCGCGCCCGCTGCGGGTGGTCCTGCCCTGAGAATAGCGTTCACTCCGTTCCGTATCGACAACTCCGCGCCGCGGCCGTATCCTCAGGGCATGTCTGGTGCCATACCCGCGGTGCTGCGGGACCTGATCGACGACGCGGCGGTCTTCCCGCCCGGCAACGCGCCGCTGGAGGAGGCCGTCCCGGCCCACCGGGGACACCGCCAGTCCTGGTACGCGACCATGGTCGGTGCCCTCCTGATCCCGGCCAGCCGGCTGCACGACCTCGCGCCGAGCCGCACCGCCCTGCGTATAGGCGTCATCGTCGACGTCGAGCCCGAGCAGGTGTCCGAGCTGGTCGGCGCTCTCGACGAGTCGATCGCGGTCGTCCAGTACGAGTCCCGTGCGGCCCTCCACCACCTGGAGAAGGCCGCCGTGGGCTGGGGTGCGCCGATCTATGCCGAACTCCCGTTCGGCGAGGAGGGCCTCGACGCCGTCGTCGGGACCGGGTTCACACCGAAGTTCCGCACCGGCGGGCTTTTCGAGGAGTTCTTCCCGTCGCCGCGGACCCTGGCCGAGGTCATCGTCGGTTGCGCCGAGCGGGGCCTGCGGTTCAAACTCACCGCCGGGCTGCACCGCGCGATCCGGCACCGCGACCCCGAGACCGGCTTCGTCCACCACGGCTTCCTCAACGTGCTCGCCGCCTCCGCCGAGGCCTCGGCCGGGGCGCCGGTCGCCGAGGTCGCCGAACTCCTGGCCTCCACCGACACCGAGCACATCGTGCACCGGGTCCGCGCGATCCGCGACGTGCCGAGGCCGCTGTGGGTCGGCTTCGGTTCGTGCAGCATCATCGAACCGCTGCAGGAACTGACGGCACTGTCGCTGGTGACGAGAGGCGGGACCGAATCGTGAGCTGGGTCGAAGGCGCGGGCGGCAGCCCGTACGGCGTACACCATCTGCCCTACGGGGTCTTCTCGACCAGGAAGGACCCGCATCCGCGACTCGGCGTCCGCATCGGCGACTTCGTGCTGGACCTGCGGGGCCTGGCGGCCGGGCCGTTCTTCCTGCCGTGGATCCGCCCCGTGTTCCACGCTCCCGACCTGGGCGAGTTCATGGCCGCCGGCCCGCCGGCGTGGCGGACGGTGCGCCTCCAGCTCATCGAGCTGCTCATCGACGACGTCTACCGCGACCGGTATCGGCACCTGCTCGTCCCGGTCGACAAGGTGCGGATGCACCTGCCGTTCGCCGTCGCCGACTTCGTCGACTTCTACGCCTCGGAGCACCACGCCTCCAATCTCGGGAAGATGTTCAGGCCAGGCAGTGAACCGCTGCTGCCCAACTGGAAGCGGCTGCCGGTCGGCTACCACGGGCGGGCGGGGACGGTCGTCGCCTCCGGAACGCCGATCACCAGGCCCGCAGGGCAGTACAAGAGGGCGGACGGCGAGATCGAGGTCGGCCCGAGCCGCAGGCTCGACATCGAGGCCGAGATCGGTTTCGTCGTCGGCGTCCCGACGGAGCTGGGGACCGCGGTCGGTCCGGACGACTTCGCCGACCACGTCTTCGGGGCGGTCCTGGTCAACGACTGGTCGGCTCGCGACATCCAGGCCTGGGAGTACCAGCCGCTCGGCCCGTTCCTCGGCAAGTCGTTCGCGACCTCGATCAGTCATTGGGTGACGCCGCTGGAGGCACTGGCCTGGGCCAAGACCGCCGCGCCGGAGCAGGACCCGGCACCGCTGGAGTACCTGAAGGAATCCGAGCGGTTCTCCTACGACATTACGATGTCGGTGTCGCTCAACGGCATCGAGCTGTCCAAGCCGCCGTTCGCCGGGATGTACTGGACGCCCGCCCAGCAGCTCGCGCACATGACCGTGAACGGCGCCGGCCTGCGAACCGGCGACCTGTTCGCCTCCGGCACCGTCTCGGGCCCGGAGAAGCGCCAGTGGGGGAGCTTCCAGGAACTCACCTGGGGAGGGACCGAGCCGCTCGAACTCGGTGACGGCGCGGCCCACACGTTCCTCGAAGACGGCGACACCGTCACGATCACCGCCACCGCACCGGGCGCGAACGGCGAGGTAGTCGGCCTGGGAGAGGTCACCGGCTCGATCCTATAGAATATTTCCTATATCCTATAGGATTTTGACTGGAGGTCCGCCGCCTCCGCCACCAGCGGGAGCGTCCGGTGAGGTATCTGCTCGGCCAGGGCGATCACCGTGGACGCCCGCATCACGCCCTCGCACGCCAAGACCCTATCGATCACGCCCTGGAGCTCGGCGTTCGTGCGTGCGACGATCCGGCACAGCAGGTCGCCGGTCCCCGAGACCGTATGCGCCTCCAGCACCTCGGGCACGCCCGTGAGCTCCCTGGCGACCGCGTCGTGGCCGATGGCCTGGCGCAGCTCCAAGGTCACGAACGCCATCACCGGATAGCCCAGCGCCGCCGGGTCGAGGCGCGGCCCGAAACCGCGGATGACGCCGCGTGCGGCGAGCTTGTCCATGCGCGCCTGCACCGTTCCGCGCGCGACGCCGAGTCGGCGCGAGCATTCGAGGACCCCGATGCGAGGTTCGTCCTCCAGCAGGGCGATGAGTCGGGCGTCGAGCGCGTCGATCGGTGAATCGCTGGTCATATTGACCAGTGTATGCACCCTCAGGCAGGGCTATATGTGCAAGATGCGCACCTTCTCGGCCGCGACTTGCCCACCCGCGGCGAGGCGACGATGATCAAGGCCACAGCCCTATGAGCGATTCTGAGGAGACGGCCATGCTCGACATCGCAGACACCGAAGCCCGACTGGTCGGAGCCGTCGAGCACGACATCCGCGAAGACGACTTCCCCATCATGGGCTGGGACCACCTCAGGTTCTACGTGGGCAACGCCAAGCAGGCCGCCCACTACTACTCCACCGCCTTCGGCATGGCCTGCGTCGCCTACCGCGGCCCCGAGCAGGGATTCCGCGAGCACGCCGAGTACGTGCTCCGGTCCGGCGCCGTCACGTTCGTGCTCGCCGGCGGCATCACCGCAGACTCGCCCGCCACCAGGCACCACGCCGCCCACGGCGACGGCGTCATCGAGGTCGCCCTCGAAGTGCCCGATGTCGACGAGAACTACCGCTTCGCGGTCAAGCAGGGAGCCATCTCCATCGAAGAGCCGCACGACCTCACCGACGAGCACGGCACCGTCCGCCGCGCCGTCATCGGCACCTACGGCGAGACCCGCAACGTCCTGATCGACCGCTCGGACTACACCGGACCGTTCCTGCCCGGCTTCGTCGCCCGCGGGCCCATCGTCGACCGCTCGCCGCTCGTCGCCGGCGGCCTGGAGCCCAAGCGGTTCTTCCAGGCGATCGACCACGTCGTCGGCAACGTCGAGCTCGGCAAGATGCGCGAATGGGTCTCCTACTACGAGCGCGTCATGGGCTTCACGAACATCGTCGAGTTCGTCGACGACGCGATCGCCACCGAGTACTCGGCGCTCATGAGCAAGGTCGTCGCGAACGGCACCCGCAAGGTCAAGTTCCCGATCAACGAGCCCGCGCCGGGCAAGAAGAAGTCCCAGATCGACGAGTACCTGGAGTTCTACGGCAGTCCCGGCGTCCAGCACATCGCGCTGGCCACGAACGACATCATCGCCGCGGTCGACGCCATGCGCGCGAACGGCGTCGAGTTCCTCGAAGCGCCGGACGCCTATTACGACGATCCCGAGCTGCGCGACCGCATCGGCACCGTCCGCGTCCCGATCGAGCAGCTCAAACAGCGCCGCGTCCTGGTCGACCGGGACGAGGACGGCTACATGCTGCAGATCTTCACCAAACCGCAGCAGGACCGCCCGACGATGTTCTACGAGATCATCGAGCGGCACGGCTCGCTGAGCTTCGGCAAGGGCAACTTCAAGGCCTTGTTCGAGGCCCTGGAGAAGGAGCAGGCCAGGCGCGGGAACCTCTGAGGGCGCGGCGGTTCCGCGCACGAAAGCAGGTGTTGCCCGGAGGCCGCCGGGAAATCTGCAAGACTGGCGACGAGAACGAAGGCGGTCCGAATGCGCGCACCACACGGCACAAGCCTGCACTGCAAGAACTGGCAGGCCGAGGCGGCCTGGCGGATGCTTCAGAACAACCTCGACCCGGAGGTGGCCGAGAGGCCCGACGACCTTGTCGTCTACGGCGGCACCGGGAAGGCCGCGCGGAGCCGCGACGACCTGGAGACGATCCTGCGGACGCTCGGGACCCTCGAGGCGGATGAGACGATGCTCGTCCAGTCCGGCCGCGCGGTCGGCGTCATGCGCACCCACGAGTGGGCGCCGCGCGTGCTGCTGGCGAACTCGAACCTCGTCGGCGACTGGGCCGACTGGCCCGAGTTCCGGCGTCTCGAAGCGGCCGGGCTGACCATGTACGGCCAGATGACGGCCGGTTCGTGGATCTACATCGGCACCCAGGGGATCCTTCAGGGCACCTACGAGACGTTCGCCGCGGTCGCCGCGAAGCGCTTCGGGGGGTCCCTGCGGGGCACGCTGACGCTCACGGCCGGCTGCGGCGGGATGGGCGGGGCCCAACCGCTCGCCGTCACCA
Source organism: Glycomyces sp. L485 (assembly GCF_022548875.1). Lineage (GTDB taxonomy): Bacteria > Actinomycetota > Actinomycetes > Mycobacteriales > Micromonosporaceae > Glycomyces. The sequence continues at coordinate 23,473 of NZ_JAKZEW010000022.1, read as the reverse complement.
TGAACGACGGCGTCTGCCTCATCATCGACGTCGACCCCGACAAGCTGCGTCGCAGAGTCGAGCAGCGCTACCTCGACACGATCGCCGAGGATATCGATCAAGCGATAAAAACGGCGCTGGCCGCGAAGCGTGCCGGCGAGGCGGCCTCGATCGGCCTGGTCGGCAACGCCGCCACGCTCGTCCCCGAGTTCCTCGCCCGCGACGTCGAGGTCGACATCGTCACCGACCAGACCTCTGCGCACGACCCGCTCGCCTACATCCCCGAGGGAATCGACTACCGCGACGCGCCCGCGCTCGCCCGAGAGAACCCCGACTCGTTCACCGAAGGCGCCCGCGCTTCGATGGCCAAGCATGTCGAGGCCATGGTCGGCTTCCTCGACGCCGGCGTCGAGGTCTTCGACTACGGCAACTCGATCCGCGGCGAGGCCCTCGCCGGCGGCTTCGAACGCGCCTTCGCCTTCCCCGGATTCGTCCCCGCCTACATCCGGCCCCTGTTCTGCGAGGGCAAGGGCCCCTTCCGGTGGGCCGCGCTCTCGGGCGACCCCGCCGACATCGCCCGCACCGACGAGGCGGTGCTCGACCTGTTCCCCGAGAACCGGTCGCTGGCGCGCTGGATCTCCCTCGCCCGCGAACGCGTCGCCTTCCAGGGCCTGCCGGCCCGTATCTGCTGGCTCGGCCACGGCGAAAGGGACCGGGCGGGGGCACGGTTCAACGAGATGGTCGCCGACGGGACCCTCAAGGCGCCCGTAGTCATCGGCCGCGACCACCTCGACTGCGGTTCGGTCGCCAGCCCCTACCGCGAGACCGAGGCCATGAAGGACGGCTCCGACGCGATCGCCGACTGGCCGCTGCTCAACGCCATGGTCAACACCGCCTCGGGCGCCAGCTGGGTGAGCATCCACCACGGCGGCGGCGTCGGCATGGGGCGGTCTCTGCACGCCGGACAGGTCAGCGTCGCCGACGGCACACCGCTCGCCGCCGAGAAGCTCGCTCGGGTCCTGTCCAACGACCCGGCGACGGGCGTCATCCGCCACGTCGACGCCGGATACGAGGCGGCCGATCGGGTAGCCGAGGACCACGGGATCAGGATCCCGTCCAAAGAAGCGTGAGCACCGAGGAGGGAAGCGATGGACGCCGCCGGGTTCAGGGAGCTGTGGGGCGATTTCGAACCGATCGGGCGGTCCCCGGAGGGCGGGTATCTGCGCTACTCATGGACCGAGACCGACCTGGAGTGCCGCAACTGGTTCCGAGCCCAGGCCGAGAAACGGAACCTGGAGGTCGAGACCGACCGGAACGGTAACCTCTACGCCTGGTGGGGCGACCGCCACGCCGGTGACGCGGTGCTGACCGGCAGCCACTTCGACTCGGTCCCGCACGGCGGCGCCTACGACGGCCCTCTCGGCATCGTCTCGGCGTTCCTCGCCGTCGACGAGCTGCGCGCGAGCGGCGCGAAACGGCGCCACCCCATCGGCATCGTCGCGTTCTCCGAAGAGGAGGGTGGACGGTTCGGTGTCCCGTGCGTCGGCACCCGCCTCATGACCGGCGCGCTCGACGCGGACCGGGCCCGCGACCTCACCGATTCGGACGGCGTCACGCTCGCCGAGGCCATGGACTCCTTGAACGCCGACCCGAGCGTCCTCGGCCCCGACCCCGAGCGCCTCCGCCAGATCGGCGTGTTCGTCGAACTCCACATCGAGCAGGGCCGCGCCCTCGACGCCGAGGACGCGCCCGTCGGCGTAGCCACTGCGATCTGGCCGCACGGACGCTGGCGGTTCACGTTCACCGGCGAGGCCAACCACGCGGGTACGACGCGACTTCCCGACCGGTCCGACCCGATGCTGACCGCGGCGTTCATGATCCTCGCCGCCCGCAAGGAAGCGCGGCTCGCCGGAGGCGTCGCCACGGTCGGTCGCATCGAGTCCGATCCGGGGGCCGCCAACGTGATCGCCGGGAAGGTCCACGCCTGGCTGGACGCCCGCGCCCCCGACGAGGCGGTGCTCAACGCGATACTCGAAGGAATCGAGTCCAAGGTGTCCGAACGGGCCGGGCGCGACGGCACCCAGGTGGGATCGCGGGCCGAATCCGAGACGCCCGTGGTCGAGTTCGACGCCGCGCTGCGCGACCGGATCGCGTCGCTGCTGGGAGGCGTCCCGGTACTGCCGACCGGCGCCGGCCACGACGCGGGCGTCGTCTCCGCGCACGTGCCGACCGCGATGCTGTTCGTGCGCAACCGCACCGGCATCTCGCACGCCCCCTCGGAGACGGCCGACGACGAAGACTGCGCCGCCGGCGTCGACGCGCTCGCGGCCGTACTGCGGGAGCTGGCGTGCTGACCTACTGGGCCGAGCGTGCCTGGCTCGATTCGGGTCCGGCCGAGGCGGTCGCGGTCGAGGTCGACGGGGACCGCATCCGCTCGGTCACCGCCGGAGCCGCACGCCGCGGCACGGTCCTGCGGGGCCTGACCATCCCGGGCCTGGCCGATGCCCACTCGCACGCCTTCCACCGCGCGCTGCGCGGGCGCACCCACGATGAGAGCGGCAACTTCTGGAACTGGAGAAAGGGCATGTACGCCCTGGCCGAACGCCTCGACCCCGACTCGTACTACCGGCTCGCCAGGGGCGTCTACGCCGAGATGGCCCTCGCCGGGATCACGTGCGTGGGGGAGTTCCACTACGTTCACCACGCCCCGGGCGGCCGCCCGTACGACGACCCGAACGCGATGGGCCACGCGCTCATCGCCGCCGCGGCCGATGCGGGAATCCGCATCACACTGCTCGACACGCTCTACCTCTCCGGAGGCTTCGGCGAACCGCTCGAAGGACCGCAGCGGCGCTTCGGCGACGGCAGCCTCGAAGCGTGGATGAACCGCGTCGACAAGATCGCGACCGGCGCACTCGGCCTGACCGGCACGGCCGTCCACTCGGTCCGCGCGGTTCCCGACGCCGCGATCGAGGCCCTCGCCGGATCCACCGAGGGCCGGCCAGTCCACGTCCACGTCTCCGAGCAGCGCGCCGAGAACGAGGCATGCCGCGCCGAGCACGGATGCAGCCCGACGCAGCTGCTCGAAGACTGCGGCCTGCTCGGCCCCGGCACGACCGCCGTCCACGCCACCCACCCGACCAACAACGACCTCGAACTGCTGCGCCGGTCCGGGACGACCGTATGCCTGTGCCCGACCACCGAACGGGACCTCGCCGACGGCATCGGCCCGGCCTACGCCATGGCCGAGTCCGGCATACCGCTGTCGCTCGGCACCGACGCGAACGCCGTCATCGACATGTTCGAGGAGGCCCGCGCCCTTGAGATGCACGAACGGCTCGTCTCCGGCCAGCGCGGCCGCTTCACGAGCGCCGAACTGTTGGCCGCCGCCACCGGCCACGACAGCCTCGGCTGGAACGACGCCGGACGCATCGCCCCGGGCCGGCGAGCCGACCTCGTCACCGTCGCGCTCGATACGCCCCGCACCGCAGGATGCGCGCCCTCCGGAATCCTGTACGCCGCCACCGCCGCCGACATCACCGACGTCGTCTCCGGCGGCCGCCGCATCGTCGCCGAGGGCCGCCACACCGCGATCGACGCCGCCGCCGAACTGGCCGAAGCGATCGAGGAGGCGTGGGCATGAGTCTCTTGATCGACAACATCGGTGAGTTGTTCACCGCCACCGAAGAACACGGCATCCGCAACGACGCCGCCCTCGTCGTCGACGGCGGCGCCGTCGCCTGGATCGGCGCCAGAGCCGACGCGCCCGTCGCCGACCAACGCCTCGACGCCGCGGGCGGGGCCGTCATCCCCGGGTTCGTCGACAGCCACTCCCACATCGTCTTCGGCGGCGACCGCGCCGCCGAGTTCGCCGCCCGCATGAGCGGCGAGTCCTATACCGGCGGCGGCATACGCACCACCGTCGCCGCCACCCGCCGCGCCGGCGACGACGAACTGCGCGCCACCTGCGCGCGACTCGCAACCGAGATGCTCCGCCAGGGAACGACCACAGTGGAGATAAAGTCGGGCTACGGGCTCACCGTCGCCGATGAGGAGCGGCAACTGCGCATCGCCCGCGAACTCACCACCGAGACGACCTTCCTCGGCGCCCACACGGTCCCGGCCGCCGCCGACGCCGACGCGTACGTCGAGCTCGTGTGCGGCGAGATGCTCACCGCCTGCGCCCCGCACGCCAGATGGGTCGACGTGTTCTGCGAGCGCGGCGCCTTCGACGGCGACCAAGCCCGCGAGGTCCTCACCGCCGGAATCAAAGCCGGGCTCGCGCCGCGCGTCCACGCCAATCAGCTCACCGAAGGACCGGGCGTGCAGCTGGCGGTGGAACTCGGGGCGGCCTCGGCCGACCACTGCACCCACCTGTCGGACAGCGATGTCCAGGCACTGGCTGGCGGCGAGACGGTCGCGACCCTCCTGCCAGGCGCCGAGTTCTCGACGAAGTCGCCCTACCCGGACGCGCGCCGGCTCATCCGAGCCGGGGCGACCGTCGCGCTCGCCACCGACTGCAATCCGGGCTCCTCCTTCACCAGCAGCATGGCCTTCTGCATCGCCCTCGCCGTCCGGGAGATGGGCATGACCCCCGCCGAAGCCGTCACCGCCGCCACCCTCGGAGGGTCGAAAGCCCTGCACCGCGGCGACATCGGGCGCATCGCACTCGGCGCCCGCGCCGACGTGGTGGTCCTCGCCGCGCCCTCCCACGTGCATCTGGCCTACCGGCCCGGCACGCCCCTGGTCAAAGCCGTCGTACTCGGCGGCACCATCGCGCATCTGGAGCCATGACATGACCACCGTCCACATAACATCGACCGGTGTCGGACCCGCCGGCGTCGTCGCCGTCGCCAGGACCGGCGCTGAGGTCGTCATAGACGACGACGCCGTCGAGGCGATGCGGCGCAGTCGCGCCATCGTCGACGGCATCGAACGCGACGGCCGCCCCGTCTACGGCGTCTCCACCGGATTCGGCGCGCTTGCGAGCACCTTCATCGCCCCCGAGCGCAGAGCCGAGCTCCAGCACGCGCTCATCCGCTCGCACGCGGCGGGCATCGGCGAGCCGATGCCGAAGGAGGTCGTGCGCGCCATGATGCTGCTGCGCCTGCGATCGATCGCGATGGGTCGCTCCGGTGTGCGGCCCGAGGTCGCGGCCGCGCTGGCGGGACTGCTGAACGCCGACATCACCCCGTGGGTGCCGAGATTCGGCTCGCTCGGCGCATCGGGAGACCTGGCGCCGCTGGCGCACTGCGCGATGGTGCTTCTCGGTGAAGGCCGGGTCCTCGGCGCCGACGGTGCCCGGGCCGACGCGGGACCGGCCCTCGAACGGGCCGGCCTGGCGCCGATCGAGCTGTCCTCCAAAGAAGGCCTGTCGCTCATCAACGGCACCGACGGCATGCTCGGGATGCTGCTTCTGGCGATCGCCGATGCCCGCCACCTGCTCACCATGGCCGACGTGACCGCCGCGCTGGCGATCGAGGCGATGCTCGGTTCGGACCGCCCGTTCGCGGCCGAGCTGCACGAGATCCGCCCCCACCCAGGCCAAGGTGCGAGCGCCGCCAACATCCACCGGCTCCTGCAGGACTCCGAGATCATGGACTCCCACCGCTCCGACCTGCTCCACGCCGTGCAGGACGCCTACTCGATGCGCTGCGCCCCGCAGGTCGCCGGGGCCGCCCGGGACGTGCTCGCCTTCGCGTCGACGGTCGCCGACCGTGAGCTGGTGTCGGTCGTGGACAACCCGGTGGTGCTGCTCGACGGACGGGTCGAGTCGACCGGCAACTTCCACGGCGCGCCGCTGGGCTACGCCTCCGATTTCCTTGCGATCGCCGCCGCCGACGTCGGTTCGATCGCTGAGCGCCGCGTGGACCGGCTGCTCGACGTGACGCGCTCACGCGGCCTGCCGGCGTTCCTCAGCCCCGACGCAGGGGTGAACTCGGGCCTCATGATCGCCCAGTACACGGCCGCGGGCATCGTCGCGGAGAACCGGCGCCTCGCGCAGCCCGCGTCGGTCGACTCGGTGCCCACCTCCGGCATGCAGGAGGACCATGTGTCGATGGGCTGGTCGGCGGGCTGCAAACTTCGCGAGGTCCTCGACAACCTCGGCAGCGTGCTCGGGGTGGAACTGCTGAGCGCGGTGCGCGCGCTCCAACTGCGCGAGCCGATGGCCCCGTCTCCGACCGCGAGAGTCGCGATCGCCGCGGTCGAGCGCATCGCCGACAAGCCCGGGCCCGACCAGTTCCTCGCCCCGGTGCTGGAGCAGGTGAAGCAGCTGGTCTCGGGCACGGCACTGCGGGCCGACATCGAAGGCGCCGTCGGCCCGCTCCGCTGATCGGGGCCCGTCCCGTCGCCGCACATTCACATATATTGAAGTTTCAAATAGATAGCGTAATATGAGCCCCACTTTGCAGCACGATGCTCCTGAAAACGGTTGGGGACCGAAATGGCCGGTAAGGAACCGAAACCCGAGCACGATCAGGTCTTGCGATCGGACGCGCGACGCAACGGGGAGAAGATCAGGCAGGCCGCGATCGAGGTGTTCCGGGAACATGGCATCGATGCGCCGATGGAAGCAGTGGTCCGACGCGCCGGCATCAGCACCGCGACGCTCTACAACCACTTCCGCAACCGGCGGAACCTCATCGACTCCGTCGCGCCCTCCCTGGTCTCCCTGGGCGTCGAGACGGTCACGCGGCGCGCGATGCGCAGCCCCGACCCCTGGGAACGGTTCGTACGTCTGGTCATGGGGCTGTGCGAGTACCAGGCCGCCGACCCGAAGTTCTCCGACGTCATCGCTCGGCGATTCGTCGAGACCGGGCGGATCGACCAGCTCTGCGAGAAGGCCCGCGGCGGCGCCGAGGCGATCATCACCGAAGCCCAGAGCGCCGGAGTGCTCCGCGATGACATAACCGGCGAAGACATCGTCCTGTTCGTCCTCGGCATCAACAGCATGATCGTGCGCGCTTGCGCCCAGGTCGCCCCGGACGCCTGGCGCCGCTACATCGGCGTCGTCATCGACGGCCTCCGCGCCGACGGTATCGACAAGCTCGGCGCCGACCCGATCGACGCGGAGCTCACCTTCACACTCATACGCCGTCTGTCCGCTCCCCGGTCAGTCGTCTGACCGCGCCGGATCGCCTCGGTCGCCTCGTGGCCGAGACGACCGCCGTCGCGCGCCGAAGGTCGAATTGCCGGTGCGCGAGCTCTTGGCATAGGAACGGGTCGGCCGGACAATGGAGTTCAGGTCGATCCTCAGGGGCCTTCATGACCGCGACACTCAGCGCCGGAGCAGGCGTGCACGACTACCTCGCCCGCCAGGTCGAGGCGCTGCACCGCCTTCGGAAACCGGCACGGCGGGCCGAAGCGGACGCCGTCCACCAGATGCGGGTCGCCACCAGGCGGCTCCGTTCGCTGCTGTCGGCTTACGGGGACCTCTACGCCGAGATCCCGGTCTCCCGCCAGCGCCTGCGCTGGCTGGCCGGAGTCCTCGGCGAGGTCAGGGACCTGGAAGTGCTGCGGATGCGCTTCGCCGAGCACCTGGGACAGGACCGTCCTCAGTGGTTCGACGAGCTGGCCGAAGCCGAGCGCCGCGCCTATGGGCGCCTCGGCAAGGCCTTCGACCGCAAGCGCTACGCCGCGCTCATCGACGCCGCTGAGCGCATGGCAGGGCGGCCGCACTTCTCGGCCGCGGCCGTGCGCCCCGCGGCGGACGTGCTCTCGCCGATCGTCCGCGCCGCGCGGCTCGACCTCGCGGACGCCTTCGGCGCCATCGCGACCGCCGACGACCCCGACGCGGCCCGCCACCGAGCCCGGAAGACCGCCAAGCGGACCCGCTACACCGCCGAGGCCGCCGCGAAGGCCCTCGGCGACGAGGCGGCCGCGCCCGCGGCGGAGGCCAAACGGCTCCAGACGGTCTGCGGGCGCTACCAGGACTGTGTCGTGGCGATCGCCTATATCGAGTCGCATACGAAGGTGGGTGATGCACGTCGCGAAGAAGTGCTCGAGGCCGAGCGTCGCAGCAGGGAAGCGCAGCTCGACGCGGTCGAGCGGGCGCTGGCGGTCTAGGCCCGGTCCTGCGGGCTCAGGCGAGCGCGGCCTAGAGGCCGGAGAGCTTCTGGCCGGCGCGGATGACGGCCATGCCGAGCCGGTCGCCTGGTCGCCGTCCGAGTCGTTCGAGCGGTCCGGACACCGAGATCGCCGCGACTACCCGGCCGGTCTTGTCGCGCACGGGGGCGGAGACGCTGACCACACCGGCCTCGCGCTCGGCGACTGACTGGGCGAATCCCCGGCGACGCACTTCGGCGAGGGTCTTGGAGGAGAACCGGCACTTGGGCAGCAGCGGCAGGATGCCTTCGGGAGGCTCCCAGGCGAGCAGTACCTGCGCGCCCGATCCGGCGGTCATCGGCAGCGACGCGCCCACCGGGACGGTGTCGCGCAGCCCGGAGGCCCGCTCGGCGGCGGCGACGCAGATGCGCTCGTCGGCGCGGCGGCGGTACAGCTGCGTCGACTCACCGGTCTGGTCCCGCAGGAGGTTCAGGACCGGCTCGGCGGCGGAGAGCAGGACGTCGGCCGTGGAGCCGGCGAGTTCGCCGAGCTTGGGGCCGGGGCGCCAGCGCCCTTCGTGGTCGCGCTGGAGCATCTCGTGGGCTTCGAGGGCCTGGGCGAGGCGGTGGGCGGTGGCCCTGGGCAGTCCCGTCTCGTGTACGAGTTCAGCCAGGCTGGCGCCGTTGGTGCAAGCCGTGAGGATGAGCACCGCCTTGTCGAGGACGCCCACTCCGCTGATAGTATTCGTTCTCACGAGCTGAACATTACCTCCCATTATTCGAGAAGTCCAACGACTGGGATAAGAGATGTCACGTACACCACAAGGATCCGAGGAGGCGCGGCCGCGCACCCTCGCAGAGAAGGTCTGGGACGCCCACGTGGTCCGCTCCGATGGCGAGCAGCCCGATCTGCTCTACATCGACCTGCACCTGCTTCACGAGGTCACGAGCCCGCAGGCGTTCGACGGGCTGCGCCAGGCAGGGCGCAAGGTCCGGCGCGCCGACCTCACCATCGCCACCGAGGACCACAACACGCCCACCGACAACCTCTTCACCATCGAGGATCCGACCTCCCGCAAGCAGATCGAGACGCTGCGCTCGAACTGCGAGGAGTTCGGGGTGCGCATCCACTCGCTCGGTGACGCCGAGCAGGGCGTGGTCCACGTGGTGGGACCCCAGTTGGGACTCACCCAGCCGGGCATGACGGTCGTCTGCGGCGACTCCCACACCTCCACCCATGGAGCGTTCGGCTCGATCGCGTTCGGCATCGGCACCAGCGAGGTCGAGCACGTGCTCGCCACCCAGACGCTGCCGCAGGCGAAGCCGAAGACGATGGCCGTGACCGTGAACGGCTCGCTGCCCGAAGGGGTAAGCGCAAAGGACCTCATCCTCAAGATCATCTCGATCACCGGCACCGGCGGGGGCAAGGGCCACATCGTCGAGTACCGCGGGCAGGCCGTCGAGGAGCTCTCGATGGAGGGCCGCATGACGGTGTGCAACATGTCGATCGAGTGGGGTGCGAAGGCGGGCATGATCGCCCCCGACGAGAAGACGTTCGCGTACGTCTCCGGCCGCGCGCACGCGCCGACCGGCGAGGACTGGGACGCCGCCGTCGAGCACTGGAAGAGTCTCAAGACCGATTCCGGCGCCGAGTTCGACCGTGAGATCGTCATCGACGCGGCCGAGCTGAGCCCGTTCGTCACCTGGGGCACCAACCCCGGGCAGGGCGTCGAGCTGTCGGGCGCCGTGCCGGACCCGGCCGCGTTCGACGACCCGGTCGAGCGCACCGCCGCCCAGAACGCCCTGACCTACATGGGCCTGGAGGCGGGCACGCCGATGCGGGAGGTCGGCGTCGACGTCGTCTTCCTCGGCTCCTGCACCAACGGCCGCATCGAGGACCTCCGCGCCGCCGCCGAGGTCATCAAGGGTCGCAAGGTCGCCGACAGCGTCAACATGATGGTCGTGCCCGGCTCGGCCCGCGTGCGCGAGCAGGCCATGGACGAGGGCCTCGACAAGGTCTTCACCGACGCGGGTGCCGACTGGCGCTTCGCGGGCTGCTCGATGTGCCTGGGCATGAACCCGGACCAGTTGACGCCCGGCCAGCGGGCCGCGTCGACCTCGAACCGCAACTTCGAGGGCCGCCAGGGCAAGGGCGGTCGTACCCACCTGGTGAGCCCCGAGGTCGCCGCCGCAACCGCCGTCGCGGGCCGCCTGGCCGGCCCGGCCGACCTGTAGGAGAGGACAGGGACATGGAGAAAGTCACGACGCACACCGGCACCGCGGCCCCGCTGCGGCGTTCCAACGTCGACACCGACCAGATCATCCCCGCCGTCTACCTCAAGCGGGTCACCAAGACCGGCTTCGAGGACGGGCTGTTCGCCGAGTGGCGCGACGACCCGGAGTTCGTGCTGAACCAGGACGCCTACCAGGGCGCCACGATCCTCGTCACGGGGACCGAGTTCGGCACCGGCTCAAGCCGCGAGCACGCGGTGTGGGCACTGAAGGACTTCGGCTTCAAAGCCGTCATCGCGCCCCGCTACGGCGACATCTTCCGAGGCAATTCGCTCAAGAACGGTCTGTTGACTGTGGAACTGCCGACCGAGGCCGTCGAAGCGATCTGGGACGCCGTCGAGGCCGACCCGACGCTTGAGGTCACGGTCGACCTGGTCGGGCGGGAAGTCCGTGCGGGAGGCGAAACCTGGGCTTTCGAGTTCGACGACTTCGCCCGCTGGCGCCTGATGGAGGGACTCGACGACGTCGCCTTGACCCTCCGCGACGAGGCCCGAATCGCGGCCTTCGAATCGGACCGGGAAGCTTGGCGGCCTAAGACTCTCCCGAGTCCCGTCTAGCGCGCGCCACAACGATAATCGAATTCTTCACGTCTGGAGCCGGTGGGTCGACCACCGGCTCCAGACGTGTTTAGGCCCGCCCCAACGGGGTTGCCAGCGTCGATTTCGGGCGTCCAAATAAAAAAGCCCTGCGACACAACGGGTTTTTTCCTCGAAACAGTTGCGTTCGCTTTCGAAACGTCATACCGTGCGCTTAACGGCTGGTTTAGCTAGACAACCTTATCGGGAGGGAAGGACTCGTGAACAAGGCAGAGTTCGTAGATCGGATAGCCGCTCGCACCGGGGACCGTCAGGCCGCGAAGGAAGTCGTGGATGTGGCGATCGACGAGATACAGCGCGCGGTGGTGAAAGGCGAGAAGGTCTCCTTCGCCGGATTCGGTGTCTTCGAGAAGCGCCAGCGTGCCGCGCGTATGGCCCGCAACCCGCGAACTGGCGAAGCCGTGCGGGTCAAGAAGACCGTTATCCCGGCGTTCCGACCCGGTACTGGCTTCAAAGAACTGGTGACTGGAAGGCGGAAGCAGCCCAGACTCAGCACGGCGAAGAAGTCCGCGGCGGCTCCGGCCAAGAAGACCGCGGCCAAGAAGACTGCGAAGAAGGCGGCCAAGAAGACCACCAGGGCGGCCGGCTCGACGCGTTCGGTCACCACCGGAAGGGTCTCTGGCACCAAGAAGACCGCTGCGAAGAAGGCCGCGCCCAAGAAGGCCGCACGGAAGACGGCGGCCAAGAAGACCGCTGCGAAGAAGGCCCCGGCGCGCAAGTCCACCGCCAAGCGCGGGCGCCGCTGAAAGCCTACGGCCCGGCTGAAATCCGGGTCTCCGCGAAGCATCAACATTGCACTCGCACGGGGACAGAGGGCATTCAGGAGCCACCTGAATGCCCTCGGCTATGTCCGCAAAAGGCCCTCCCGACCGAATGAACCGGCACTACCCGTAATCGAGCGATTCCCCCGAGCAGTTCCGAGCTGAAGTCGTTCGCGAACTTCTCCTCTGGATCGACGCGCTCGCGCAGTTTTTCGAACTCACCCATTCGGGGATATTGTGAGCGGACCTCGGTAATGGGAATCGTGAACAATTTGCCCCAATGGGGCCGCGGCCCGAACGCGCCGAGTGCGTGCTCCACCAATGCCATGACCGGCTCGACCGATTCATAGTCGCGAATCCACGTGAAGTGGAAGCCCACAGTGTCCCTTCTGTACGCAGGCGACAGCCACATCTCATCGGCCGCCATCGTCCGCACCTCGCTCACCTGCACCACCGGTGCGAGCCTCGCCGACAGGCCCCGCAACGCTTCGAGAGCGGCGGGCGCGTCGGCCCGGTCTACCAGGTATTCCGACTGGAGCTCCTCGCCGGCGCTCGGGGTGAACTCGGGTCGGAAGTGCGGCAGGCGCTCATGCGCCGGTCCGGTCCGGCCCTGCTGCTCGGTCGAGGCCGCCGGATCGACGCCCGGGATCGGGTGGCGCGGCCCGTCTGCCAGCGCCGCCCCGAACCGCTGCAGGGCCGGGAACGGCTGCGTCTGGTCCGACACCCGCTGCTTGACCCAGTAGTTGAACGACGGCTCGGCGCCCCAGACCGTGAACATGCTCGTGCTGTACGCCGAGGAGGTCAGCTCGTCGAAGTGCGCGATCGCCGCGTCGAACGGCAGGCCGTCGTAAACGTACTGGCGCATCGCGAAGGTCGGCAGGAGGTCGAGCGTCACGGCCGTCACGACTCCCAACGCACCCAGGTGGACCACTGAACCGGGGAAGTCGGCGTCGCCGCGCTCGACGGTGCGGCTCTCGCCGTCGGGGCCGATGAACTCCAAGGCGGCCACGGCGCTCGCGAGGTTCCCTACGCGGTCGCCCGAGCCGTGCGTGCCGGTCGCGATCGACCCGGCCACCGAGATGTGGGGGAGCGAGGCGAAGTTGTGCAGTGCGAACCCGGCCTCGTGGACCGCCTGCCCGAGCGCGGCGTACGTGATCCAACCGGAGGCCCGAACCCGGCGGGCCTCTGCGTCGATGTCGACTTCGGGCTCGATTCCGCTGAGCGACAGCAGTACGGCACTGGAATCGGCGATCGCGTTGAACGAGTGGCCCGAGCCGAGCACCCGCAGACGCGAGGCCGCGGCGACGACCTCCCGCGCCTGGTCGAGGTCTGCGACGGGCTCGAAGCGCTCGGGGTCGAAGACGATGTTGCCAGCCCAGTTGGTGAGCGCGGGGGTGGACGCTCCGTCGGGGGAGTTGCGCACGGGTGCCTCCTTGTATGCGATTGCTCCACTCATCCACGGCCCATGAGCCGTGAATCAGGCGCAACCGTACCCGGATGTGTCACAGCCGCTCGACACCGATGAGACGCTGCCCGGCCAGCGACAGGACCCAGCCTTCGCCTGCGTGTGTGGAGACGTCGGCCGCCGCGAGATCGTCCTCGTCGGCCAGGATCGCCACGGTGTCGCTGATGACCTCGGCCTCGGCGCAGACGATCGCGCAGCCGCCCGCGGCCGCCAGTTCCCGCAACCGGGCACTGGACCGCTCCGGATTGCGCCCGTGGGAGCCCGAATCGAACACCGAGTCACCGTTCAACCGGCACCGCACGGCATGCGCCACCGGTTCCAGTGTCTGCACGCTCGCCCTGCCGGTCGCGCTCAGAGCCCGCTCCGGCTGGTATAGCGCCGCCAGGGCCGCCAGGCGCACGGCCTGCTCGCGGCCGGTCGCCGACAGCGGCCGGGCCACGTCGGGTCCGTCGAAATTCCTCGCGATCTCGGCCGGAGCGACGAGCAGGATCGTCGAGGTGATCGCCGGGAGCGCCGAGAACGCCTTGAGCGCCTGTTGATCCCTGGGCCGTTCGAGCAGGGTGCGCGCCTCGGGCAGCGGCACCCAGCGCCGCTCGCCGATCTCCTCGTCGGCGACGAACGCCGCGTCGGGCTTCTCGGTTCGCATGGACCAGAAGTCGACGGTCTTGTGGACGTCGCCGGTGGGGTTGGGAAGCACGTAGGCCGCACGGCACAGCCACATCTGCGGGATGACCGGCACGCCGGTCTCCTCCTCTACCTCGCGGCATGCCGCCGTCAGAGGGTGCTCGCCTTCGTCGAGCTTGCCCTTGGGCAGCGACCAGTTGCCGACCTTCGGCCGCCAGACGGCGACCACCTCGATGCGCCCGCGCTCGACGGTGCGCCACAGCACGCCACCCGCCGCGGCCACTCGTTTCCGTGTCCCGCTCACGCCTCACACCGTACTGGGGTCGAGCCGCGAACGGGTAGCAGTACACCTCTACGGGTGCATGGTGAGTATGCGGATCGCGATGATCGATCCCGTTTCGTCCCTGTCGAGTTGGACGCGCTGGCCCGGGCGCAGGAAGCGCAGACCGGAGGCGGCGAAGGCCGCCGCGTCGAATGGGACGCGACGGCCCGAGTCGAGGACGACCTCGCCGGAGGTGTCCTCATTGAAGCTTGCAACGGTACCCTGCAAGGTTGTTTACCTGCGAATCTGCCTGCGGTCGGAACCGGTGATGGCGTTCTTGGCCTTCCAGCCGAGGAACACCAGGCCGCCGACGACGCCGATGACGAGGGCGATCTTGATGAGGGCTCCGATGCCCGCGAAGATCCACCCGATAACGGTGGCCGCGAGCCAGATCGCCACGATCGCGCCGCCGAACAGGGCGGCGAGCCATCCGAGGAGGCGCCAGTTCATGTTCAATCACTCCGGTCGAGTTCGAGGACTTTGCTGTCGCGTCGCGTCAGCAGGCTAGATGTCATTATGACTCTATGATGACATCATTCGGCTATCGGCGCAAGTCGCCGTTCGTGAGAGCCGCGGGCTGAATCGGCCTCTGGTGAAGCTTCCGAGCCGTAAATTGACCCCATGGCGAAACTTGCGAGCCACGAATCGGCTCAGGCCGTACCGGTGGGCTCACACCCCGTGTTGACCAGGCTTTGCTCTCTGAGTCGAACCACACGGCACGGTTCCCGTCTCCCGCCCGTGGCCGAGCGGGCTATAGAGTGCTCCCCACAGACCATCCCACATTTAAGGAGCGAGCAGGTGACCGAGGAGACGGCGGGGACGAAATACACTCTCCGCCGGGCCGGAGGCGAACGGCTCGGCTGGGTCCACCTCCCCGGCAGCATCTTCAAGGGCGGCATGCTGCTCCTCACCAAGCGCCGCTGGAGCGGCATGGAGCATGTGCCCCTCGACGGCCCGGTCATCTTCGTGTGGAACCACTACTCCGACATCGACCCGCTCCCGGTCGTCCACTACATCTACAACGCCGGCCGCCACCCCCGCTTCCTGCTCAAGAACACCATCGTCGAGGTCCCCGTCATCGGCCCGATTCTCAAGGCCACCGGTCAGATCCCGGTCTACCGGGGCCGCACCGACGCCGCCGACTCCCTGCGCGAGGCCATCGCGGTGCTGAGACGCGGGGGCGTGGTCGTCGTCGCCCCGGAAGGCACGGTCACCAAGGAACCGAACCGCTGGCCCATGCGCGGCAAGACCGGCGTCGCCCGCCTCGCCCTGGAGACCGGCGCCCCCGTGGTCCCGGTCGTGCAGTGGGGCGCCCTCGCGATCCACGACCGCCACCGCAAGCCCAAGTTCAAGCTCGGCAAGCGCAAGACGGTGACCGTCAAAGCGCTCCCGCCGGTCGACTTGTCGAGATGGCAGGGCGCCGAGACCACCCGTGAGAACCTCGCCGCCGTCACCGACGAGATCATGAACGCCCTCCGGCTCGGCGTCGCCGAGCTTCGCGGCGAAAAGGCACCGCCCCTGTTCGATCTCCGCGAGCAACGTAGGAACCAGAACGAAGAAAGCGAGCCGACCGAGTGAGAGCAGCCGTCATGGGAGCCGGGTCATGGGGAACCGTGTTCGCCAAGATCCTCGCCGACGCCGGAACGCCTGTCACTCTCTGGGCGCGGCGCGCCAGCGTCGCCGCGGGTATCAGAGACCGACGCTCCAACCCGGAATACTTCCCGGACATCAGGCTCGGCGAGGCCGTCTCCGCCACCGACGACCCGGCAGAGGCCCTCAAGGGCGCCGGCATCGTCGTGCTCTCCATCCCCAGCCAGACCCTCCGCGAGAACCTCGCCGCCTGGTCCGACCTCATCGAACCCGACGCGACCCTCCTGAGCCTCATGAAGGGCATCGAACTCGGCACCACCTCCCGCATGACCGAGGTCATCGCCGAGGTCACCGGTGCCGACCCCGGACGCGTGGCGGTCTTGTCCGGGCCGAACCTGGCCCGTGAGATCGCCGAGGAGCAGCCGACCGCCTCCGTGGTGGCCTGCACCGACCACGACCGCGCCGTCGCCGTCCAGCGCGCGGTCATCACCTCATACTTCCGGCCCTACACCAACACCGACGTCGTCGGCTGCGAGCTCGGCGGCGCCACCAAGAACGTCATAGCCCTCGCCTACGGCATGGCCGCCGGCATGGGCCTGGGCGACAACACCAAAGCCACGATCATCACCCGCGGCCTGGCCGAGACGACGCGCCTCGGTATCCGGCTCGGCGCCGACCCCGCCACGTTCGCGGGTCTGGCCGGGCTCGGCGACCTGGTCGCCACCTGCTCCTCGCCGCTGTCGCGCAACCACACCTTCGGTGAGCAGCTCGGCCTCGGCGCGACGTTGGAAGAGGCCGCCCGGGTCACCAAGCAGACCGCCGAGGGCGTCAAGAGCTGCCGTTCGATCACCGACCTCGCCCGCAAGGTCGGAGTGGAGATGCCGATTTGCGACGCCGTCGAACGCGTCTGCCACGAAGGACTCGACCCCCGAGCCGCCGTCGCCGAGCTCATGGGCCGCGAGACCAAACCCGAAACCGACACCTTGAGGTCAAATAATGTCTAAGCCAACCGTCGCCGTGTTCCTCGGCGGGCGCAGTGTCGAACAACCCGTCTCCTGCTCGTCCGGCTCCGGTGTCGCCGAAGCGCTCCGGGGACGCGGCTACGAGGTCACCGCCATCGGCATCACCCGCGACGGCGACTGGGTGCGACTCCCGGACGACTCCACCTTCGCGATCGAGGAGTCCAAGCCGCTCCCGGAGGTCACCGCCGACTCCGGCAAGTCCGTCGCGCTCGAACTCGGACCCGGCTCCGAGCAGCCCGCCGACGTCGCCTTCCCCGTCCTCCACGGCCCCTACGGCGAGGACGGCACGATCCAGGGCCTGTTCGAGATGGCGGGAGTCCCGTACGTCGGCTCCGGCGTGCTCGCCAGCTCCATCTGCATGGACAAGGAGTTCACCAAGCGCCTGCTCGACGCCGAGGGCGTCCCGCAGGGCAAGTGGGCGGTCCTCAAACCCGGTGAGGAACTCGACGCGCAGGCCGTCATCGACGAGCTCGGCTTCCCGGTCTTCGTCAAGCCGGCCCGCGCCGGCTCCAGCCTGGGGATCAGCAAGGTCAAGTCGGGAGCCTCGCTCGAGGAGGCCGTCGGGAAGGCCCGCGAAGTCGACGAAAAGGTCGTCTTCGAAGCCGCCTTCGAAGGCGTCCGCGAGATCGAGATGGGCGTCCTCGCCACGCTCGACGGCGACCTGGACGTCACCTTCCCGCTCGAGGTCCTCGCCGCCGGCGAGGACGGGTGGTTCGACTTCGAGGCGAAGTACCTCGACAACCCCGAGCCGTTCAACCTCAGGCCCGACTACCCCGAGGGCGTCGCCGAGCAGGCGCAGGCGCTGGCCAGGAAGGTCTTCCGGCTGCTCGACTGCCGCGACCTGGCCCGCGTGGACTGCTTCCTGACGGCCGACGGCACGGTCTACCTCAACGAGGTCAACACCATGCCGGGCCTCACCCCGATGAGCGGCGTGCCGCAGGCGTTCGCCGCCGCCGGAGTCGAGTACGGCGAGCTGGTGGAGCGCTTGGTCACTCTCGCGGCATCCCGGCGTTGATGCTGGTCCGAGTGCCGCGTAGATTGGTCAGCTGAGGTTCACGTCCCAATCCCGGGGCGCGGGATCCGCCGTATACCCGTGTCCGCGCCGCATGAGCACGCGACACTCTCCCGCTTCTGCAGGTCAGAGGCGAGTCGTGCCTCGAACGAGGCAAGTGATGAATTAATGGAGTTTGCATGGAAGCGAAGGCGAAGGTCAAGCTTTCCCGTTCTCTCGGGATCGCCCTGACGCCGAAGGCCGCCAAATACATGGAGCGCCGTCCCTACCCTCCGGGGCAGCACGGCCGTGGCCGCAAGAAGGAATCGGACTACAAGAACCAGCTCGTCGAGAAGCAGCGCCTCCGCGCGCAGTACAACATCTCCGAGCGCCAGCTGCGCAACGCCTACGCCGAGGCCGTGCGCAAGCAGGGCAAGACCGGTGAGATCCTCGTCGGCCTGCTCGAGTCGCGCCTCGACGCCTTCGTGCTGCGCGCCGGCTTCGCGCGCACCATCTACCAGGCGCGCCAGTTCGTCAACCACGGTCACTTCACCGTGAACGGCCGCAAGGTCGACATCCCGTCCTACCGGCTCAAGCCGAACGACTTCATCCAGGTCCGGAAGAAGTCCCGTTCGATGACGCCGTTCCAGCTGGCCGCGGCCGGCGCCTGGGCGGGCGAGCAGACCCCGGCCTACATCGAGTCGCACCTCGAAGGCCTCGTGGCCCGGTTCATCCAGGTGCCCGAGCGCAAGCAGGTCCCTGTGATCTGCGACGAGCAGCTCGTCGTCGAGTACTACTCGAAGTAAGAGTTTCAGCGAGGCGGCCCTCCGCGATGCGGTGGGCCGCCTCGTGTTCGCAGCAGTGCCGTCCGTCACGGTCTCCCCGCTGGTAGTCGCCTCGCGGACGCGAGTAGACTTAGCCAGCGGTGCAGTCCGTTCTGTTCCGAGTTCGCCCGCGCTCCGGTGAACTGGGACGCGGCTAAGGCGAGCTGTACCGGTGCGACCAGCGCGCGGCCCTTCAGGCCGCACCGCGGCCGCACATGCGGCCCCATCTGCGGGCCGTGAAACATGCCTGATCAACGCAAGCGGCCCCTTCGCGGGACCACCAGCGCTGGGCAGGCTGTGCCAGTAGCTCCGCATCCGCCATGGGTGGGGAGTGTTCGGACCTAGTTGTCACGGTAGCGGAGGACATGCCGAAAAAAGACGGTGCCATCGAGATTGAAGGCAAGGTCGTCGAGTCCCTCCCGAACGCTATGTTCCGGGTGGAACTCACCAACGGCCACAAAGTACTCGCTCACATCAGCGGCAAGATGCGTCAGAACTACATCCGGATCCTCCCAGAGGACCGCGTAGTCGTCGAACTCTCGCCGTACGACCTGTCGCGCGGGCGGATTGTCTACCGCTATCGCTGACCTGACGACTACACGTAAGTAGGACTCGTGAAAGTCAAACCGAGCGTCAAGAAGATCTGCAAGAACTGCCGCGTGATCCGCAGGCACGGACGAGTGATGGTCATCTGCTCGTCCGACCCGCGTCACAAGCAGCGTCAGGGCTAGACCTTCAAACGCCAATAAGCAAGGCCCCACGCTCAGAGATGGGGAACCGCCGCCAGTGCGCCCTTTCGCGCACAACCCTCGGCTCGGAGGCCGAGGCTCGCATCGCCCGTCGAGGGCAGGGGATTCGCACCCCGGCGGGACGGCGGCGGTCAGACCTCCGGAACGCCAAGGAGAACGCCTAGATGGCACGCCTGGTTGGAGTGGACCTCCCGCGCGACAAGCGCCTGGAGATCGCACTCACCTACATCTACGGTGTCGGCCGCACGCGCTCGCTTGAGACGATCGAGGCCACCGGTCTCGACCGCGACAAGCGGGTCAAGGACCTCACCGACGAAGAAATGGTGAAGCTCCGCGACCACATCGAGGAGCACTACCAAGTCGAGGGTGACCTGCGCCGCGAAGTGCAGGCCGACATCCGCCGCAAGATCGAGATCGGCTGCTACCAGGGCCTGCGTCACCGCTTCGGCCTCCCGGTCCACGGTCAGCGCACCAAGACCAACGCTCGGACCCGCAAGGGCCCGAAGAAGACCGTCGCCGGAAAGAAGAAGGCCCGCTAGGGCCTGAGGAGCGCAAGAGATGCCACCGAAGACTCGCGGCGGTTCAAAGAACCCGCGCGCAAAGAAGAAGAACGTGCCCCACGGGCACGCCCACATCAAGAGCACCTTCAACAACACCATCGTGTCGATCACCGACCCGACCGGTGCGGTCATCTCCTGGTCCTCCTCGGGCCAGGTGGGCTTCAAGGGCTCGCGCAAGTCGACCCCGTTCGCCGCGCAGATGGCGGCCGAGGCCGCCGCCCGCAAGGCGATGGACAACGGCATGCGCAAGGTCGACGTCTACGTCAAGGGTCCCGGCTCCGGCCGCGAGACCGCGATCCGCTCGCTTCAGGCCGTCGGCCTCGAGGTCGGCTCGATCAACGACGTGACCCCGCAGCCGCACAACGGTTGCCGCCCGCCGAAGCGCCGCCGCGTCTAGCCGGGTTCCACACCGTTAGCCGTCCGGCCGGACGGCAAAGATCCAAACGTTAGCGGCGTCATATAGCGGGCGCCCCGAACAAAGGAAACACCGACAGTGCTTATCACTCAGCGGCCCACGCTTTCCGAGCAGCAGATCAGCCCGACCCGCTCGAAGTTCACCATCGAACCGCTCGAGCCCGGCTTCGGCTACACGCTGGGCAACTCGCTGCGGCGCACGCTGCTGTCGTCCATCCCGGGCGCAGCGGTCACCTCGATCAAGATCGACGGCGTGCTGCACGAGTTCTCCACCATTCCCGGCGTCAAAGAAGACGTCGTCGAGCTGGTGCTGAACGTCAAGCAGATCTGCGTCTCCTCGGAGAACGACGAGCCGGCCACCATGTACCTGCGCAAGGAAGGACCCGGCGAAGTCCTCGCCGGCGACATCCAGCCGCCCGCCGGAGTGCAGGTCCACAACCCCGAACTCAAGCTCGCGACCCTGAACTCCAAGGGCCGTCTGGACATGGAGTTCGTAGTGGAGCGCGGCCGAGGCTACGTCTCGGCCCCGCAGAACAAGGCCGACACGAACGAGATCGGCCGCGTCCCGGTCGACTCGATCTACTCGCCGGTCTTGAAGGTGGCCTACTCGGTCGACGCCACCCGCGTCGAGCAGCGCACCGACTTCGACAAGCTGACCGTCGACGTCGAGACGAAGGCCTCGACCTCGCCGCGCACGGCTCTGGCCTCGGCCGGCTCGACCCTGGTCGAGCTGTTCGGGCTCTACCGCGAGCTCGACACCGAGGCCGAGGGCATCGATGTCGGGCCGAGCCCCGCCGACCAGCAGCTGGCAGCCGACCTGGCCCTGCCGATCGAGGATCTGGACATGACCGTCCGGTCCTACAACTGCCTCAAGCGCGAGGGCGTCAACACCGTCGGCGAACTCATCAACCGCACCGAGGCCGACCTGCTCGACATAAGGAATTTCGGGCAGAAGTCGATCGACGAGGTCAAGATGAAGCTCGCCGGCATGGGCCTGAGCCTGAAGGACTCGCCCGGCACCTTCGACCCGTCCGAGGCCGCCGTGGCCTACGGATCCGAGGAGACCGCCGAGTCCGACGAGTACGAAGACGACGGTGAGGATCTCCGCGAGACCGAGCAGCTCTAGCGCTGCCCGAACCAGTGGCGGTCGGTTCCGTGAAACGGCCGGCCGCGCCAACACCAGAGGAGCAAGACAATGCCTAAGCCTCCCAAGGGCCCGCGCCTGGGCGGTTCCCCGGCGCACGAGAAGCTGATGCTGGCCAACCTGGCCGCCTCGCTGTTCGAGCACGGCAGCATCACGACCACGCTGACGAAGGCTCGTCGGCTGCGTCCCTACGCCGAGCGTCTCATCACGTACGGCAAGAAGGGCAGCCTGCACCACCGCCGTCTGGCGCTGGCCAAGCTGCGCAACAAGGACGCTACGCACGACCTGTTCGAGCAGGTCGCCCCGCGCTTCGCCGAGCGCGAAGGCGGTTACACCCGGATCATCAAGGCCGGGAACCGCAAGGGCGACAACGCGCCGATGGCGATCATCGAGCTCGTCGACTAGCAACGCGTGAGACCGCGCGCAAGGCTTATGCTTTGCGCGCGGTTTTCCGTATCTGGAGGCATTTCGTGGAAAAGACCAGGCTGCGGCTCGGCGTCGCCTACGACGGGGCGGACTTCTCCGGCTGGGCGCTGCAACCCGGCCGGCGGACCGTCGCCGCCGAGGTGATCCGCGCCCTGGAGTTGCTGTTCGGCGAGATCGAGGAGTTCACCGTCGCCGGGCGCACCGATGCCGGCGTCCACGCAGTCGGGCAGGTCGTCCACGTCGACGTGCCGACCGCGAAATGGGAACAGCTGCGGGAGAAGCTCCTGTGGCGGCTGCGGGGAATCCTGCCGCCCGATGTGCGGATCACGTCGTCCAAGGCGGTCGACCCGGCGTTCCACGCCCGCTTCGCGGCCCGCTGGCGCCGCTATGTCTACCGTGTCGCCGACGCCCGGTGGGGCGTCAACCCGCTGCGCCGGTCCGACACCCTCGCCTGGCCCAGGCCGGTCGACGTCGAGCGCATGCACTCCGCCTGCCAGGCGCTGCTCGGCGAGCACGACTTCGTCGGCTTCTGCAAGCAGCGTGAGGGCGCTACGACGATCCGCGAACTCCTCCAGTACGACTGGGCCCGCGACGACGAAGGCGTCGCCTTCGCGACCGTCCGCGCCGACGCGTTCTGCCATTCGATGGTCCGCAGCTTGGTCGGCGCCGCGCTCGCCGTCGGCGACGGCCGCCGCGACGAGGACTGGCTGGCCTCGGTCTTGACCCTCACCGAGCGCGCGAACGACGTCCATGTCGTGGGCCCGCAGGGCCTCGCACTCGTCGAGGTGTCCTATTCAGATGATCCTGAGGACTGGCGCTCCCGCATCGACGTCACCAGGCGCGTCCGGACGCTCTAGCCGTGTTGTCTCGGGCGGCTGCGAACGCACGGGGCGGGTTGGTCGTTGGCTTGTCGTTTTGAGCGGCCGGTCCTGGACTGCCTTGGTGGTCATAGGAGCTGAGCGGAGGTCGGGGCGGGGAGCAGCAGCGGATGTGTCGGTGGTCGTTGGCGCGGTGCGCCTGAGGAGTCCGGCAATGGCCGTGGGGTCGTCGGCGGGATCGGTGTGGCTGATGGTTGTTCTGCGCCAAGGGCGGCGGCGATGACGAGGTGGATGGTTGGGCGGGGTGGGGTCTTCGGCTGTTCGGTGATTCTCGGTCGGGCTTCAGGCGAGGCAGCGATGAGGAGCTGAGTGGGGGCCGCGGGTGCCCTGTCGGCCACGGAGGCCGGTCGTGGGGAGCAGGAGCGGGACTCTCGAGGCCGGTTCGGCGGCTGTGGCGGGGCTGTGGGTGTGGGTTCGGTGGCGGTGAGGGGATGTCGGTTCGGGGCGGCCGGGTGTGCGGGTTTCGGGCCGCTCGGCTGTAGAGGCTTGGGG
>NZ_JAKZEW010000022.1:0-123 GCF_022548875.1 Glycomyces sp. L485 | reverse complement strand
CGCTTGGGTCCGGTTCCGGTTCGGGGCCCGTGTTCAGATCCGGTGCCGCGCTCGGGCTCGCTCCCGGTCTCGGTCTCGGTCTCGGTCTCGGTCTGCGAGGCCGGTGCTGGTGCCTGTCCGGGT
>NZ_JAKZEW010000067.1:14969-15261 GCF_022548875.1 Glycomyces sp. L485 | reverse complement strand
CGCAAGAAATACGCCGCACCCAAACCCACACCCGAACCGGCTTCGCAGACCGAGACCGAACCGAACACCGGACCCGAACACAGTCCCCGAACGGGAACCGGACCCGAGCGCGGCACCGGATCCGAAACCGGACCCGAGCGAGACTCCGGACCGGGCGGATGCTCCCGCCCCGAAGACGAGCACGCCCCCACACCAGCAATACCGCCAGCAGCAGCGGCCGTACCGGCCGCACGGGCTGCGGCGATGTGTCTGGTACACCCGAAGACGAATGAACCGCTGATCCCGGTGCGCT
>NZ_JAKZEW010000067.1:242-14832 GCF_022548875.1 Glycomyces sp. L485 | reverse complement strand
CACCCACAGTCCTAGCCACAGCCGCCGAACCGGCCCCTAGAGTCCCGCGAGCCCTAGAGTCCCGCTCCTGATCCTGATCCTGCTTCTGCTTCTGCTCCCCACGACCGGCCTCCGTGGCCGACACCCCGCCCCCGGTCCCCACTCAGCTCTTTGAAGCCCAGGCGAGAGGCACCGGGGAGCCGAAGACCCCACCCCCTCCCAACCATCCACCTCGTCATCGCCGCCGCCCTTGGCGCAGAACAACCATCCACCCCACACCGCTTCCGCCAACGACCCCATGGCCATTGCCGGACTCCTCAGGCGCACCCCCGCCAACCCCCGCCAACCCCCGCCGACACATCCGCTGCTGCTCCCCATGACCTACCCCCGCGGCGAACACCCGCTCCCGACCTCCGCTCAGCTCCTCATCGCTGCCCCGCCTGAAGCTCGCCCCGACACCACCAGGACGCTGACAGGCCGCCCCGATACAGCGTTGTCCTTCTTGTCGCTGATCCGGTTGAATCTCAGGACAGCACGACCACAAAGTCGGTTCAGCACCGCTCGACACGAGCAGTCGGCGGCTTCCTGTTCATGTGCGCCGAGTTCGCGCCGCAGAGTCTAAGACGACACTGCGAGTCCGCTAACTCATCCTCAATTCGGATCAGGTCTCGGATCTCCCGCTCGATGAGCGTGGCATTCACGCCCGAGTTCGGGCACCCGCCGAAGTGGTGCAGCGCGATCACCTCGTGCGTGTCCCGCGACAGCACCGGCGAACCGGAGGATCCGAACTCGGTGTCGCAGTAGTAGGCGATGTCGCTGCCTTCCACGTAACCGTCGTACACGGGGTTCTTGACCACGCAGTTGCCGCCGTCGACCGAGGAGTCCATGGCGATCTCGGTGGGCCGCCCGGCCGGGTGCTGAGGGATGTAGATCGCATGACCGCGCTCGACCTCCTCGGCGGCGAGCGTCAACGAGCCGAACCTCCTGACGGCGTCGAAGTCATCGATGGTGAAGAGCGTGTAGTCCAGGTCCCTGGAGGTGGCCAGGACTCGCGAGCCCTCGACCTTGATCGGGTTGGTCCTCTTGCCGCCCTCGCAACTGGCGCAGTCGTAGCCGAACCACACCTCGGTGCGCCGGGCCTCCCAGGTCTTGGAGAGACAGTGGTTGTTGGTGAGCATTCGGTTGCCGTCGCCGACGCGGAACGCAGTGCACAGGATTCTGCCGTCGATGAGCAGCCGCGCCACCGGGTCGGTGTGGTCGACGACGTCGGGGTAGGAGCTCTCGTAGCACGCCGAGGGCTTCTTGTCGTCGGTGTTGCAGATGCTCTCGGGGGTCCTGGCCTCGTCGGTCTTGTCGTCGATGATCCGGTCGAGGACGTCCTCGGAGTGGCCGTAGGCGGCCTTGTCGATTACCGCGCCGAGGGCCTCGGATGCGACGCGTCCGCCTTTGCGGTGGAGTTCGACGATCGCGGTGTCCCCGGTGATCGAGGCGGCCCACTGGTCGATCGCGGACTCGTCGTAGCGATGGGACTCCTCGCCGTCGGGGCTGGAGACGGTGACATAGTCGCCGCCGGTGAGCAGCAGCCGCTCGAAGTGGACCTTGACGTAGCCGGCGTCCGGTTCGGAGAGTTCGAGGACGGCGGATTCTTCCGTGTCGGCGTATGTGAGCGACTCGGTCAGCTCCACGACCTCGCCGACCTCCACGTGGCCGAGCAGCGCCTCGTCGACCGGCAGATGCTGGAGCGCGGTGCCGGCCCCGAGCTGCTCGTCGGCGAACGCGCTGGGAACCACCACTGCCACCGCGCTGACCGCGAGCGCTCCCGCCGCGGCGACCAGGACCGCCTTGCGGCGCCCGCGGCCGCTCCCCGGCACTCGTCCCGGACGCTCGTTCCGCACTCCTGCAGCCACCGCGGGCCCCTTTCACGAGAGATGTGTCGGAGGTTCAACGAGCGAGCGGTGTAGAAGTTGCGTCACCCGTACGGGTGACGTGGATCCGATTAGGAGGAAAGCACGACGCCTGGTCGGCACCGGTCGAGGATGACTTCGAGTCCGGACCGGATCGCCAGGACCAGCAGCCGGTCGCCGGCCTGGAGCCTGAACGCCGCATCGGGGTTCCAGCGCACGCCGCCGCTGGCGCGCCGGACGGCGAGCAGCCGATGCGAGCCGAGCGATGTGGCCTCGTAGGCGGCCGCGTCGTCCAGCGGGGACGTCGCGCTGACGACGACCTCGGCGATGTAGGCGACCCGGTCGCGCACCGGGATGGTCTCCAGGATCTCGTCCTCGGTGAGCGCCCTTGCGAAGGAGGCGGCAGCGACCTGCGGGGCGCTGTAGGAGGAGTGCCGCGACGCCTCGCGAGGTGAGGTGGCGTCGTTGAGGTTGCGGCGCACGAGCTTGGCGAACTCGGGATTGTAGATCCGCGAGACGGTGCGCAGGTCGTCGCGGCATTCGATGCCGGTCAGGACGGTCTCCAGGTTCGCCGAGTCCTGTTTTGCCATTGCGACCAGCGAGCGGCAGTAGTCGATCTCGGCCTCTTGGAGCGTCTCGGGGCGGCTCGCGTCCCCGAGCAGCACCTGAGCCCCGGCCGCGCGGGCGGCCTGGATGCCGACCGCGTTGCGGTCCTTCTCGATGGCCACGACCGGGATCTTGCGTTTGCGCAGCGTCTCGACCACGCGGGTGCCCAGGTTGCCGAGGCCGGCGACGATCACGTGGTCGCGGACCGCGTTGACGATGCGCCCCTCGGACAGGGCGAAGCGCCGCTGCACGACGGCCTGGACGATCGCACCGGTCACGACCGGGATGAGGAGCGAGCCGGACAGGACCACGACGGAGTGGGTGAGGCGGATCCAGTCCGGGGCGCCCATCTCGGGGTCGATGCCGCCGCCGGCGAGGAGGGTGAGGATGTAGAGCGCGTCCCAGCCGTCGCGGACGGGGTTCTGCTCGCTCTGGTAGGTGGTGAGCGTCCACATGCCGAGCGTCATGATCCCGACCAGAAGGAACGCAGCGATCACCAAACCCTTTTGGATGGTGCTGCGCAGGGTGTGCATGGTGCGCCGAGTGAGCCTCGCGGTCTTCTCCAGAGCGGGCCCGAGCCACTGGCGTCGCCGCTCGGCCTCCAGGCACAACATCCGCACCGACTCGCCGCGGTTCTCGGTGATCATCTCGACGGGGCCGCCGACGTCGCTGCCGCTGGCGATGACCCACTGCGCGTGGGCGCGATCGTGCGGGGCGCGCGTGAGGTAGAGCCGCCTGCCCCAGATCTCGATGTCGCCGGGCGGGATCTGCTGAAGCGCCGCGGCCGCGTAGGTGCGGGCGACCATGTCGGCGTCCGATTCGACGAATACGCCCTTGTCGCCCAGCAGGTTCTGGATGTGGTCGCGCAGGCCCCGGTTGTACATGCGGATGACCAGGCGAGGCGGGGTCTTGTCCCACAGCGCGTGGGACATCTCGCGTATCTCCAGGGCGAGGTGGAGGTTCCCGACGTCGTCCTGCGCCATCAGCGCGATGGCGTAGGCCTCGACGAGGCCGGCGTCGGTGATGGTCTCGGTCGTGATGCGGGTGCGCTCGATGACGCGCAGGCGGGCGTTGGTCTCGGCCTCGCGGCGGATGTCGTCGCGCTGGGCGCCCGGGCCCGGCTTGATCAGCGCGATGACGCGGTACGAGAGGCGCTCGGTGAGGTTCTTGATGAACCTGAGGGTGAGGCCGTTGTCGCCGACGACGATGACGAGTCGCTCGTGGCCGGCCTCGCCTTCGGCGCCGTTGGGGGGCATGGTATTGGGGTACATGGAGGCAGTCTATTGAGTTGGGGCAAACGCGGCCCGGACGAATACGGCTACCGTCTCATGCGCTCCAGCAGGCCGCCGACCTCGGTCTCGTAGTCGTACCAGTCGACGTCGTGGACGAAGCCGAGCTCGGAATTGATCCAGCGGACGTCGTCGGCGGCCTCCATCGTCCATGTCTGCACGTCCACCAGCTGCGGTTCGGCGCGGCGCAGCTCGGTGAGCAGGCGGGCCTTCATGGACATCGCGAGCCCGTAGGAGCGGTGCTTGGGGTCGACGACGGTGTCGTACTGGTCGGCCCGGGTGGGCCGCTGCGCGGAGACGACGAGCTCGGTCAGGCCGACGACGTTGCCGAACGGCTCGGCGATGGCGACGACGATGTGCGAGCGCATGCCCCGGCGGTCGAGCGTGGCCAGGGAGTCGCGGAGCCGGTCGGCCTGGGCCGAGCCGCGCCATTCGGGCACGACCGCGTACGAGTCGGTGGTGGTTCGCAGGTTCGCCTTGACGTTCGCGTACGAGTCCAGCAGGCGGTCGGGAACGCTCCCCGCGTGGTATTCGAGCCGGTATCCCGCGGCGAGGCGCCCGGCGGCGTGCTCGATCTTCTCCCAGTCGATCTCGGTCCAGCGGAGCAGGTGCCGCTGCTCGACGACGCTCCGCTCGAATCCGAGTCGGTCGTAGAATCCGACGGCCGGGGTGGTGGCGATGACCTCGACCGACAGGGTGGCGCAGCCGTGGGTCTCGGCGCATTCGGCGACGGCCCGCAGCAGGCTCCTGCCGACGCCCTTGCCGCGGGCGCTGGGCCTGGTGGACATCTCGACGACGCCGGTGCCCGCCTGGTCGCCGCCGAACATGATGAGGCTGGCGTGGCCGATGAGATCGCCGTCGTCGTCGCGGTAGAGGAAGACGAACCGCAGGTCGTCGGGCAGCGTGCAGACCAGGTAGTCGTGGAGCCGCTCGGTGCGCCACCGCGGCTCGCCGGGCATGTCGGCCGCGGTCATGTCGTTGAGCACCGAGCACCAGTCCCGGATGTCGTCGGCCGTCATCTCGCTGGGCGTGAGCTGCTTCAGGGGCATCTGTTCATCCTTACCCGATATTGTCACCGCGCGAAACCCTCAGATTACTCTTTGGAGCGGTTGGGGTCGCGTCCGGCGTCTATGCCGTGCTCTTGGTGCCGTAGTCGTCGGCGCGGTCGTAGACCTTCCGCACGTATGTGTCGATGGGGTTGTAGCTGTGGACGGCCGCGTACCAGTCCGCCGGATCGGTCAGATCGCGGCCGTCATGGCACAGGTAGTCGGCGGCGGCGGTCGTGGCGTCGTCGATGTTGTGCGGGTCGGAGACCCCGTCGCCGTTGCCGTCGGCGCTCCAGTTCTCCCATGTGGAGGGGAGGAACTGCATCGGGCCCTCCTCCTCGTAATCGGGTCCGATGATGGGCGTCAGCGTGGTTCCGTCGGAGGTGACGCGGTTTCCTCCCGTGGTGCCGTGGTTGGACTCGGTGGCGCCGATCCCGGCAAGCGTCGTCCAGGACAGGTTGCAGCCGGGGTTCTGGACGGCCGACATGAGCTCGGCGCGTCCGTAGGACATGAGGACCCGCTCGGGGATGCCGAGGTGGGAGAGACTCCGCGCCCACGAGTTCAGGTCGCTGACGGCATCCTGGGCGGGCGTCTCCGTCGGGTCCGCGGCTTGGCCCTCCTCCTCGCTCGCCGTGTCGGTCTCCGCCGGAAGGCCGGCGGCGGGGGCGTCCTCGGGGGAGAGCACCAGCGGCCGCTCCTCGGGGGTCGGTTCGGGTTCGGTGCCGAACGACCAGGCGGGACCGGCCGACGGCACCACGTAGTAGCCGGCGCCGAGGGTGCCGGCGAGCGCCAGTGTCGTCACCGAGCATTGGACGGCGAGTCGGCCCGCCGGTGCGCGCAGCGCACGATAACAGGCGCGCAGGCCGCGGCCGACGGCTTTGAGGGCCTTCCAGGGCAGCAGAGCGAGCCTTCGGAGCAGGAGTGCGAACCACACGGAGGCGAGTATCCCTTTCCAATGCTCCTGGGGTGCGCGCCGCAGGGCCGGAGGCGCGGAGTACCGGGGAGCTGTTCTGAGTTGTCGGGTCGTCTGTCGGTCTGTCGGTCTGCCGGGCTGCAAGTGAGTATTCCCTATGTCCACTCGTTGAGGCAACGCTTGCCCGCGAACAATTCTGTTTCCGGACCCTCCAGCCCGCCACCCGCGGTGTCCCTGATCGTTCTCATATGGGATCTAGAGTTGCCACGAGCAAACCGAGGGCGAATCCGCCTCGCAGCCGATGCCAGGAGCGACCCAGCCAGTCGTGCGGCGTCTGAATGCCCATCACATCCGGTAACCGACTGAGATGGGGGAGACACTGTGAGGCCGCAGGGTTGCGTTTCCGCTTCGACGCGCCGCAGCCCGGCATACGGGGGCTGAACGAAAGTTGATCGACACGTGGATACGACTACGGCATTGCATGCGACACAAACAGCCTATTCTCTGCCCGGCAACTGCGATCCGACGGCCACTCGCTCGGGGACGGAGGCCACCGGTGTGCTCCCCGCCGGCGATGTGACGTTCATGTTCACCGACATAGAGGGATCCACCCGCCTCGCCTCAGGGCTCGGCGCCGAGCCGTACCGGATCGTCCTGCACCGGCACCGCGCGCTCATCCGGGAGGTCCTCAGACGGCACCGCGGGACCGAGATAGAGACCGAGGGCGACTCGTTCTTCGTCGTCTTCGACGACGCGCACGGAGCGGCCTGCGCTGCAGTCGGCATACAGACCGCGCTCCGCGAAGCCCCCTGGCCCGACCTCGGCCTCGGCAAGGGGCCGATCCGGCCGAGGGTGCGCATTGGTCTGCATACAGGCGAGGCCTGGCCCTCGGCGGGCGGCTACGCCACCCCTGAAGTCCACCGCACCGCTCGGATCTGCGGCGCCGCGCACGGTGACCAAGTACTCGCCTCCGCGCAGCATGCCGCCGCCGCCGGGCTCGGCTCGCGCTCATTGGAACGACTCGGCCACTTCGAGCTGAGGGGACTGCCGGGCACCACCGAACTGGTCCAGTTGCACGCGCCGGGGCTCCCCAGCGAGTTCCCGCCACCGCCGATCCGGCCCCACCGCCACAACCTGCCGGCCGACCTCAAGGCCCCGGTGGACCGGCCCGGCGAATACCGCGAACTCGACCGCGCGTTCGCGGGCCACCGCCTGGTCACCGTCACCGGCCTCGACGGCTGCGGGAAGACCACGCTGGTCAGGGCCTGGGCCAGGCGCCGTGTCCAGATGCAGCCGGACGGCGTCTGGTACTGCCGGCCCGGCCAGGACATCGGAGCATCGCTGCTGCAGGCGATGGGGAAGCCGGACGATTCCCTCGGCCGGGGCATCGAGTCGGCGATCGACCACCTGCGCGACCGCCAAGCGCTGCTGGTGCTCGACGACGTCGACCGCACCCACGCCCGGGCCGTCGAGAATCTGCTGCGCGAATGCCCCGCGATCACCATCCTCGCCGCCGGCGTCCGCCCGCTGGAGCTGCCCGGCGAAGCGAAGAGGGCGCTCCAGCCGCCCCCGGTGGAGGTCTCCTCGGCGATGCTCGCCGGGTTCTGCGAGGACCGAGGCGCCTCCTGGACCGACGCCGACTGCCGAGGCCTGGCAGCCTCCGTCGAAGGCTTCGTGCCCGCGCTGCGAGCCCTCGCCGACGTCACCGCGTTCGGCTCCCCGACCGCGGCGCTGCGGAGACTGCGCGACGACCCGGTCGTGACGCTCGACGCCGGCGGCCGCTTCCGGGCCGCCGTCGACGACGCCGTCGCGCTCATCTCAGGGCCCGCCCGGGCGGTGCTGCTGGAGCTGGCCGCGCGCGGCGACGGCGCCAGCGTCGACGAGGTCCTCGACCTGTGCCGCCAGAGGGACGGCAGCCTCGAAGCACTCGTCGAACTCGTCGACGTCGCCCTCGTCGTCATCGAGCGGCCCGCGATGGAGCAGGCCCTGTACCGGGTGCCGACGCCGCTGCGGTGGCTGCTGTGCGGCCCCTCGGCCGAACCGGCGACGGTGCCCCCGAACCTCGCGCGGCACCTGGCGAGCGCCGTCAAGATCGACGCCGGGCTCGCCAGGACCCGCTTACCGATATGAGAGGCTGGGGCGGTGACTGACAGGCTCGATCTCACCACCTCAGCCGCCCACGCCGCCCGCGCCGCCAAGGTCATTCCCGGCGGCGTGAACTCGCCGGTCCGCGCCTTCCGAGGCGTCGGCGGCGACCCCGTGTTCATCGCCGACGCCCACGGCGCCCGCATGAGGGACGTCGACGGCAACACCTATGTCGACCTGGTCGGATCCTGGGGCCCGCTCATCCTCGGGCACGCCCACCCCGACGTCGTCGACGCGCTCGCCCGCGCCGCCGCCAAAGGCACCTCCTACGGCGCGCCCACCCTCGGTGAAATCGAACTCGCCGAAGAGATCGTCGCCCGCACCCCCTGCGAGAAGATCCGCCTGGTCTCCTCGGGCACCGAAGCCACCATGAGCGCCGTGCGCCTCGCCCGCGCCGCCACCGGCCGCGACAAGATCGTCAAATTCGCAGGCTGCTACCACGGACACGCCGACTACTTCCTCGCCGCCGCCGGCTCCGGCGTCGCCACCCTCGGCCACCCCGACTCGCCCGGCGTCCCCGCCTCCGCCGCGGCGGACACCATCGTCGTCCCCTACAACGACCTCGCCGCCGTCCAAGCCGCCTTCGAGGCCCACCCCGGCCAGATCGCCGCGGTCATCACCGAGGCCGTCCCCGGCAACATGGGCGCCGTCGCCCCGCTCGAAGACTTCAACGAGCAGCTGTACGCGACCGCGCACGCGCACGGTTCGCTGCTCATCTCCGACGAGGTCATGACCGGCTTCCGCATCGGACCCGGCGGCCTCGCCGCCCCCGCCGACCTCTACACCTACGGCAAGGTCATGGGTGGCGGCCTCCCCGCCGCCGCGTTCGGCGGCCGCTCGGACCTGCTCGACCGAATCAGTCCGGCCGGGCCCGTCTACCAGGCCGGGACGCTCTCGGGCAACCCGCTCGCCGTCGCCGCCGGGCTCGCGACCCTGCGCGCCTGCGACGACGCCGTCTACCGCCGCCTCGACGACACCGCCGCCGAAATCGGGCGCATGGCCGACGAGGCGCTCACCAAGGCCGGCGTGCCGCACCACCTCTCGGCGCCCTCCAACCTCTTCAGCGTCTTCTTCACCGAAGGGCCGATCCGGAACTTCGACGACGCCTCGACGCAGGACCTCCAGGCGTACGGCGCGTTCTTCCACGCCATGCTCGAAGGCGGCGTCTACCTGCCCCCGAGCGCCTACGAATGCTGGTTCACCTCCGCCGCGATCGACGAGGAAGCCCTGTCACACATCGAACAGGCCCTGCCACGCGCCGCCGAAGCTGCCGCTAGGGTGCGATCATGAGCGGCGCGAAAACCATCGTCCACCTGCTGCGGCACGGTGAGGTACACAATCCGGACGGAATCCTCTACGGCCGGATCCCCGGCTTCGGCCTGTCCGAACTCGGCCGCGAGATGGCCGTCGCCGCCGCCGAGAAACTGGCGGTGCGCGACATCGTCCACGTCGGCGCCTCCCCCCTCCAGCGCGCTCAGGAGACCGCCGAGCCCATCGCGGCCTCCCACCGGATGGACACCGTCACCCACGACGGACTCATCGAAGCCGGGAACTCCTTCGAAGGCCTGCGCATCGGCGTCGGCGACGGCGCCCTTCGCCACCCCAAATACTGGTGGCGGTTGCGCGACCCCTTCAGGCCCTCCTGGGGCGAGGCCTACACCGACATCGCCCGGCGCATGATGGACGCCGTCGAGAACGCCCGCCTCGCCGCTGAAGGCGCCGAAGCCGTCCTCGTCAGCCACCAGCTGCCGATCTGGACCGCCCGCCGCTTCGCCGAACGCAAGCGCCTGTGGCACGACCCGCGCAACCGAGAATGCGGCCTCGCGTCGCTGACGAGCTTCGTCTACGAAGGCGCCAAACTCGACCGCGTCGAATACTCCGAGCCGGCCGCGCACCTGGTCCTCAAGTCCGAATCGGCCAAGCGGGCCAAGGGAGCCTGACGATGGCGCTCCGGCGACGGACACTGCTCGCGGCCCTGCCGCTCACGGCCCTCGCCGCCTGCTCCGACCAGAGCGCCGACACCAACCGCGTCAACGAGATCAACCGCGACCGCTACGTCTCCGGCGACGGCTCCAACTACCGCTGGGAAGAACCCGACGAGCGCCCCGAAGCCCCCGTCATCACCGGCGAGAGCCTCACCGGAGAAAGCCTCGACACCGCCGAATGGGCCGGGTCGATCATCGTCATGAACTTCTGGGGCTCCTGGTGCCCGCCCTGCCGCTCCGAAGCCGAATACCTCGTCGAGGCCGCAGCAC
The DNA here is from genome assembly GCF_022548875.1 of Glycomyces sp. L485. Taxonomy (GTDB): domain Bacteria; phylum Actinomycetota; class Actinomycetes; order Mycobacteriales; family Micromonosporaceae; genus Glycomyces. The sequence goes on along the minus strand of NZ_JAKZEW010000067.1, from coordinate 4,695 downwards.
ACTTCGAATTCGACGACGTGCAGTTCGTCGGCGTCAACATCCGCGACACCGTCGACGCCGCCCAGGCCTTCGAACAGCGCTACGGCATCACCTACCCGTCGTTCAACGACGCCGGCGGCGCGATCGCCCTCCAGTTCGTCGAATACGACATCTCGCCGACCAACATCCCCGCCACCTTCATCATCGACGCCGAGCACCGCGTCTTCAGCGTCTGGCGCGAGGACTTCAAAGACACCGAGACCCTCATCGCCGACATCAACAAGGTGCTCGAACAGTGAACTTCGCCGAGACCGCCGCCTCGGGCCCGATCCTCATGGCCTTCGGCATCGCCGTGCTCGCCGGCCTCGTCTCCTTCGCCTCCCCCTGCACCCTCCCCCTCATGCCCGGCTACGTGTCCTACGTGACCGGCATGTCCGGCACCGACCTCGCCGAAGGAGGCAGTCGCGGACGCGTCCTGGCAGGCTCGCTCCTCTTCGTCGCCGGATTCACCGCCGTCTACACCACCGTCGTCTTCGCCCTCCAAAGCGCCGGCAAGGCGCTGCTCACCAACAGCTCCACCCTCGAAACCGTCGTCGGGATCTTCATGATCGCCATGGGCCTCATGTTCATCGGGCTCGTCCCGCTCGGCCGCGGCTTCACCCCGCGCTGGCGTCCCGCCGTCGGCCTCGCCGGCGCGCCCCTGTTCGGCGCCGTCTTCGCGCTCTCGTGGATCCCCTGCACCTCACCGGTGCTCGCCGCGATCACCAGCCTCGCCGTCATCCAGGACGGCACCGGCCGCGGGGTAGGCCTCATGATCGCCTACTGCCTCGGCCTCGGACTGCCATTCGTTCTCTTCGCCGTCGGCATGCACCGACTGGCCGCCGCCCTCGAATTCATGAAACGGCACAGCAGGGCCATCGCCGTCACCGGCGGCGCCATGCTCGTCGCCGTCGGCCTCATGCTCGCCACCGGCGCCTGGACCGAATTCACCAACTGGCTGCGCGCCACCGTAGGAGCCGGGGAGATCTGGTTGTGACCGCTACCCCCGCCAAGCAGCTCCGCTCCTTCGGCCGCCGCTGGTGGCACCAGCTCACCTCCATGCGGACCGCGCTGCTGCTGCTCCTCGCGCTCGCGCTCGCCGCCATCCCCGGCTCGACCTTCCCCCAGCGGTCCATCAGCGCCACCGACGTCACCGCCTACTACGAGCGCTACCCCGACCTCGCGCCCGTCCTCGACCGCCTGTGGGCCTTCGACGTCTACACCTCGCCGTGGTTCTCCGCGATCTACCTGCTGCTCATGGTCAGCCTCGTCGGCTGCATCATCCCCAGACTCGGCGTCCACCTCCGCTCCCTGCGCGCCGCCCCGCCCGACGCCCCCAAGCGCATGGAGATCCTGCCCTACCACCGCCGCCTCGACGGCCAAGCCAACGAGACCCGGGCGCAGGCCGCGCTCAAACAGCAGCGCTTCCGCACCGTCAGACGCGAAAGCGACGACGGCACCGTCACCATCGCCGCAGAGAAGGGCTACCTCCGCGAAAGCGGCAACCTGCTGTTCCACACCAGCGTCATTTTCATCCTCGTCGGCGTCGCCGTCGGCAGCCTCTTCAGCTGGTACGGCAACCGGATCCTCTCCGAAGGCGCCGACCAAGCGTTCTGCAACAACCTCCAGCAGTACGACGAATACGGCCTCGGCGCCTACGTCCCGGAGACCAGCCTCCCCAGCTTCTGCCTCCAACTCGACTCCTTCGAAGCCGAATTCACCAACGGCGGCCCCACCGCCTACGACGCCGACGTCACCTACACCGTCGACGGCGCCGAAGACACCTACAACCTGCGCGTCAACCACCCGTTGAACATCGACGGCGCCAACGTCTTCCTCATCGGCCACGGCTACACGCCCGTGGTCACCTACACCGACCGCTACGGCAACACCGAGACCCGCACCCAGCCGTTCCTCGCGATGGACCCCGCCCTCAACTCCGAGGGCGCCTTCAAATTCCCCGACGCCAACTACAACCCCGAGACCGGCGAAGTCGACCCGAACGCCGAAGTCGGCTTCGACGCGATCCTGGTCCCCACCTACGACGACGCCACCGCGATGCTCATCGGCTCAGAGCCCGAGCTGAACAACCCCGTCCTCGCGCTCACCGCTTACCGCGGCGACCTCGGCATGGGAGACGGCCTCCCCGAATCCGTATACAGCGTCAACGAAGAGCAGATCACCGCCGGCGACCTCGAACAGCTCAACGACACCGTCGAAGCCATCGGCGTCGGCGACTCCATGGAACTCGACGACGGCTCCACGCTCACCTTCGACCGCGTCGAGCAGTACGCCGTCCTCCAAGTCCGCCACGACCCCGGCGGCCCCATCGTGCTCGGCGGCGCCATGATCCTCCTCGCCGCCCTGCTGCCCGCGCTCACCGTTCGGCGCCGACGGTACTGGATCCGCTGGAACCCCGACGGGACCGTCGAGACGGCCGGCCTCAACCGCAACGACTACGACGGCCTGGAAGAGGAGTGCGACGCCCTCACCGCCGACATCGCACCCGACACCGAGCCGACCCCGCCAAGAACCGAAGAACCTATCGGGAGTACGTCATGACCGGTGCAGAAGCGGCGAACACACTGTTCGTCGCCACCATCCTCGTCTACGCGGCGGCGATGTTCGCCTTCGCGCTCGAATACGCCTTCGACAAGCGCGCCCCCAAGCGCGCCGAAGCCCTCGTGGCCGCGGGCGGCTCCGCCGAGACCGAGACGCCGGACGAGACCGCCGCCGCGCCCATCAGTCCGGCCGCCGCACGCGGGGCCGGACGCCTCGGGCTCATCCTCACCTACCTGGGCACTGGCGCGCTGGCGGCCTCGATCGTCACCCGAGTCGTCTACACCGGACGGTGGCCGTGGGGCAACATGTTCGAGTACACCGTCGGCGTCGCGCTGGCGGGGATGGTGTGCTGGCTGGTCCTGGTGCAGAGCAAGCAGGTCCCGAGGCGGCTGGGCCTGTTCGCGACCTTCGCGGTGACGATGGTGCTCGGCACCTCCGTGCGCGTCTACACCGAGGCCGGGCCGCTCGTGCCCGCGCTGGACTCGTACTGGATCATCATCCACGTCACCGCCGCGATCGCCGCCTCAGGCGTGCTCCTCATCGGCTGCGTCTTCGCGATCCTGCACCTGATCAAGCGCCGGTACGACCGCCGGGTTTCGGACGGCAAGTCGATCCGGTTCCCGCTGAACGTGGCCGAGCGTCTGCCCGACGCGACGGCGCTGGAGCGCCTGACGTTCAAGATCCACGTGTTCGCGTTCCCGCTGCTGACCTTCGGCATCTTCGCCGGGGCCGTGTGGGCGCACTTCGCCTGGGGCCGTTACTGGGCGTGGGACCCGAAGGAGGTCTGGGCGTTCATCGCATGGGTCGTCTACGCGGCCTACCTGCACGCACGGGTGTCGGGCCGCTCGGCGAAGGCGAACGCTCCGTGGATCGCCATCCTGGGCTACGCGGTCATGCTGTTCAACCTGACCGCCGTGAACCTGGTCTTCAACGGCCTCCACTCCTACGCGGGAGTCTGACCGACACCAGGAGGGCACTTGATCGGGCCCGAGCGCTGCCGCCGTTCCGGGCCGGCGACTGGGGTGCCTGGTGAGGCCGGAAATGGCCCTTCGGGCGCTGGCGGGATCGATCGTGTGCGTGGTTGTTGTGCGCCAAGGGCGGCAGCGACGGGGAGGTGGAGGGTTTCCGGGTGCGCTGCGGGGGTCGGGTGCCCGTGGGGCGGCGTTGGTGGGCGAGTTTTGCTCGTGTTGTGTTGCGCGGCAGGCGGTCCGGGCCCGAACATGAGGGGTTTCTCCCCCTATCAGGTGATGATTTCTGCTGGTCAGGCCCGTATCATTGAAGTATAGGACGAACAGTCGGAATCAGGGAGATTGTTCGAAAGCTTGGATGACGGAGGGGGTGTGCGATGGCGAAGACGAGGGCGAACGGGTCGGTGCGGAGCGAGAAGTCGAAGGTCATCCACACCAGCCTCGATGACGCCGCCGCGCTTATCAACGCCGCGCATGCCCGGATCCTGTCCGATGTGATCGAGGCGCGGGATTGGAACATTCACCGGGACGTGGACGGGGTCTCCGCGTTGCGGGCGTGGCTGATGGAACGGTTCGACTTCCACGTGCGCACCGCGGCCGACATCGCCGCGATCGCCCGGCTGTCCAAGAAGTTCCGGGCACTCGCCGCCGCGGCGTGTGCCGGGGAGGCGAGGATCGATCCGGTCGCGTTCGCCGTCCGCCAACTCGACAAGACTCCCGCGATGCGCGTGTACGCCCGCACCCCCTACGCCGAACCCGTCCCCTCCCCCTGGAACGCCTCGGTCGCCTGCCCGACGCCGGAGCATTTGATCGCCCAGTACTGCGCTCACGCCACGTTCGACGAACTCGCCACCCACCTCGCCGAGTTGGCCGCCTCCCTCGCCGAGTCCGCTGAGTTGTTCGAC
>NZ_JAKZEW010000067.1:0-122 GCF_022548875.1 Glycomyces sp. L485 | reverse complement strand
AACCGCAACGCCGAGGCGCTGCACCACATGCTCTCGGTGTATGGAACCGACCCCGACGCGGCCACGCGGCACGGACACACGTGCACGCTCAACGTGACAGTCGACATCGACACCCTCGCCGG
>NZ_JAKZEW010000007.1:129367-129496 GCF_022548875.1 Glycomyces sp. L485 | reverse complement strand
AACAGGACTTCGATCCGGGCTCCGGACCGGGCGGACGCTCCGGCCCCGAAGACGAGCACACCCCCACACCAGCAACACCACCAGCAGCAGCGGCCGTACCGGTCGCGGCGATGCGTCTGGTGCACCCGG
>NZ_JAKZEW010000007.1:120381-129185 GCF_022548875.1 Glycomyces sp. L485 | reverse complement strand
CTGCCCGCCTGAAGACCGACCGAAAAGCACGAGCGAGCCGAAAACCCCGCCCTATTCAGCCCCTACCTCGTCATCGCTGATACGACTGAAGCCCAACCAAACGGCACCGGAACACCGCAAAGCCATCCCAACACAGCGCCTTCCTCTTGGTCGCTGATCCGCCTGAAGCTCAAGACGACACGGTCCCGTCCCCGGATACGTGTCGGGGCCGTGATGCGATGCATCCCGGCCCTGAATTCACAATCTCGCAGTCATTGCAGCCTAAAGCAGTTCGCCTTCAAGCCATTCCACGAAGGTGCCCGAGATGGCGGTGCCGCAGTCGATGAGCTCTTCGAGCAGCGCCGAGGTGATGCCGGGGCGGACGGGGACCTGGATCTCGCCGAACACGGGCAGCGAGCCCGATTCAGTGGGCTCGCCGAGGTAGGCCTTGAGGAACCGTCTGGTGCGGTTCCACTCGTTCATCGCCGCGTAGCCGCGTACGGCCCAGTCCTTCGGCACGGTCTGGTAGGCGCGGGCGCGCAACACCAAGATGTCCGAGTCGGGGCCTTCGGCGCGCACCTGCACGATGTGACGCTCCCAGAGGGCGACTATGCCGCCGTTCTCGTCGATGAGGTAACGGATGTCGAGGTTCTTCAGTGCAGCGATGATCCGGTCGGCGTCGAGCGGAGCGGACTCGTCGCGGGCACTGTGGGCGATCTCTTCGAGATCGGAGACGAAGTCGGGGTCGATCGCCTCTATGTCACGCTTGATGAGGTGCCACCGCTCGACCTCGGAGATCTGCTCCTCATCGGGCCCGTAAGCGAGCGGTTCGGGGGAACGGGCCAGGAAGTGGTCCTCGCCGAAGTCGTCGACGCCGGCATCGGTCATCGCCAATTCGGGGGCCTCGCGGGGTTCGGACCGGGGGCTGGGGACCGCGCTGGGCTGGCTGCCGCGCGCTTGGGCGCGCTCGGCCGAGCCACAGATCTCGGTATCGGCTTCCGCGGTCGTCTCCGCGACCGCCTCGTCCTCGGAGTCGCGTTTCCTGCTGCTGCGCCACCATGCCATGGTGTTGTCCGCCTTCCCACCCAAAATGCGAATCACTAGCAGTACATGGGTTCTACGTTGGCAATCCTGCTTGGCTGAACTTAACCGGATTTGCGCCGGTTAAAGCAGTGCAAAGTTACGTCCGCCAGCGATGAGCAGCCTAGGACTTGGGACCGACATTGCACAACCGTCAGCCTTTCCTGACCAAAAGTATGAACCCTAATGCATGTGTTCGCGGTACTCAAAGCCTGACTGTCACCCGTCTCATACATCGGGGCGAGGAGAGGCCTGGAAAGCCGGTATTCAGTCGGATTTCCGTCACCGCCCGATTCAGCCTTTTAGAGGAGTTTCAGGCCCCTGTCGCGTTCCCAGACGGCGCCGTAAGTCGCGGCGAGTCCGACGCGGCGACCGGAGCGGACCACCCGTACGGGGTCGTCGCTGAGGAACCCCATGCGCATGAGGGCGACGACGAGCCGGAACTCGACGGGGTGCTCGTCACCGTCGTGCTCGATACGTAGGGCGACGTGGTCGAGCAGCGCGTCGCGCAGACGCCGGTCGCCGACTCCTTGGCCGCGCCGCTCGCGCAGCGCGTCGGCGGCCTGGCGGTCGAGGGCGGCGATGTCGGCGGCGGGCACGGTCTCGATCGGTTCCCAGGGCCACCGGGGCAGGCGTCCGCGCCAGTCGGCGTCGCTGCGGGGCTCGGCGCGACCGGCGCTGAGGTCGCCCGCGTTGTAGACACCCTCGCCGAGCGATCCGGCGAGGTCGCGGACGGCGAGCACGCCGATCGGGAGCGCGGCCCACAGACGGCCGTCGAGGACGCGGACGGGGGCGTCCGCATCCAGTCTCGCGACCCGGGCGGCGAACGCCGCGTCGTCCCGGCTCAGTCCTCCCATCGACTGAGGTACTCGCGCTCGGGCCCGGTGAGGCGGCGGGGACGGCCCTCGGCGGTGTCGAAGGGGACCATCACGGTCTTCGCCCTCAGCGCGAGCTTCTCGTTCGCGAACAGCTCGTAGGCGAAGGTGAACGAGGCGTTGCCGATGCGGTCGACCCACAGCTCGACGCGGACGTCGGCCGGGACGACGACCGGCAACAGGAAGTCGACCTCGTGGCGCGCGACCACGACGCCCTCCCTGAATCCGGGGATCCCGGCGTCCTCGGCGGCGGTGAACATCATCGCGACGCGGGCCTCTTCGAGCAGGGTCATGAACTTGGTGTTGTTCACGTGCCCGAAGGCGTCCATGTCCGACCAGCGCAGCGCCACATCGGTGTTGAAGCGGCTCATGCTAGTCCCTCGTGAGCTTGCGGTGCGTGACCCGGTGCGGCTTGGCCGCGTCGGGGCCGAGGCGCTCGATCTTGTTCTTCTCGTAGGAGTCGAAGTTGCCCTCGAACCAGAACCAGTTCGGCTCGCCGTTGTCATCGGTGCCCTCCCACGCGAGGATGTGGGTGGCGACGTGGTCGAGGAAGGCCCGGTCGTGGCTGATGACCACGGCGCAGCCGGGGAACTCCAGCAGCGCGTTCTCGAGACTGGAGAGCGTCTCGACGTCGAGGTCGTTGGTGGGCTCGTCGAGCAGGAGGACGTTGCCGCCCTGTTTGAGGGTGAGCGCCAGGTTCAGGCGGTTGCGCTCGCCGCCGGACAGGACCTTGGTGGGCTTCTGCTGGTCGGGGCCCTTGAAGCCGAACGCGGCGATGTAGGCGCGGCTTGGCATCTCGACCTTGCCGACCATGAGGTAGTCGAGGCCGTCGGAGACGACCTCCCAGACGGACTTCTCGCCGGCGAGGCCGGCCCGGTTCTGGTCGACGTAGGAGATCTGGACGGTGCCGCCGACGTTGACGTCGCCGGAGTCCGGCTTCTCCAGGCCCACGATGGTCTTGAACAGCGTGGTCTTGCCGACGCCGTTGGGGCCGATGATGCCGATGATGCCGTTTCGGGGCAGGCTGAAGTTCAGGCCGTTGATGAGCGTCTCGCCGTCGAAGCCCTTGTACAGGTCCTTGGACTCGATGACGGTCGAGCCGAGGCGCGGGCCCGGCGGGATCTGGATCTCCTCGAAGTCGAGCTTGCGGGTCTTCTCGGCTTCGGCGGCCATCTCCTCGTAGCGGCCGAGGCGGGCCTTGGACTTGGTCTGGCGGCCCTTGGCGTTGGAGCGGACCCACTCGAGCTCGTCCTTGAGGCGCTTTTGCATCTTGGAGTCCTTGCGGCCCTCCACCTTCATGCGCTCGGCCTTCTTCTCCAGGTAGGTGGAGTAGTTGCCCTCGTAGGGGTAGGTGCGGCCGCGGTCGAGCTCGAGGATCCACTCGGCGACGTTGTCGAGGAAGTACCGGTCGTGCGTGATGGCGACGACGGCACCGGGGTAGTCGGCGAGGTGGCGCTCCAGCCACAGGACCGACTCGGCGTCGAGGTGGTTGGTGGGCTCGTCGAGCAGCAGCAGGTCGGGCTGTTCCAGCAGGAGCTTGCACAGCGCGACGCGGCGGCGCTCGCCGCCGGAGAGGGTGGTGACGGCCCAGTCGCCGGGCGGGCAGCGCAGGGCGTCCATGGCCTGTTCGAGCTTGGAGTCGAGCTCCCAGGCGTTGGCGGCGTCGAGATCCTCCTGGAGGCGGCCCATCTCCTCCATCAGCTCGTCGGTGTAGTCGGTGGCCATCTCGGCGGCGATGGCGTTGAAGCGGTCGAGTTTCGCCTGGATCGGCGCGACGGCCTCCTGAACGTTCTCCATGACCGTCTTCGACTCGTTCAGCGGCGGCTCCTGGGCGAGCATGCCGACCGTGGCCCCGGCCGCGAGCTTGGCGTCGCCGTTGGAGACCTGGTCCTGGCCGGCCATGATCCGGAGCAGGCTCGACTTGCCGGCGCCGTTGGGACCGACCACGCCGATCTTGGCACCAGGGAGGAAGTACAAGGTGACGTCGTCGAGGACGACCTTGTCGCCGTGCGCTTTGCGCGCCTTTTCCATGGTGTAAATGAACTGCGCCACACTGATCCTTCGCTGACTCGTAACTGACCGCGTTCAATCATGTCAAGTCCGACCCCGTTCCCGCCATTCGGGCCGGGCCCGACCCGTCTGCGTCACGGCGGGCGTCCCGCGATCCGACACCGATATCCTTGAGTAAAGGAGGGACTACAAATTGAGCAACGCATCCTTCATTGTCGTAGCCAACCGCCTCCCCGTCGACTCCGAGGTCGACGAAGAGGGAAATCGAACCTGGCGCCGATCCCCCGGCGGCCTCGTCACCGCCCTCGAACCAGTACTCCAGGCCAACAAGGGCACGTGGGTCGGATGGGCCGGCCAGCCAGGCTCGGCTCCCGATCCGTTCGAGGCCGACGGCATCAGACTGCTGCCGGTCGAGCTCAGCGCCGACGAGGTCGCGCGGTACTACGAAGGGTTCTCGAACGCCTCGCTGTGGCCGCTGTACCACGACGCGGTCCAGCCGCGGGTGTTCCGCCGCTCGTGGTGGAAGTCGTATTACGAGGTCAACGCTCGTTTCGCCGACGTTTGCGCCGCCGAGGCCGCGCCCGGCGCGGTCGTCTGGATCCAGGACTACCAGCTGCAGCTGGTCCCCGCGATGCTGCGGGAGCGGCGCCCCGACCTGCGGATCGGATTCTTTCTGCACATCCCGTTCCCGCCGGTCGAGCTGTTCATGCAGTTGCCTCAGCGCATGGAGATCCTCAAGGGGCTCCTCGGCGCGGACCTGGTGGGCTTCCAGCGGCCCCTGGCGGCTCAGAACTTCCTCGCTCTCACCAGGCACCTGCTCGGCTACCGGCCGAGGGGGCACTACGTCACCGTCGACGACCGCCTGGTCAGGGCCGACGCCTTCCCCATCTCCATCGACACCGCCTCAATGGAGGAGGTCGCCAACACCGACCGCGCCCGTCAGCGGGCCAAGGAGATCCGCGCCGAGCTCGGCGAGCCGGAGACCATCATCCTCGGCGTCGACCGGCTCGACTACACCAAGGGCATCGAGACACGCCTCAAGGCGTTCCGCGAGCTGCTGGAGGACGGCCGCTTCCAGGTCCCCAAGACCGTGATGGTGCAAGTGGCCACCCCGAGCCGCGAGCGCGTCGAGCAGTACCGGGTGCTGCGCGACAAGGTCGAACGTGAAGTCGGTCGCATCAACGGCGAATACGGCCAGGTGGGCCTTCCGGCCGTCCACTACCTCCACCAATCGTTCGACAGGCACGAGCTGGCGGCGTTGTACCAGGCCGCCGACGTCATGGCGGTCACACCGCTGCGCGACGGCATGAATCTGGTTGCCAAAGAGTACGTCGCGAGCCAGATCGACAGCCACGGCGCGCTGGTCTTGAGCGAGTTCGCCGGTGCCGCAGGGGATCTCAGGCAGGCGTTCTTGGTGAACCCGCATGATTTGACCGACCTGAAAGACGGATTTGTGACAGCGGCGGAGACGCCTCTGGACGATAAGATGAAGAGGATGCGCGCGATGAGGCGCTATCTGCGTAAGCACGACGTGAGTCGATGGGCCCGCAGTTTCCTCACGGCGCTAGGAGTTCCGGAACGCACCGCGGCGTACAATCCGGGCAGCCCACCCGCCGCTGATGCGGTGGAAGGCAGGTAGGCACAAGCCTGAATCCGCAACTGACCGGTGTTGGAGATACGCCAGATGACCGCACCAAGCCCAGAGGGACTCGGTCCTGAAGGACTGAGTTCCTCGGACGAGCTACGCTCGGCCCTCACCCAACTCGCCCGCGTCCCGCAATTGCTGGTCGCCTGCGACTACGACGGCACGCTCGCCCCGATTGTGACCGACCCCTCGCAGGCCAAACCGATTCCCGAGTCGGTGTCGGCGCTGCGGACGCTCGCGGACCTGCCGCAGACGAAGGTCGCGGTCATCTCCGGTCGCGCGCTGCGCGATCTGGCGGCGCTCTCGCGCCTTCCCTCCGAGATCCATCTGGTCGGCTCGCACGGCTCGGAGTTCGACGTCGGGTTCACCCGGGCGCTCTCCAGCGAGGATCAGCGGCGCCGGGACAAGCTCGTCGCCGAGCTCTCGGCGATCGCGGAACGCTACGAGGGCGCTCGAGTGGAGCCCAAGCCGGCGGGCGCGGCCCTGCACACGAGGGAGGCCTCGCAAGAGGACGCGGACGAGGTCATCGAGGCGGTCCGGGAGGGACCGTCGACTTGGGACGGCGTGCAGACCACCGAGGGCAAGGCGGTCATCGACCTGTCGGTCGTCACCACCCACAAGGGCGACGCGCTCGACAAGCTCCGCCACCAGCTGGGGGCGTCGGCGGTGCTCTTCCTCGGCGACGACGTCACCGACGAGAACGCCTTCGCGCATCTCCACGGACCGGACATCGGCGTCCGGGTGGGCACTGGTACCACCCGGGCGTCCTTCCGGATCGCCGACCCCGAGGACGTCGCCAAGCTCCTCGCCCGCCTCGTCGACAGCCGCCGCAGCTGGCTCCAGGGCGAGTCGGCGCAGCTCATCGAGCGGCACACGCTCCTGGCAGACGGCGCCAACCACGCGCTGCTCACCCCCGACGCGCGCCTGACGTGGATGTGCCACCCTCGCCCCGACTCCGGTTCGGTCTTCGCCGACCTCCTCGGCGGCGAGCACGCCGGACACTTCACCGTCCAGCCAGTCAACGCGGGCATCCCGCTCGGCCAGCGCTACGTCGCCGGCACCATGACCGTCGAGACCCGGTGGCCGGGACTGACGATCACCGACTGGCTCGACTCGACGCTGCGGCGCCGCGGCGACCTCAACGCCACCGTCCTCGTCCGCGAGATCACCGGCGAGATCCCGGTCAAGCTCACCTTCGCGCCGCGCCCGGAGTTCGGTCAGCTGCCGGTGCAGCTCCAGCCGGTCGGCGGCGACGGCATCAGGGTCCTGGGCGCGAACGAGCCGATCAGCCTGCGCTCGCCGGGCGTCGACTGGCGCATCGAGCACGACGGCCAGCACACCCTGGCCACCGCCACGGTCGACCTGGCCAAGATCGGCGGCTCGCTCATCCTGGAGATGCGCGCCGGCACCGAGGACATCGGCGAGTGGAAGCCCGCCATCAAGGTCCGCCGCCGCACCACCGAGGCCGGTTGGCGCAACTGGTCCGACTCGCTCAAGCTCCCCTCGATCGAACCTGAGGCGGTCTCGCGTTCGGCGCTGACGCTGCGGGCGCTGTGCTACCAGCCGACCGGCGCGATCCTCGCCGCCGGCACCACCTCGCTGCCCGAGGAGCTCGGCGGGGTCCGCAACTGGGACTACCGGTTCTGCTGGATCCGCGACGCCGCGATGACCGCGAACGCGCTGGTCGACATCGGCTCCCTCCAGGAGGCCGAGGCGTACTTCGAGTACGTCTCCGGCATCATCGAGCGCACCGCCGGACACCCCGAGCGACTCGCCCCCCTGTACGACATCGAAGGCGTCGCCCCGTCCCCCGAGGCCATCATCGAGACCCTGCCCGGCTATGCCGGGGCCAGGCCCGTACGCATCAACAACGCCGCGTCCAACCAGGTCCAGCTCGACGTGTTCGGTCCGGTCGCGATGCTCATCGAGGCGGTCGCGCAGCGGCGCGGGCACCTGTCGGACTTCGAGCAGTCGGTCATGGCCTCCATGGTCGAAGCCGTCGAGAAGCGCTGGCACGAGCCCGACCACGGCATCTGGGAGGCCCGTCAGGCGCCCCGGCACCACGTGTACTCCAAGGTCATGTGCTGGGTGACGGTCGACCGGGCGCTCAAGGTCGCCGACCACTTCGGCATGGAGTCCGGGGCCACCTGGCCGGAGCTGCGCGACTCGATCGCGAAGAACGTGCTCGAACTGGGCTGGAACGACGGTGTCGGGGCCTACACGGCCGCTTACGGCCACGACGACCTCGATGCGGCGTCGCTGTGGGTGGGCCTGTCGGGCCTGCTGGCACCCGACGACCCTCGCTACCTCAAGACGGTCCTCAAGATCGAGGCCGGGCTGCGCAGCGGCCCCACGGTCTACCGCTACCACCGCGACGACGGTCTGCCCGGCACCGAGGGCGGATTCATCCTGTGCGCCGCGTGGCTGGCCGAGGCCTACATGCAGGTGGGCCGCCGGACGGACGCCGAGGAGCTGTTCGAGCAGATCCTCGCGTGCGCCGGACCGACCGGCCTGCTGCCCGAGCAGTGGGATCCGATCGCCGAGCGCGGGTTGGGAAACCACCCGCAGGCGTACTCCCACCTCGGGCTGATCCGCGTGGCCAACCTGCTCAACGGCCAGAACGGGCACGTGTAGAGGCAACGGCTAATCTGTTGGGGACGCCTCCTGTCTGATCGTCCCCAACAGAAAGCCCTCCGCCTTGAGCTCCCCCACTCCGGCCGTTCCCGGCTACCGCGACTTCGCGATGGTCGCTCACGGGTCGACCGCGTTCGTGTACCGCGCCGTCCAAGAACGGCTCGACCGGACCGTGGCCGTCAAGGTCCTCCTGGTCGACGATGACATGACCACCACCGCCTCGGTCGAGAAGGAGCTCGAGGCCACCGTCGCGGTCTCGGGCCACCCCCACATCGTCTCGATCATCGACACCGGCTCGACCGAGGACGGCCGCCCCTACATCGTCATGGAGTACTGCGACGGCGGCTCCTACTCGCAGATCCTGAAGTCGGGCGGACCCTTGCCGGTGGGCGACGTCATCGACGTGGGCGTCAAGATCGGCCAAGCGCTCCAGGCCGCGCACAGCGCCGACATCCTGCACCGGGACGTCAAGCCGCAGAACCTCCTGCGCGGCCGGTACGGGCCGGCTCTGGCGGACTTCGGGATCGCCCGCGCCCCGGCGTCCCTGGCCGCGACCGAGACGATCGACAAGCTCACGCCGC
>NZ_JAKZEW010000007.1:58255-120280 GCF_022548875.1 Glycomyces sp. L485 | reverse complement strand
GACCCCGCCCACCGCCCCTCCTCATGCCAGGCCTTCGCCGAGGAGTTGCAGCGCGGCATGTACGGCGGAGGCGTCGGCAAGGCGCAGGCCCCGGCGACCGTCGGCGACGTCAGCAATGAGGAGACGGTCTTCCGGCCGCAGGGTCCGCCTCAGTCGCAGCGGGCGCCGCTGGACCCGTTCGCGCCGGTGAGCCCGCAGGTGCCGGGTTCGGCTCACACGGTCGGCTCGGACGTCGCCTCCGGGCGCACCGACGGCGGCCACTCCTCGCAGCTCGGGCATGCCGTCGACCCGCGCTACGCGGCCGGGCTCGACGGTTCGGCGCCGGTGAGCAGCGCCCCGCAGGCCGGCGCGCCGCCGGTCTCAGCCGCGCCGCTTTCGGCCCCTCCGCAGGCGCCGGTGAGCATGCGGCCGCCGACGACCCCGTGGATGCAGCAGCAGGCCGCGGGGCAGGCGCCGCAGCAGCCGGTGTTCGCGCCGCCGGTCATCGCCCGCGACGGCGAGAAGCGGACCCCGACTCGGATCCCGAAGGCCCCCAAGCCAGCCAAGCCCCGGCGGCCCCGCGACGAGCGGAGCTTGAAGCCGTACGTGGTGCTTGGCGTGGTCATCACGGTGGTGCTCGGTCTGGTCATGGCCGGCTGGCTGTGGCTGATATCCCCGAGCGGGTCCGCCGACGATCTCGACCAGGCCGCGCTCGACGGCGAGGGCGCGCCGCTGAACGTCACGATCGTCTCCTGGAGGGACGGTCGGGTAACGCTGAGCTGGGACGCCCCGACCGAGGATCGGGAGCTGGAGTACTTCGTGACGGCGCGGCGGGGAGGCGACGACCAGTCCGAACCGCTGGGCCAGTCGACCAGGGACACCGAGTTCACCGCCGGCGGGCTGCGTCCCGCGGAGGACTACTGCTTCCAGGTGACCGCGGTGTGGGAAGTGGACAACGTGCCCACGTCCGATCCGGTGTGCACCGACGACGAATAGGAGCCTCGGCGGGCGACGAAAAAGCTCCACGCCTCTCGCGGAGAGCGAGAAGGCATGGAGCTTTGTTCGTATAGGCCTCTTAGGCGGCGGCTTCGGCGGGCTCTCCGAACGCGCCGGCCTCTTCGAGGGACTTCAGCGTGGTGTCCCAGCCCTGCTCGGCGGGGAGGTTGGATGCGAAGGCCTCGATCTCGGCCTTGATCTTCTCACCGTGGCCGGCACCGGCGAGGGCCTTGACGGCCTCGGCGAACGCGTCCGAACCGGTGGCGAGGTGCAGGTTGCGCCCGTCGGTCAGGTTGCGCAGGTACACGTGCTTGCCGTTGTTGAGCGGGATCAGGTACTTGAACTCACCGAGGACGTTGAGTCCGCCCGCAGCGCCAGCCTTCTGTCCGGCTTTGACGGAAGCGCGTGCGGTTTTCGAAGTGTTGGCTGCCACGCCGGTCTCCTCACCATGTCGTGTAAGACGAATCTTCGGCCAGACGCAGGAAGGCCCGGAGGCGGGCATTTAACCTGGGTTGGACCACAAAAGAAAACCGACGCAATGCCGGTCTTGGACGAGTGTATCTCAATCGCCCCGTGCGCCTCCTAGCACATGGACAAGGTGTGACGCATCGAATCATAGAAAAAGTGAGTGCGCGGAGCGGTTTAAGCCTAGCGCGATGTGTTCAGAGCTGTCAGTATGTATGTGAGCGGAATAGCGTGCCGGGTACGAGTTCATCCCTCACTTGACCCGGTCGATACCCGTTGGACGACTTGAAGCCGTCCCCAATTGACCACAAGGAGTGAGCCAGTACTCAGATACGCCGATTCCCAAGGAGGTGCGCGATGCAGACACGCGGCGTGATCTACATCCACTCCAGCCCGCCGGCGGTGTGTCCGCACGTCGAGTGGGCGATCGGGCGTGTCCTGGGTTCGGCGACGGTCAAGCTCGGCTGGGCGCCGCAGCAGGCCGAGCGCGGCACCATGCGCGCCGAACGCGCCTGGACTTCGGAGCCGGGTGTCGGTGTCGAGATCGCGAAGGCTTTGGCGCAGTGGCCGATGTTGCGGTTCGAGGTGACCGAGGACCCGAGCGCCGGCGTCGACGGCGAGCGGATCATGCACGTGCCCGGGAAGGGCGTGTACCGCTCGGCGATGAGCGCCGGAGGCGGGAACATGATCGCCGAGGACCGCATCCGGGCCCTGCTGGCCACCACCACGAGCGCCGAGGCGCTCAGGAGCGGGCTTGACCAGCTGCTCGGCCTGGACTGGGACCGCGATCTGGAACCGTACCGCCAAGCGGCGGGCGGCAACGAGCAGTCCTGGCTGTCGCAGGTCAGCTAGACCGGCAACGAGACCGAACGAGCAACGGCCCCGCGCGAGAGCGCGGGGCCGTTGCTCGTCTCCTGTGCCTAGTCGGCGGTCAGGTTGCTGAAGTCGGGGCCCTTGGTGCGGGTCCGCTTGAGCTCGTAGAAGCCCGGCGTGGTCGTCACGGCGTAGACGCCGTCCCACAGCTTCGCGGCGGCCTCGCCCTGCGGCGCCGGGGTGATGACAGGGCCGAACAGGCCGACCTTCTCGCCCTCGTCGTTCTCGACCGCCACCACCGGGGTGCCGACGTCGGCGCCGACCAGCCCGATGCCGCGCTGGTGGGAGGCGCGCAGCGCCTGGTCCCACTCCTCGGTCTTGCCGGCGTCGGCCAGCTCTGCGGGCAGGCCGGCCTTCTCGAGCGCCGCCGGGATGAACTCCTCGGGGTCCTTGACGCCGCCGAGGTGGATCTGGTTGCCGAGCGCGGTGTAGAGCCTGCCGAGCGTCTCGTTGTCGTACTGCTGGGCGACGGCGGTCGCGACCCGAACGGCCGGGAGCGTCTTCGGCATGAGCTCCCGGTACCACTCGGGGAGCTCGTCGAGCTTGTCCTCGTTGAGCACGAACAGGCTCATGACGTTCCACCGGATGTGGATGTCTCGGAGCTTCGAGGCCTCGACGATCCAGCGGGAGGTCATCCACGCCCACGGGCAAGCGGGGTCGAACCAGAAATCTACGGTCTTGGTCTCAGTCATGCGAACCAGAGTACTTTAAATTTGAACGATTCGCTATGTGGGCCCGAGTCGCTGTGAAACTAGGACATTCCGGATAAACTTCCCCTCAATGCTGGTGACTACGCGACACGAAGACATTGCCGGACTCGCGCCCAACGCTTCGGCGGGACCGCCCCTCGGCGTCGAGATCCTCACGCTCGCCCAACTGCGGTCCCGTTCGGCCGGGCTCGTCCGACCCGTCCGATCCGGACTGCACCTGCTGCTCACCCTCACCTCGGGGTCGCTGTGGCACACGGTCGACTTCACCCGACACGCCCTCAAGCCCGGCAACTGGATATGGGCACGACCGGGCCAGGTGCATCAATGGGGCGACCTCGAAGGCGCGGAGGGGATCCTGGTGCTGTTCGAGACCGCGTTCCTCGACCCGGACACCGCGATCGCGGTCTGCGCCCCCCACGGCGAACGCGTGCGCCGTGAAGTCTGCGCCGGCCCGTACGCGCCGGTGGTGCGCGTCCCGGACAACGAGGACCATGCGATCCTGCGCGTCGCGACCAGCCAACTGCAGTGGGAGTTCGGCGCCACCGCAAGCCTGCCTCAGGACGTGCGGCTCCAGATCATGCGCCACCTGCTGGCCGTGCTGATCCTGCGGGTCGCCTCCCTGCCGTCGCCCGGCGCCGCGGCGCGCGAGCCGAACGAGGTCTACGTGGCGTTCCGCGACGCCGTCGAGCGGGACTTCGCCAATTCCCGAAGGCTGTCGGACTACGCCGCGGCGCTCGCCTACTCCCCGCGGACGCTCTCGCGGGCGACGCTGGCGACGGCCGGTGTCCCGGCGAAGGAGTTCATCGACCGGCGGGTGATCTTGGAGGCCAAGCGACTCCTGGCGTCCTCGCCGGAGTCGGCCGCGCGGATCGGCTCGCGCCTGGGTTTCTCGAGCGCCACGAACTTCAACAAGTTCTTCCACCAGCGCACCGGGACGACGCCGATCGCCTTCCGCGAATCCGTACTGCGCTAGGCGGCGGCGAAGACGGTCTCGGGCTTGGCCAGGTCGCCGCGCTCTGCCATGACGGCTAGCAGCTCGCCGGCCTCGTCGAGGACGGCGTAGCGGCCGTCGATGCCGACCGCGGCGATGGACTTGCCGTAGGAGAGGGCCTTGGCCTCGGCTTCGGTGGCGGTCCTGGTCGGCATGAGTCGGGCCGCGGCCTCGCCCATCGGGATCGCCTCTGGCGGGTCGTCGTGTTCGGCGAGTTCGTCGAGCGTGGCGGCGGCGTCGAGGCCGAAGCGGCCGACCCTGGTGCGACGCAGTGCGGTCAGGTGGCCGCCGACGCCGAGTGATGCGCCGAGGTCGCGTGCGATCGCGCGGATGTAGGTGCCCGAGGAGCAGGAGACGTCGATGTCGACGTCGACGCACTCACCGCGCCGGATCGGCCCGACGTCGATGGAGGCGACGGTGACCCGCCGGGCCTTGAGCTCGACGGTCTCGCCCTCGCGGACCCGCTTATAGGCGCGCTTGCCGTCGATCTTCACGGCGCTGACGGCGCTGGGGACCTGGTCGATCTCGCCGGTCATCCCTTCCAGCGCCTCGCGAATCGCCTGGTCGGTCACGGCCGAAGAGTCGGCGGTCGCGGTGATCTCGCCTTCGGCGTCGTCGGTGACGGTGGACTGGCCGAGTCTGACCGTCGCGGTGTAGGCCTTGTCGAGGCCCGAGACGTAGGTGAGCAGTCTGGTGGCCTTGCCGACGGCGATGATGAGCACGCCGGTGGCCATGGGGTCGAGCGTGCCGCCGTGCCCGATCTTGCGAGTGCCGCAGATGCGACGCATCCGCGACACCACCCCGTGCGAGGTGATGCCCTGGGGTTTGTCGACGACGATGATGCCCGGCTGCGGTGTGGTCACAGCCGTTCAGGCTAGCCGGGGCTCGAAACCGGGGCGCTACTGGTGGCGGTCGAGCGATTCCTGCAACGCCCGCAACGCCTCAGACTTGGCGTCTTCCCATTTGCTGGGACGATCGCGATGTTCGCGGATGGTGACTCTTCTGGTCCTCATCCTCGACACCTTAACGAACGTTCAAGATCATTTCAGCGCAGAATTCATATAGTGGGATGAGATGGTCGAGCACGGCCGGAGCCGCAGAGCGGCTCCGGCGTTCGCGCCTACTGCTTCAGGTCCTCGTTCTCGTCGGCTTCCTCGTCCTCGCGGTACGGGTTCGGGTCGCCTGCGTACTTCGCGCCCTCGGCGATCCGGTGGACCTCCGCGTCGGCCTGCGCCGCCTGGGCGAGCAGTGACTCGATCCGGTTGGCGTGCTCGGGGACGGTGTCGGCCACGAACGACAGCGACGGCGTGTGCCGCATGCCGAGAGCCCGCCCCACGGTGGTGCGCAAGTGGCCGGTGGCGCTCTCGAGCGCCTTCGCCGAGTCCTTCACCTCGTCCTCGTCGCCGAGCACGGTGTAGAAGACCGTCGCCTCACGCAGGTCGGGAGTCATTCTCGCGTCGGTGATGGTGACCATGCCGACACGCGGGTCCTTGAGCTTGCGCACCGCCTGCGCGGTCAGCTCCATCACCCGCTTGGCCACCTGGGCCTGCTTCGCCGCGTCTGCCATGTCGTTTCCTGCCTTCTACTTGCTACTACTCGTCTTCGGGGCCGAACACGCGCCGCCGGACGGCGAGCAGCTCCACCTCCGGGCGGGCGGCCACATGCCGCTCGCACGAGTTGAGAATTTCCTGCACGTGGAGGTTATCCCCCGCCACCGCGGCTATTCCGATCGCGGAACGGCCGTGCAGCTCCTGGTCCCCGACCTCGGCCACCGCCACGTCGAACCTCCGCAGGGCGGCCACGATCGGGCGCACATAGGAGCGCTTGGCCTTGAGCGAGCGGGAGTCTTCCGGGAGGAGGAGATCGAATTCAACACATCCGGTGAACACCGCTCTAGATTACGCGGCTCGAACCAGAACCCCAAGATCTTTTCAGCTGCCCGAAATCGTCTATTTCGCGATGTCAATCACGTATGCCTGACACCATCGGAGGAAGGCCAGAGGAGGAGGAGCTATGTCGACACCACAGGGCGGCTGGCAGCAGCAGTTCAGCGAGCCGACACGACACTACCCCGCCGTTCCGCCGCCGAGCGAGGACCCGCAGGCCACGGTCGCGGGCGCCAAGCTGTGGTCCGGAGGCTTCGGCACGGCCGTGGTCGCGGCGCTGGCCGCGCTCGTCGGGATCCTCCTGGTGCGCGGGGTCTTGGGCGTCCACATACTGTCCCCCGACGAGGCCGGCGCCTACGGCGACGCCTCGACCACCACCTACGCGTTCGGCGCCTTCGCGGTCGCCATCCTCGCCACCGGTCTGCTGCACCTGATGCTGCTGCTCATGCCCCGGCCGATGAGCTTCTTCAACTGGATCATGATCCTGGCGACCCTCGTCGCGGTCCTGATCCCGTTCACCGTCGTCGCCGACCTCGAGTCGCAGATCGCCACGGCCGCGATCAACCTGGTCATCGGCGTCTGCATCACGAGCCTGCTCAACTCGATCAGCGCGATCGCGACGCGGGCACCGGGCGCCCCGGTGCGTTGACGGTGGGGTTGGCCCTACCTTCGGCATTCCCGCAAGCAGGCTCGCGAGGTCCTGTCGCCCCTCTCTAGATTTGACGCATGCGAAGAACACTCCGGCAATTGGGGACAGACACCGCCTACAATCTTTCGTCATTCCCGATCGCCTTGCCCGCCTTCATCATCAGCGTCGTCGGTTTCGCCCTCGGAATCGGCACCGCAGTGATCTGGATCGGCGTGCCGATCATGGCCGCCACGCTGCTGACGATGCGCGGGATCGCCGCCGCCGGGCGCGCGCAGATCCCGTTCGTCATCCGCCGGGAGATCCCGAAGCCCCGCTACAAGAAGGCGAAGGCCGGCAGCTCGGTGCTGCGGCGCTTCCTCACCACGCTCACCGACGGCCAGTCGTGGCTGAACCTGCTGTGGGCCTTCACGGTCTTCCCCGTCGCAGCCGCGGCGTTCGCCGTCACGGTCACGTGGTGGTCGGTCGCGATCATGTCGCTGCTGTACCCGGTGTACGCGTGGATCATCTGGATGGCGGCCGGCGAACACCACGGACTCCAGTACGCCACCAGGTGGCTCGGCTGGGGCGACTCCTACCTCGCAGCCTCGATGCTCGTGGTCATCGGGGGGCTCATCCTGACCGCGCTCATACCGCCGGTCGTCCGCGGCTGCGCCCTGGCTCAGGCCTGGATCGGCAAGGGCATACTCACGTCGCTGAGCAGTCTGCACGAGCGCATCGACGCGCTCGCCGAGTCCCGCGACGCCGCCACCTCGGCCGAGGCCGACGCGCTGCGGCGCATCGAACGCGACATCCACGACGGACCCCAGCAGCGACTGGTGAGCCTCGGCATGGAACTGGCCCGCGTCAAACGCCAGATGCGGGCCAATCCCGAAGCGGCCCAGCAGACCCTGGAGGAGGCGATCGCGCAGACCCGCGACACCATCGACGAACTGCGGGCACTCTCGCGCGGCATCGCGCCGCCGATCCTGACCGACCGCGGCCTGGAGGCGGCGCTGGCCGCACTCACCGCCCGCTCGACGGTCCCGGTCGACCTCGAAACGTCGGTGACGGGCCGCTATCGGTCCACTGTGGAGAGCACCGTCTACTTCGTCGTGGCCGAGGCGCTGACGAACATCTCGAAGCACGCGCAGGCGACGCAGGCGTCGGTGGCTGTCGACGACTGGGGCGATAGGCTGGTCGTCTCGGTCGGCGACAACGGCACCGGGGGTGCGCACGTCTCGAAGGGACACGGGCTCTCGGGCCTGACCGACCGCATCAGAGCCGCCGAGGGCGAGTGGACCATCGACTCCCCCGAGGGCGGCCCGACGGTGATCGTTGCGGAGGTGCCGTGCGCGTAGTGGTGGCCGACGACGCGGTCTTGATCCGTTCGGGGATCGTGAAGCTCCTGGAGGAGTTCGAATGCGACGTCGTCGCCACGGTCGGCGACGGCGACGCCCTCGTGGAGGCCGTCATCGAGCACCGGCCGGACGTGTCGGTGGTGGACGTGCGGATGCCGCCGTCCTTCACCGACGAGGGGCTGCGAGCCGCGACCAAGGCCAGGTCGCACGTTCCCGGTTCGCCGATACTCATCCTCTCGCAGTACGTCGAGGTGTCCTACGCCGAAGACCTGCTGGCCGACGCGCGCGGAGCGGTCGGCTACCTGCTCAAGGACCGGGTCATCGACGTCGACGACTTCATGGACTCGCTGCGTCGCGTAGCGGCGGGCGGGACGGTGTTCGATCCCGAGGTGGTCTCGCAGCTGATGGTGCGCAGGAGAAGCGACGATCCGGTGGCGTCCCTGACCCCGCGCGAGCGCGAGGTGCTGGAGCTCATGGCCGAGGGCCGTTCCAACCGCGCGATCGGCAAGAAGCTGTTCATCTCAGACGGCGCGGTGGAGAAGCACATCCGCAACATCTTCACCAAGCTGGAGCTGCGCAGCGAGGACGGCGACCACCACCGCCGAGTCAAGGCCGTCCTGGCCCACCTCCGCTCCTGACTCAGGGGTGCAGAATGAGCCAGACCGCCACGGACGGCGATTCCGAGTGGTTGACGATGCGGTGCGGGGTCTCGCAGGGGTAGCCGATCGAATCGCCCTTGGCCAGGACCACGCGCTCGCGTTCGAACTCGATCGTCAGCTCGCCCTCGATCACCGTGCCGGTCTCATAGCCTTCGTGGCGGAACAGCTCGTCGTCGAGCGCGGCGGTCGCGCCCGGCGGGTAGATCGACTCGAAGAAGTCCAGTCCTGCCACCGATCCCGGTGAGAGCCTGCGGAACCGCACGCCGCCGGCGAGCGTGACCGGACGCGACTGGACGCCGCGCATGAGAGTGAAGCCCCCGCTTGACAACTGATCGAGGCTCCCGCCCTCGGGGCTCGGCTCGCCCTCGTCGTCGAAGATCGCCGCCAACGGCGTCTCGAGCGCGTTCGCGATCTCGATGAGGCGCGAGACGGACGGGCGCAGGACCTCGCGCTCGATCTGCGAGACCGCACTGCCCGAGATCCCGAGCAGCTTTCCGAGTTCCCGCACGGTGAGTCCG
Organism: Glycomyces sp. L485; assembly: GCF_022548875.1. GTDB lineage: Bacteria > Actinomycetota > Actinomycetes > Mycobacteriales > Micromonosporaceae > Glycomyces. The sequence continues at coordinate 111,217 of NZ_JAKZEW010000007.1, read as the reverse complement.
CGCCGCTTGCGCAGTTCGCGGATGCGCGGCCCGACTGCTCCCTGGACCGATCTGGAGGCTGGCTGCTGTACCGAGACCATGCAGCAAGTCTAGAAGCCCATGTTTCAGAACACCGCACGGGTTCAGCCATCACTTCACGATGCCGTTACTGCGAAGAAACCAGGCCCAGTTTGTAAAGCTATACCTTCACGAGAACTCACTCGACGCCGCTGCCAATGCGGTGAATCCCTCGGGAGGAACGACCGTGACACAAGCCCACGACATCGTCGAAGCGGCAGGCATGCCCGTCGGCGACGGCAACATGAAGCCGGGCTACGACCCGACGCTGGCGAACGAAGACCTCGCCCCGCTGCGCAAACAGCGCTGGAACTCCTATAATATCTTCGCCTTCTGGATGTCCGATGTGCACTCGGTGGGCGGCTACGTCACCGCCGGCAGCCTCTTCGCGCTCGGCATCCAGTCCTGGCAGGTGCTCGTCTCCCTCATCGTCGGCATCGTCATCGTGCAGGTCTTCACCAACCTCGTCGCCAAGCCGAGCCAGAAGACCGGCGTCCCCTATCCGGTCGTCAACCGGTTCGTCTTCGGCATCAAGGGAGCGAACTACCCGGCGATCATCCGCGGTGTCATCGCGATCGCCTGGTACGGCGTCCAGACGTTCCTGGCCGCAGAATCCCTCAACATCATCTTCCTGAAGTTCTTCGGCTGGGCAGAGCCGATGCAGACCGACTACTCCTTCCTCGGCCTCTCTGCGCTCGGCTGGCTCTCCTACGCGATCCTGTGGGTCGCCCAAGGCGCCGTGTTCTGGAACGGCATGGAGGCGATCAGGCGGTTCATCGACTGGGCGGGCCCGGCCGTCTACGTGGTCATGATCGTGCTGGCGGTATACCTGGTCTCGAGGGCCGGCATCGGGAACATCGCGTTCAGCATCTCCAGCGGGGACTCGAACCTCGGATTCTGGGGATCGCTCGGGGTCATGGCCTCGGCGATCGGCATCGTCGTGTCCTACTTCTCCGGCCCGATGCTGAACTTCGGTGACTTCGCCCGGTACGGCAAGAGCTTCGCGGCCGTCAAGAAGGGGAACTTCTGGGGCCTGCCGGTCAACTTCCTGTTCTTCTCGCTGCTGACGGTCATCACCGCCTCGGCGACCATGCCGGTCTTCGGCGAGCTCATCACCGATCCGATCCACACCGTGGAGCGCATCGACTCCGGTTTCGCGATCGTCCTCGGCGGCCTCACCTTCGTGACCGCGACCGTCGGCATCAACATCGTCGCCAACTTCATCTCGCCCGCCTTCGACTTCTCCAACGTCGCACCGCACCGCATCAGCTGGCGGGCGGGCGGCATGATCGCCGCGGTCGGCTCGGTGATCCTCACCCCGTGGAACTGGTACGGCAACGACCTGGCGATCCACTACACCCTTGGCATCCTCTCGGCGCTCATCGGGCCGCTCTTCGGCATCTTGATCGCCGGGTACTACGTGGTGGCCCGCCAGCGGATCCTCACCGACGCCATGTACACGAAGGACCCCGCCGGCCCGTACTGGTACGTGAAGGGCTACAACCCGAACGCGATCGCGGCGATGCTCATCGCCGGGGTGCCGACGATCCTGCTCGCCACGATCCCCCGGCTCGTGGCCGACCTCGGCGGCTTCGACATGACGTGGATCGGCAACTTCACCTGGTTCATCGGCTGCGGCCTCGGCTTCGCGGTGTTCACGATCCTGGAGCGGCTGAACCCGCGGATTCCGAGCCTGGAGGAGGTGGCCGACGGGGTCTCCGACGGCACCACCGCCGACGCACCGGACGGCGACGCCGAACAGCCGGTCGCTGCGACCACGGCGCGAGAAGACGGCTGAATCCTCGAATGCGCCTCCGATTCATCAATCCGAACACCTCGGTGCCGATGACCGTGCAGATCCGAGCGGCCGCCCTGCGGGCGGCCGCCCCGGATGTCGCCATCTCGGCGGTGTGTCCGAGCGAGGGGGCGGCGAGCATCGAATCCCATGCGGAGGAGATCCTCGCCGCCCGCGCGGTCGTCGACGAGATCGAGCGCGCCGAGACCGGCGGGGACGGGATCGACGGCTTCGTCGTCGCGTGCTTCGGCGATCCGGGGCTGGACGCGGCCCGCGAGGTCGCGAGTGTGCCGGTCGTCGGCATCGCCGAAGCCGCGATGCACGCGGCGACCCTCGTCGGCAGGCACTTCGGCGTCGTCACCACACTGCCGCGCACGCTCGGCCGGGCCGAGGACCTCGTGTGCCGCTACGGGTTCGAGCGCGCCTGCGTCGCACTGCGTGCTGCCGACCTGCCCGTGCTCGCACTCGAAGACCCGGACGAGGAGTCCATCGCCGCGATCGAGACCGAGGCGAGGAAGGCCGTCGAGCGGGAGGGGGCCGACGCGATCGTGCTCGGCTGCGCCGGCATGGCCGGTCTGTGCCGCACGATCGAATCGCGAATCGGCGTGCCGGTCATCGAAGGCGTCGCCGCCGCCACCGGACTGGTCTCGGCGCTGGTGCGCATGGGGACGACGACGGCGAAGCACGACGAGTACGCCTACCCGCCGCAGAAGACTAAGACGAGGCCAGGAAGCCGCGTTCGATGAGGCGGCGGATCACCGGGTAGAGCTGCGCGTACAGCATGGCGGTCTCGCCTCCGTAGGTCTCGGCCAGCAACTGGACCTGGAGGCGGACCGTCGCGCTGCCGTCGCAGGCCCCGAGGAACGCCACGAGCAGCGGATCGACCTCCTCGGCATAGCGCATTCCGTGCCGCTGCTGGAGCCACTGCCGGTCGACCTCCCAGCCGTCGCCGCCGAGTTCGGCGGCCTGCTGGAGGGCCACGCCGTCGACGAGGCGGAGCCTCGACTCCCACACCGTCCCGGGTTCGAGGTCGTCCCCGCGGACGGCGAACCAGTCGGCGACCCGATCCGACCAGGGCGTGTCCACGGCGTGCCTGGCCTCTTCGCACACGATCTCGCTCGGCCCGTCGGTCCGGCGGATGTTGACCATGCCGAAGCCGACGCCCTCGACGCCCGCGGCGTCGAACCAGTCCAGCCACGCGGCCGCCTGCTCGGCGTCACCGCTCTCACCTGAGTCGCGCTGCCAGGTCCGGACGTAGTCGAGCGGGTCGAGGACCTCGCGTTCGACCACCCAGGCCCTGGCCCCGTCCTCGGGCAGCCAGGAGGCGACGCGCTCGCCCCACGGCGTGCCCCGCAGGTGCAGCCAGTTGGCGAGGAACTGCATCGTGCCGCCGTCTTCGAGCAGACCCGCGGAGGCGGCGGCGAGTTCGGCGGCGACGCCGTCGGCCTCGCGGCCGCCGTCGCGGTAGGTCCAGCCTCCGCCGGGCGTCGCTATGACGAACGGCGGATTGGCGACGACCAGGTCGAAGCGGCGCCCGGCGACCGGTTCGAGCAGGTCGCCTTGGAGCAGTTCGAGGTCGACGCCGTTGACCGCGGCGTTGAGGTGCGCGAAGGCCAGCGCGCGGTCGCTCAGGTCGGTGGCCGTCACGGTCCGGGCGTGATCGGCGAGTGCGAGGGCCTGGACGCCGCAGCCGGTGCCCAGGTCGAGCGCGGTGCCGGTCTCGGAACGGACGGTCGCGTCGAGCAGAAGTCCGGAGGCGCCGCCGATGCCGAGGACGTGCTCCGCGGATCGTCCGCCGGTGGTGTTGGGGCGCTGGTCGGAGAAGAGGGTTCGCTCGCCGGAGAAGTCGAGTCCCCATCCGGCGGCGACGCCGTCGGCGTCGCGGATCAGCAGGCCGCAGTCGAGGGCCTCGTCGAGTCCGAACGGGTCGAGCGCGCTGGCGGCCGCCCGCTCGTCGACGGCCGTGCCGACGGTGAACAGCCGCGTCCACACACTGAGCGGGTCGTCGCCGCATGCTTTGAGGAGGGCCCGATAGTCCCCGCGGTCGGCGGCCTCGGCGGTTTCCGGGCCGTAGACGGCCGACAGCGCGGCCCGGCTGAAACCCGACTCTCGTCGGGCCTCGCCGAGCCGCGCCGCGGCTTCGGTCTGGAGCAGTCGCACTTAGTCGCGCGGCTTCTCACGCATCTCGAAGGCTTCGATGACGTCGCCCTCTTCGATGTTGTTGTAGTTCTTCAAGGTGATACCGCACTCGTAGCCCTCGCGGACCTCGGTGGCGTCGTCCTTGAACCGGCGCAGCGAGTCGATCGTCGTCTCCGAGATGACGCTGCCGTCCCGCACCAGGCGCACCTTCGCGTTGCGCTTGATCGAGCCCTTGGTGACGAGGCAGCCCGCGATGTTGCCGAACTTGGAGGAGCGGAACACCTCGCGGATCTCGGCCGAACCGAGCTCCACCTCTTCGTACTCGGGCTTGAGCATGCCCTTGAGCGCGGTCTCGATCTCCTCGATCGCCTGGTAGATGACCGTGTAGTAGCGGATGTCGACGTTCTCGCGCTCGGCCATGTCCTTGACCCTGCCCTCGGCGCGGACGTTGAAGGCGATGATCGTCGCCGACTCGTCGTCCGATGCCGCTGCCAGGTTGACGTCGTTCTCGGTGACCGGACCGACGCCGCGGTGGATGACCCGCAGTTGGACCTCTTCGGGGATCTCCAGCGCGACCAAGGCCTCTTCGAGGGCCTCGACCGAACCGGCGCCGTCGCCCTTGAGGATGAGCGAGAGTGTGGTGCGCTCGCCCTCGGCGATCTTGTCCATGAGGTTCTCGAGCGTGGTGCGCGAGACGCGGGCCGCCTGCTGGGCCGCGCGGCGGCGTGCCTGACGCTGCTCGGCGATCTGGCGGACCGTGCGGTCGTCGTCGGCGGCGAGGAACACGTCCCCGGCCATCGGGACCGATGCCAGGCCTTGGACCTGGACCGGGTACGACGGGGTCGCCTCGACGACCTTGTTGCCCTCGGCGTCGAGCATCGCGCGGACACGGCCGTAGGCCCCGCCTGCGACGATCGAGTCGCCGACGCGCAGCGTGCCTCGCTGGACCAGGACGCTCGCGACCGGGCCGCGGCCCTTGTCGAGGTGCGCCTCGATCGCGATGCCCTGCGCGTTGCCGTCGACGGTCGCCTCGAGTTCGAGGGCGGCGTCGGCGGTGAGCAGGACCGCTTCGAGCAGTTCGGGGATGCCGATGCGCGGCTTGGCGGCCACGTTGACGAACATGGTGTCGCCGCCGTACTCCTCGGCGACCAGCCCGTACTCGGTCAGCTGCTGGCGGACCTTGTCGGGATTGGCGTCGGGCAGGTCGGTCTTGTTGACCGCGACCACGACCGGCGCGTTGGCTGCCTTGGCGTGGTTGAGCGCCTCGACCGTCTGCGGCATGACGCCGTCGTCGGCCGCGACCACGAGGACCACGATGTCGGTGACGTTCGCGCCTCGGGCACGCATGGCGGTGAACGCCTCGTGGCCCGGGGTGTCGATGAAGGTGATCGCCCGGTCGACGCTGTCGTGCTCGACGTGGACCTGGTAGGCGCCGATGTGCTGAGTGATGCCGCCGGCTTCGCCTTCGACCACGTTCGAGTGCCGGATGGCGTCCAGCAGCTTCGTCTTACCGTGGTCGACGTGGCCCATGACGGTCACGACCGGCGGACGCGGGAGCGCCTCGGTCTTGCCCGGCTCGTCGAGGTCGATGCCGAACTGCGCGAGCAGTTCCTTGTCCTCTTCCTCGGGGCTGACGACCTTGACGTCCCAGTCCAGGTGCGTGCCGAGCAGTTCGAGCGTCTCGTCGGGCACCGACTGGGTCGCCGTGACCATCTCGCCCAGGCCGAACAGCTCTTGGACGAGCGTGCCCGGCAGGGTGCCGATCTTGTCGGCGAAGTCCGCCAGCGTCGCGCCGCGGGGAAGGCGAATGGTCTCGCCGCCGCCTCGGGGCGCGCCCGACTGCATCTTCGGAGCCGACAGGTTGTCGAACTCCTGGCGCCTCTGGCGACGCGACTTGCGGCTCTTGCCTCGGGGGCCGCCGCGGCCGAACGCACCGGCCGCTCCGCCGCCGCGGGCCTTGCCGCCGGCGCGACCGCCGCCACCCCGGTAGGGGGCCGGAGCGGTCGAAGGACCTGAGCCGCCGGCGCCGCCGCCGGAACCGCCGGCGCCGCCGCCGAAGGTACCGCGGTAGTTGCCGCCGCCACCGGAGCCTCCACGGCCTCCGCCGCCGGGACGTCCGCCGCTTCGGGCACCGCCGCGCGGACCGCCTCGGCCGCCGCCTTCACGCCCGCCGCCGGCGGGTCGTGAGGGCATCATGCCGGGGTTCGGGCGCGGAGGCATCATGCGCGGGCTCGGGCGGGGACCGCCGGGGCGGTCGCCGCCTTCGGGCGCGGGACGCGGCTTGGATCCGGCTCCACCGGGGGTGATGCCGAACGGGTTGTTGCCGGGCTTGGGGCTGGGCTTGGCTCCACCGGGCTTGGGCGCGGTGCGCGGAGCGGGCTTGGGGCCGGGCTTCGGCGCCGCCGGCTGGGCGGCGCGCTTCGCGGCCTCTTCCTGCTGCCGTTTGAGCAGCTCCTCGGCGCGCTTCTGCTCGGCGGCGACCTCGATGTCTCGGGCGCTCGCGGGCCTGGGCTCGTCGACCTTCGGCGGGGCCGGGGTCGACGCGGCCTCCTGGACCGCGGGCTTGGGCGCCGCGGGCTTGGGGCCCGGGGCGCTGGGGGCGGGCGCGCGCTTCTTGGGCGGCGCCTTCTTGGCGGCCTTGACGTCGGTCTTGGCCTTGGCGATCTTGGCGGGGCTGGGCGCCGCCGGGCGCGGCTTGGGGGCCGCCTTCGCCGTCTCCTGCGCCGGTTCGGCCTTCTCGGCCTCCGGCGCTGCTGGAGCACCCTTCTGCGATCCGCCGGCGTACTGCTGCCGCAGTCGACGCGCCACTGGCGCTTCGACCGTGCTCGACGCTGACTTCACGAACTCGCCCATATCGCCGAGTTTGGCGAGCACTTCTTTGCTCGTCGTCCCCAGTTCCTTGGCGAGTTCATGTACGCGGGGCTTACCTGCCACTGCTCTCCTCACTTCGAGGTCGCACGGGCAGCGCCCGCCGACCTCATCTCTCCACTTGCAACCAGTTCATCGGAGGAACTTCATCGCGTGGTCTTCATTCGGTCTCTACCTGCTTCGTGTGCGGGAGTCGGTCTCTCGGCCGACTCCGACTCGACAAGGGCTCGCACCGCCGCATCGTCCACCGGTCCCTCGATCCTGAGGGCCCGAGTGAACGCACGCCTGCGAACTGCCTGGTCAAGGCAGTTCAAATCGTGATGCACATGAGCTCCGCGGCCGCTGAGGCGGCGCTGTGGGTCTGGTACCAGGTGGTTGACAGAACCCTCAGAGCGGTGAACGACGCGCAGCAGCTCGGAAGCCGCAGCACGACTCCGGCAACCCACACAAGTACGGACTACCGGTGCGTTACGTTGCGATCCGATATTCAGTCTACCTCCAAGACTAGCGACCGCCACCGGCTGGGCCGGTCTCCTCCTTCGCCCCACCGGCCACGTGCGCATCCGATTTGATGTCGATGCGCCAGCCGGTGAGACGCGCGGCGAGCCGCGCGTTCTGGCCTTCGCGGCCGATCGCCAGGGACAACTGGTAGTCGGGGACGACCACCTCGGTGGAGCGGGTGGCCTCGTCGACCACCCTGACGGACAATGTCTTCGCAGGTGAGAGGGCATTGGCGACGAACTTTGCGGGGTCGGCGTCCCAGTCGACGATGTCGATCTTCTCGCCGCCCAGCTCGCTCATGACCGCCCGGACCCGCGAGCCCATCGGACCGATGCAGGCGCCCTTCGCATTGACGTCCTTCGTTGTGGCGCGGACCGCGATCTTGGATCGGTGACCGGCTTCACGCGCGATGGCGGGGATCTCCACTGCGCCCTCGTCGATCTCCGGGACCTCGAAGGCGAACAGCTTCTTGACCAATGCGGGGTGGGTGCGTGAGAGCGTCACCTGCGGGCCGCGAGCCGTACGGTTCACCTGGATGACGATCGCGCGGATCCGCTTGCCGTGGTCGTAGGACTCCCCCGGCACCTGCTCGTTGAGCGGCAGGGTGGCCTCGATCTTGCCGAGGTCCACAGTGATGATGCCGCGCTCGTTGCGCTCCCCATGGGCCTGCACGACACCGGTGACGATGTCGCCTTCCTTGCCGGAGTACTCGCCGTAGTTCACCTCGTCGGCGGCCTCGCGCAGCCGCTGGAGGATGACCTGCTTCGCGGTCTGGGCCGCGATGCGACCGAAGCCCTCGGGGGTGTCGTCCCGCTCGGAGACGACTTCTCCCTCTTCGTTCAACACTGGCACGAGGACGGTGGCGTCGCCAGAGGCCCGATCCACGCCCACACGTGCCCGCTCATCGGCGCCCGGGGTGTGCTTGTAGGCGGTCAGCAGCGCCGATTCGATCGCGCCGAGGATTGTCTCGAAAGGGATGTCGCGCTCGCGTTCCAATGACCGCAGCGCAGCCAGGTCGATATGCACCCGTTCTCCTTAAAGTCTTGAGTTGTCCTCACCGGAGCCTTCAGGCGTGCGAGCCCCGCATCCGCGGATGCCTACTTGAGCTCGATCTGCACCTTGCCGGACCCCAGCTCGGCATAGGTAGCCGAACGGCTCTCGCCGTCGACTTCTAGTTCAATCCCCCGCTCGCTGGCGGCCACGACTCGCCCCGTCACGGGCTCCTCCCCGATGTGCACGGCCACCAAGCGCCCAATATTACGCCGCCAGTGCCGGGGCTCGGTAAGCGGACGGTCCACGCCTGGAGAGGACACTTCCAGGGTATAGGCAGCATCCGCGAACGGTCCGCCAGTGCCGTCCGCCGTGTCCAGCGCCTTCGAGACCGCCTTCGAGACCACCGCGATGTCGTCGAGGCTCACCCCGCCGTCGGCGTCGACGAGAATGCGCACCAGCAGCCTCCGACCGGCCTTGGTGACCGTCAGACCCTCCAGGTCGAATCCGGCCTTCGCCACGGCGGGGGCGACGATCGCCTCCACTTTCTCCTGCTGCTTCGATGCCATCGGCTCTCCTTCTGCGGCTATTTCGCCGAGATTAACCGCCCGACGACAAAAACGAAAGCCTGCCTGGGAAACTGGGTGGGTGTTCACGACCCGACGCGGACTCCTTGTCGGTGCAGCCGCTCTCGCAGCGGCAGGATGCACCGAGACTCCGGCCAAGATCATCGAATCCGACGACGACCTCGCCGCTGCGCTTCGCACGGCCCGGGCGCTCGCGCAGGCGGCCGAGTCGCTCGGCTACACCGACGTCGCCGGCGACCACCTCGCCCACATCGCGACACTCGAACGGCTCCTGCTGCCCGATGCGATCCCAGAGGACGACGCCGGACCGACCGTCACCGACGCCGCGGCCCTCGCCGAGGCGGAGAGCGAGGGCAGCGCCGAGGCGCGCGAGTCCTGCCTGACCACCACGAGCGCCTATGCGGTGCTGCTCGGCGAGATAGCGGCCAGCCGCGAGGCGCACGCGGCGGTGCTCGCATGACCGCAGTCGACACCGGCCTGGCCGGGGAATACGCCGCGATCTACGCCTACGGGAGCGCCGCCGTCCACTTGAGCGGCGCCGCCAGGGACCTCGCCGAGGCGCTCGAAGCCGAGCACCGCGACCGCAGGGACGCCCTGCTCGACTTCTACGGCGCCCACGGCCTGGAGTCGACTCCGGCGCCGGCCTCGTACGACATCGACCCGATCGAGGACGCCGAGTCGGCCCAGGCTCTGCTGCTCGACATCGAGATGCGCCTGACCACCGCCTGGCGCGCGGGCGTCGCCTCCGAGGACCACTCCGAGCGCGAGATCTGCCTGAACATGCTCCTGGAGTCCTCCAAGGCCGTGGCGCGATGGAGGGTCGCAGTGGGCGAGTCCTTCGCGGACCCGTGGCCGGGAAGACCCGAGTAGCACTCAGCCCGTCGAACTCCAACATACTGAATATGCGATACTCGGTATCTTCCCATGTGATGTGAGGTTGTACATGAGTGTCAAACACAGCCTGCTGGCGCTGCTGGAACGCGGGCCCGCCTACGGCTACCAGCTTCGCGCCGCCTTCGAGAGTGCCACCGGCGCCACTTGGCCGCTCAACATCGGCCAGGTCTACACCACGCTCTCCCGGCTCGAACGCGACGAGATGGTCGAGGCGCTCCCCGAGAACGAGTCCGGCCAGCGCCCCTACCGGATCACCGAGGCCGGCAAGCGCCACCTCGCCGGATGGTTCGCCTCCCCGGTCCGCGCCGCCGACCGCCCGCGCGACGAGCTGACGATCAAACTCGCCCTGGCCGTCACCACGCCGGGCGTCGACGTCACCGACGTCATCCAGCGCCAGAGGGCCGCCACGCTGCGGACCCTGCAGGAGTACACGCGGCTCAAGGCCGACGACCAGACGGCCGACCTCGCCTGGAAGCTCGTGCTGGAGTCGATGATCTTCCGCGCCGAGGCCGAGGTCCGCTGGCTCGACCACACCGAGGCCGTCGTGGCACGAGCCGAGTTGCCCGCGCCATCCCCTTTCGACCAATTCGAGCCCCAGGCTGATTCCGACACCCTAGAAGAGAAGCGGTGACTCCATGACCGTCCTGCGATTGCGGGGCGTGAGCCGTGTCCACGGCGACGGCCACAACGCCGTCCACGCCCTCCTCGACGCCGACCTGACCATCGAATCCGGAGAGATGGTGGCCATCATGGGCCCCTCCGGCTCCGGCAAGTCCACACTGCTCAACCTCGCGGGGGGCCTCGACATGCCCACCAGCGGCGAAGTCAGCGTAGAGGGCACGTCCCTCTCCAAGCTCTCCCGAAAGCGCCTGGCGGCGCTCCGCCGCCGCCACGTCGGCTACGTGTTCCAGGACTACAACCTGGTCCCGAGCCTGACCGCCGCCGAGAACGCGGCCCTGCCCCTCGAGCTCGACGGCATGGGCGTCTCCAAGGCCCGCAAGGCCGCGCTGGCCGCGCTCGAAGAGGTCGGCCTCGACGCCAAGGTCGCCGACCGGTTCCCCGACGAGATCTCCGGGGGACAGGCGCAGCGCACCGCGATCGCCAGGGCGCTCATCGGCGAGCGGCGCCTGGTCCTCGCGGACGAACCCACCGGCGCGCTCGACTCGGCCACCGGTGAAGACGTTCTCAAACTCCTGCGCAAGCGCTGCGACGAAGGCGCCGCCGGCCTGCTGGTCACCCACGACGCCCGCCACGCCGGCTGGGCCGACCGGGTCGTGTTCCTGCGCGACGGGCGCGTCGTGGACACCTCCGCACCGCTGGAGCAGCCCGAGTCGCTGTTCGAGGAGGCCTCCTGATGCTGAGCAGCCTCAGGCTGGCCCTCAGGATCGCGCGGCGCGAAGCGCTGCGCCACAAGGGCCGATCGATCCTCTCGATCACCCTCCTGTGCCTGCCGCTACTGGGCACGGCAGCGGCCGTCACGGCCATCGACTCCACCGATCTGACCCCCGAACAGCAGGTCGAGCAGATCACGGGCGACGCCGACGCCTACATCGAGACCTATCACCCCGGCCCGATCACACAGGAGACCTGGACGGGCACCTGGCTGAACATCAACTGGGAGGAGAGAGAAGGAGACCGCGACGAGCCCCCCGTCGATGCGGAGGACGTCCTCGCGGTGCTCCCCGAGGGCAGCCGCCTCGTGCCGTTCACCGAGCAGATGATCGGCAGGTCCGAACAGGTCAGGACGCCCGACGGCATTGCCGGCGCCCAGTTCGTCGGTTACGACCTGACCGACCCGCTCTACGAGACCGGGAACGTGCTCACGGTCGAGGGCGACGCGCCCGGCCCCGGCCAGGTGGCGGTCAGCATCGAGGCGGCGAGGTACCTGGGGGTGGGCGTAGGCGGCGTCCTGAAGGTGATCGAAGGCGAGAACGACGTCGAGTACGAGATCACCGCGATCGTCGAACGGCCGAGCAACCTCAGAGCGTGGCTCGTCGTCGGCCCCGATTTCGCAGGCGACCAGGGCTCGTCGAGCTGGCTGGTGGACGTGCCCGGCGATTTCACCGGTGAGCAGGCCCTGGCGCTCAACGAGCTCGGCATCGCCGTGTGGTCGCGGGCGATGGCGGCCGATCCGCCCACAGAGTCCCCGCAGTCCAATATGGCTGGTGATTCGGGGGCGGACGCCAACGTCGTCGCGATCATCGCGCTGCTGGTGACGCTCGTGGTCCTAGAAGTGGTGCTCCTTGCCGGACCGGCCTTCGCCATCAGTGTCAAGCAGCGGACCCGCGAGTTCGCGCTCATGAGCGCGGCGGGCGCGAATCCCGCGCAGATCCGCACCACCGTGCTGGCGGGAGGGCTGCTGTTCGGGATCATCGCCGCCCTCGTCGGCATATCGCTCGGGATCTTGGGCACATGGTTCGCCCTGCCGCTCCTGGAGCGCCTGAACGGCCACCGGTCCATGGGCTTCGAGATCTGGCCGGAGTTGCAGATCCTGGTCGCGGTGTTCGCGATCGTCACGGGACTCATGTCGGCGCTCGCCGCCGCCATCGCCGCGTCGAAGGTCAACGTGTGCGCCGCGCTGGCGGGCCGCCGGGCCCAGCCTCGCGCGAAGAAGCGTTGGACCTTCATCGGCCTCGGGCTCATCGCCCTGGGAGCTGCGGCGGGGATCGCCGGGGTCGTCACCAACACGACGATCGGCATGGTCGTCGGTTTGGCGGCCCTGCAGATCGGATTGGTGTGCTGCACACCCGGCCTGGTCGCGGCCATCTCGAAACTCGGCAGGAGACTCGGGCTGGCGCCGCGCATGGCGCTGCGCGAGGCCGGGCGCAACCGCAGCGCAGCCGCGCCGGCCGTCGCCGCGATCATGGCGGTCGTGGCGGGCGGCCTCGCCATCACCATGTTCGCGATCAGCGACGGCGACCGCTGGGACGAGTCGAGCATGTACGCCACGCCCGAGGGCATGGTCGAGCTCGACATCGACTACTGGTCCAATGACGAGAACGACACCGGGCCCAGTCCGAAGGAGCTCGAGACCGGCACCGAGTCGGTGATCTCGGTGCTGGAGCGGGAACTCGACCAACCCGAGGCGCACGCGTATTCGACCGCCAGCGACTGCGGCCCGGGGGCCTACTGCGAGGTCAGGATCGTGCGGCCGGAGGCGAACGTCTGCCCCTACGACGCTGCGGCCGAGGGGTACACGGAGTTGACCGAGTCCGACCAGCGCGCGGCGGTCGAGGACGAGCGCTGCACGTTCACCAACGACATGGGGAGCTCGCTGAACAACGGGGCGCTCGTCACCGACGACCCGTTCATCGTCGCCGCATTCACGGGATTGGGGGGTGACGATCTCGACGAGGCGATGTCGTTCCTCTCGGACGGCGGCGTCCTCATCGGCGATCCGCTGGCGTTGACCGACGAGGGAACTGTGACGCTCTCGCAGATGAAGGAGTCCTTCACCGAAGATGCCGAGGAGGAGAACGGTCGCGACGCCGAGGAGTTCTCCTTCCGCGCGTTGGTTCCGGACGCGCCGCGGATGGCGCCCGCCGACGTGGTCATGGCTCCGGAGGCGACGGCCGTGATGGGCGCGGTCGAGGACCCGGCTCCGCAGCGGTACCTGGTGTCGGCCGCGGATCCGATCTCGCGACAGGACATCCAGGCCATCAACGAGGCGCTGCTGGAAGCGGGTCTCTCCGGTCTCGAGGAGGGTGTCTCCGGCTTCGTCTCCCAGTCGAGCGGTGACAACCGGTTCGGGTACTACACCGCGCTGATCGCGGCCGGGATCACCGGGATCGTGGCGCTCGGTGCGACCGCGGTGGCGACGGGGCTGGTCATCGCCGAGACCCGCAGGGACCTGACCACCCTCGGAGCGGTCGGGGCGACTCCGGGGCTGCGACGGCGGCTGTCGATGTGGCAGTCGGCGGTGATCTCGATGCTGGGCGCCGTGCTCGGCACGGCGGTCGGACTGGCGAGCTTCGCCGGCATCGCGGCGGCGCTGAACCAGAACATCAAGTGGATGTATCCGCTCGTCCAGCTCTACAGCTTCGAGATGCCGTGGCTGAATCTGCTGATCGCGCTCGTGGCCGTCCCGGCGATCGCGATGGGCGGGGCGGCGCTGTTCACGCGCTCGAATCTGCCGAGCGAGCGGCGGCTGACCTAGTACGGAGGAGGCGGCGCCGGTTCGGCCCTCGGAGACTTGGCATCTCTGTGACCGGCGCCGCTTCATTCATCGCAGGAACCGGGAACCGACGCGCGCGCTCCCAGCGGTCATGCGCCCGCCGGGGTCCCCGCGGCGGGGATGCCGCCCGATGGCGTCGTGAGGATCTCGGCGCCGTCGTCGGTGACCAGGAGGGTGTGCTCGAACTGGGCGGACCACTTGCGGTCCCGGGTGACTGCGGTCCAGCCGTCGTCCCACATCTCCGGTTCGGCCGTGCCGATGTTGATCATCGGTTCGATCGTGAAGGTCATGCCCGTCTCGATCTCGACGTCGAGGTTCGGGTCGTCGTAGTGCGGGACGTACAGTCCCGAGTGGAACGCGGTTCCGATGCCGTGCCCGGTGAACTGGCGTACCACGCCGTAGCCGAAGCGGGAGGCGTAAGCCTCGATGACCTTGCCGACGACGTTGAGCCGGCGGCCCGGTTTGACGGCCTTGATGGCGCGCATGGTGGCCTTCCAGGTGCGCTCCACGAGCTGCCGCGCCTCCTCGGAGACGTTCCCGGCCAGGAACGTGGCGTTGCAGTCGCCGTGGACGCCGCCGATGTAGGCGGTGATGTCGATATTGACGATGTCACCGTCCCGGACGACCGTCGAGTCGGGGATCCCGTGGCATATGACCTCGTTGAGCGAGGTGCAGCACGACTTCGGGAAGCTCTTGTACCCGAGCGTGGACGGGTAGGCGCCGTGGTCGCAGAGGTATTCGTGGACGGTCCTGTCCAGCTCGTCGGTGGTGACTCCGGGGGCGACGGCCTTGCCGACCTCGACGAGCGCGTCCGCCGCGAGGCGCCCGGCGGTCCGCATCTTCGCGATGGTCTCGGCATCCTTGACCTCGGAGCCCCGGAACGGCTGCGGGAGTGGCCTGTCGACGTATTCCGGCCGTTCGATGGAGTCGGGGACGGGACGGCGGGGGCTCTGCCTGCCTGGACGCAAAACGGGACGAACGCTCATCGCTCAAGCCTATCGCCCCAGGCCGCCGTGCCTCCTGAGACGTCTGCGACACCGTTACCGAGTCGCCGCACGAAACCGTCGCCTCGAGTCCGAAAATCTCTTGCGTTTCGGCTGGGTTCGCAGGATCCTGAGAGGTCCCGGCGTCCCCTAGGACACCGGTCGCAGCATCACCTACCGAGCCGGTGCGGGGCGCGGCTCCCGTGGCAGTTCCGCGGCCTCCGAAACCGCAGAGGCCTCGGTGTACGACACCTCCCGCGGTCGAGCGCCCCGCCTGTCCAACCCAGGCGACGGCGGCAGTCGCTCCGCACCGGCTCTCACCGGCGCTAGGCGGCCTCCAGCTGCTTGGTCTCGCCCTGCTCGGGCGCCGTGACCGGCGCGTCCGGGTCGACCTCCTGCGCCATCCGCTCCCAGAGCATGCCGCCCGAGTGGGCCAAAGCGCCCACGATCGAGGGCACGAACGGCAGGATCCAGTCGGCCAGGAAGCCCTCGTGGGGCATGTTGAGCACGAGCATCGCCGAGCCGGCGCACAAGAGGCCTTGGAGGGTGCCGCGCCAGGCGGCCCGGGTGCCGTCGGCGACGGCGGCGCGGCGCTCGGCTGTTGGATCGTGGAACTCGGAGAGCCCGGCGGCATCCCTGCGTCCGAGGTAGGCGCCCACGACGGCCTGCACCGCCGTGCCGGCGACGACGGCGGCGATGAGGCTGTTCTTGGTGACCGCGTATACGAGGGCGAACAGGAGTCCGCCGCCGATCAATGTGAGCGCTGCCCTAATCCAGTCGGTCTTCTCACCGGGGTACCAGTAGTACTTCGTGACGTCTTCGGATATCTGTCGGACGATCTTCCCCATGGTGGTGGCTCCCCCTCCTTCGCGGGTGGCGGCGACAAGGTCCGCGCCATAGTGGCGCGGAACTCATTATCGGGCGTCACACTCGTCCGTCACACTGAAATCATCGAGTCCCATTTATGGAATTTTCCCCGTAGGCAGGTGGAATGTCGGTGTTCAGAATGCGATAGCGTGTCGTGACCTGTGGACGCGTACCAGCCTAATGACTACTGATGACGCCCGTATGTCGCCGATCCGACAATCAGTGAACCTGAACGATCGGGCCGGCGAGCTCCTTGAGCTCGTCGGGCAGATCGGCGCCCATCTCCTCGGCGAGGCGAACGGCCTCCTCGATGAGGGTCTCGACGATCTGCGACTCGGGCACGGTGCGGATGACCTCGCCCTTGACGAAGATCTGGCCCTTGCCGTTGCCGCTGGCGACGCCGAGGTCGGCCTCGCGGGCTTCGCCCGGGCCGTTGACGACGCAGCCCATGACGGCGACGCGCAGCGGGACCGGCAGGCCCTCGAGTCCGGCGGTGACCTGCTCGGCGAGGGTGTAGACGTCGACCTGAGCGCGACCGCACGAGGGGCACGAGACGATCTCCAGGCCGCGCTCCTTGAGGCCCAGCGACTCCAGGATCTGGTTGCCGACCTTGACCTCCTCGACCGGCGGGGCCGACAGGGAGACGCGGATGGTGTCGCCGATGCCCTCGGCCAGGAGCGCGCCGAACGCGGCGGCGGACTTGATGGTGCCCTGGAAGGCCGGCCCGGCCTCGGTGACGCCGAGGTGGAGCGGGTAGTCGCACTGCTGGGACAGCAGGCGGTAGGCCTTGACCATGACGACCGGGTCGTTGTGCTTGACCGAGATCTTGATGTCGCGGAAGCCGTGCTCCTCGAACAGCGAGGCCTCCCACAGCGCCGATTCGACCAGCGCCTCGGGGGTGGCCTTGCCGTGCTTGGCGAGCAGCCGCTTGTCGAGCGACCCGGCGTTGACGCCGATGCGGATCGGGGTGCCGGCGCCGGCCGCGGCCCTGGCGATCTCGCCGACCTTGTCGTCGAACTTCTTGATGTTGCCCGGGTTGACGCGCACCGCCGCGCACCCGGCGTCGATCGCGGCGAACACGTACTTCGGCTGGAAGTGGATGTCCGCGATGACCGGGATCTGCGACTTCTTGGCGATGACGCCGAGCGCGTCGGCGTCGTCCTGGGTCGGACATGCCACACGGACGATCTGGCATCCGGTGGCCGTGAGCTCCGCGATCTGCTGAAGGGTCGCGCCGATGTCCGCGGTCCTGGTCGTGGTCATCGACTGGACGCTCACCGGAGCGCCGCCGCCGACGAGGACGCCGCCCACGTTGAGCTGCCGGGTCGCCCGGCGTTCGGCCAGGGGCTCGGGGGCGGATCGGGTCGTGGGAATACCGAGGTTCACTGCGCTCATATGCCTAGTTTCCACCTGACTGACGCGAGCTGATGAATGAAGGTGACGGGATCGACCTTGCTGAAGCGGGCTAATTGAAGATGGTGATCGGGTTGACGATGTCGGCGGTGATGGTCAGCAGCATGAAGCCGCCGAGCAGGATGATCACAGCGTAAGTCAGCGGCATGAGCTTCAAGTAGTCCACTCGGCCCGGGTCGGGCATGCCCCGCTTGGCGGCGAGCCACGAGCGGACCCTCTCGTACCAGGCGATGGCGATGTGCCCGCCGTCCATCGGCAGCAGCGGCAGCAGGTTGAAGATCCCGATGAAGTAGTTCAGGACCACCAGGAGCATGAAGAACATGGCCCACTGGTCGTACTGGACCATCTCGCCGCCGAGACGCGAGGCGCCGACGACGCTGACGGGCGTGTCCTCGGCTCGCTCCGCCCCCATGATCGAGTCCCACAGCGGCGGGATCTTGGAGGGCAGCTTGCCGAGCGCGATGAAGGTCTCGCGGAACATGTCGCCGGTGTAGGAGGCGGTGTCGCCGACGCCCTGGACCGGGCCGGCCACCATGACCGGGTCGATGGCCGGGTCGATCCACGGGGTGACGCCTATGCGGGCGACCTGCTCGGTGGTGCCGTCCTCCAGCTCGACCTCGGCCTCGTAGGGGGTGACCTGGAAGGTCTCGGCGGTGCCGTCGCGGGCGACGGTGACCTCGACCGTCTCGCCGGGTTCGAGCTCGGAGACGACGGCGATGAGGGAGCCCCAGTCGGTGACCTCCCGGCCGGCGACGGCGGTGATCTCGTCGCCGTCCAGCATGCCGGCGTCGAAGGCCGGGGCGGGCTGGTCGGCGGCGCTGCAGGTGAAGTCGAGGTCGGCGTCCTCGGGCGGGATGCAGTCGGTGACGTCGACGGTGGCGCTCTCCTGAGACCGCTCGTAAGACTCGGCGAAGGCGGGGTTGGCGACGCCGATGAAGGAGACGAGGATCCACAGGACCGCGAAGGCGAGGACGAAGTGCGTGACCGATCCTGCGGCGAGCACGACGGTGCGCTGCCACAGTGGCTTTCGCCAGAAGACGCGTTTCTTGTCCTTCTCGGTGAGTTCCTCGTCCTCCTCTTCGAGGGGGGTCATTCCGACGATCTTGACGAACCCGCCGAGCGGGATGCCTTTGACGCCGTATTCCGTCTCGCCCTTGCGGGTCGACCACAGTGTGGGGCCGAAGCCGACGAAGTAGCGGGTGACCTTCATGCCGAACGCCTTGGCCGTCAGCATGTGGCCGAGCTCGTGCAGGCTCACGGAGATGAGTATCGCGAGCGCAAACAGGACGATCCCGGTGGTGTAGGCCAGCAACTCTTGACTCCTTCTATCGCTCCGACGCGTCCAACACTAGCTGGCGCGCACTCGAGCGCGCCCAGTTCTCCGCCTCGAGTACGTCTGCGACACTGCCGGGTCGGCCGAACTCGGGCGCGATCTCCAAGACGGCGGCGACGGTGTCGACGATGCCGAGGAAGGGCAGGCGGCCGTCACGAAAGGCGGCGACCGCTTCTTCGTTGGCGGCGTTGTAGACCGCGGGCAGGACGCCTCCGGCGCGTCCGGCGTCCTTGGCGAGGGAGACGGCGGGGAAGGCGGTCTCCTCGAGCGGCTCGAAGCGCCAGTCGCTCGCCTTGGTCCAGTCGACGGGGCGGGCGGCGCCGGGGACCCGGTCGGGCCAGGCGAGGGCGTGGGCGATGGGCAGGCGCATGTCGGGCGGGGAGGCCTGGGCGATGGTGGAGCCGTCGGTGAACTCGACCATCGAGTGGACGACGGACTGGGGGTGGACGACGACGTCGATGCGGCCGTAGGGGACGTCGAACAGCTCGTGGGCCTCGATGACCTCGAGGGCCTTGTTCACCATGGTGGCGGAGTTGATGGTGACGACCGGTCCCATGGCCCAGGTGGGGTGGTTCAGCGCGTCCTCCACGGTGACCTCGGCGAGCTCGTCGCGGGTCCGTCCTCGGAAAGGGCCGCCGGAGGCGGTGAGGACCAGTCTGCCGACCCGTTCGGCGCCGCCCGAGCGCAGGCACTGGGCGAGCGCGGAGTGCTCGGAGTCGACCGGGACTATCTGGCCGGGCCGGGCGGCCTCGCGCACCAGCGCACCGCCGGCGACCAGGGACTCCTTGTTGGCGAGGGCGAGGCGGCGGCCGGCCTCGAGGGCGGCGAGGGTCGGTTCCAGGCCGATCGAGCCGTTCATGGCGTTGACCACCGTGTGGGCCGGCCAAGTGGCGATCTCGCGCATGGCCGAGCGCCCGGCGAGGATCTTGGGGATCCTGGCGTCGCCTGAGGTCCAGCCGCGTTCGGTGGCGGCGGCGAACAGGCGTAGTTGGACCTCTTCGACGGCGGTGGCGTCGGCGACCGCGACGGCCTCGACGCCGAGCTCGACCGCCTGCTCGGCGAGGAGGGCGGGGTTCGACCCCTGGGCTCCGATGGCGACGACGCGGAAGCGGTCGGGGTTGGCTTTGACGATGTCGATGGCCTGGGTGCCGACGGAGCCGGTCGAGCCCAGCAGCACGATCTCACGAAGGTCTGTCACGGGGTCAGTATGGGCCACGGTGCTCTACCGGAACACCACAGTCTTGGTGCCGTTGAGGAGTATACGCTGATCGAGGTGGGCGGCGAGGCCGCGGGCGAGGCAGGTCGATTCGAGGTCGCGTCCTGCGGCGACGAGCTCGTCGGGGCTCATCGTGTGGTCGACGCGGGCGACCTCCTGGTCGATGATGGGGCCCTCGTCGAGGTCGGCGGTCACGTAGTGGCAGGTCGCGCCTATGAGCTTGACGCCGCGCTCGTAGGCCTGGTGGTAGGGCTTGGCGCCTTTGAAGCTCGGCAGGAACGAGTGGTGGATGTTGATGATCCGTCCCGGGAGCTTGGCGCAGAACTCGGAGGAGAGGATCTGCATGTAGCGGGCCAGGACGACCACGTCGATCCGCTCGTGGTCGATGAGCTCGAGCAGCGCGTGCTCCTGGGCGGCCTTGCCTGCCGGACCGACCGGCAGGTGTTGGAACGGTACGCAGGAGGAGGCCGCCAGGTCGGCCCAGTCGGGGTGGTTGGAGACCACGGCCGCGGCCTCGCCGTGGAGCGCGCCGATGCGGAAGCGGTACAGCAGGTCGTTCAGGCAGTGGCCCTGCTTGGAGGCCATGATGAGCACCCGGGGTTTGACGTTTCGGTCGTGCAGCTGCCAGTCCATGTCGAATTCGCGGGCGATCTCGGTGAAGCCGACTGCCAGCTCGTTGCGCGCACTCCCAGCAGTGAACTCGACTCGCATGAAGAAGCGTCCCGAACCGTGCTCGGAGAACTGCTGCGAGTCCTCGATGTTGGCGTTGCGGCGGGTCAGGAACCCCGAGACGGCGTAGACGATGCCGAGACGGTCAGGGCACGAGAGCGTGAGCACGAACTGGCTGGTCATCCCGGCAATGGTACGTGTCGTGCGGTGGGGCCGCCAAGCCGGTGGGACGTGAAATGGCCCGCCGGGCGAGTGCGCGCCCGGCGGGCCGACTGGGGCTTTCTAGCCGATCGCGGTTTCGGCCTCGGTCATGAACTGCTCGGTGGTCTGCTCGGGGTCGGCGTCGCCGAACAGCAGCGGCTCATAGACCCGCAGCGAGATGTCGGCGATCTGGCCGGCCCCGATCGGCGGGACGGGCGGGCCCTCGGCCAGGTCGGGGGTGATCGCCGCGATGAAGTCCGCGCCCTTGGCGTCGCCCGCGTCCAGGGTCGGCAGGATGCGCTCGCGCTGTTCGAGGTTGGCCGGCAGGCCGCGGTCGGTGAGCATGAGGTCGATCGACTCCTCGGTGTTGAGGAGGAAGTCGACCAGCTTGCCGGCCGCCTCGGGGTCGCCGGTCTCGGCAGAGACCGCCCAGAACATGGCGGGCTTGAGGTACATGCCCGACTGGGCGGACTCCCCTGGGACTCGCAGGAGCTGCAGCTCGCCGCCGAGAACCTCCTCGATCGCCGCGACCTGGTTGGACCAGTAGAACTCGGTGACGCCGTTGCCGGTCGCCAGCGGAGCCTGGTCCTGGCCCGCCGCGGCGGCCTCCACGATGACGGTGGCCTCCGGGATGCCGCCGGACGACTGGAGATCGGACACCATGGTCCACCAGGCGTTCATGGTCTCGGCGCTGAAGCCGAGCGCGCCGTCGGGGGTGTAGAGGCTCTCGCCCCGCTGGCGCGCGAAGACGTTGAACAGCGCCTCGTTGTTGAACGACAGGCCCGAGTTGCCGATCGCGTCGCCGCCGGCCGACAGGTCGCTGACGAAGGTCATGAAGTCTTCCCAGGTCCAACTGGTGTCGTCGGGCATGGAGAGTCCGGCGGCGTCGACGAGCGCCGGATTCACCAGCAGGCACAGGGCGTTGACGCCGGTGCCGATGCCGTAGGTGGTGCCGTCGAGCCGGCCGCCCTCCAGCACGGCCGGGTCGAGGTTGCTCATGTCGATGCCGATGTCGTCGAGGGACAGGAGTGTGTTGCGCTCGGCGTACTCCCGCAGGTAGCGCTCCTCGTGCTGCATCACGTCGGGGGCGTTCCCACCGGAGACCGAGACGTTCAGCGCGTCCCAGTAGCCGGACCAGTCGGCGACCGACTCCTCGATGGAGACGTCCGAGTTGGCGGCTGTGAAGGCCTCGATGATCTGGCGCGTGTACTCGTGGCGGGGGTCGGACCCCCACCACATGAAGGTGAGTTCCCCGGACCCGCCTTCGCCGCCGCCGTCGTTGCCGCAGGCGGCCAGGAGCGGCGCGGCCGTTGCTCCGAACAGACCGGCCTTTGCGAGCGTTCGCCGGCTCAGGCCCGAGGGGTTGGATGATTTCATCGTCTCGTCCTTTCAGAGGATGAGGTTGGTTGCCGTGTTACTTGATGCCGGTGGTGGCGATGCCTCGGACGAGGTACCGCTGGCCGGCGAGGAAGAACCCGAAGATCGGGCCCAGTGCCACGATGGACATCGCGAAGAGGGCTCCCCAGGAGGTCTGGCCCTGTGAGTCGAGGAATAGGCGCAATGCCAGTGGCACGGTCTGAAGGTCGATGTCGCGGATGTAGATCAGCTGCGAGTAGAAGTCGTTCCACGTCCAGATGAACGTGAAGATCGCGGTGGTGGCCAGTGCGGGGGTGCACAGCGGCATGATGACGCGCAGGAACACGCCCCAGTGGCTGCATCCGTCGATCTTGGCGGCTTCGTCGAGCTCGCGGGGCAGGCCGCGGATGAACTGCACCATCAAGAAGATGAAGAAGGCGTCCGTGGCCAGCAGCTTCGGCACGATCAAGGGCCAGAAGGTGTTGATCCAGCCGAAGTTGTTGAACAGGATGTACTGCGGGATGATCACCACGTGGATCGGCAGCATGATGGTCGCCAGCATGATCGCGAACAACATGCCGCGCAGCGGGAACTGCAGCCGCGCGAAGGCATAGGCGGCCATCGAGCAGGAGACGAGGTTGCCGATGATCGCGCCGGCCACGATGACCGTCGAGTTGAAGATGTACCGGTGGAACGGGTGCGGCAGGGCGGTCCAGCCGTCGACGTAGTTGCGCCACTCGAGGGTCGAGGGGATCAGGCTCGGGTCGGAGAAGATCTCGTCGAGCGGTTTGAACGAGGCCGATAGCATCCAAAGCAGCGGGTAGATCATGATCATCGCGAACGCGATGAGTCCCAAGTGGATCAGAAGGCGGCGCAGGGAGCCCAGTTCCGAGCGGCCCCGGGGGCGGCGCGCGGTCGGCCTGCGTTCGACCGGAACCTGGTGGACGGGGGCCTGAGTCTTAGTCGCCATAGAACACCCAGAGTTTCGACATGAAGAAGTTGAGGGCCGTGAACAACCCGATGATCATGAGCAGGAGCCAGGCCAGGGCCGAGGCGTAGCCCATGTCGAAGGCGGTGAAGCCCCGCTCGTAGAGGTAGAGCGTGTAGAACAGCGTCGAGTCCGACGGTCCCCCCTTGCCCCCCGAGACGATGAACGCCTGGGTGAACGCCTGGAACGCGTTGATGATCTGGAGCACGAGGTTGAAGAAGATGATCGGGGTCAGCAGCGGGACGGTGATGTTGAGGAACCGGCGGATCGGTCCGGCGCCGTCGACTCTGGCCGCCTCGTAGTACATGACGGGGATCTGCCGGAGTCCGGCCAGGAAGATGACCATCGGGGACCCGAACGTCCACACGTTGAGGATGATCAGCGTGTCCAGGGCGTAGTCGGGGTGGGAGATCCAACCCTGGCCCTGGACGCCGAAGATGGCGAGGACCTGGTTGACCAGGCCCTCGGTGCCGAAGACCTGGCGCCACATGATGGCGATGGCCACCGAGCCGCCGAGGAGCGAGGGCAGGTAGAAGATCGAGCGGTAGATCGGCAGGCCGCGCACGCCGCGGTCGAGGACCATCGCCAGGCCCAGGGCCATGGCGAGCTGGAGCGGCACAGAGATGAAGACGTACCGGAAGGTGACGCCGATGGAGGTCAGCAGGCGCGGGTCTTCGAGCATCCGCTGGTAGTTCTCGAGGCCGATCCAGTTCGCGTCGCCGATGAGGCTGTAGTCGGTGAACGACAGGTACAGCGAGGCGACCATCGGCCCGATCGTTACGACGGTCAGTCCGATCAGGAACGGCGCGAGGAAGCTCAGGGCGGCCCAGCGCTCGCGGCGGCGCGCGGACGAGCGGTAGCCGCGACCGGCTCGCGACGTCGGCGGCTCGGGCGGAGGGGCCTTGGCGTCGTCGGAATTGTGCGCTTTCGTTGGCACAACGGCGACTTCATTGTCGGTCATAGAGTATTGAGGCCTTTCGGAGGGGCTTAGCTCCAAGTCACACCAGGCTATGCAACCGCTTGCTTAATTGTCAATGGGTCAAGTTAAATTCTTCAATATCTTTGGCACCTTCCGCAAGGCAAGCGCTTGTATGCATCTGTCGTCACTCTGGCAACACTGACAACAGGAAACGGCCCGTCTCAGGGCGACTGAGACGGGCCGTGGAATCCGATGAGGTCAGACCTCGACGGCGACCTTCCGGTCGGCCGGATCGGCCGCCTCTTCGCTCTCCTTGAGACCGTACTTGGAGTACAGGCGGGCCAGGGGACCGGGGACCCACCAGTTGGCGGTGCCCAGCAGACGCATCGTCGCCGGCACCAGCAGCATGCGCACGACGGTGGCGTCGAGGAAGATCGCCACGGCCATTCCCAGGCCGATCATCTTCATGAAGGTGATGCCGCCGGTGGCGAAGGCGCCGACCACGACGATGAGGATCAGCGCCGCCGCGGTGATGATCGAACCGGTCTTCTGCATCCCGCGCAGGACCGCGGTGCGGTTGTCGGCCCCGTTGTCCCACTCCTCGCGGACGCGAGAGAGGAGGAAGACCTCGTAGTCGGTCGACAGCGCGAACAGCAGCACCGCCATGAGCAGCAGGTTCGACGGGTTGAGATAGCCGGTGGCGGTGAAGCCGAGGAAGTCCGAGAGGTGGCCCTCCTGGAAGATCCACACCACCACGCCGATCGCGGCGGCCAGCGACACGAAGTTCATCAGGACCGCCTTGACCGGCAGGACGATCGAGCCGAAGGCCAGGAACAGCACGATCATCGTGACGGCGACGATGTAGCCGACCATGGCTGGCAGGCCCTCCACGATCGCGTCGAACATGTCGACCAGATCCGAGGCGCCGCCGGTGACGAACAGCTCGGCGCCGGGCACCTCGATGTCCCGGACTTGTTCGATGAGGTGGCGGGACTCGGCGCTGAACGGGTCGACGTCGTAGTGGACCCGCAGGTGGGTGGAGTCGGCAGACTCGTCTACCGGGACGACGCCTTCGACGTGGTCGAGGCGTTCAAGCGCCTGCATGGCCTCGGCCAGGGCCGATCCTCCCCCACCGGAGACCATGACCTCGAAGGTCTCGGCGTCGCCGCCGGGGAAGTCGGCGGCGACCGTCTCGGTGACCACGCGGGACTCGGCGTCGGCGGGCATGTCGCGCTCGTCGACGCCGCCGAACTCGGCGCCCAGAACCGGGCCGGCGAGCAGCGCCATGAACGCGAGGACCGGCAGTAGGATCAGGACCGGGCGGCGCATGACGCCGGCGGCCAGGCCGTGCCAGAAGCCCGTGTCGGACTTCGCGACGCTGTCGCGTCCGCCGGACGGATGCGACTCTCGCGAGCGCCGCCGAGAGGGAACCCGGCCCTTGTCGACGCGGTGGCCGAGCAGGTAGAGGATCGCCGGGAGCACCACCAGCGCCGAGAGCATC
This sequence comes from Glycomyces sp. L485, assembly GCF_022548875.1. Lineage (GTDB taxonomy): Bacteria > Actinomycetota > Actinomycetes > Mycobacteriales > Micromonosporaceae > Glycomyces. The sequence goes on along the minus strand of NZ_JAKZEW010000007.1, from coordinate 85,766 downwards.
GCGATGCCCACCGCCGACATGACGCCGTAGGCGATGCCGTGCAGGAACGGCACGTCGACCAGCAGCAGTCCGACCATGGACAGGACGATGATGAGGCCCGAGACCATGACGGTCCGCCCGGCGGTCGCGACGGTGCCGAGGACCGCCGCGCGCTTGTCGCGGCCGTTCGCCAGCTCCTCCCGGAACCGCCGCAACACGAACAGTGCGTAGTCGATGGACATGCCGAGGCCGATGATCGTGATGACGTTGGCCGCGAAGATGGAGACGTCGGTGAACTCGGTGATGACGCGGGTCAGGGCGAAGCCGCCGAGGATCGCCATGCCGCCGATGAGGAGGGGCAGCGAGGCGGCGACCAGGGCGCCGAAGACGACGATCATGATGACCAGCAGCAGCGGCAGCGAGATCATCTCGGCGATCTCAAGGTCCTCTTGGACCTGCTCGTTGATGTCGTAGAAGACCGCCGCGCCGCCGCCGAGGGCGACGTCGAAGCCGTCGGTGTCGCCGGCCGCTCGCAGCTCCTCCCGGACGGCCTCATAGGTGTTGGCAAGTGCCTCGTCGGAGGTGCCGCCGCCGAGGGCGACTGCGACGAAGGTCGAGTGCCGGTCGTTCGCGACGAAGGTCTCGGCGCCGGTCTCGTAGTAGGTCTGAGCGCGGTCCACCTCGTCGAGGGCGGCCATGTCGGCGGCGGCACCGGTGACCGCGGCCTGGAAGTCGGGGTCGTCGACCGTCATGTCGTCCGCGCTGTACAGGACGATGACGTCGGCGCCGGTGGAGCCGAACTCCTCTTCGATGGCTTCGGCGTCGGTGACCGACCGCGCGTCGGCGGAGACGAAGCCGCCGTCGGTGAACTCGTCGAAGACGCCAAGACCCCAGGTCGAGCCGATGGCGAAGACCGCCGCCACGCCGACGACGATGAGCCAGCGAGCCTTGATGACCGTGCGGCCTAGCAGGGAATACATGAGCTTCTCCTCATTGGGAGGCGTTGACCGCTGGTGTCGGGGGTCCGAACAGCGGTAAGATAGTGAGCATTGAATATTGAGCTAACAGTGTTCACTATAATTAACGGCGCTTGTTGAGTCAACACCGTTAACGACATTGTCGCCAGAGGAGAGCTGTGAGTTCGAACACCACGGGGAGCCCGAGCCGGCGCGAGCGGATGCGCGCAGAGACGATCGGCGAGATCAAGGCCAGCGCACGAGGCCAGCTCCTGAAGCACGGGCCGAGCGGGATATCCCTGCGAGCGATCGCCAGGGAGGTCGGCGTGTCGCCCGCCGCGCTGTACAGGTACTTCGACAGTCTGGACTCGCTGCTGAAGGAACTGTGCTGCGACTTCTACGACGAGCTCATCGAGGCCACGCGCGAATCCATGGACGCATGGCCCGCGGACGACCACCTCGAACGCATGAAGGCCTGGATCTGGTCGTTCCGGTCCTGGGCCGTGTCCAACCGACGCGAATTCGAACTCATGCTGAACGCGCCCGAGGACGATGAGCAGAACGCGCTGGCGATGTGCAGCAACGATGCGGACGTGCCGTTCGAACAGCTCGATCCGGTCACCCGGAAGTCGATGGAGCACGCCCAGCAGTGCGGACACGAGCTCGCCGCCTACTACAAGCAGACCAAGGGCGAGGGCTTCGACTTCTCACAGGTCGAGATGCCCGAGATGTCCGAAGGGCTGCGCCGCGAGATCCAGGAGAAGTGCGCGGCCATGATCATCGGCGCTGATCTGCCGCTCAGCTGGGTCTACGCCTTCACGTCCGGTTGGGTCCGGGTGTTCGGGCTCGTCACCATGGAGGCCTTCGGGTCCATGCCGGTGCACGACAACATCGACGAGTTCTACGAGGCGCAGATCCGGTCGATGATGAAGGACTTCGGCATCGAGCCCTGAGTGCCGGGCTCGACGACCCTAGTCCTCGGCCTTGGAGCTGCGAATGTCGTGCCCGACGCTCGTCATGCACTTCCCGGAGTTCAGGTTCCACTTCCAGCCGTGCATCTGGCAGGTGAGCACGCCCTCCTCGACCTTGCCGAACACCGACAGGTCGGCCTTGAGGTGCGGGCAGCGGCGCTGGATCGTCCAGCCCTGCATGGTGATGTCCTCGTCGTCGGGGCGCTGCTCGGCGTACCAGCCCTCGGCGTATTGGACGCGCTCCTCGGACAGGCACTTGAAGAACGCGTAGATGTACTCGTTGTACTGGCCGATGCGCGCGGCGGTGAACCGGCATGACAAGAACAACGAGTTGACCCAGTCGACTTCGCGGATGTGCAGGAGGTGCTCGATCAGGCGCCGCTCGGTGCGGAAGCGGTAGCGGACCTTCGCCCCGTCGTCGGGGTAGATCTTGCGCTCCAGGAAGTCGAAGACGATCGACTCGACGACCTCGTCGGAGTCCGGCGCGGTCAGGTCGAACCGGACCGGGCCTCCGATGCCGGTGGAGATGTGCTCGGCCGATTCCATGAGCGGCTCGATCCGCTCCCGCAGCGTCTCCAGCACATCGATCTCGGGGTGCGACCAGGAGGCCTTCTCGGCGGCGATGCGCTCGGCCTGGCGCTCCTTGTAGGCGTCGAGGTGCTGCTTCTTGTCGGCGAACCATCCGCGCAGGTCCTGGACGGGGTGCGTCACGTTCGCCGAGCCGTCGGCTCCGACCTCGGCCACCGAGCCGGGCAGCAGGATGATGTTGTTCTTGCGGCCCTGCTCTTCGAGCCAGTCGGTGTAGGACAGCTGGTCGGGGAAGATGTTGCCCTCGTCGTCGAAGACGTCGTTGAACTGGTACAGCTCGTCGTCGAGGAAGCAGGGCGGGCCGGCGATCGGGAAGACCCAGTCGCCGTCGACGTCGTCGATGTAGCGCAGCGATCGGTCGAAGCCCCGCTCGCGCTTCTGCTTGCCGAAGGCGCGCTTGGCGTTGTCGGGGAGTTCGTAGACCATGGGGAACCAGATCGCGCCGGAGAACTGGAGCAGGTGCGCGTGGATCTTGCCGTGCTGGAGGAAGACGCTCAGGTCGGTGGGGCGGGCGTCGTTCTGGTTGAGCAGGCGCGTGCCGTCGGCGTCCTCGACCCATAGCGACGAGTCCCCGATCGGGCCGTCGGTGGGGCTGGTCAAGGCCTGGATCATCACCTTGACTCCGCCGGGCAGTTCGACGATCTCCTCCGAGACGGTCTTGATGAACTTGTGGAAGCCCAGCTCGCGCAGCTCCGACTCCAGCTCGGAGGTGGGGTACTCCGGCAGCAGGACGGTCGTGTCCTTGCTGATGTGCTTCGAGAGGTTCTCCTCGTCGAAGTGGTCGCGGTGCAGGTGCGAGACGTAGAGGTAGTCGGCGCGGCCGAGGGTGTCCCAGTCGAGCTGGGAATTGTCGGGAAAGGGGAACCAGGAGGCGAAGTAGGCGGGATTGACCCATGGGTCGCAGAGGATGGAACCTGCGGCTGTCTCGATGAACATGCTGGCGTGGCCAGTGCCGGTAATGCGCACGGGTACCCTTCCGGAATTGGTCGACAGTGCCTCAACTTTACAGCTCACAGCCGAGGCGGGTCAGGGACGTTGGTCCATGTGGCGTGGGAGACTGTCAGCGATATCGGATTGGTTGGAGGAACCCAAATGGCAGCCGAAGAGCAGATTCTCGCGCCCGATCAGCGCAAGCCCACCAGCCGCAAGGCCATGTACTCCGCCCTGCTGATCGGCGCGGCCATCCTGCTGACCTTCCTGTTCGGCAACCACGTCGGCCGGGTCGAGGACGTCTTCATCGTGCTGTCGGCCGCGGCTCTGGTCGCCGTCGTCGCCGTGGACGCCGTGATGCGCAAGCGCGGCCTGCGCTGACGACCGTCGCAGGACACCGCTGCGGGGCTGCGATTCGCAGCCCCGTTCGCGTTGCCCTCTAGTGCATCATGCCGCGGCGCGCGAACAGCTCCCTGACCTCGCGCAGCGCGGAGTCCACTTCGGCCTCGAAGTAGCCGCCCTGCACCAGTGAGAACTGGCTGGTGTCGAGCTCCCTGTCGGAGAGCGGCACCGCGTTGCGTCCGGTCATCGCCGCCGACACCGCGTCGAACATCTGGTCGACCTGGCTCGGGTCGTAACCAGAGCCGAAGCGTCGGGGCTGGAAGGCCCGCCGCAGCTGTTCGAGGCGCTGGACGTCGTCAGAGGTGAACGGCGAGTCCGAGGCCCGCATCTCGGTGGTCATCTCCTCGCGGCCGTGGCGGCCGGGCGCCTCGAACGCGCCGCGGCCCTCGTAGGGGTTGCGGCGGCCGAAGTCCGGCGGTGCGGCCGCGCCTCGCGGAGGCTGAGGCGGGGGGGTGGCGCCACCGTAGGCGACTCCGTTGTCGTTCTGCGGCGCGGCGCCGTAGGCGACTCCGTTGTCACTTTGGGGCTGGGCGCCGTACCCGCCGTAGTCATTCTGCGGCTGGGCGCCGTAGCCGCCTTGGGGCGGCGCGCCGTACACGCCGTTGTCGCTTTGGGCCGGCGCTCCGTACACGCCGTTGTCCCCCGCGGGCGGACCCGAGACGTGACCGGGAGGCCCGCCGAAGCCTCCTGCGGCCGGAGGCGGGCTCGGCGGAGCGGCACGGCGGCCGAAGCCGGTGTCCTCGGGTCCGTGCCCTTCGGGTGCGAAGCCGTCGTGCTGCGGTGCCTGGGGCTCAGGCTGGTATCCGGCGTCGGAGCCGTATCCGTCGCGCCCGTAGGCGCCGCGCGCTCGCGCGCCGTACGCCTCGCCTTGTGGCGGAATCTGCTGGGACTGCTGGATCGGCGCGGTCGGCGGCGCCGGCGGGACGCCCTGCGACATCGGCTGGCGCGGTCCGCCCTGCTGGATCGGCCCGGTGGGCGGGCCCTGCGGGGTCGGGGGCATGGGCGGCTGTGAGGACGGGCCGAGCGGCGGCGCCGCGGCGCGGCGGCCGGTGTCGCTCGTCTCGTCGTCGTAGGCGGCGCCGAAGCCCGGTGCCGGGTCCGGGGCCGCGCGGCGGCCCGGAGGCGCCGCGCCCGTCGCGGCGGGCTGGATCTGAGTGTCGTCGTTGGACGGCGGCGGGCCGTAGCCCCCGGCAGAGGGCCCGTCGGGCGGTGGGAAGGCGCCGCGGCGCGGATCGGACTGGAGCGGCAGCTGCTCGGTCGCGCCGTGCGGGGACGAGCCCGCTTGGGGCGCGTCGTGGATCTGTCCGCCTGCGCGCGGCGGTGCGGGGTCGCGTCGCTGCGGGCCGAAGTCGCCGCCTCGCCCGGCGGCCGGCTCGGGGTCGCGCGGGGCCCCGAAGTCGCCTCCCTGCTGCGGCATCGCCGGTTCGGGAGCGCCGCCGCGGGGATTCGCGCCGTACGCGTCGTCCGCTCCGCCTCGCTTCGCGAACGGGTCCTCGTAGTCGTCACCGGGAGGAGCGGCGAGGAAGCCGAAGCCCTCGCCGTCGTCGCCGCGCAGATCGCCGAAGCCTTCGTGTTCGGGAGGGGCCGCGGCCGCGCGGGCGGCGCGGCCCACCGGCTCGCGGGCCGGAGGCGGAGGAGGCGGGGCGGCCTCGTGGGCCGCCATGATGTCCCTGGCCGGGATCGCCTGCGTCGGATCAGGGTCGGGGCTGCGTCGCTGGCCGGGAGCCTGCTGGGGTGGTGGGACCGCGGCGGCAGCGGCGGTGCTGTCGGGTTTGCCGTAGTCGGGGGCCGGAGCAGTGCCGAGCACGCCCCGCTCCTCGAGCTCGGCGAGCTGGCGCGCCACGCGGTCGAGGTAGACGTCTACCTGCCATTCGTCGTAGCCGCCGAATCGGACGCGGAAGACGACGTCGTCGACCTCGTCGGCCGTCACGGGGCTGCCGACGGGTTCACCGGCGAGCGTGGCCTCCACGCGGTCCAGGAACGCGTCCACTTCGTCGACCTTGTACCCCCTGCTCAACGCACGGCGCCTGAATCGATCCCCATGACTCGCCACTACCAAGCCGCCCTTCTCCGCCTAACTCGCGGCACCGGTAGAGGACAGCTCGCCGGGCTTCGCGCCGGCAGTGCTGGGCGAGCCAGCCTCCCGGACCGAAGCGGCCAGCTGTCCGCAGGCGCCGTCGATCTCTTGGCCACGCGTATCCCTGACGGTTGTCGACACACCCGCCGCACGCAGCCGTCGCACGAATTCCGCCTCTACCGCCTTGGGACTCGCGTCCCAGCGGCTCCCCGGCGTGGGGTTGAGCGGGATCAGGTTCACATGAACCAACTTACCCGCTAGTAGCTCACCCAGTAGGTCTGCCCGCCAAGGCTGATCGTTGACATCGCGAATCATCGCGTACTCGATGGAAACGCGACGCTTCGTCACCGAAGCGTACTCCCAGGCCGCATCCAGCACCTCGGCGACCTTCCAGCGCGTGTTGATCGGGACCAGCTCGTCCCTCAGTTCGTCGTCGGGGGCGTGCAGCGACACCGCCAGCGTCACCGGCAGTCCCTCGGCGGCGAGTCTGCCGATCGCGGGGACCAATCCCACAGTGGAGACGGTCACGTGCCTCGCCGACATGCCGAGGCCGTCGGGGACCGGGTCGGTGATGAGCCGCAGCGCGGCCTTGAGCCGGGCCCAGTTCGCCAGCGGCTCGCCCATGCCCATGAACACGATGTTCGACAGACGCCCCAGACCGCGCTCGGCGGCTATGCGCGCGCAGTTGACGACCTGGTCGACGATCTCGGCAGTGGTCAGATTGCGGGTCAGGCCGCCCTGGCCGGTGGCGCAGAACGGGCAGGCCATGCCGCACCCGGCCTGCGAGGACACGCAAGCGGTGATCCGGTCGGGATAGGCCATGATGACGCTCTCGACCAGTGCGCCGTCGTGCAGGCGCCAGACGGCCTTGACGGTCTCGCCGTTGTCGCAGTCGTCGAGGCGGACCGGATCCAGCAGGCGCGGCAGCAGGGCCTCGCCGATGGCCTCGCGCGCGGCGGCGGGCAGGTCGGTCATCAGGTTCGCGTCGCCGACGTGGCGTCCGAAGTACTGGTTGCGCAATTGCTTGGCGCGAAAAGGCGGCTGTCCGATTTCGGACAGAACAGACTGGCACCCCGCCAGATCCAGGTCGGCGAGGTGTCGCGGCGCGGCCTTGCGGGGGCGCGGCTCGGTCAACGTGAGTGCTACAGACATGTCACGACCTAGTCTCGCATGCGAGACGGCGGAGCCGCCAACCGCTGATCGCGGTTTTCACCCGGAGCCCTCCTTCATCGTGTACAACAATCAGGACGCATCACCCGAGGAGGTATCTGAACCAGACATAGGCCACCGGTGCGACCATGAGGATGGAGTCCAAGCGGTCCATCACTCCTCCGTGTCCGGGGATGAGATTGCTCATGTCCTTGATGCCGAGGTCCCGCTTGAGCAACGAGACCGACAGGTCCCCCAACGTAGCGGCCAGCGCCACGCAGACGCCGAACGCCACGCCCAACGCGATCGGCACCCCGAAGAAGAACCAGAGCGTCAGCGAACCGCCCAGCGCCGCGGCGAGGACGGAGCCGCCGAGTCCCTCCCAGGACTTCTTGGGGCTGATCCGCGGCGTCATCTGGTGTCGCCCGAACAGGACCCCGGCGGTGTAGCCGCCGGTGTCCGACAGCACCACGGTGAACAGCATGATGAGCACCTGCGCGGCACCGGTCTCGATGAAGCGCGCCGAGCCCTCCTCGGAGGTGGCCAGGAGCAGCACGAAGCCCGCCAGGAACGGCACCTGGACGAGCACCAGGGCCGCGGCCGGCACGTCGGCACGGTAGCCGGTGGCGCCTTCGCTGAGCCGCCACACGAACAGCGCGGCCACTCCCACGGCGGTCCCGAGCAGCAGGCCCGTGGCGCCGCCGAACCAGGCCAGGACCACGATGAGCGCGCCGGCCACGGCCAGCGGGATCACCGGGACGTTCTTGCCGCCCCTGCGCATCGCGGTGCCGGTCTCCCAGCAGGCGACGCCGACGGCGAGGCCGGCGAAGCCCAGGAACGCGATGGGCTGGATCAGCAGCGACGCCAGCACCGCCGCGGCCAGGCCGAGGCCGACGCCGATGGCGACGGGCAGGTTGCGCCCGGCCGAGGGCTTGCGCCTGCCATCCGGAGTCTCCGGGCCGGGATCGGCGGTGTCGGGATCTGGCCCGTCCCCGTCGACCGGGTGCGGGCGACGGCCGCCGGGACCGTCGGGGAGTGCGCTCATCAGATCTCGAGCAGTTCGGACTCTTTGGAGCTCATCAGCTCGTCGACCATGCCGGTGAAGCGGCCGGTGAGGTCGTCGAGCTCCTTCTCGGCGGAGTGGCCCTCGTCCTCGGAGGCCTCGCCGTCCTTGACGAACTTGCCGATCTCGTCCTTGGCGCGGCGACGGATGTTGCGGATGGCGATCTTGGCGTCCTCACCCTTGGTCCGGGCGACCTTGACCATCTCGCGGCGGCGTTCCTCGGTCATCGGCGGCAGGTTGAGCCGCAGCTGGGTGCCCTCGTTGGAGGGGTTGACGCCGAGGTCTGAGTTGCGGATGGCGTCTTCGATCTGCTTGGTCTGCGAGGCGTCGAACGGTTTTACCAGCACCATTCGCGGCTCGGGGATGGCGATCGAGGCCACCTGCGGCAGCGGTGTCGGAGCGCCGTAGTAGTCGACGGTGATCCGGTTGAACATGGCGGAGGAGGCCCGGCCGGTGCGGATGACCCCGAATTCCTCTTTGGCGTGCTCGATGGCCCGCTCCATCTTCTCCTCGGCTTCGAGGAGGGTGTCGTCAATCACGGCTTTCTCACATTCTCTTGCAGCCTGACAGCACTTCTGACCGTACCGTCCCGCTCCTAGTCGTCAGCGGCGTGGATGAGGGTGCCGAGCTTGTCGCCGACGATGGCGCGGCGGAGGTTCTCTTCGCCGTCGGCGCCGAAGACCAGCATGGGGAGGGCGTTGTCCTTGCAGAGGCTGAACGCGGTCTGGTCGACGACCATGAGTTCGCGCTTGAGCGCCTCGTCGAAAGTGAGGTCGTCCAGGCGCTCGGCGGCGGGGTCGGTGCGCGGGTCGGCGGTGTAGACCGCGTCGACGCCGTTCTTGCTCACCAGCACCACCTGTGCCTCGATCTCGAGGGCGCGCTGGGCGGCGACGGTGTCGGTGGAGAAGTACGGGAGCCCCGCGCCGGCGCCGAAGATGACGACGCGGCCCTTTTCGAGGTGGCGGATGGCGCGCAGGGGAATGTAGGCCTCGGCGACCTGGGCCATGGAGATCGCGGTCTGGACCCGGGTGTCGACGCCCTCCTTCTCCAGGAAGTCCTGGAGGGCGAGGCAGTTCATGACGGTGCCGAGCATGCCCATGTAGTCGGCGCGGGCGCGGTCCATGCCGCGTTTCTGGAGCTCGGCGCCGCGGAAGAAGTTGCCGCCGCCGACGACCACGGCGACCTGGACGCCCGCGGCCACGCCCGCGGCGATCTGGCGGGCGACGCCCTGAACGATGTCGGGATCGACCCCGACGGCGCCGCCACCGAAGGCTTCACCGGACAGTTTCAGCACGACTCGGCGGAAGGTGGCTTCACTCATGACGTTCCCCTGAAGTTCGCTCGGCTCCGGACATGGAACGAGGCGGCGGCCAGCGCCGCCGCCTCGTCCTGATTCGCTATACGGCTTGAGCCAGTGTAGTCGGCGGTACTAGACCGGAGACTACTCCTGACCGACCTCGAAGCGGATGAAGCCCGTCACCTCGGTGCCGGCCTCCTTGAGGACCTGCTTGACGGTCTTCTTGTTCTCGATGACCGAGTTCTGCTCGAGCAGGCAGAAGTCGCGGTAGTACGCGCCGACCTTGCCTTCGACGATCTTGTCCCAGGCTCGCTCGGGCTTGCCGTCCTCCTTGGCCTGCTCCAGCGCGACGCGCTTCTCGGCCTCGACGACCTCGGCCGGGACCTCGTCGCGGGTGAGGTACCTCGGGCGCATAGCGGCGGCCTGCATGCCGACCTGGCGGGCGGCCTCGGCGTCACCGGTGTGAGACACGAGGATGCCGACGGCCGGAGGCAGGTCGGCGGCCTTGCGGTGCATGTAGACCGCGACCTCGCCGTCGAGCGATCCGATGCGGCCGACGACGATCTTCTCGCCGAGCTTGACCGATTCCTCGGCCACGACCTCGGAGACGGTCTTGGCGCCGAACTTGGCGTCGCCGAAGGCCGCGGTGTCCGCCGGGCGGACCTCGTCGGCCAGCTCGACGAGCGTCTGGGCGAGCTCGATGAAGGAGCCGCTCTTGGCGACGAAGTCGGTCTCGCACAGCAGCTCCAGCAACGTGTTGCCGGACTGGGCGACCAGGCCCTGGGCCGTGGTGCGCTCGGCGCGCTTGCCGACGTCCTTGGCTCCCTTGATGCGCAGCGCCTCAAGCGCGACGTCGTAGTCGCCTTCCGCCTCTTCAAGGGCCTTCTTGACGTCCATCATCCCGGAGCCGGTGGCTTCCCGGAGCTTCTTGACGTCAGCCATCGTGAAGTTGGCCATTGCTCCCCTTCTTACTTCTTGTCGGCTTCTTCGACGACCGTCTCGCCCGCGGGCTCGACGACCTTCTCGGTCTGCTCGGCCTCGCCGGCCTCGGGCTCAGCGGTCTTCTCCGAGGAGAGCAGTTCCTTCTCCCACTCGGCGAGGGGCTCGCCCTCGGCCTTGCCCGCCTCGGGCTCGGCGCCGCCGGAGCGTGCCATGAGGCCCTCGGCCACGCCGTCGGCGATGATCTTGGTCAGCAGGGACACCGAGCGGATCGCGTCGTCGTTGCCGGGGACCGGGTAGTCGACCTCGTCGGGGTCGCAGTTGGTGTCGAGGATCGCGACGACGGGGACGCCGAGCTTGCGGGCCTCGTCGACGGCGATGTGCTCTTTCTTGGTGTCGACGATCCAGATCGCCTGCGGGACCTTCTCCATGTCGCGGAGGCCGCCGAGGGTGCGGTCGAGCTTGTCCTTCTCCCGCATCAGCTGGAGCATTTCCTTCTTGGTGCGGTTGGCCGCACCGTTGGCCTCGATGATCTCGAGTTCCTTGAGGCGCATCAGGCGCTTCTGGATGGTCTGGAAGTTGGTGAGCATGCCGCCGAGCCAACGGTGGTTGACGAAGGGCATGCCGACGCGCGCGGCCTGCTCGGCCACGGCTTCCTGAGCCTGCTTCTTGGTGCCGACGAAGAGGACCGCGCCGCCTTCGGCGACGACGTTCTTGACGAAGTCGTGTGCCTTCTCGGCGTAGTCGACCGTCTGGCGCAGGTCGATGACGTAGATGCCGTTGCGGTCGGTGAGGATGTACCGCTTCATCTTCGGGTTCCAGCGACGGGTCTGGTGCCCGAAGTGCACGCCGCTTTCCAGCAGCTGCCTCATGGTGACAACCGACACGGTTGTATTCCTTTCTCTCCCTGGTTACATGCGAGGCGGTGCTCGAAGTCCGAGTGCCCCGCGCCTGGCGCTCACCCTCGGCGATCTTGCAACCGGAATGACCCGGACCTGGGAGATCGCGGTGGCCAGACCTCACCCGTAGCGAATGGCTTGGTGTGGTCGACCGCGGCGAGCGCGCGAAGTCGGCACTGCGCGCGATGGAACCGGCGCTGTACCGCTCCGATCAGTGTACGCGCGCGCTGAGCACGGGTGCGAGGCCGGTGGACCACCGTGACTGGTGCAATGCGCCGCTCCCGTGCCATCAGCCGAACAGCGGATGAAAGCCCCATTCAGTATGCGAGCTCTCAAGTTGTCCACATGGCGATGAACCGGGTTATCCACAGGCTTGGAACTTTTTCTTGCCGAGACCGGACATCCAGCCCACCATTGCGTTATGCGACGACTACATGCAGCAATGGTGACGACCGTTATCATCGGCGCCGTCATGGCGGCCGGGACGATCCTGTGGCCCACGCTCGCCGAAGCCCGGGAGAACGGCGAGTGGCGCCCTCCCGCAGGGCCCGTCGACGTGGCGAAGGAGTTCGACCCGCCTCCGCTGCCGTGGCTGCCGGGCCACCGGGGCGTGGACCTCGGCTCCTCGGCCGGCCACCCGGTGGTCGCGGCCGCGGCCGGCACGGTCGTGTTCGCGGGTGGCCTCGCGGGGCGTGGCGTCGTCAGCATCGACCACGCGAACGGTTTGCGCACCACCTACGAGCCGCTCGACCCGCTCGTCGAACCAGGCGCGACCGTCGCGGCAGGCCAGGTGATCGGCCACCTCTCGACGGGCCACCCGTCCTGCCCGAACGAGCCCTGCCTCCATTTGGGGCTGAAGCGGGGCGCGATGTACCTGGACCCGCTCCTGCTCTTCGGCGCGGGCCAGGTGCGGCTACTCCCCCGCCCGGCAGAGGGAGGGCCATGAGTATCGAAGAGGCCGGCCCGCACGAGCTGGGGCGCCTGGGCGAGCGCTTCGCCGCCGCGCACCTGAGACGGGACCGGATGCAACTGCTGGAGCGCAACTGGAAGCACCGGCTCGGCGAGATCGACCTGATCGCCCGCCAAAGGGACGTCGTCGTGTTCTGCGAGGTGAAGACCCGCCGCTCGGAGCGGTACGGCGGCCCGCTGGCGGCGGTCGACGGCGAGAAGCTCCGCCGCGTGGATCGCCTGGCTCGGGCCTGGCTGAAGGAGCACTGCCGGTCGAGCCAGCCGTGGCGGGTCGACCGGATGGGCCTGACCGTCGCCGATGGAAGCCGCATCGTTCTCGAACACCGTTGGGGGATTCGCCATGGGTTACAGCCGGACCAGCACGGTCTGCATGATCGGGACGACCGGGGTGGTCGTGACCGTTGAGGCCTCGGTCTTCAAGTCGACGTCGAAGGGCGATGAGGCCGTGAGGATGTCGGGCCTGCCCGACAGCGTCGTGAACCAGGCGCAGACCCGCGTCCGCTCGGCGATGGCCAACTCGGCACTGCTCTTCCCCGAGAAGTCGGTATCCGTGAATTTCGGACCGGCGTCGCTGCCGACCACCGGGTCCGCCGCCGACCTGGCGCTGGCGGTGACGATCATGTGCGCCGATGAGATGCTCCCCGACCAGCGGCTGGCGGACACCGTCCTCCTGGCCGAGTTGGGGCTTGACGGCAGCCTGCGCTCGGTACCGGGCGCCCTGCCGGCCCTGCTGGCCGCCCACCGGGCGGGCCTGAAGACCGCGATCGTCTCACCGGAGAACGCCGGCGAGGCGGCGCTGGTCGGAGACATGACGATCCTGGCGCCGCGCAACCTGTCCGAACTGGTGGCCTGGCTGCACGGCCAGACGGAGCTGGAGCCGTCGAAGCCGACCGAGACGGCGGGAACGGCGGCTTCGCCGCACCTTCCGGACCTGGCCGACCTGCGCGGTCAACCGAGGGCCCGCAGAGCGCTGGAGATCGCCGCGGCCGGCGGCCACCACATGTTCATGGTCGGCCCGCCCGGGTCCGGAAAGACGATGCTGGCCGAACGGCTCCCGTCGATCCTGCCCCCGCTCACCGACGCCGAAGCCGTCGAGGTCACCTCCCTCCATTCCCTTCGAGGCAGGTTCGCGGGCGGCCGCGCCGAACTGATCCGGCACGCCCCCTTCGAAGCGCCGCACCACTCGATGACGATTCAGTCGCTCATCGGCGGCGGACGGCATGCCGGCCCGGGATCGCTGGCCCTGGCCCACCGAGGAGTCCTGTTCATAGACGAGGCCCCGGAGTGGCGAAGGGAGGTGCTCGACTCGCTGCGCCAGCCGCTCGAGAGCGGCCAGGTCCTCGTGCGCCGCGCGGAGAGCACGGTCGCCTACCCGGCCCGGGTGCTGCTGGTCCTCGCGGCGAACCCCTGCCCGTGCGCGCCGAACCGGCCGATCGAGTGCCACTGTCCGCCCGGCGATCGCAAACGCTACTTCGGAAGGATCTCCAGGCCGCTTCGCGACCGCATCGACCTGCGGATCGACGTCGAGGCGCCCTCGGCGTCCGCCATCTTGTCCGACCAGGTCGAGTCCGAACCGTCCGAACCGGCGGCCAAGCGGGTGGCGGCGGCCCGGCAGGTAGCCGCCGACCGCTGGGCCGAGGCCGGCGAGACCTGGAAGCTCAACTGCGAGGTCCCCGGCCCGGCCCTGCGGTCTCCCAGATGGCGGCTGCCTCCCACTGCCACCGGCGCCGCCGACGGCCTGCTGAGGCGCGAGCGGATCACCGCCCGAGGATACGACCGGATCCTCAAGCTCGCCTGGACCATCGCCGACCTGCGTGAGCACGCCCGCCCCACCGCCGACGACATCGACTCGGCCGCGGAGCTGCGGCTCGGGTACACGATCACTTAGGAGGAGTTGTGAACAGTCTTCCCGACGATCCGCGGCATGCGCTCATGCTGCTGTCCTCGATGGTCGAACCTGGGGACGCCGAACTCGACGACCTGCTCGACGACGTCGGGCCGCTCGAGGCGGTCGAACGCATCTGGGCGGGCAAGGTCCCCGAGCGGCTTGAGCGCATCACCAGCGCCTCGGTCGCCTGCACGCCCGATGCGCGTGAACGCTGCGAAGCGATCGCCGCGGCCACCGAGTCCTGCGGCTCACGGGTCGTGGTGCCCGGCGACCCCGACTGGCCCGAACAGCTGCGCGACCTGCTCATGGTCTGCGACGCCACCGATCCGCACCTGCGCCCGCCCCGGTGCCTGTGGGTCCGCGGCCGGGGCGATCTCGCGGCGCTGTGCCGCCGGTCGGTGGCCATCGTGGGCGCGCGGGCCGCCAGCGAATACGGGCAACACGTCGCCGACGACCTCGCCGCCGACCTGACCGAGGCCGGGTGGACGGTCGTCTCCGGTGGCGCGTTCGGGATCGACCGGGCGGCCCATCTGGGCGCGCTGGCGCGCGGCGGACCCACCGTCGCGGTGCTCGCCTCAGGCGTCGAACAGCCGTATCCGCAGGCGAACCGCTCCATGTTCGACCTGGTTGTCCAAAAGGGCCTGCTCGTGAGCGAGTGGCCGCCCGGCGCCACTCCTATGCGGCATCGGTTCCTGACCCGCAACCGGGTCATCGCGGCACTGTCGGCGGGGACGGTCGTCATCGAGGCCGGAGTCAGGTCCGGGGCGAGGAACACCGCCCGCCACGCGGCCGAGCTGGGGCGGGTGCTCATGTTCACCCCCGGGCCGGTGACCTCGTCCCATTCGGTCGGCGTGCACCAGCTGGCGCGGGAGCCGTGTGAAGCGCGGCTCGTGACGCGAGCGGAGGAGGTCATCGAGGACATCACCGGCATCGGCGGTCCGATGGCGTCGGCCCCGCCCTCGCCTCGCAGGCCCTTCGACCGCCTCACCGAGATCGAGGCGCGCCTCGTCGAAGCCCTGCCGAGGGGCTACGTGGTCGAGGAGGCCCGGCTCGCAGCCGCGGCCGGGGTCCCGGTCGAGGCGGCCACCGAGACGCTCAGACGGCTCCGGGAGGCCGGCTGGGTCGAACTGATGGAAGGGAGGTGGCGACTGGCCAGAGGAACCAGCGGCTGAGGCGGTCGGGTTCAGCAGGAGCCGCTGCCGGAGAGCGGGTAGTCCACAGTGACCGTGTGCGGCTCTTCGAGTTCGGACCTCGGGGCCCAGCACTCGTAGACCGCGCGCTCCACGCAGGACGCGCCGGCGCTCATCGCGGACTCCACGTCCGGGCGTTCCAGCCGCAGCCGGACGAAGTCCTCGTTGCGGCCCAGCACCAGCACGTCGATGTCGCGCCAGCGGGCCTTCGTGAAATACCGCTTCGGCCTCGATACCGGGCTGCGACTGGCCGCGCCGCGCACATATGCGCTGAAGCCGTGCCCCGGGTCGGCGGTGACGCGCACCCGCTCCCCCTCGTGCTCGCCGACCAGGCCCGCGTGTGCCGCTGGGTCGACCCTGAACAGGGCGCGGCCCTTCTCCAGGCCCGGGATGCGACTGATCAGGTCCCGGTGCCGGGCCCCGGCCACGCGGTCCCACACGTTCGTCTGCGGCTGGTACTGGAACAGCGAGATCTCGGTGCCGCCCGGGGTGTAGGCGAGGATCTCGGCCCGGGCGGTCAGCGGCAGGTCGGCGAGGTTCGCCGTGGTGAACTCGGGGATGAGGTGGTTGCCGCTCGGCAGGAAGCCGGTGCCGAGGATCATCGAGCCGCGCCGCTCGCGGCCGGGCATGCTCACCAGGCCCGGGAAGTTCGCGGCCTCGGTACTGACGTAGTCGCACGAGCAGATCACCCGCCAGCGCAGCGCGAACGCGACGTCGTTGAGGTTGTCGGGGTCGCCGGCCAGTGTCACCCGGTCCAAGGGCGTGCGCAGGTGCGCGACGTCGAACTCGCGGAAGCACACGCCGCTCACCATTGGCGGCGTCGTCAACTGCCGCGCTACCTGATTGCGGCTCAGCGGCTTGATCATGCGGGTGCCGACCGCGACGAACGCGGTCGCGCGCACCGCGGACACCAGGGCGCGCTCGGCGCCCTCGATGCGCGGGTTCTGGCTGTACTGGTGGACGGTCCGGAAGTCGGCTCCCGGCATCATGGGGACCGAGACCGGTGCCACGCCCGCCCGCAGCAGTTCGCCTCCGGCACTGGACACTTCGGAGGCGTGAACATAGCGGTGGAAGGTCCGGCCGCTGGGCTGGAACCCGTTCTCGTGGGAATCCGAGTAGAGCTCGAAGGCGGCCCCACCGGCGATCGGTCGCGCCGTGTAGCGCCTGTCATGCCAGACGATCTCAGTGGTAGAGGTCGAGGATGCCGGGGCCTGCATGGTGCGAAGCCTACCGAGAGTGAGGAACATCTGGGTGAACCGAACATGAACAAGAACTTCCGGACAGCACGAGACGCGCTCACATGGTCTCGGTGATCTTCTTGAGACCTCGTGGCGCGTCCGGGTTCTCGCCCCGCTCGAGCGCCAGGTGGAGCGCGAGTTGCTGCAGGGGAAGAATGTCCAGAATAGCCGCCAGTCGCTCGTCGACCGCGGGGGTCCTGAGCCGGGCGGTCTGGCCGGGCAGGTCCGCGGCTCCGACCACGACGACGTCGGCCCGCTGACGGCCGAGTTGAGCAAGGACGTTCCACATCGCATGGCCGCCGGGGCCGGAGCCGACGACGGCGAGCACCGGAACGCCGGGGTCGGTCATCGCGAGGGGGCCGTGGAGGAGGTCGGCGCCGGAGAAGGCGAGCGCGGGCAGATAAGAGGTCTCCATGAGTTTGAGCGCGGTCTCGCGGGCGGTCGGGTAAGCGTAGCCGCGGCCGGTGGTGACGAACCGCTCGGCGAAGCGGTAGCGGCCGGCGAGCTCGCCGGCGAACGAGTCGTCGAGGACGTCGCGGGCGAGTTCGGGGAGCTCGGCGAGCGCGGCTGCCTCGGTGGTGTCGATGCGGCCGGTGCCGGTGCGGATGCCCTCGATGAGCATCAGGAGCGTGAGGAGCTCGGCGGTGTAGGTCTTGGTGGCGGCGACGGCCCGCTCCTGCCCGGCGCGGACGTCGAGATGGAGTTCGGCCTCGTCGGCCAGGGGCGAGGAGGGATTGTTGGTGACGGCCAGGGTGAGCGCGCCGGTGGCGCGGGCGGCGGCTATGACCTGGGCGAGGTCGGGCGAGCCGCCGGACTGGCTGACGGCGATGACGAGGCAGTCGGACCAGTCGGGGCGCGAGTCGTAGACGGTGACCACGGAGGGGCTGGCGAGACTCGCGGGAAGACCGAGCCGGATCTCGGTGAGGTAGGCGGCGTAGAGAGCGGCGTGGTCGGAGGTGCCGCGCGCGGTGAAGACGATGGAGCGAGGGCGACATTCGGCGATGCGGGCGGCGACGGCCGCGATGTCGCCGCGGCCGTGGTCGAGCAGGCCTGACATGACTTCGGGCTGCTCGACGATGTCGGCGGCCATGCCCCTGCCGGGCTGGTCGGCTGAGGTGGCGTCGGCTTCGCCGATCCGGGGCTCGTTCACGTGACGCTCCTTGTGCGCGGTTGCCGAACAAATCTGAATGCACTTTCATGATGAGCCCCGGTCGACGCCTGTCCACGGGCGTCCCCCACTCGGCCCAAGACCGTGTCTAGCTCCCTGTTTACCCTCAACGCCTTCGGAGTGACAGAGATCGTGCCGGTATGGTGGATCCCTGCATCCCGACCGACCGAGGAGGAGCGATGGCAAAAGCCGCACGCAAGCGCAAGTCGCGCAAGAAGAAGGCCGCGAACCACGGAAAGCGTCCGAACAGCTAGCGAATTGCGGGGCAGTGCCGATTCAAGGACGAAAGTGCGCCATGATTGCGAGCTGCCCCGCGACCGCAGTGGTGGAAACCGGACAAGAACGAGACTTGCCCATATGACGCAATCGCCGCGCGAGACGCGCGACAGCAATCAGCCGAGCACGCGTGAGCGCATTCAGCGGACCGCGATCGCCCTCTTCAGCGAGCACGGCTACGAGCGCACTTCACTACGGGAGATAGCCGAGCATCTCGGCGTGACGAAGGCCGCCCTCTACTACCACTTCAAGACCAAGGAAGACATCGCGGCGAGCTTCTTCGACTCGTACGCCGACGACGTCGACCGCATCTGCGAATGGGGCGAAGACCAGCCCAAGACCATCGAGACCAGGCGGGAGCTGCTGCGCCGCTACGCCGAGGTCATCCGCGCCCACGTCCCGGTCCTGAGGTTCCAGCAGTACAACCAGGCCGCACTGACTCGCCTGGACCGGGGCTCTATCTTCCGCCAGCGCGTGCTCAGACTGCACGCGCTGCTGGCAGATGAGAACGATGAGCTGATCCACCGCATGCGCGCCTGGGACGCGATCACGACGCTGTACAGCAACTGGATCACCTTCCCGAGGACCGTCGATTCGGATCAGGAGCTGCGGGAGGCGTCGCTGACGATCTCGATCCGCCTACTGGAGGCGAACGAGCGGGAGCGAACCGAGAAGGCCGGCGGCTGAGGGTCGAGCTCGCCCGGGCCCGTCCCGGCCGAGCGGCTCAGCGCTCGCGCTCGGCCATCTCGGTGAAGACCTCGCCGACCTGCTCGATGGCGCTCAGCTTCCGGCGCAGGCGGTCCTTCACCTCGTCGGGCGCCTTCTCCTGGCTGCAGCACCGGTGCACCATAGCGCGGACTTCCTGCTCGATGCCGTACTCGGCGAGGCAGGGCGAGCACTCGTCGAGGTGCGCCCTGATCACCGAGCGGCGGACTTCGGAGCACTCGTCGTCGATGTAGAGGTAGACCTCTTCGAGCACCTCGCGACAATCGAGTTCGGGCTTGTCCGATTCTGGGCTCGTCACCGTTGTCCCTCCCGTGCGGTCGACAGACCGCGATCCGCGGCGTATGCGCTCAGTTTCTGACGCAATTGCCGGCGGCCCCGGTGGAGCCGCGACATGACCGTTCCGATCGGGGTGCCCATGATGTCGGCGATCTCCTTGTAGGAGAAGCCTTCGACGTCCGCCAGGTAGACCGTCAGCCGGAAGTCCTCGCCGAGGCTCTGGAGCGCCTCCTTGACGTCGGAGTCGGGCAGCCGGTCAAGGGCTTCGGTCTCGGCGGAGCGCAGGCCGGTGGGGCTGTGCGACTCGGCGTCGGCGAGCTGCCAGTCGGTGATCTCGTCGGTGGGCGAGGTCTGCGGCTGGCGCTTCTTCTTCCGGTAGGAGTTGATGTACGTGTTGGTGAGGATCCGGTACAGCCACGCCTTGAGGTTCGTGCCTTCGCGGAACTGGTGGAACTTGGAGTAGGCCTTGAGGTAGGTCTCCTGGACCAGGTCCTCGGCGTCGGCGGGGTTGCGCGTCATGCGCAGCGCGGCGCCGTAGAGCTGGTCGAGCAGTGGCATCGCGTCCCGTTCGAAGCGCGTGCGCCGTTCCGCCGCGGTCTCGTTCGCCGACTCGGTCACCGTCTCCCTCTCGTCGAGCATCGCTTTCGAGCCTACGGCAGCGATCTGAGAAGAGTCGGAGGAAAGAGGGTCGGCAGTGACGCCGGCGGCACGATCTGGAGCCTGGTCACCCTCCAGGTCGGGGTTCCACTCGGGCCCGCGAAGCAGAGCGGCCACGCGCTCGTCGTCGCGTGCTTGCCGAACAGTCATCATCATGCGGCGCTCTCCTCGCTGTGCGTACTCATGGCCCGCGGGCTCCGCCATCGGTGGAGACTCGAATCGCACAACGCCCTGCGGCCGCGGTTCATTCCGCCGGGGCGAGAACTGGGCAGTCGCGATCGCCACAGTCGGTGACCGTTCGGAAATAGCCTGATTGCTCAAAAATGTATTGAATACATAACTTTGGGTGATCTCGATCGTTATCGTGAGTGGGCCCGCCAGGGCCCTGATCGCGGCGAGAAATCGGCGCGTGAACTCCCAGTGCCTGCCCCGGGTCGGCGGACCAGACACCGCCGTCGGCCCGGGGAGGCTCACCCTCCCGCATCACGCCGACGAGAAGGCCGCGGCACTCCTGGGCGTGCGCCGCGGCGGTCTCCTCGGTTCCTCTTCTTCCGGTCAGGCTCCCACCGCGAGGGGGTTGATGTCCTTCCAAGCCTCGATCATCGCTCGGCGCTCCCGCGGGGCCGTGGCCCCCCAGATGCCGTGCCGGTCACGCGCTTCGAGCGCCCGGACCAGGCACGGGGTCCTCACGGGACACGAGGCACAGAGCCTGAGCGCGTCGTCGACGGGCTCGCGGGGCTCGGGGAACATGACCTCGGGGTCGGCGTCGGCGCAGTTGCCCCGGCGCAGCCAGTCGTCCCCGCTCATGCGGTAGTGGCCTTTGATCTCATTGCGGTATTCGTAGGCGTCGAGCAGCCGGGGGTCCCTCCGGGCTCGCGCTACTTCGTCGGGGCGGATCCGCCGCATATCTGCCTCCCTTTGCCTTCCGCCGCCGACGCCTCCGGGGGCCTCGAAGCCCTCGGGGGGAACTGATGGACACCGTCGACGGCGGCTTGTACACGAAAGAGCGACGCGCAAGGGTACAGATACCGTTGATCAAATATGATAGACATCACATTCCTGGGAGGGTAGAAGGCCCCTCCTCGGCATCAACCGGGCGAATCAACTCGGGACCGTCGTTGCCCGCGCGGCCCACCGCGCGTCCGACCTTCCTGATCTCCAGGTTCCGCGGCAGCTGGGGAACCGGTCCCGCGAGGAGCTCGCCCTCGTCGGCCTCCTCCTCGCCCAGCCAGGCCGCGAACCGCTCTGGCGGAAGGACATACGGCATCCGGTCGTGGACCGTCTCGATCGCCTCGCCCACCGCCGGGCAGGTGAGCACCGTGAAGCTCAGCAGGCTCGTATCGTCTCGACTCCAGGTCTCCCACAGTCCGGCGAACACGACGCCGCCCGGAAGGGTGAAATAGTACGGCTGCTTCCCGCCATCAGGGAGCTTGCGCCACTCGTACCAGCCGTCGGCCGGGATCAGCGCCCGCCGCGAGGAGAAAGGCCGCTTGTAGGCCTTCGAGGTGGCAACGGTCTCGATGCGGGCGTTGAACATCCGCGTACCGATCGACGGATCGGGCGACCACGGCGGCACCAGGCCCCACCGCGCCAGCTCCACCACGCGCTCGTCCCGGCTCTTCGATCGCCGCACCACCGGCGCCGACACCGTGGGCGCGATGTTGTAGCTGGGTGCCCATCCTGGCGAAGATCGCGAGCCAGGACCTTGCTTCGCGCCGGCGATGAGATCGTCGGCCTCGAACAGGGCGGCCATGTCGCCGCCGGACTTGCTGTTGGCGTACCTCCCACACATGACCCCACGCTATCGCCGGGCACCGACAATCGGGGCCCGCATCGTCCGCACACTAGAATGGGCCCGTGACAGGAACAGCCGCACCGAAGCAACGCCGTTGGACGCCGCCGTACGCCGAGCGCGAGCTCGACGCCGTCGTCCGCGTCCCCGGCTCGAAGTCGATGACCGCCCGCGCGCTCGTCCTGGCGAGCCTCGCGACCACCCCCTCGACCATCCGGCGACCGCTCTATTCGCGCGACACGCTCCTCATGGTCGACGGCCTGCGCTCACTGGGCGCCGAGATCGACACCAGTGACGACGACCTGTGGACGGTCAATCCCGCTCCACTGCACGGCGGCACCGACGTCGACTGCGGTCTCGCCGGCACCGTCATGCGCTTCCTGCCCCCCGTCGCCGCGCTCGCCTCGGGCCCGGTGGCCTTCGACGGCGACCCGCACGCCCGCAAGCGGCCCAACGACGGCGTCATCAAGGCCCTGCGGGACCTCGGCGTCGAGGTCGACGACGGCGGCCGCGCGGCCCTGCCGTTCACCGTCCGCGCCACCGGCGGCGTCAAGGGCGGTGAGCTCGCCGTCGACGCCTCCAAGACCTCCCAGCTGGTAAGCGCCCTGCTCATGGCCGCTCCTCGCTTCGAGAACGGCCTCGACCTGCGCCACATCGGCGACCGCCCCGTGCCGAGCCGCCCCTACCTCGACATGGTCGTCCAGATGCTCCGCCAGGCCGGCGCCGAAGTCGACGACTCCGAGGGGAACCGCTGGAAGGTCGCCCCCGGCGAGCTGTCCGGCCGCGAATGGGTCATCGAGCCCGACCTCCAGAACGCCGCCCCGTTCCTGTGCGCGGCGGTCGTCGTCGGCGGGCACCTCACCGTCGAGGACTGGCCGACCGAGACCACCCAGGCCGGAGACAAGATCCGCGACATCCTCGTCGAGATGGGCTCGCGCGTCGAATGGACCCGCGGCGGCCTCACCGTCGTCGGCTCACCCTCGACGTTGAGCGTCGACCTCGACCTCGCGGACGCCTCCGAGCTCACCCCGTCCCTGGCCGCGCTGTTCGGCGTCTCCAGGGGCACCTCCTCGATCCGGGGCGTCGCCCACATCAGGGGCCACGAGACCGACCGCATCGCCGCGCTCGTCAGGGAGCTCACCAAACTCGGCGCCGAGGTCGTCGAATACGACGACGGGCTCAAGGTCACCGCCCGGGCGACCCGGCCGATGACCTGGGAGACCTACGCCGACCACCGCATGGCCCACGCGGGTGCCATCACCGGCCTGGTCACCCCCGATTTCAGTGTCTCCGACGTCGCCTGCACCTCCAAGACCTGGCCCGACTTCGCGAGCGTCTGGGAGCAGGCGATCCTCGGACACGGCAACGCCGGGGGAGCGGGCGCCTAGTGCCGGCCCGGGAGTACGACGAAGACGACGTGCGTGTCCGCCCCGCGCGTCGTTCCCGACCCCGGACCAAGATCCGCCCCAAGCACGAGAACGCCCGCTCCGGCTTCGTCACCGCCGTCGACCGCGGCCGCTACACCTGCCTGGTCGACGGCGACGCCGTCACCGCGATGAAGGCCCGTGAGCTGGGCAAGCAGTCGATAGTCGTCGGCGACCGAGCCGCGCTCGTCGGCGACTTGTCGGGACGCGAGGGCACCCTCGCCAGGATCGTGCGGATCGAACCCAGGCACGGTCAGCTGCGCCGCTCCGCCGACGACGACAGCGCCACCGAGCGCGTCGTCGTAGCCAACGTCGACCGGCTGGTCATCGTCGCGAGCCTCGTCGACCCGCCGCTGCGCTACGGCTTCGTCGACCGATGCCTCGTGGCCGCCTACGACGCCGCCGTCGCCCCCGTGCTGTGCCTGACCAAGACCGACCTGGCCCCCGAACTCGTCGCGGAGGTCGAGAACTACTACTCGCAGCTGGAGCTGACGACGGTCACCACGCGCCCGGACGAGCCGCTCGACCATCTCGTGGAGCTCCTGGCCGACCAGGAGAACGTCTTCTTCGGACACTCCGGGGTCGGGAAGTCCACGCTGATCAACCGCCTGGTGCCGGGAGCCGGGCGGGCCGTCGGCGAGGTCCGGTCGATCGGCAAGGGCAGCCATACCTCGACCAGCACCGTCGCCCTCGAACTGCCCGGCGGAGGCTGGGTCATCGACACACCGGGCGTGCGCTCCTTCGGCCTCGCCCACGTCACGCCCGACTCGATACTCAAGGCCTTCCCCGAACTCGCCGAGATCGCCGCCGACTGCCCGAGGGGCTGCACCCACACCCCCGAGATCGGCGACTGCGCGCTCGACGCCGCGATCGGCGCCGACGATCCGATGGCCGGCCGACTGGACTCGTTCCGCCGCATGCTCACCTCGCTGGCGGAGTCCGACGGTAAGACCTGAGTAATATGAGGCGCATGCCCACCTCGAGCTATAACGACGATCTCGGCCTCGCGCACATGCTCGCCGACAGCGCCTCCCGGATCGGCTCAGAACGGTTCCGCGCCTCGGACCTGCAGATTTCCACCAAACCGGACATGACCGAGGTCTCCGACGCGGACACCACCATCGAGGAGGTCATCCGCTCCACTCTCGCCAGGGCCAGGCCCCGCGACGGCGTCTACGGCGAGGAGTTCGGCGACAACCCCGGCGCATCCGGCCGCAAATGGGTCGTCGACCCGATCGACGCCACTCGCAACTACGTTCGCGGCGTGCCGATCTGGGCTACGCTCATCGCGCTGTTCGACCGAGGCGAGCCCGTCGTCGGCGTCGTCAGCGCCCCGGCGCTCGACCGGCGCTGGTGGGCCATGAAGGGCGCGGGCGCCTACGCCGGGCGCAGCCAGCGCGCGGGCAAGCGGATCCACGTCTCGAAGGTCGCGAAGCTGTCCGACGCGTCGGTGAGCATCTCCTCGATCACCGGGTGGACGAAGGCGGGCCGCGAGGGCGCCATGCTGGCGATGCTGCACGAGGCCTGGCGTGAGCGCGGCTTCGGCGACTTCTACTCGTACTGCCTGCTCGCCGAAGGCTGCGTCGACATCGCAGCCGAACCCGAAGTGGCGCTGTGGGATCTGGCGCCGCTGGCCTTGCTCGTCGAGGAGGCCGGGGGGACCTTCACCGATCTGAGGGGACGGCCGGGGCCGGACGGCGGCTCCGCGGTCGCGACCAACGGCCTGCTGCATGAGCATGCGTTGGAGCGCCTGGGGATCCGCTGACGTCCGGCCCTGACCGCTCAGCGCTCGGCGAGGAACTTGAGGTGCTCGCCGCGCTGGTGGATGCCGCCGCCTTCGTGCTTGTTCCACGGCCACACGGTGATCCGCTTCTCGCCCTGCCAGCGGTTGTACGCGGCGAAGACCGTCGACGGCGGGCAGATGTCGTCCATCAGGCCGACCGAGTACAGAGCCGGAGCGGTGCCCCGGGCGGCGAAGTGGACGCCGTCGAAGTAGGAGAGCGTCTCGAAGACGCGGTCCTCACGCAGGCGCTGTCCGGACAGGAACTCGACGATCTCCTGGTACGGGAAGGAGTCGGTGATGGTGACGGCGCGGCGGAAGTGCGTCAGGAACGGCACGTCGATCATCGCGCCCGCCACATCGTCTCGTAGACCGCCGACAGCCTGGGTGATGCCGCCGCCCTGGCTGCCGCCGGCGATGACGATCCTGTCGGCGTCGATGGCCTCGTGGCCCTTGGCGACGTCGACAGCGCGGTAGGCGTCGGTGAAGACGCGCCGGTAGTAGTAGTGCTCGGGGGACTCGAGGCCCTGTGTCATCCAGCCGCGGTTGGTGGGGCCGGTGGTGCCGTAAGGGTCGCCGGTGTCGCCAGGCTGCCAGTTGCCGTAGCCCTGGCCGCGGGTGTCCATCACCAGGTGGGCCCAGCCGGCGGCGGGGTAGGTGGTGTGCGCCCAGGGGAATGAGCGGCCGCCGGAGTATCCGATGTACTCCACGACGCACGGCAGGGGGCCTTCGATGCCTTTGGGCAGCAGGAGCCAGCCCTTGATCGCGTGGCCGCCCCAGCCGGCGAAGGCGAGGTCGAAGACGTCGACGGTGGTGAGGCCGGTCTCGACGGCTTCGAGCCGGACGTCGAGGTCGTGGGCGCCGGTTTCGGTGAGGGTCTGCTTCCAGAACTCGTCGAAGCCGGCCGGTTCAGGGACGTCGGGCCGGTACTCGCGGAGTTCGTCGAGCGGTAGGTCGAAAAGTGCCATGGCGAATTCTTAGCACAGGCGCACGGGAAAAGCCACAGTGTCACACACCCCTCAACATTGACGGCAAGTTTGCATATTTTTGGTGGTTTTGTGGGAATTTTCGGCGAAATGTTACCGAGAACTCGCAACCGCAAGCGTTATCAAGCAACCGCTAATATTGCCAGACATATCCAGACATTTAACTATAATGTCCTCTTTATGAAAGGACCTTGACATGGAGCATGTCTTCGACGGCAACCACTCCAGGCGCCGATTCTGGGCCATCGCCGGCCTCGCGGCCGCCGTACCGTTCGCCGCCTCGAGTCTCGCCTGGGACGCCCGGGAGGCCCATGCCCAGCAAGGCAGCCCCGTCGGCTGGGCCACTCAGAACGGCGGCACGACCGGCGGCGCCGGCGGCGGCACCACGACCGTCTCGTCGGCTTCGGCCTTCGCCTCGGCCGTCAGCGGCAGCTCGCGCAAGATCGTGCGGGTCAGCGGCACCATCAACCTGTCGGGCATGGTCAAAGTCGGGCCTAACACCACGATCATCGGCAACTCCGGCGCCACCATCACCAGAGGCGGGCTCAACTTGGACCAGACGCGCAATGTCATCGTCCAGAACCTGACCTTCCGCGACTACTCCGACGACGCGATCAACGTCCAGCGGCAGTCGACCAACATCTGGATCGACCACAACACCTTCGGGGCCGGCAACGACGGCGCCTGCGACATCAAGCGGGGATCGGACTTCATCACCGTCTCCTGGAACCGGTTCAACGGCACCAACAAGACCATGCTGCTCGGGCACTCCGACAACAACGGCGGCCAGGACCGGGGACACCTGCGGGTCTCCTACCACCACAACTACTTCAACGGCACCACCCAGCGAACACCGCGGGTCCGCTTCGGCAACCCCGTCCACGTCTACAACAACTACTACCGCAACGTCCGGTCGTACTGCGTGGCGACGACCATGGACGCAGGGGTCCTCGTCGAAGGGAACTACTTCGAGAACTGCAACCGCACCGTCGACCTCGGACAGGGCAGCTCCGGACCCGGCCGGGTGGTGTCGCGGAACAACCACCTGGTCAACTCCCCCGCGCCCGTCAGCAGCGGGTCGGTCCCGGGAGTGCCGTACTCATTCAGGCTCGACACGCCCTCGCAGGTCGCCTCCATCGTGAGCGGCGGAGCCGGAGCCAGGTGACTTGATTTCGACTCCCCCACGACAGCGCGCCCGGCCGGGGTTCCGGCCGGGCGCCTCCTCGCCGCAGCGGCGCGACAGCGACCGGCGGGGCGGCGCAGAGTCCGCCGACCTCGGTCACCGCCTCCGGTGCCATCGGCGGCAGCGGCACGGTCCGCGTCCGTTCGCCGGCGCGGCCCAGTCACTCCAGTCACAACCGCATATCGGGACCGACAAGCGATGGCCGGCCCCTTTCCCACCTACTTGAGACGATTGAGGGCGGGGACTTGTAGGCACTCTCATGCAACCGCTAGCATCCTTCTATCGAGATGTCTAAATGTGTTGACGTCTCCCCCTCCTCCGAAAGGATCGCTACGATATGGAGAACATCTTCAACGGCAAGTACTCCAGGCGCCGCTTCTGGAAGGTCGCCGGCCTGACGGCGGCCGTTCCCGTGGCGGCGAGCACGGGGTTCCTCGCCACCCGCTCGGCGCGAGCGGTCGAGACCGGAACGTGGTACTTCATCGAATCCCGGCACTCCGGCCTCGTCCTCGACGTCCTCGACCGCTCGACCGAGCCGGGCGCCGAGATCATCCAATGGAACAACACCGGCGGGACGAACCAGCAGTTCCGGTTCATCGACGCGGGCGGCGGCTACTACCGCATCCAGGCGCGGCACTCGAACATGGTGCTGGACGTGTGGGAGTGGAACGCCGACAACGGCGCCACCATCGCCCAATTCGACGACGC
>NZ_JAKZEW010000007.1:31372-58199 GCF_022548875.1 Glycomyces sp. L485 | reverse complement strand
AATCGAACCAGCAGTTCCGTCTGATCGAGGCCGAAGGCGGCGACGACCCCGGCCAGAGCGGCCTCGTGGGCTGGGCGACGCAGAACGGCGGCACCACCGGCGGCGGCAACACCTCACCGGTGACGGTCTCCTCGGCCTCGGCGTTCGCCTCGGCGGTCTCGGGCAGCTCGGCGAAGGTCGTGCGGGTCAGCGGCACCATCAGCCTGTCGGGCATGGTCAAAGTCGGCTCGAACACGACCATCATCGGAAACTCCGGGGCGACGTTCACGGGCGGCGGGCTGAACCTCGACGACACCCACAACGTCATCATCCAGAACATGACCTTCCGCGACTACGCCGACGACGGCATCAACGTCCAGGACGGCTCGACCAACATCTGGATCGACCACAACACCTTCGAGCCCGGCTTCGACGGCGCCTGCGACATCAAGCGGGGATCGGACTTCATCACCGTCTCCTGGAACCGGTTCAACGGCACCGACAAGACGATGCTCCTGGGGCACTCCGACAGCAACGGCGGCCAGGACCGGGGACACCTGCGGGTCTCCTACCACCACAACTACTTCAACGGCACCAACCAGCGAACGCCTCGGGTTCGCTTCGGCAGCCCCGTCCACGTGTTCAACAACTACTACCGCAACATCGGGTCGTACTGTGTGGCCACCACTATGGAGGCCGGCGTCATCGTCGAAGGGAACTACTTCGAGAACTGCAACCGCACCGTCGACCTCGGACAGGCCTCCTCGCCGGCCGGCAGCGTCGTCTCGCGCAACAACCACCTCGTCAACTCCCCGTCCCCCGTCTCCAGCGGGTCGGTTCCGGGAGTGCCGTACTCGTTCAGCCTCGACACGCCCTCGCAGGTCGCCTCCATCGTGAGCAGCGGAGCCGGAGCCGGTTAGCACCGGCACCGCTTGTCGGATCCGAGTATCGATCGGTCGGGGCCCGCCGGGCCCCGACCGATCTCCCGGACCGGGTCGGGACGGGTCCCGAAACCACGCGTCCGCCGGGCCTCTAACCCCACGGAAGCGAGAGTTCGCTGAAGAGCTTGCCGCTTCTGGCCGCCGCCTCGACTGCCGCGTCGGCGCCGTCGAGGAGCGTCACCGGGTCGTCGCCGACGCGCTTGAGGTGCGCCTCGTCGACCAGTCGCGGGACCGGGTCGTTCAGCACCCGCTCCAGCACGCGGGTGAAGGTCTTGGCGCGCCGCAGCCCGGAGATGAGGCCGACGCCCCGCTGGCGGTGAAGCATGAGGTTGTCGAGCAGGTCGGTGCGGCCGTACTGCTTCGGCTCATCCTCACCGGGCAGGCGCAGCCGGTCGGTGGGGTACTCGAACCAGGCCTCGCCCTCGGTGCCGCGCACGTAGATGTCGCCCTCGAGCTTGCGCTCGCCGCACAGGGTCACCGCTACGGTGACCGAGACGCCGCCCTTGTTGACCCCGCGCCACACGGCCGTGTCGTCCACTTCGATGCCCTCGCGGCACCGCAGCCGCTCCAGCTCGATCTCGCCGTCCAGCGGCCAGTCCCCCGCGATCGCCAGCGCCTCCTGGGAGGCGTGCGCGAACGGGTTGGCCAGCGCGCCGTCGGCGATGAGGGTGCCGTTCGCCTCCCGCTTTCCGGCCCAAGGGGACCGGCGGTAGTAGGAGTCGGGCCTCTGCCAGGAGCCGGCGACGCCGACGGCCTCCAGCGTGCCGAGCCGGCCGATCTCCATGGCCTCGCGCAGCGCGTTGAACGCGTGCGAGCCGAGCGCCTGGAACCCGACCTGGACGGCGCGGCCGGTCTCCACCATGACGTCGTAGAGCAGCTCGTACTCGTCGAGGGAGGCCACCGGCGGTTTCTCCAGGTAGACGTCGGCGCCGTGGCGCATCGCGGCGGACGCGATGGGCAGGTGGGTGGGCGGCGGCGTGGCGATGATGACGATGTGCGGGTCGGTGGCCTCCAGGAGGCGCTGGTAGTCGTCGAAGACGGGTGTGTCGCCGACCGGGATGTCGGGGCTCTCGACGATCTCGGCGGTGTCGCACAGCCCGACGAGCTCCAGTGCGCCGGCGCGGCGTTTGGGCTCTATGTTGTGTCGGTGGTGCAGGCCGTAGCCGTTCGCGCCGACGATTGCGATGCGGGGGATTCGAAGGTCCATCAGGCGTTCTCCAGGGTTCGGGCCACCCCGAGCCGGTCCAGGTCGACCAGCCATGCCGTTGCGGCCAGGCGCAGTTCGTGGTTGGACGCGACCGGTTCGGGTACGACCTGCCGGACCCCGAGGATAGCGCCTACCTGTGCCGCGGGATGGTCGCCTGCGGCGGTGAGGCTCTGGCGCAGGGGGCCGGCGAGTGGATCGTCGAGCGGCAGTGCCGACCCGTCGTCGGCTCGGCCCGCGCAGAAGCGGATCCAGGCGGCCAGCGGCAGGGCTATCAGCCCGATCGGCCGGCCGGCTTCGGCGAGGTCGGCGATGGTGCCGAACAGCCGCTGAGGGAGCTTCTGGCTGCCGTCCATGGCGATCTGGAGGCAGCGGTGCCTGATGCCGGGGTTGGCGAACCGTTCGAGGACCTCGTGTCCGTATGCGACGGGGTCGGTGCGGTCCGGAGGGGTGAGGCTCGGCGCGATCTGGTCGGCGATGAGGCGCTCGGCGAAGTTCCTGGCGCCTGTGAGGGCGAGGGTCTCGCTGATCGTCTCTGCGCCGGCGAGCGCACCGAGGTAGGCGAGGGTGGAGTGGACGCCGTTGAGGGTGCGCAGTTTCAGGCGCTCCCAGCCGGCGACGTCGTCGGTGAAGGTCGCGTCCCAGTCGGGGCGGGGTCCGGCGAAGCGGTCTTCGATGACCCATTGGGTGAACGGTTCGGCCTCGACGGCGGCGTCGTCTACGTAGCCGAGGGTTTCTGCCGCTCGATCGAAAGTCGCCCGGGTGGAGGCGGGGACGATCCGATCGACCATGCTGGACGGGAACGTGACGTGCTGCTCGGCCCAGGCCCGGGTGGCCTCGTCCAGGAGCGGCTCGACTGCGGCCCGTGTGGCGGCGCCGTTGTCGGGCAGGTTGTCGCAGCTCAGGATCGTCAGCGGCGCGCCGCCGTGCTCGGCCCGGCGCGCCAGCCCCTTCGCGAGCAGGCCTGGGACGCCGTGGGGGTCCCGGTAGGCCTTCTCGGTGACGGTGAGGGTGACGACGTGGGTCTCGTCGGCGGCGATGAGGTCGAGCGCCCGCTCCTCCTCGGTGGCGATGTGCAGGGTGTCCACGATCGATCCGACGACGCGCAGTTCGGTGCCCTCGGGACCGAGCGTGGCGACGGTGTAGAGCCCGTCCTGGGCGGCGAGGGCGTCGATGACCTCGCGCGAGCGCGGGGCGGCCACGGTGATGCCCCAGCCGGTGCCGTCGGTGTAGACGGCCTGGTGGGCGCGGTGGAAGGCGCCGGCGCCGATGTGGAGTATCCCGGCTCGGTCGGGGCGCGTGCCCGGAACGCGGACGGTTCCGGGCACGTCGGCGAGGGTCTTGGCGTTCAGGCTTTCCATGCCGGCCCGTCGGGGTAGGAGAACTCGGCGATCGAGGAGTCCTTGAGCGTCACGGAGTAGCCCGGCTGCGTCGGCACCCGGTATCGGCCGTCGACTACGGTCACCGGATCGGTGTAGTGCTCGTGCAGGTGGTCCACGTACTCGATCATGCGCCCCCGGAGGGTCTTGCCGACGCGGAGGTACTCGAACATGCCCAGGTGCTGGACGTACTCGCACAGTCCGACTCCGCCGGCGTGCGGGCAGACGTCGACGCCGTGCTTGGCGGCCATGAGGAGCGTGGCGACGACCTCGGGGATGCCTCCGACGCGGCAGGCGTCGATCTGGCAGACCCGGATGGCCTCGGCCTGGAGCAGCTGCTTGAAGATGACGCGGTTGGCGGCGACCTCGCCGGTGGCGACCCGGATCGGGTCGACGGCCTTCGCGATCTTGGCATGGCCGAGCACGTCGTCGGGGTGGGTCGGCTCCTCGATCCAGTAAGGGTCGAAGGCGGCCAGGCGCCCCATGTTCTCTACGGCCTCGGGTACCGACCAGATCTGGTTGGCGTCCATCATGAGCAGCCTGTCGGGGCCGATGATGTCGCGGATGATCCCGGCGCGCCGGACGTCGTCGGCGACGTCGGGCGAGCCGACCTTCATCTTGACGGCGGTCCAGCCTTCGGCGACGGCCTCCTCGGTGAGCGCCTGGACCTTCTCGTCGGTGTAGCCGAGCCAGCCGACCGAGGTCGTGTACGCCGGGAAGCCTTCGCTCCGGAGGGCGGCGAGGCGGTCGGCGTAGCCGACCCTGCCCTCGTCCAGGATCGCCTCGGCTTCGGCCGGGGTGAGCTCGTCGATGATGTGCCGGTAGTCGATCTGGGCGGCCAGTTCCGCCGAGTCCATCTCGGCGAGCAGCTGCCACATCGGCTTGCCTTCGAGCTTGGCTCGCAGGTCCCACACGGCGTTGACGATCGCGCCGACGGCCATGTGGGTCGCGCCCTTCTCCGGGCCGAGCCAGCGGATCTGCGGTTCCTGGGCGAGCGAGCGGGAGAACTCGACCGGATTGTCGAAGATGCTCTCGACGGTGCGGCCGACCACAAGATGCGCAAGCGCTTGCACAGCTGCGCAGGTGATCTCGTTGCCGCGTCCCCCGGTGAAGGTGAAGCCCGTCCCGGTCGGCCCGCCGTCGGTGAACAGCTCGACATACGTGGCCGAGTAGTCGGCCCGGTTGATCGAGTCCGATCCGTCGGCGTCCGCCGCCGTCGGGAAGCGGACGTCGTGGACTTCGAGGCGTTCGATCTTCGTCATCGCTGTTCCATTCTGTAGATCTTGCGGGGCAGGTTGTAGGCGAGGTCCACCGCTACTTCGGCGGCGTCCTCCTCGGTCATCCGGTGCTCGGCGACCAGGCGCGCGAGGAAGGCGGCGTCGACGCGGCGGGCGACGTCGTGGCGGGCCGGGATCGAGCAGAACGCGCGGGTGTCGTCGACGAAGCCGGCGGTGTTGTAGAACCCGGCGGTCTCGTGGACGCCCTCCCTGAAGCGGCGCATGCCCTCCGGCGAGTCGAGGAACCACCAGGGGGCGCCGACGAACATCGCCGGATATACCCCGGCGAGCGGCGCCAGCTCGCGGGTGAACACGGTGTCGTCGAGCGTGTAGACCACGATGCGGAAGCGCGGGTCGTGGCCGAAGTCGTTGAGCAGCCTGTGCAGCGACTCGACATAGTCGGTGCGGGTGGGGATGTCGCCGCCGACGTCGCGGCCCCAGCCGGAGTGCAGCCAGGTGTCGTAGTTGCGGGCCGATCCGGGGTGGAGCTGCATGACCAGGCCGTCTTCGCAGCTCATCCGCGCGAACTCGTAGAGCATGTGCGCGCTGAATCGCCCAGGGTCGACCAGCTCGTCGCCGTCCAGGGCCCGCTGGAAGATCTCCGCGGCGTCCTCGGCCGGGAATGCCTCCGCGGTCGCGTGGCCGTGGTCGCTGCAGGTCGCTCCGGCGGCGATGAAGTCCTGGCGCCGCTGCCGCAGCGCCTCCAGGTAGCCCTCGTAGGTCGACGTGTCGAGGCCGGTGATCTCGCCGAGCTGCTTGACGCGATCGGCCCAGCCGGGCCAGTCGATCTCGACGAGGTTGTCCGGCCGGAAGGTGGTGACGACCTTGCCGCCCTTGCCGCCCCACCTGCGGCCGCCGTCGGCCGGGAGCGCTTCGAGTTCGGCGTGGGCGTCGAGCGAGTCCACCGGGGACTCGGTGGTGGCGAGGACCTCGATGTTGAACCGGTCGAACAGGGCCCGGGGCCGGTAGGCCGGCTCGGCCAGCCTGGCCGAGAGGTGGTCGTAGAACTCGTCGGCGGTATCGGCGCTCAGGGTCTTGTAGATCCCGAAGACCTCCCCGAAGGTGTAGTCGAGCCACAGCTTCGAGGGGGTGCCTCGGAACAGGTGGTAGTGCTCGGCGAAGCGCCGCCAGATCGTGCGACCGTCCACTTCCGACGGCTCGCCCTTCACCGAGCGGACGCCGAGCTGGTCGGGGGTCGCGCCCTGGCTGTAGAGCATCCGCGTCAGGTAGTGGTCGGGGACGACGAACAGCCGCGCCGGGTCGGGGAACGGCTCGTCCTCCGAGATCAGGCGCGGGTCGACGTGTCCGTGCGGACTGACCAGCGGCAGGTCGGCGGTCCGCTGGTGGATGTCGCGCGCGATGGCGCGGGTGCGCTCGTCCGATGGGAAGAGGCGGTCGGGATGCAGCATCAACGGTGCTCCTACTGATTGAAAAGGTCGGCGACGTTCACCGGTCGGCCGGTGGCGATGGAGGCGTTGGAGGCGAGTCCGGCGGCCAGCGCGTTGACGCCGTCCCGCGCGGTGGCCGACCGCTGGTGCGGGTCGGTGTCGCCGTCGAAGAGGACGCCGAGCATCCGCACGTCGCCGCCGCCGTGGCCCTTGCGCTGGTATTCACCAACGTCGATCTTACTCGGCTTGGTCCAGAAGGGATGCAGCGTCAGCTCGTACCAGCCTTCTTCGGCCGCCTCGTGGGTGCCGTGGAGGGAGGCGCCGTTGGGGCCCTTCTGGGCCGGGTTGACGTGGTCGTTCTCGACGACGAGCAGTTCGAGCCGGCCCTGGGTGCCGTTGAAGTGGACCCGGTAGCCCTCCCATGGCGAGTAGGCGGTGAGCCGGTAGGACAGCGTCGCGCCTGAGTCGTAGTCGACCAGCGCCATCATGTCGTCGTAGATGGTCACGCCGGGGGCGAACACGTTCTGGTCGCGGATGTAGCCGTCTTCGGACTCGGCGTCGAGGTAGAGCGATTTGAGCTGCTCGTTCTCCTCCATGTGCAGTGCGAACGGGTCGTCTGCGGCGAGCGAGGAGCCGGTGACGCGGTCGTAGCCGCGGTCGTGGCCGGTGTGCTTGCCGTTCTCGCCGTAGAATGCGAGCTTTCCTTTGGCAAACGCTTGTATCGGCGCGGCGTCGAGCCACCAGTTCACGAGGTCGAAGTGGTGTCCGGACTTGTGGACCAGCAGGCCGCCGGAGGAGTCGGCGAGGCGGTGCCAGCGGCGGAAGTAGTCGGCGCCGTGGCGGGTGTCGAGCAGCCAGTCGAAGCCGACCGAGATGATCTCGCCCACGGCGCCATCGCGAAGCAGGTCGGCGACTTTTTCGTGCAAAGGGTTGTATCGGTAGTTGAAAGTGACGGCGACCGTCCCGGCCGACCGCTCCTCTGCGGCGAGGATCTCCGCGGCGTGCTCGGCCGTGGTGGTCAGCGGCTTCTCGCAGATGACGTCGAGGTCCCGGGCGAGGGCCGCGAGGATGTACTCGTGGTGGTGGGCGTCGACGCAGGTGACGATGACGGTGTCGGGCCGCGTCTCGTCGAGCAGCTTCTCGAAGTCGGCCGCGTCGTAGACCGCCGGGGCCGGGGCCTGGGCCGCCTCTACGGCCGCGGCGTGAACTCCGATGCGGTGGGGGTTGGTGTCTGCGAGAGCTACCAGCTGTGCCTTGTCGCGCCTTTCCACCAGGGCGTTGACGTACATCGTGGCGCGAGCGCCGGTACCGACGAGGGCATAGCGATGCGGCGTGCCTGACATGTGACTCCTTCGTCTGGGTTCTGGTAAACGCTATCGAAGAAGTTCCATACAGACAAGCCCAGGTTTGCGAGACGCTAAGCGGGAGTGGCTTTCACGAACGGCGGCTTGACGACCCGCACCGGCAGGCGCCGACCGCGCACGTCCAGCTCCAGCTCGGCGCCCGGCTTGTACCCGGCGTCGAGCAGCGCCAGAGCGACGCCCTTCCTCAGCGACGGCGCGTGCGTGCCCGAGGTGGTCTCGCCGACCCGCCGCTCGCCGTCGAGGACGCTCATGTGCGCGCGGGGCACGCCCCTGTCCATGGCCTCCAGGCCCCACAGGCGACGCTTCGGTCCGGCGGCGCGCTCCGCCTCCAAGGCCGCCTTGCCCCAGAATTCGGGCTTGTCCCAGCCGACCGCCCAGCTCAGGCGGGCCTGCACGGGCGTGATGTCGAGGCTCAAGTCCTGGCCGTGCAGCGGGTAGCCCATCTCCAGCCGCAGCGTGTCGCGCGCGCCGAGCCCGCAGGGCGCGGCACCGGCGACCAGCATCCCGTCCCACAAGTCCCCGGCGGCCTCGTTCGGCGCGACCAGCTCGAAACCGGTCTCGCCCGTGTAGCCGGAGCGGCAGACGATGATCGCCGCGCGGTCGACCAGGTGCTCCACGAAGGTCATGTACCCGTGGTCGTGCGGCAGCCCGAGGTATTCGAGGATCCGCGGCGACTCGGGGCCCTGGACGGCCAGTACAGCGAGCGACCGGTGCGCATTGCGGACCTCGACCCCGTCCGGCGCGGCCTCTTCGAGGCGGCGCGCCACCTCAGCGGTGTTGGCGGCGTTGGGGACCAGCAGGATCTCGTCGTCGGAGAGCCGGTAGGCGATGAGGTCGTCGACGACCCCGCCCTCGTCGTCGCAGCACAACGTGTACTGCGCGCCACCGCTGCCGATCCGGTCGAGGTCGTTGGTGAGGCACCGGTTGACGAATGCGGCCGCGCCCGGCCCCCGCACCCACACCTTGCCCAGGTGCGAGACGTCGAAGACGCCGGCCCGGGAGCGCACGGCGGCATGCTCGGCCAGCACACCCGATGCGTAGTGCAGCGGCATCTGCCAGCCCGCGAACGGCGCGAACTTCGCGCCCTGCTCCAGGTGGCGGTCGTGCAGCGGCGATACCAGAGGTGACGGTGCAGGCTCAGACATGGCTAAGACACTATCGCGCGAATCCCAACCCGTAGGATCGGTCCGTTTGGACCCGCGTAATCGAAGGATTCACTATGACTGACCTGCTCAGCGCCTCCGGCGACATCGCCGAAGCCCGCGCCGACGTGATCGTCGTCGGGGTGCACGCGGACGAGGACGCCGCGATCATCCCCGCGAGCGCCGCCGGAGTCGACGCCGCCTTCGGCGGGCGTTTGGCCGAGACCCTGGCGACGCTCGGCAACACCGGTTCGGCCTCCTCGCTCACCCGACTCGCCGCCCCCGTCGACCTGGACGCGAAGCTGGTGTTCGCCGTCGGGCTCGGCGACCCCGACGATCTCGACGACGAGACGCTTCGCCGCGCCGCCGGAACCGCGGCGCGAGCCGCGTTCGGCCTGGAATCGGTCGCGATCGCCTTCGAGGGCGACCCGGAGTCCACCGCTACCGGAGCCGCCCTCGGCTCCTACAAGTTCGAGGGATACAAGACCGAGGGCAACGGCGACGAGCCGCCGGAGTCGATCACCGTCTACGGCGCCTCCGCAGGCGACATCGCAAAAGCGAGCGTGCTCGCCGAAGGAGTGGCCCTGACCAAGAGTTGGGTCAACACCCCCGCCAACCTGCTGCGGCCCCCGACGTTCGCGGTCGAGATCGAGCGCGCCGCGACCGCGGCCGGGATCGAGGTCGAGATCCTCGACGCCGAGGCGCTATCGGCCGGCGGCTACGGCGGCATCCTCGCCGTCGGCGGCGGTTCCGCGGCCGAGCCGCGACTGGTGCGCCTGAGCTACCGTCCCGAGGCCGCGACGAAGCACGTCGCGCTGGTCGGCAAGGGCATCACGTTCGACACCGGCGGGATCTCGATCAAGCCGGTTGCGGGCATGTGGGACATGAAGACCGACATGGCCGGGGCCGCCGCCGTGGTCGGCGCGACCATCGCCGCCGCGAAGCTGGGCCTGGAGGTCAACGTGACGTGCACGGTGGCGCTGGCAGAGAACATGCTCTCGGGCTCGTCCTACCGCCCCTCCGATGTGGTCACCGCCCGCAACGGCAAGACGATCGAGATCCTCAACACCGACGCGGAGGGCCGGATCGTCCTGGCCGACGCGCTCTCCCGCGCCGCCGAGGACGAGCCGGACGCGATCTACGACGTCGCCACCCTCACCGGCGGGCAGGTCGTGGCGCTGGGGAAGCGCACGTTCGGGCTGATGGGGACTGACACCGAGACCGAGCGGGTCCAGCGCATCGGCGAGTCGGTCGGCGAGCAGGGCTGGCCGATGCCGTTCCCCGAGGACATCGTGAAGCTCATGGACTCCCCGATCGCCGACGTCTCGCAGTGCGCGACCGGGCTCAAGCGCGACGCGCACATGATCCAGGGCGGGATCTTCCTGTCGCGCTTCGTGCCCGAGGAGATCCGCTGGGCGCACATCGACATCGCCGGGCCGGCCGATTCGGGGGAGACCTACGGCTACATCGGCAAGGGCGCGACCGGAGTCCCCGTGCGCACCCTCGTGGCGCTCGTCGGGGAATTCGAGTAACAGGGCCGCCGCACCGTCCCGCACGTCCAAGTGGCGGGACGGTGCGACAGAAGTTGTGCAACCGTTATCCAGAGTCAGGTGCGGCGCTGCCGCTCGAGCTTCTTCCTCTGGTCGAAATCGCGCTTGCGCTGGGGATATCCGGTCTTCGCGACCTCGTAGACGGGGATGCCCTGCTTGCTTCCCAGGGCGAACGCCCCGGCCGGGCCGTCGACGCGGCGACGCGTCCACTCCCCGTCATGGGCGATGAGCATTACCGTTGTCTCGGTGACGGTCGTCCGAGGTTCGATATAGGCCTCGACACCGGTCCTGCTCTTGATGAATTCGATCAGATGCCGCTGGTCTCCGTTGTCGGACGCCCGGTCCAGCGTGCCTTTGTTGTTCTTCTTCTTGCGTCCAAACCAGCCCACTGCGGCTCCTTCCGCACCATTGAGGTGTCAACTATCAAGCGTACACACGGGCGAGTGCACCTGTGTCCAGCCGCACACGACCGGGGCTTTCGGAACACCGCGGTGAGGAGTTGAATGGTGTTGCACACTCCAAACCACCGGGTCTAGTCGACCGCGTACCGAGACCGGTGGAAGGATGGGACGCGTACCTAAGCACTCACGGCGACGCTTGCGGAGCCGTAAATTTGTATCGTTAAGTGGGGAGAGCAATGAGCGACCCGAACGCAGGATACGACGTAGTAATCCTGGGTGGTGGCAGCGGCGGCTACGCCAGCGCATTCCGCGCGGCCGAGCTCGGCATGACCGTGGCCCTCATCGAAAAGGACAAGGTCGGCGGCACCTGCCTGCACCGTGGCTGCATCCCCACGAAGGCGCTGCTCCACGCCGGCGAGGTCGCCGACACGACCCGCGACTCCGAGGACTTCGGCATCCTGGCCGACTTCAAGGGCGTCGACATGAAGGCGGTCAACAAGTACAAGGACGACGTCGTCGCCAAGCTGTACAAGGGCCTCCAGGGTCTGGTCAAGGCCCACAAGGTCGAGTTCATCAACGGCACCGGCAAGCTCGTCGGCCCGAACACCGTCGAGGTCGACAACGGCCGGACCGTCACCGGCCGCAACGTCATCCTCGCCACCGGCTCGTACTCCAAGACGCTGCCGGGCCTGGAGATCGACGGCGAGAAGATCATCGCCTCCGAGCACGCGCTGGACCTCACCGAGCTGCCGAACAAGGCGATCGTCATCGGCGGCGGCGTCATCGGCGCCGAGTTCGCCTCCGCCTGGAAGTCCCTGGGCGTCGAGGTCGAGATCATCGAGGGCCTCCCCCGCCTGATCGCCGCAGAGGACGCCGACTCCTCGAAGCAGCTGGAGCGGGCCTTCCGCAAGCGGGGCATCAAGTTCCACACCGGCAAGTTCTTCGAGAAGGTCGAGAGGACCGGCTCGGGCGTCCAGGTCACCATCCAGGGCGGCACCGTCGTCGAGGGCGACCTCGTCCTCGTCGCGGTCGGGCGCGGCCCGTCCACCGCGAACTGCGGTTTCGAGGAGCAGGGCGTCGCGATGGACCGCGGCTTCGTGCTCACCGACGAGCGCCTCCAGACGAACCTGCCGAACGTCTACGCCGTAGGCGACATCGTCCCCGGCATCCAGCTCGCACACCGCGGCTTCATGCAGGGCATCTTCGTCGCCGAGCAGATCGCCGGGCTGAACCCGCCCGTGATCGACGAGACCGGCATTCCCCGCGTCACCTTCACCGAGCCCGAGGTCGCCTCCATGGGCCTCAACGAGGACAAGGCGAAGGAGAAGTACGGGGCCGACAAGGTCAAGTCGATCAACTACAACCTCGCCGGAAACGGGAAGTCCAACATCCTCAAGACCCAGGGCTTCATCAAGCTCGTCGCGGTCGAGGACGGCCCGATCGTCGGCGTCCACATGGTCGGCGCGCGCATCTCGGAGCAGATCGGCGAAGCCGAGCTGATCTACAACTGGGAGGGCTACGCCTCGGACGTCGCCCAGCTCATCCACATGCACCCGACTCAGAACGAAGCGATCGGCGAGGCGGCCATGCTCTTGGCCGGCAAGCCGCTGCACGCGCACGACTAGATACGACCACAGGAGCTGAACAGAACGATGTCGACATCGGTAACGATGCCCGCCCTCGGTGAGTCCGTCACCGAGGGGACCGTGACGCAGTGGCTGAAGAAGGAAGGCGACACCGTCGAGGTGGACGAGCCTTTGCTGGAGGTGTCCACCGACAAGGTCGACACCGAGGTGCCTTCCCCCGTGGCCGGCGTGGTGCTGAAGATCGTGGCCCCGGAGGACTCCGAGGTCGAGATCGGCGGCGAACTCGCCGTCATCGGCGACCCGTCCGAGGCCGGCGGTGCGGCCCCGGCGCCGGCCGCTGAGCCCGCCCAGGAGAAGCAGCCCGAGCCCGAGGCCCCGGCTGCCGCCCCGGCGCAGCCCGAGACGCCCGCCCCCGGTTCTGCCGAGGGCACCGAGGTGCTGCTGCCCGAACTGGGCGAGTCGGTCACCGAGGGCACGGTCACCACTTGGCTCAAGTCGATCGGCGACAACGTCGAGGTCGACGAGCCGCTGCTGGAGATCTCGACGGACAAGGTCGACACCGAGATCCCGTCCCCGGCCGCCGGCACGCTGCTGGAGATCCGGGTGGGCGAGGACGAGACCGCCGAGGTCGGTTCGGTGCTGGCGATCGTCGGCTCCGGCACGGCCGCGCCCGCCGCCGCGCCGACTCCGAAGCCGGCCGCTGAGCCCCGCGCTGCGGAGGCCCCGGCCGCCGCCGCGCCCGAGTCGGCTCCCGCGCCGAAGGCGCCCGAGGCATCCGCCCCGGTCACGCCGACCGCGGAGAAACCGTCGAGCTCGTACGTCACGCCACTGGTTCGCAAGCTCGCCGCCGAGAACGACGTGAACCTCGACGAGGTCGCCGGCACCGGCGTGGGCGGGCGCATCCGCAAGCAGGACGTGCAGGCCGTCATCGAGAAGAAGACGGCGCCCGAGCCCACCGCCGCTCCGGCCGCTCCCGCGCCGGAGAAGGTCGAGGTCAGCCCGCTGCGCGGCCGCACCGAGAAGATGTCGCGCCTGCGTCAGTCCGCGGCCAAGGCACTGCTCGAGTCGATGCAGACCATGGCGCAGCTCACCACGGTGCGCGAGGTCGACGTGACCAAGGTCGCCAAACTCCGCGCGGCCAAGAAGGACGAGTTCCTCGCCCGCCACGGTGTGAAGCTCTCGTTCCTGCCGTTCTTCTCGATCGCCGCGATCGAGGCGCTCCAGCAGTACCCGATCGTCAACGCCTCCATGAACATGGAGGAGAAGACGGTCACCTACCCCGACGCCGAGAACGTCGGTTTCGCGGTGGACACGCCCAAGGGCCTCATCGTCCCGGTGATCAAGAACGCCGGCGACCTGAACATCCCGGGTCTGGCCAAGCGGATCGCCGAGATCGCGAAGAAGGCCCGCGAAGGCGGCCTGGCTCCCGACGACCTGTTCGGCGGGACGTTCACGATCACCAACACCGGTTCGGTGGGCGCGCTGTTCGACACGCCGATCGTGCCGCTGGGCCAGTCGGCGATCCTCGGCACCGCCGCGATCGTCAAGCGCCCGCGCGTGATCAACGACCCTGAGCTCGGCGAGGTCATCGCGGTGCGCTCGGTCATGCACCTGACGCTGAGCTACGACCACCGGCTCATCGACGGCGCCGACGCCGCCCGCTTCCTGGAGGCGGTCACCAACCGCATCGAGGACGGCAACTTCGAGCACCAGCTCGGCCTGTAGATCTGAGCGGACGGGGCGCGGCGGGCATTGCCCGCCGCGCCCCGTTCGCATTCCGGTGCAGCACGACTCGATCGCCGCCACGACAGTTCTAGACGGTTTCGGACGAACCGGTCGATGCCGCACAACCGCCCGTAACCTCCATCGTCGCGTCCTCGTTGTTCCTGCAACCCACCTTTTGTGACCCCGCGCGGAAGTTAGGAACTCGAATATTGATCGAGTACAACGAGATTCTCGCCATGCTCATGGAGAACCGCCCCGAATTCGCAACCGAGCTCTACAACTCGACCGAGGGCCCGGACCTGCCCGAGCACGACAGCATCGCCATCAGC
Source organism: Glycomyces sp. L485 (assembly GCF_022548875.1). Taxonomy (GTDB): domain Bacteria; phylum Actinomycetota; class Actinomycetes; order Mycobacteriales; family Micromonosporaceae; genus Glycomyces. Next base: position 43,934 of record NZ_JAKZEW010000007.1, on the reverse strand, counting down.
CGCCAAACGGTTGCCTGCCCTCGCGAGGACAAGCTCCGCGTCTGCGCCCTCGCCGCCTACTCCAAAGACGACGAGCGCGTCTTCGCCGTGCTGTTCGACGCGGTGCTCGCCCCCGACCCCGATCAGGCCGAATGCTGGCTCCAGTTCATCGCCGACGCCCAGAAGACCCTGAGCTGCACGGTCGCGTTCGTGGTGCTGTGCCGCGACACCCGGACGGCGAAGTGGGCAGTGGCATACAGCACAGTAGGAGACATCGGCTATTACGTTCTGCCCGTAGTCATTCCATCTTTGCTCTCAAGCGCCTAGAATGAGTTCGGCCCTCGCCGCCGACCCCACCACGGCTGCGAGGGCCGCTTCCTAAAGCCGTTGCGGCCGACCGGTGCACCGACGACACTGGGCACATGTCCAGATTCGGCCGACCGGTCCCCCTACGCAGGCACGGCGGTGCGCCCCGCTTACGAAACACTCCCCGCCGCCGTCCGCGAGCGGATCACGAAGGAGCTCGGCGGCGAGCCGGCCGAAGTGAAGCTCGCGGGAGGCGGCTTCACGGGAGGATTCGCCGCACGCCTTCGAACGGCCTCCGGTGCCGCGCTTCGAGGCGGTAGGAGGCGAAGACGTGCGGGAGGTTCCATACATCCGAATACACCAGCGGTGGAGCGGCTTGGCCGCCGCCGACTGGCTGGCGAACCGCCGAGCCTGGCCAACTTCTCCCACATCGCAAGAAATGATTCCCATATCATGAAACAAAATGACTAGGGTGTCGTCATGGCAAGAGAGACCGCGACCTACACCCACGGCCACCACGAGTCCGTCCTGCGTTCGCACCGGTGGCGCACGGCCGAGAACTCGGCTGGCTACCTCCTCCCCGAGCTGAGGGCCGACAGCACGGTCCTGGACGTGGGATGCGGTCCGGGCACGATCTCGGCCGACCTGGCGGCGATCGCGTCGCAGGGCCGAGTGACGGCCGTCGACCACACCGAGGACGTCTTGGACCAGGCCGCCGAGGCCGCAGCCGCCCGAGGCGTCACGAACATCGACTTCGCGGTGGCCGACGTCCACGACCTCCGGTTCGAAGACGACACCTTCGACGTGGTCCACGCCCACCAGGTGCTCCAGCACGTAGGCGATCCGGTGCAGGCGCTCCGCGAAATGCGCCGAGTGGCAAGGCCCGGCGGGGTGGTCGCAGTCAGGGACTCGGACTACGCGGCCTTCACCTGGTTCCCGGAATCCGAAGGCCTCAAGGACTGGCTGGACCTCTACGAACAGGTCGCCAGGGCGAACGGGGGCGAGCCCGATGCGGGCCGCCGCCTGAAATCCTGGGCGCTGAAGGCCGGTTTCTCCGAATCCGGGGTCGAGGCGACGTCGTCGACCTGGACCTTCACCGACCCGGAGGACCGAGCATGGTGGAGCGACCTGTGGTCTGATCGAGCCCTCCACTCCTCCTTCGCGGCGCAGGCGCAGGCGGGCGGCCACGCCACCCGCAGGGACCTGGAAGCCATCGCAGAAGCCTGGAGGGCCTGGGGCGCCCGGCCCGACGCCTGGCTGATGATCCCGCACGGCCAGATCCTCTGCCGCGCGTCCTGAGCACTCGCGAGTCGAGCGAGTCCTGCTCCAATGTGTTCCATTCAAAGGACGGCTGCGTGTCCGTTTCGATCAGGAGAGGATGACTCCAGAGTAGAAGGCAGCGGACACGACGGCCTTGCAGGGCACGGCGCAGTGTGCGACGCTGAGTCAACCCCTTGCCACTTGGATATGAGAGGACGCATTTCCCATGCGCCGGATATCGACCACTGCCAGAGCGCTGAACCTCCTCCTGACTCCCGCTGCTCGCGCCCGCAAGAGCCCCGAGAAGGCCTGGGCGAAGATCGTCGCCAAGGCCGAAGCCGAAGTCGGAGCCGACTTCGGCGACGACCAGGCCTTCGTCGACGATCTGGGCTACGTCTTCCACCGTTTCGCCGAGATTCCCGGCCTCACCGGGCTCGGATGGAGCAGCACCGCCTCCGACTTCCAGTCTCGCCTCACCAACCGGCTGCGCATCCGGCACCGCCACGCCGAACGCCCCGAGATCGGCGCCGAGCCGATCGAGCGGCCGGTGTTCATCGTCGGCCTGCCGCGCACCGCCACCACCCTCACCCACCGCATCCTCGCCAACTCCCGGGAACACCGGGGTCCACTGCTGTGGGAGATGCTCCACACTGATGTCGAGACCGACGCCAAGCTCCGCGACCGTCGCATTCGGGACGTGGAGAAGCGGGTGGCGGCCGTGCCCAAGCTGTCACCGGCGCTCAACGTGATGCACCCGATCAACGCCCGGGGGCCCGAGGAAAGCCTGTTCCTATTGCCCCACACGCACTACCACCTGGCCCGCGCTCCGTTGGCGGGCTACCGAGAATGGCTCGACGAGCGCGACCTCACCGAGGACTACCGCTACCTCAAGCAGGCCCTGCAGGTCCTCCAATACGGTCGCGAACGCCGCCGCTGGATCCTCAAGACGCCGATGGACCTGTTCCACCTCCCGGTCATCCACAAGGTCTTCCCCGACGCGACGATCATTTGGACCCATCGCGATCCGACCACCGTCATCGGATCATGCTGCTCCATGACCGAGACCATGTGGGCGCTCAGCGTCAAGCAGGTCGACCGGGCCGCCGTGGGCGAGTTCTGTCTGGGGCTGCTCGCCGAGTCGGTCGAGAGGGGCCGGGACGCCCGTGCGCAGCTGCCGGCCGGCACGATCGTCGACGTGCCGTACCACGTACTCAGCTCCGACCCCCACCGCTACGTTCCCGACCTGTACGAGCAGCTCGGCGCGAAGTGGACGGACGAGGACGCCGACAACCTCGCGGGCGTCCTCGCCCGCCCCGCTACCGACCGAAAGCACGAGTACGACCTCGCCGACTACGGTCTCACCTCGAACGACGTCGAAGCCGCATTCGGCGACTATCCGCAACTGGTCAACCGCATCAACACCTGGAGAGCCGGTTCGCGCTTAAAACCACGGAATCGAGCCCCCGCTTCGTCTACGAATCTTACGAGCAGAGCAGAACTGCCTTACGAAAAGGCAATGTGACCACTGTCATCGCAAATCGACAGTGGAAATCGGAAGACCGCGCGTGTTGATGGTTGACTCGCCGCGAACCCCATGTCAAGGTCCTCGTACGCGCAGTGCGCGTAATCCGAATCCAACCGAATAGTTCAGCGGCGGGCCGCCGCTCAATCGCCAAACCGTTCGGCGGCCCGCCTCCTACACCAGAGAGGCGAACCTCCCATGGTTAGAGTCAGCCTACGCGAAAACACGCCTGGCGCAACCGATCGAAACACCTTCGAGCGACACCGCACCGGTCCCGACCGCCACCTCACCGAAGTCCCCGGCGACGGCTTCTACGACTGGGCGGGCCGCCGTCTCTTCTTGCCCGACGGCTCCCCCGACCTGGCAACGCCCGGCCTAGACCGTCACCGGCACCTCCCCGAATGCACCGATCCATCCGCTCCCGATTCGGACCCGTCCTCACCCCGGTACGAGCCTCCGCATCTGCGGCACCGCCCCGGAGACACCTTCGAGATCGGCGGCAGACCGCACGATCCCCTCGACACCGGCCCCTACGGCACGCCCGACTGGCGGCCGGACACCCGCATCGGCCGCCACCGCCGAGGCGAGCTCCCCGACCCGCTCCCATCCGAGGACGACAAACCGAGCCCGATCCCACGCGAGCGGCGCCGACTCCGGACCGAACCCCAGACCGATGAGCTCTACCGGTTCTCGAATCTCCGAGAGGATGCCTGGGACCGCTGGCTGATCGACTCCGAACCACTCGCCGCCGCCCACAACACCGCCTACACCGCAGCCCAACGCAGCCGCACCATCGCCAGCGTCTTTCACCTCATCCGCTGGATCGTCCTGGTCTTCAAGGGCTCCCGGGCCTCAAACCCCACAAGCGAGCCGCTCGGCCCAGAGGACAGCGAACCGGCCGAGAGCCTTCGGCGGGCCCCTTCGAATCCTGCCCCGAGGACGGGAAGCCACTACATCACCGAATGGGAGCAGCGCTTCGATTCACTCCACCCGGCTGTCGGAGGCGGTGCCCTGTGAGCCGCTCACGCTTCGCGCCGCACCAGATCCGATCCCGATACCTGCACGCGCTCAACGCAACACCGATTCCGGTCCATCTCACCGACCCACCAGACCCAATGAGCCTGACGGTGCTCGGCACCGAGACCATCGCGGACCGCACCGTCCATTTCGGCACCATCGCGTCGGCTCCGCGCATGTGGATCGCGTTCAACGACATCAATCCCGCCCTGCTCGGCTACATCACCGGCTTGGTCGTCGGCGAACCGGACCTGTGGGTCTGCAACGAGACTCACCGAGACTGGACACTGGACGGCTCCAACTCCCGCCACCTCAAACAAGCGGCGGCGAAAGTCTGGTTCGCCTGCCAACGAGACTGCGAGGGCTGACGCCGAACGGTGGGCACGGCCGGGGGCGAGCAGCTCAGCTCGCCCCCGAGTGTCGCAGGCACCGCCTACGCTCAGCGGCAGGTTCCACCGCAGGAAGGGACTCCATGGAAGGCACCGCGCTCGACGAGCTCGCAGACGCCATCAGCAAAGTTGCCAACGCCCGTGACCGCTTTCGGCTCGACCACTTCCTCAACGAAATCGCCTTGAATATCCTCATCCTGTCCCGCATGGCCTCGAACCGGCTCGACAATGCCGATCAGCGGGCAGCAATCGACAACGCCTGCGACAATCTCGCAGGCCTCCTCAGAGAAGCTGCTCAGGACGCATTTGGTCGACCCGACGCATAGAGAATCTCAACATCACCTGCGAATACACCTTCCGATTCCTCGTAGACGAGCTTGAAACCCACCGACTCGATGAGCCCGTGAAGGTCCTTGCCCGGGTCCTTTGGCAGAAGGACCGCCAGATGCTTGAGGTCGACCTCCACATGCCGCCTGTAGTCGAAGAGCTGGCCGATGGCCATACGGACGGCATCCCGCGACGCGGATGCCTTGATCTCATAGAGCACCTGGTCAGTAGCGTCGTAGAGGTCCGTACGCAGCGGTGACCGCCCGCCCTTGATCCGAATTTCGAAGCGCTGAACATCATGACCCAGCGAAGTGAGCAGTTCTTCAAACCTCAACGAGAGTTCGGCTTCCTGACGGGTGCCTACAAGAGCCTCAACTGCCTTGCGGTTGAAGGCACTCGCAGAGTTTCGTTCAGGTGCGACCTGCCTGGAGCCGGCCTCCTCAGTCCCCGAAGCGCCCAGGGTTTCAATCGGTTCTCCCGGATGCCAAGTCGTGATGGTGGTCTGGATCGAGGGCTTGACATAGTCGATCTGATCGACCGACACCGTCCCGACAGGGCGCAGCCGGAACACGATCGCATCTCGCTTGACCCCGTTCTTGTCCCTGCCTTTCCTGGTGATGGACGGATACTTCTCGTCGAGAACGAACTGGCCTACATAGCGGAAGTCCTGAGCGCCCTTCGGGGGTTCGTAGGCGACGAAGAGCCGAAGCGTGTCGTACCCTCGCTCGCGGTGACGCAAGACCGAGCCGTTCAGCCCTCCGGGATCCTGGTCCCCCTCCTGGCCGGTGCCGGTGTACTCATATACCTGGTCATCGGGCGACCAACCGTCCTCGTATCCGTACGCGCCGGCCTTCGAATGGTCCGAGTAGAGCAGAACCGTTCGCCCCATCCTGCTCGGCACGATGCCTCCTTGGAGAGACCCGCCGAGCTTCTTCCGAACCTCAGCACGGTTGTACATCCGTCCTGGCTGGATAGGGTCTTCCATGGAGCGTCGTAATCCTCTTGGGCGCGAACGTAAGTTTCACTGATTATGCCCCACCTCATCGAAGTTGACCATGCTTCAAGGCAGGGGTGACTGCCCGATTGGCCAGTTATGTCATGGTGTTGGTGACCCGTGCAGAGACAGTTTCGCGTGGGACGTTTCTCGCTGTGAGCCTCGTCCAGAGGCTTGTCGAGATTCCGCTCCGAGCTTGACTTGCGCGGGATGGAGCTGTCAGAATCGTCGAACAGTCAGGAAAACGTTATCAGTGAAGGATCTCCCTTGACACCGAAACCGGTACGCGACATCATTCCCGGCATCGACGGGCTCGCGTTCGGAGGTGACTACAACCCCGAGCAGTGGCCCCGAGAGGTATGGGAGGAGGACATCGCGCTCATGCGCGAGGCCGGCGTCAACGTCGCCACCGTCAACGTCTTCTCCTGGGCGAGCATCAATCCCGGCCCCGGCAAATGGGAGTTCGGACAGCTCGACGACATCATGGACCTCCTGGAGTCCGGCGGTGTCAAGGCCGACCTGGCCACCTCCACGGCCTCCCCACCGCCGTGGTTCTCCCAGGCCCACCCCGAGACCCTCCCGGTCGCCCCCGAGGGCCACCGCCTGCACTACGGCGCACGCGCCGAGTACTGCCCCCACGCCCCGGCCTACCAGGAGGCCGTCGTCGAAATGGCCTCCAAACTGGCCGAACGCTACGCGGGCCACCCGGCGCTGGCCATGTGGCACGTCGGCAACGAGTACTACCGGACCTGCTTCTGCGACCTGGCCGCCGCGGAATTCCAAGCGTGGCTGCGCGACCGCTACGGCGACCTCGACGGCCTCAACGACGCCTGGGGCACCACGTTCTGGTCCCAGACCTATACCGACTGGGAGCAGGTCCTCCCGCCGCGCGCCTGCGCCGAGACACCGAACCCGAGCTTCGTGCTGGACTACCGGCGCTTCGGCTCCGACGCGCGACTGAAGCTGTTCAACTCCGAGGCCGCGGCCATCGCCGAGCACAGCCCGGACAAGCCCATCACCACCAATCTGATGGTCACCGGCAACTTCGCCGGCAACGACTACTTCCGCTGGGGGAAAGACCTCAACGGCGAGAACCGACTCATCTCCGTCGACCACTACCTCGTCCCGAACGACACGATCACCTACGAGCCCCAAGTCGCCTACGCCGCCGCCCTCTCCCGCGGCCTCGCCCACGGGCACCCGTGGCTGCTCATGGAGCAGTCCGCGAACGCCTCGGCCTGGCGCGGCGGCGGCTTCGCCAAGCGGACCGGCGAGCAGCTGCGCCACTCCCTCGGCTACGTCGCCCACGGTTCCGAGGGCGCCATGTACTTCCAATGGCGCGCTTCGCGATACGGCACCGAACGCTGGCACGCGGCGATGGTGCCCCACGGCGGCCGCGAGACCAAGACGTTCCAAGAGGTCGTCCAGCTCGGCCAGTGGATGAAGAACCTGGCCGAGATCAAGGGCTCGACCGTCCAGTCCCAAGCGGCCATCCTGCTGGACTTCGAGTCGGTCTGGGCCCACGACACCCCCGGACAGCTCTCGTCGTTCATGACCCCCTTCCCGGAGCTGCGGCGCTGGCACGCGGCCTTGTGGAAGCGCGGCATCACCTGCGACATCGCACACCCGGCCGAGGACCTCTCTCGATATCCGGTGGTATTCGCCCCTTCCCTCCAGATGCTCGACGACGACGCGAACCTCCGCCGCTACGTCGAAGGCGGCGGCACCCTGGTCGTCGGCCCCTTCTCAGGCGTCACGGACCGCAACGAACACGTCCACCCCGGCATGCCGGGGGCACTGCGCGACCTCCTCGGAGTCCGAGTCGTCGAACACGTCCCGCTGCGCGAGGACGAGATGGTCGCCCTCGACGACGGCACCAGCGGCGCCTTCTGGGCCGAGACCGCCGCGTCCGAGGGAGCCGAGGTCATAGTCTCCTACGTCGACTACCCCGGCACGGCCGCGATCTTCCACCGCGCAGTCGGCTCCGGCCAGGTTTGGTACCTCACCACCCGACCTACCGATCTGAACTCGTTCCTGGACCGGCTAGACCTGCAACCGGAATTCCCCGGCCTCCCCGAGGGCGTGGAGACGGTCCGCCGAACCCACGAGGACGGCCGCTCATACCTCTTCGCCCTGAACCACACCGACAAGGAAGCCACGATCCCGGCCTCGGGCCACGACCTCCTGGCCAACACCGCCTGGACCCCGACGACGACCCTCCCCGCCAACACTTGCGCCGTCATCAGAGAGGTCCGCTGAGGTCCCAAACAGCTCGATGAGCCCCCTGGAAGGGGCTATCCCGGTAGCGGTGCAACCGGTCCGGAAAGGACTTAGAGAGCGTTTGATTCCGATTCGGTGAACCGGAATCGACGAGCGAGCCTCAGATGAGGCTCGCTCGTTTTGGTTGGTATGACGAGTGAACGCCCTGCATACCCCAGCGACCTCTCCGACGAGCGGTGGGCGCTGATCGAACCGATCGCGGCCGCCTGGCGGGCCGAGCGCAGCATCGGGATCAACGCGCCTGTCCACGAGATCTGCTCGACTGGAAACCCTAGGTTTTCAAACAGGGCCTACGTGACGGATTCGATGAAGTTGCGGCCACCAAGCTAATCGCGTTCGGGGGCCTGGTGCTTCTGGGTTCCTGATCTCTTCATTGAGGGCGCGGGGGCCTGCCACGCGGCGGGGCAGTCCTTGAGCGAGTCGACCATCGTCTCGATGGCGGCCGCCAGCGCGGGAAGGTCGAGCCCGGCGAGGTGGTCGACCACGCGGCGCCGCACGCTCGCCAGGTGCGCGGGGTAGGCCTCGCGCAGGCGGTTGAACCCGGCGTCGGTCAACGTGGCGAGGTTGCCCCGGGCGTCGTCGGACACCTTGGCCTTGGTCACCAGGCCCTGGGCGGCGAAGGCGTCGACGATCCGGCTGATCCGGCTGGCCGACATGGCCACGCGGTTCGCCAGCTCGCTCATCCGCAACTGCCGGTCGGGCGCCTCGGAGAGGTTCATCAGCACGGCGTACTCGGCCGCGCTCAGTCCGGTGTCCGCGCGCAAGTCGTTGTCGAGGACCTTCGGGAGCCTCAGCAGCAACGGTGCGAACGCGCGCCAGACCGCCTCTTCGTGCGGAGTCAACGGCGGTACCTGGTCGCTCATGTTCAACACCTTACTGAAGTGGATCGTGTCGGAATCGGGTGAAGACCTGCGATTCGATGTGGTGAGCGGGCCGCCGCCGCTGCGAAACGGTGCGCTCTCTCACACAGTGATATATTTGCTTGCGTAAGCAAATATTACAACTATGCTGGGTACCAACACGACATCAGAGGAGAAAGATCATGGCAGAGAAGAAGATCATCGCAGTGATCGGCGCGACCGGGCAGCAGGGCGGCGGGCTCGTCCGCGCCATCCTGGCTGAACCCGACTCCGAGTTCGCAGTGCGCGCGATCACCCGCAACCCCGGCTCCGACAAGGCCAAGGATCTCGCCGAACTCGGTGCCGAAGTCGTCCAGGCCGACCTCGACGACGAGGCCAGCCTGGCCAAGTCCTTCGAGGGCGCCCACGGCGCGTTCCTGGTCACCAACTTCTGGGAGTACATGTCGCCCGAGCGCGAGTACGCGCAGGCGGCCAACCTGGCCCGGGCCGCGAAGACTGCGGGCGTGGCGCACGCGATCTGGTCGACCCTGGAGGACACCCGCAACAGCGTTCCGCTCGAAGACGACCGCATGCCCACCCTGATGGGCAAGTACAAGGTCCCCCACTTCGACGTCAAGGGCGAGGCGAACGAACTGTTCACCGAGGCCGGCCTCCCCACGACCTTCCTCCAGAGCACCTTCTACTGGGACAACTTCCTGTCGATGATGGCCCCGCAGCGGCAGGACGACGGCAGCCTGGTCGTGGCGCTGGCGATGGGCGACGGCAAGCTGTCCGGGATCGCGTCCGAGGACATCGGCCGCACCGCGCTCGGTATCTTCAAGCGCGGCGACGAGCTGGTCGGCGAGACCGTCAGCATCGCGGGCGAGCACCTGACCGGCGCCGAGATCGCCCATGCTTTCTCCGAGCTGCTCGGCGAGGCGGTGAGCTACTACCCGGTGCCGTTCGACGGACTCCGTTCGGCCGGCTTCCCCGCCGCCGAGGAGATGGGGAACATGTTCCAGTACTACGCCGAGTTCGACGACGAGTTCACCGGCCGGCGCGACCTCGACAGGATCCGCGAGCTCAACCCGTCGCTCCAGACCTTCGGAGAATGGCTGTCCGCGCACAAGGACACGTTCGCCCAAATCTGAGCGGAGACGCCCTCGCGGCCCGGCCCAGTGTTTCGAAGCCTCTGGCGTCGGGCCGGGTCGGGTGTGTATTGTCCGCGGGTCCGAGCACCTCGACGTGCAGGTTGACGACCTCGACGAGGGCGAGAAGCAGGTCCTGGCGTCGGGCGCTTGGAGGTCGGGATGCACGTCGTGGGGTGGGATCCGCTGATCATGAAGTTCTGCGAGTTCTTCGACGGTGCGAACAGCGTTCATTCATCGCGGCTCGCCACAGCCTGGCGAATGCCTCATCGAGCAATGCAGACGTCGGCCGATGCGGATTCCTGATCAAGACCGGTGTATTCCGTTGTGACACTGACGTTTTCACTGATGGCGAGTCCGCAGGACTCGGTTATCACCGGCAATTGAACCGAGTCCGAGTGTCCCTCCCCATTGGTACTCGCTCTGACAGGGGGCGGGCCTGTGATCTGTTGACGTGGCGTCGCGGTCCTGATATACCTCCTCTACGCACCAGTAGGTGCGTCTGCTGCTTTTGGAGGGTTCTCGGACCATGGACAGTGACGTCGTTGTGGTTGGGGCGGGGCTTGCGGGGCTGGTCGCCACCGCTGAGCTGACTCGCTTGGGCAAGAAGGTCGTCCTGGTCGATCAGGAGGGCCCGCAGTCGCTCGGCGGGCAGGCGTTCTGGTCGTTCGGGGGCCTGTTCCTGGTGGACTCGCCCGAGCAGCGGCGCATGGGGATTCGGGATTCCCGGGAGCTGGCCTGGCGCGACTGGCTGGGGAGCGCCGGGTTCGATCGGGACGAGGACGCCTGGCCCCGGAAGTGGGCCGAGGCTTATGTGGACTTCGCCTCCGGGGAGAAGCGGGAATGGCTCCACGGTATGGGGGTTCGGTTCTTTCCGGTCGTCGGCTGGGCCGAGCGCGGGGGCTATACCGCTGAAGGACACGGGAACTCCGTGCCGCGATTCCACATCACCTGGGGCACGGGGCCCGGATTGGTGAAGCCGTTCGCGAAGGTGGTCCGCGAGGCCGTCAGGGACGGGCGGGTCCGGCTCGCGTTCCGGCATCGCGTCGACCGGCTCGATACCACCGACGGGGCGGTCACGGGGGTCAGCGGGTCCGTGCTGGCCGATGATCGCGCCCCTCGAGGGGTCGCCACGAGCCGCGAGGCCGAGGGGGAGTTCTCGTTCTCGGCCGAATCGGTGATCGTCACCTCGGGCGGGATCGGCGGGAACTTCGACTTGGTGCGGGAGAATTGGCCGGCGCGGATGGGGACGCCTCCCGAGCGGCTCATCTCCGGCGTTCCGGCGCACGTCGACGGACGCATGCTCGGCATCGCCGAGTCGGCCGGGGCGAATCTGATCAACCGCGACCGCATGTGGCATTACACCGAGGGCATCGAGAACTGGGACCCCGTCTGGCCGCATCATGGCATTCGGATTCTTCCGGGGCCCTCCTCGCTCTGGCTCGACGCCACCGGGCGTCGGTTGCCCGCTCCGTACTTCCCCGGTTTCGATACGTTGGGGACGCTCGAGCATATTCTGGGCACAGGGCATGAATACTCCTGGTTCGTTCTGACTCAACGGATTCTGGAGAAGGAGTTCGCCCTCTCAGGCTCCGAGCAGAACCCCGATCTCACCGGGAAGAACATCAGACTGCTGCTGAAGCGTGTGCTTCCCGGCGCTCCCGGACCTGTGGAGGCGTTCAAGGAACGCGGCGCCGACTTCGTCGTGGCCGATTCGCTGCCGAAGCTGGTCGACGGCATGAACGCCATCACCGACGAGTCGCTGCTGGAACTCGCGACGGTGAAGGAGGCCGTCGAGGCCCGCGACGCCGAGATGGTCAACAAGTTCACGAAGGACTTGCAGGTCACCGCGCTTCGGGGCGCTCGGAACTACCGGGGAGACAAGCTCATTCGAGTCGCCTCGCCGCACCGGATCCTCGACCCCAAGGCCGGTCCGCTCATCGGTGTGCGGCTCAACATCCTCACACGCAAGACGCTGGGAGGCCTCCAGACCGATCTGGACGGCCGTGTGCTGCGCGCGGACGGTTCGCCGCTGGCCGGTCTGTACGCCGCCGGAGAGGCAGCCGGGTTCGGCGGGGGCGGCATGCACGGCTATCGGTCGCTGGAGGGCACGTTCCTGGGAGGGTGTCTGTTCTCCGGCCGCCAGGCCGCCCGCGGCGCCGCGCTGTGAGAGACGCCCCAAGGAGAGGCGACGACAATCAGATGAGATATGCATCACGGCGGTCCGCGACCGCCTAGAGGGGGCCGGGTCCGGGCGGCCCGTGCGGTGTCACATCCTCATCCTAAGATGGTGATGGGTCGGCTTGCCCCACCTGCGAGACTGAGAGCAAATCACCTACCAAGCGTGGTCCGCTATCATCCAAAGCTCTGTGGACACGTACTCCCGTACCGTCTCTCCGGGAACGTCGGTGGCAAGGCCGAGTTACGGCCGGCGAGCCGCGGACCGGCACATCTAGCACGTGGATGGTTGAGCATGAGCGACTATGAACGCCGCGACCAGT
>NZ_JAKZEW010000007.1:281-31307 GCF_022548875.1 Glycomyces sp. L485 | reverse complement strand
CGGCCGGACAGCCTTCCCCGCACGCGGCCGGACAACCCTCCCTCGGACAGCCTTCCCCGCATGGGAGTCGCGTCGATATCGGAGGTGCGAACAGCGGCGGCAATGTGGGGCGCGCCTCAGTCGTCTCGGCGGTGCGCGGCCGCACTCCGGATGAACCCAAACCCAAGAAGAAGCGCTTGTCGACGCGTCGCCGCCGCGTGTACGCCGCGCTCATCCTCGTCGTCCTCATGATGCTCGGCTCGGGCACCGTCGTCGGCGCGGCATTCTTCGAGAGCGTCCCGCCGCCCGAGGACCTCGTCTTCGGCGAGTCCACCACGTTCACCTACGCCGACGGCACCACCACCGTCGCCGGATACGGCGAGTACACCCGCAAACTCGTCGACACTTTCGACGAGCTCCCCGACACCGTCGTATGGTCGCTCCTTTCCCTGGAGGACAAGAACTACTTCGAACACGAGGGTGTCGACTACAAGGGCACGATGCGAGCGCTGGTCAACAACGTCACCGGCGGCGACACCCAGGGCGCCTCGACCATCAGCCAGCAGTACGCCGGCATGGTCTCCGAGATCCGCGACGACATCTCATACGGCCGCAAGGCCCGCGAGGCCGTCATGGCCATGAAGCTGGAGCAGCAGTACTCCAAGGAGGACATCCTCCTGCACTACCTGAACCTGAACTTCTACAACCGCGGCGCCTACGGCATCGAGGCCGCCGCCGAGGTCTGGTTCAGCAAGCCCCTCGAAGAGCTGACGTGGGGCGAGGCGATGATGCTGGTCATGCAGGTCAAAGCCGGCGACGGCTCCTTCGACCCCCGACTGGTCGAGGAGGGCGACACTGCCCCGTTCGACCGCTGGAAGCACGGCATGGACACCCTGCTCACCTTGAAGGACCTCTCAGAGGAGGACAAGGCCGCGGTCCAAGAGCAGCTCGACGCCGGCATGCCAGAGACCAACGAGCAGATCGAGAACCCCGGCTCCTGGGGTCACGACACCCCCACCGGCTTCATCACAAACCCGACCGACGGCTACGTCTGGGAGGAGTTGGAGAGTCGCTACGGCCTGACCCGGAACGACTTCTACGGCAAGGATGAGGGCACCGGCGGCTACAAGGTGGTGCTCACCGTCGACCAGGCCGTCCAGAACGAGGCCGAGAAGACCGCGAGCCGGGGCGACCTCAAGCGTGAGAAGAAGGACGACCAGTTCGTCGACGACGAGGGCAACCCGGTCGAGAACCGCGCGGCCGCCGCCGAGTACAAGAACGAGGACGACTTCTTCGAGTTCGAGGACGACAACGAGAACGCCGCGCTCTACGAGATCTACCACCCGTCCATGGCCAGCGCGGTCGTCGCCGTCGAGCCCGACTCCGGTCGGGTGCTCGGCTACTACGGCGGCGAGAACGGGCTCGGGATCGACAAGGCGGGGATCGAGAGCCCTCACCCTCCGTCGTCGACGTTCAAGATGATCACCGCCGCCACCGCGATCAAGAACGACGCCTCGATCGACTCGTGGTGGTGGTCGAAGTCGCCGCGCGAGTTCGAGTCGCTCGACGGCATCGGCGACGGCACGATCTCGAACGCGGGGCGCACCGAGGACGTCGACATGACACTGACCGAGGCGGTGCGCAAATCGCGGAACTCCCCGATGTACGCGATCGCCGAGAAGTGGGGGGCCACGGCGATCTTGCAGACGGCAATCGACATGGGCGTCCGCTCGTTGAATCTCGAAGGCGTCACCTACCGGTTCTACAGGGGCGCCGACGGGACCATCACGTACTCGCGCCACGGCGAGGTCCAGAACGACGACGGCACGTACGTGACCGACGCGAACGGCAACATCGACCGGCTCGCCTCCCTCGACGGGTACGACGACAACGACGCGCCGGTGCGCACCGAGCTGGATCTGAGCTCCCCGAACTCGCCGTTCTACTACCACCTGAGCTTCGGGCAGTATCCGACCAGCGTCATGAACATGGCGACCGTGTACGCGACGATCGCGGCCGACGGCGTCTACAACGAGACCCACTTCGTCGAGGCGGTCTACGACCGCGACGGCGAACTGGTGGAGCCGGAGCGCGGCTTGGAGCAGACGCAGGCGCTCGATGTGAGCATCGCCCGGAACCTCCAGTGGGTGGGTTCGGAGATCTCGGGTGAGGGCGGGACTCTCGATCGTCCCTTCACCGGCAAGACCGGTACGTGGCAGGCCACCGCGGAGGGCTACGAGAAGGCGAACGCCCACACTTGGTACGTCGGTGCGATTCCGCAGCTGAGCATCGCGGCGTGGGTCGGCAATGCGACGGCCGAGTCGGCGCCGCTGCTGAACCCCGATGGCGGCACCGACGGGGTGTTCGGTTCGACCTTGAGCCAGCCGGTCTGGTATCAGTTCATGAACGGTGCGATCGAGGCGAAGGGCTATGAGGCGGAAGGCTGGACCGACGCCCCGCACGTGGGCAGCCCGATCGTCGACGACATCCTCAACGAGGAAGGCAAGATCGACGCCGACAGTCCCTATTGCGCCGCCAACCCGACCGACGGCCGTTGCGAGAAGAAGGACGAGGGCAGGAACGGCAACGACGAGGAGTGCGACCCGTTCTCGGAGATGTTCGGCCTGTGCGAGAACGGCGGCGGCCGAGACCGCGACGACGACGACTAGATTCGGCCGGGGCGGGAACAGGACCTCAAGCGAACGCGAAGCCTTCGCCTCGGTAGGTCGGGACCTCGTCGACGATCTCGCCGCCGGCGATCAGCTGCATGGTGTTGACCCGTTCGGCGAGCTCGCCCGCCTTGGCGTGGCGCATCCACACTCTCGAGCCGAGGGCGAGGTCGTTCGCCGCCTTGCCGCGCAGCGGGGTCTGGACCTCCCCGGCTCCTTCGGTCTTCGCATAGGACAGTCCCTCGGGGAACGTCGGTTTCGGCAGGCGGTCCCATCCGGGCACGCCCGAGGCGGCCCAGCCGCCGCCGAGGGCGGTCACGATGCCCTTACGGGGCCTCCGGACGACCGGCAGGGCGAAGAACGCGGCCGGGAGCGGTCGGATGGACCGGTATCCGTCGAACAGCGCCGGGGAGTAGAGGCCCGAGCCGGCGGCGATCTCGGTGACCGAGGGGTCGGCGGCGGTCGAGGAGACCGAGCCGGTGCCGCCGCCGTTGACGAACTCGATGTCGGCGGCGCTCCTGACGGCCGCGACGGCCTCGGCGCGGCGCTCGGCGAGCTCGGCTTTGGAGACGCGCTGCATGAGCCGCACCAGCGGGTATCGGAGCGCGGCGGCCTTGAAGGCGTCCTGGACGCCGGCGATCTGGCCCTCGTAGCCCATGATCCCCACCAGGTGGAC
The DNA here is from genome assembly GCF_022548875.1 of Glycomyces sp. L485. Lineage (GTDB taxonomy): Bacteria > Actinomycetota > Actinomycetes > Mycobacteriales > Micromonosporaceae > Glycomyces. The sequence goes on along the minus strand of NZ_JAKZEW010000007.1, from coordinate 27,983 downwards.
GCCCGGACGCTTGTCGATCTCGTGGGCCATGGCCAGCGCCTGGTCGGGCGTGTGGACCGGTGACCGGTACGCTCCGATGTGGATGCGACCGCCGAGCAGTTCGAGCGACACGTCGAGTTCCAGGCACAGCCGCAGCGGCCGGGAGGGGTTCGGCCGCACGGCCTGTCGGAGGAAGTCGAGGTGTTCGACCGAGTCGACCATGAGGGTCACCCGCCGGGCCAGGTCCTCGTTCTCGGCGAGTTGCCGCACCGCGTCGGCGTTCGCGGTCGGGTAGGCGACCACGACGTCGTCGAACTCCTCGGCGAGCCACAGCGCCTCGGGCAGGGTGTAGGCGAGGACGCCGCTGAAGCCGGGCTGCGCGAGGGCTCGGCGCATGAGCGCCCGGCAGCGCAGGGACTTGCTCGCCAGCCGCAGCGGCTTGCCGATGGCGTTGCGCCGCAGAATGGCCGCATTGGTGTCGAAGGCGCCGAGCTCGACGACGGCGAAGGGCGGCTGGAGGTTCGCCGTCGCGTGGTCGAGTTCCGCATAGAGGTTTTCGGTGGAGCCGAGGCTCGGTACAGTCGCAGGACCCATGCGCTTTCACTCCTCTTGAGCGTCGGGTTGGATAAAAGCTACCGTTAAGTAGAGCGCAGACGAACCGGAGACCCCTATGGCTACCTCTCTCTGGCGGAACTGGTCCGGCACCGAAACCGCCGAACCGGTCCGGACCGTGCAGCCCGGCGGCGTGGACGAGATCGCCGAGGCGGTGCGCGAGGCCGCCCGTGACGGCCTGCGAGTCAAGGCCATCGGGGCCGGGCACTCCTTCAGCGGCATCGCAGCGCCCGAGGGCGTCCTGCTCGACATGGGCGGCCTCGACGACATCGTCCACGTCGACACCGGGACGAACCTGGTCACCGTGGAGGCCGGGATGCCGCTGTGGAGGCTCAACCAGGTCCTGGACGCGCACGGGCTGGCGCTGGAGAACATGGGCGACATCGACCGCCAGACGGTCTCGGGCGCGATCTCCACCGGCACCCACGGCACCGGCGACCGCTACCGGGGCCTGGCATGGCAGGTGCAGTCGCTGCGGCTCGTGCTCGCGGACGGCAGCGCGGTGCGCTGCTCGGCCGAGCGCAGGCCGGAGCTGTTCGCGGCGGCCAGGATCGGCCTGGGCGCGCTCGGGATCATCACCGAGGTGACGATTCAGTGCGTACCGGCGTTCCAGGTCCAGGCGGTGGAGGCGCCGATGCGACTCGACGCGGTCCTGGGCGGCCTGGAGGAACTGGTGGCCGAGAACGACCACTTCGAGTTCTACTGGTTCCCGCACACCGACCGGACCCTGACCAAGCAGAACAACCGCTATTCGATGGACGAGAGGATGCGCCGTCCGACGCGCTTGAGTTACTGGTGGAACGAGGGTTTCACCGAGAACGTCTTGTGGGAGGCCAGCAACCGGGTCGGCGTGCGGTTCCCGCAGGCCGTTCCGAAGCTCAACCGCCTGGCGGGCCGGGTGTGGGGCGCCCGCAACTATGCCGACGTCTCCCACCGGGTCTTCACCTCGCCGAGGAAGGTCGTCTTCAAGGAGATGGAGTACGCGATCCCCCGCGAGACGCTCCCGAAGGTGCTGACGGACCTCAAGGCCCGAGTTGAGGACGACGGCCTGAACGTCTCCTTCCCCGTCGAGGTGCGCTTCGCGGCGGCCGACGACGTGTGGCTTTCGACCGCCTACCGCCGCAAGACCGCGTATGTGGCGGTCCACCAGTACCACCGGCACGACCACGAGGCGTACTTCAAGGCCGCCTCCGAGATCTTCGACGCGGTCGGGGGCCGCCCGCACTGGGGGAAGATGCACGCGCTCGGCGCTGAGAGGCTCGCCGAACGCTACGAGCGCTTCGGGGACTTCCTGGCCGTCCGGGACGAGCTCGACCCCGACCGGCGATTTGCGAACGCCTATCTGGACCGGGTCCTGGGGGCGTGATCGCCGGCGTCCCAGTCGAAGGGCAGGATCTCGAATGCATCGAAACCGGCGCTGAGCGGCTTGAGGGCGCGAAAGTCCCGCTGATCGAGCGTGAAGATCCGGTTGGTCCCATAGCGTCCGGCGAGCGCGACGCCGACGGTGTCTGCGAGATCGAGCTCCAACCCGGCGTAGTCGAGCCGGAGCCGGTGCGCCGTCTCAAGATCTTCGTAGCGGATGGCCGCGATCTGGTACATGCCTCGTTCGAGGCGGGCGAGCAGTGCCTCGGAGACCTCGATGGCGAACGGAAACCCGTTCTCGCGGCGGGCCAGGTGGTCCAATTCGGTCAGTACGAGCGGAGAGAGAAGCAACGTCTCGGTCTCCATGATGTGCGCGGCGGCGTCATGCTGCGGCTGGCCTTCATCGAAGGCCGCCAGCACCGCCGAGGTGTCGGCGACGATGATCATCGCTTCAGCGAGCGCCGCTTCATACCCTGGTAGATGGCCTCATCCATCTCCTCGACGGAGAGGGGCCGGTCGCTTCGGTATTTCGGGAGCGGCGGCAACGGCTCCTCTTCCTTGGTTCGGAGGAGGCCCTCGTCGATGAAGCGGCGAATGACCTCGGCTTTCGAAGCGCCGATGTGCCTGGCGACGGCTTCGAGCCGCAGGTCGGCCTCCTCATCGAGATAGACGGTGCTCTTCTTCCTGCTCATGCCACCGATGGTACCATCGGTGGCATCGGTACGGCGGTTGTCGGGCCGGTGCGTTAGGTTGTGGCCGTGCCAGATGTGCAGTACCGCAGGCTCGACGAGCTGAGCGACGCCGAACTCCACCGCATGTACGAGCCCGTCGAGGCCGACTGGCTGCGGGTCAACTTCGTGTCCAGCGCCGACGGGGCGGCGACGCTCGACGGCCTTTCCGGTCCCCTTTCGGGTGAAGCCGACAAGCGGGTCTTCAAGGTGCTGCGCACCCGCTGCGACGTCCTGCTCGCCGGTTCCGGCACCGTGCTCGCCGAGGGCTACGGCCCGCTCGAGCTCAGCGCCGAACGCGTCGCCTGGCGTGCCGAACGGGGCCTGCCGGACGTCCCGGTCATGGCAGTCGTCTCCCGCTCGGCCCGGCTCGATCCGAACGCGCCGCTGTTCACGCGCGCCAAACGCAGACCGATCGTGATCTGCACGGCCGACGCCGCAGTCGAGCAGATGGCGGACCTGCGGGAGGTCGCCGACGTCATCGCGGTCGGCACCGGCGCCGTCGACTACCGCGCTGCCGTCACGGCACTGCGGGAGCGCGGCCTCAAGCAGATCCTGTGCGAGGGCGGGCCGACGCTCTTCGGCAGCCTGGTCGCCGACGACCTGGTCGACGAGTTCGACCTGACGGTCGCGCCGCTGCTGGTCGGCGGCGGACCGATCCGCACCGCCGAAGGCCCGACCTCCGAGGCGGCCCGGCGGATGCGACTGGGACACGTCATCGAAGCCGGGGGCAACCTGATGCTGCGGTACCTGCGAGGATGAAGCGCATGACTGATTCGGTGGGTAGGGTGCTCGGCACCGAGGACGCCACGCCACTCTCGTTCTGGGTCGGCGTCGGCCCGGACGCGTACGCGCAGCTCGACGACGTGCTCACCACCGAGCGGGAGGTGCCCGGCGTCGGCACCGTCCGCGTCTCCGGCGTGGTCACCGCCGTCCGCTCTCGCCACGAAGGCGCCCAGTTCGACTCGGACGTGTTCGACATCGCCGGCGGCCTGCTGCCGGCGCAGGTGCAGGAGGCCGCCGAGGTCACCGTGACGCGCGTCGAGCCCGAGGTGTTCGTGCCGCCGACGCCCGGCGCCGCGGTCGAGCGCGCCACCGGCGCCGAAAGAGACCGCGCGCTGTACTTCGACGGCATGGAACGCCAAGTGCCCCTCGGGTTCTCCCGCGACGGCCAACCGGTGTTCCTCAACGCCGACTTCCTCGACGGCACCCGCGGCGCGCACGTCTCCATCTCCGGCATCTCCGGTGTCGCCACGAAGACCTCGTTCGCGACGTGGCTGCTGTACTCGCTCCTGCACTCCGGGGCGATCGGCGCCGAGGCGGCGAACACGAAGGCGCTGATCTTCAACGTCAAGGGCGAGGACCTGCTGCTCCTGGACCACGACAACACCAAGATCGACGACGAGATCCGCGAATCGTACCGGCGCCTCGGCATGGCGCCCGGCGCGTTCAAGTCCGTGGAGGTGCTCGCCCCGCCGAGGGAGGGCGACAACAACGGCGTCCCCGACGTCGCCTGCCGCTCCACGGGCGTCGACGCGTTCTACTGGACGCTCGCCGAGTTCTGCCGTGACGGCCTGCTGCCGTTCGTGTTCGCCGACGCCGACGACGACCGCCAGCAGTACACCATGGTCGTCCACCAGGTCGCCGCCCGGCTGCGCAAGGAGGCCCGACCGAAGGACAACGGCGCGGTCGCCGTCGACGGGCAGCTGCTCACCACCTACCGGGACCTCGTCGACCTCATCTGCGAGCGTCTGTCCGACGACGTCACCCGCACCGAATGGGCCGGCTCGGCGATCGGCCTCGGCACGGTCAACGCGTTCATCCGCCGCCTCATCGCCTCCGGGCGCGACATCGGCCGCCTCATCCGCGGCGACCTGCCGCCGAAGGGGAAAGTCGTGTCCTCGCAGGCGCAGGTGACCGTCGTCGACCTGCACAACCTGCCCGACCGGGCGCAGCGCTTCGTCGTCGGCGTGGTCCTGCGCGGCGAGTTCGAACGCAAGGAGAAGGCCGGGACGGCCCGGCCGCTCCAGTTCGTCGTCCTCGACGAGCTCAACAAGTACGCGCCGAGAGAAGGCACCAGCCCCATCAAGGACATCCTGCTCGACATCGCCGAGCGGGGACGCTCCATGGGCGTCATCCTCATCGGCGCCCAGCAGACCGCCAGCGAGGTCGAGCGGCGCATCGCCTCGAACTCGGCCGTGCGCGTCGTCGGCCGTCTCGACTCCGCCGAGGCCACCCGGCCCGAATACGGCTTCCTCACCCAGGCCCAGCGCCAGAGGGTGCTCATGGCCAAGCCCGGCACCATGTTCGTCGGCCAGCCCGAACTGCCGGTGCCACTCGTGGTGAACTTCCCGTTCCCGGCGTGGGCCACCAGGCCCGCCGAGGCCGGTTCCGCCCCGTCGACGTCGGCGCGGTCGGTGACGGCGAAAGTCGACCCGTTCGAGCTGGCCGACGACGATGACGACATCCCGTTCTAGGAGACCGCCTTGCGAATCCTGCACACCTCCGACTGGCACGTCGGCGTCGCCCTCAAGGGCCGCTCGCGGCTCGACGAGCAGCGCGCCGTGTTCGGCCAGATCGTCGACATAGCACGCGAGGAGCGGCCGGACCTGGTGATCGTCGCCGGGGACCTGTACGACACCGCCGCGCCGTCGAGCGCGGCGCAGAAGGTCCTGACCGGGACGTTGTCGGCGCTGCGAGGCACCGGCGCCGAAGTCGTCGCGATCGCCGGCAACCACGACAACGGACCGGGTCTGGAGGCGCTGCGCGGCTGGGCGCACGAGGCCGGCATCCACCTGCGAGGCCGCATCGGCAAGTCCGCCGACCACCTCATCACCGGCGAGACCTCCGTCGGGGAGCGGTGGCGGATGGCCGCGCTGCCGTTCGTCTCGCAGCGCTACGCGGTCCGCGCCGCCGAGCTGTTCGAGCTGAGCGCCGCCGACACCGAGTCGGCCTACGCCGACCACCTGCGGCGCATGATCGCCGCGTTGTCGCAGAGCTTCAGCGCGGACGAGGTGGACCTCATCTGCGGGCACCTCACCGTCGTCGGCGGCAAGGTCGGCGGCGGCGAGCGAGAGGTCCACACCGTGGCGGACTACGCCGTCCCGGCGGCGGTCTTCCCCTCGTCGACGAACTACGTCGCCCTCGGGCACCTGCACAAGTCCCAGAAGATCGAGGGCCCCTGCCCCATCCGATACTCCGGCGGGCCGCTCGCGGTCGACTTCGGCGAGGAGGACCACACGCCGAGCGTCACCCTCGTCGACGTCACCGCCGACACCCCGGCCCGCGTGCGGCTGGTGCCGCTGACCGAGGCGGTGCCGCTCCAGACGCTGCGCGGCACGCTCGACGAGCTCCGGCAGGCCGAAGTGGACCAGAGGGCGTGGCTGCGGGTGTTCGTGAACGAACCGGCCCGAGCCGGGCTGCGCGGCGAGGTCGCCGACCTGTTCCCGCGGGCCGTCCAGATCCACATCGACCCCGGCATGCGCCTCGACGCCGCCGCGCCCCGGCAGCGGCGCTCCGGGCGCAGCCCCGGCGAGCTGTTCGACGCCTACCTCGCCGAGACCGGGCACGACGACCCGGCCGTGGCGAAGCTGTTCGCCGAGCTGTACGAACAGACCCAGACCGTCGCGGCAGAGGAGACCTGATATGCGGCCCATACGGCTCGACATGCACGGCTTCGGCTCCTACGCCGAGGCCTCCACGCTCGACTTCACCGACGTCGACTTCTTCGCACTCACCGGCCCTACCGGCGCGGGGAAGTCAACGGTGCTCGACGCGATGTGCTTCGCGCTGTACGGGCGCACGCCGCGCTGGCGCAACAACACGACGCAGAACGCGATCGCGCCCTCGGCTGTGGAGGGCCGGGTGCGGCTCGTGTTCGCCGCCGCCGGGACGCACTACGTCGCGACGCGGATCCTGCGGCGCGACAAGAACGGCAACGTCAAGACCGCGATGGCCGCCCTGGAGCAGCTCCCCGAGGGCGTGGACCCGGCCGACGACGACGAGCTCGTCGAGGGCCTGGGCCGACCGCTCGCGGGCAGCCCGTCGACGGTGAGCGTCGCCGCCGAGCGGATCATCGGTCTGCCGTTCGACCAGTTCACGAAATGCGTGCTGCTCCCCCAGGGCGAGTTCGCCGAGTTCCTCCACGCCACCGCCGCCGACCGCCGCAAGATCCTGGAGAACCTGCTCGGGCACAGCGCCTACCGGCGCGTGCAGCAGCTCGCCGGCGCCAAGCGCGACACGGCCTCGACTGCGCAGAAGACGCTCGAAGCGCAGCTCGCGAAGGTCCCTGCGGTATCCGATGAGGATCTTTCGGCGGCGGCACTGCGGGTCGAGCGCCTGGAGAAGCTGACCGAGCCGGTGCGGGACAAGGCCGGGGTCCTCGACGGTCTCAACGCGGCGGTGGAGACCGCCCGCAGGGGCCTCGACGACGCCGAGACCGACCTGGCGTCCCTGACGTACATCAAGCGGCCCGGCGGCGTCGACGACGTCGCCGCGCGGGTCGCCGACGCGAATGCCCGCGTCGCCGAGAAGTCCGCCGAGGTGGAGGCGACCGAGGCCGAGGACGAGCGGCTCCGCGCCGAGCTCGACGGGCTCGACCTGGCACTCATCGAACGACAGCTCAAGGCGTGGGAGGATCTCGGCGAGACCGACGCGAGCCTGAAGACCGGCCGAGACCTGACCGATGAGCTGCAGCACCAGTACGAAGAGGCGAAGGAACTCGAAGGCGCGGCGGCCGAAGAGGTCGAGATCCAGCACGCGGCCGTCCACAAGGCAAGGATGGCGGACCTGGCCGGGACGCTCCGCACCGAGTTGAGCACCGGCGATGACTGCCCGGTCTGCGACCGCCCGGTCGAGGCCGTCCCCGAGCGCGACCTGTCCGCCGCTCTTGAACAGGCGCAGCAGCTTTCACAGACGGCGACGGCCGAGTACAAGGACGCGCAAGGCGCCGTCGCGAACCTCCAGGCGAAGCTCGACAGCTACGAGGAGCGCCTCACCGACCTCCAGCTCAAGCGACGCCGCCTGCTCAAGAAGCTCGATGGCGTCCCCGAGGCCCACGAGCTCCACGCCCGGCGCGAGGCCGCCGCTGAAGCCGGGCGGCAGCTCAGCGGCACCGCCGCGGCGCTCAAAGCAGCCCGGAGGGCGCTGCGCGAGGCCGAGAAGCGCCGCACCGCGGCAGAGGAGCAGCAGCAGCGCGCCTGGCGGGAATTCGGGCACGCGCGCGACCAGGTGGCCGTCCTCGGACCTCCCCCGGTCGGCAGCGACCTGGCCGCCAGCTGGCAGAGCCTCGTCGAATGGGCCGCCACCGCGCTCGAAAGGGCCACGGCCGAACGCGAAGCCGCCCGCGAGGAGCTGAAAGGGCTCGACGGGCGCGCCGCGACGCTGCGCGCCGAGCTGCTCGCCGCAATGGCCGAGTTCGACGTCGCAGTCCCCCTGACCGGCACCGGCGGCGACTACGTCGCCGCGCACGCCGCCGCCGTCGAAGCGGCGCGCGCGACCTCGGCGAACCTGGTCGACGCCCGCAACCGGCGCGTCGAACTCGAATCCGAGGCCCGCAAGTTCGCGCACGAGGCCGAGGTCGCCAAGGAGCTGGCCAAGCACCTGGAGGCGCGCCGGTTCATGGAGTGGCTGCTGAGCGAGGCGCTCGACGAGCTCGTCGCCGGGGCGACCGTGATGCTCAACCGGATCACCGGCGGGCAGTACGACCTGATCTACCGCGACCAGGACTTCTGGGTGGTCGACCACCACGACGCCGACATGGCCCGCCCGGCGCGGGGCCTGTCCGGCGGCGAGACGTTCGCGGCGTCGCTGTCGCTCGCCTTGGCGCTGAGCGACCAATTGGCGAGCCTCTCGCGGGACGGCGCCTGCCTGGAGTCGATCATCCTCGACGAGGGCTTCGGCACGCTCGACCCCGAGACGCTCGACGCGGTCGCCACGACCCTCGAAGCGCTCACGGCCTCCTCCGAACGCACCGTCGGCCTGGTCACCCACGTGGTCGACCTGGCCGAGCGGGTGCCGGTGCGCTTCCGTATCACGAAGGACTCCAAAGGATCCCACGTCGAGAAGACTCTGGAGTGACCGTGCAGATCACCGTCGACGCCTGGGACCCGTCCTTCGCCGACAACGCCGAATCACCCTCCCGTTCCGACTCGGCCACCGTGGACACCGAGATCGAGACGCCCGCGAAGCAGTGGGCGCCGGTCGACGCTCCGGGCCCGGGACCGCGGCGGCTGCTCGTCGTCGACGGCGTCCGCCGCATCGACGCCCGCGTCGAACTCAGTGACGAGACCGGCCGCTGGCCGGGCATGTGCGTCTCCTGGGCCGCAGGTGCCGTCGCCTGCGACCTCGACGGCGGGGCGTCCGCGGTCACCGAGACGGCCGTCGAGCGCGGCCTGTTCGCGCCACTCGACCCTGGCGCCGAACTCGACCACTACCCCTACCGCAAGACCGACGCGGCCGAATCGGCCGAGCTCATCGCCGCGAGCCAGGCCGCCATGGCAGCCCTGGAGGCGAAGGTCGCCGCGAAGGTGGCGACGCACGCCGAGCTGTCGGTCCTCGACGGGACCCTGCGCGGGCGCACCAGGCTTCCGAACGCCGTGGGCTACATCAAGAGCCACCACCGCTCCTACCTGCAAGCGCCGCTGAACGGCGTGGTCGAGCGGTTGCGGCCCGGCCAGCGCACCCCCGTGTTCCACCTGATGACGACGTGGCCGCGCTACTCGTGGTACCTGCGGCTGCCCGGGGCGGGCTCGCGCGGCTGGGCAGGCGTGGCACGGATCGAGGCCGCCGACGCGCTCAGCGAGGAGGCCGCGATCGCGCTGGCCGACGCTACGGCGGCGGCCCTGCCGCCGTTGGGATCGGCCGCGCACAAGGACCCCCGTGCCCCGCAGAACCTCACCCCGATCGCGGGCCTTGAGCGCCGCCTCAAACGCAAGCTCGGAGACTCGAGGCTTCTGCTGCGCTCGGTCCGCACCGCCTACGCGAACCGCTGAGGCTCAGGCCCCGAAGACCTCATCCGCGCTCCCTGCCGTCAACGCACGATCGAACCACCGGTCGAGCTGATCGACGTCGCCGCACTGCTCGATCCGGTCGCGCTCCACATCGCTCAGAGCGATGGACCTCCCGGTGCAGAGCTTGATCAGGTGCCTACGGGACATCTCGACACGGCCTTCCTCTCGGCCTTCCTCTGCTCCCTCTCGGCGAAGCTTGTCGCTCCACTCGCTGTGGTACGGGCGAGACTCGGTCTTCATGAGCTCCTCCAGGATCTCTCGCGCCTTGTCGTCGAGGCAGTTCAACAGCATGTCGGCGTAGTCGGTCGCGGTCCCGGACTCCATGCTACCGAGGAATCGGTCCACGGTCCTGATCGCGGGTTCGGGATCTTCCAGGTTCCGGTTGAGCATCAGGCGAAGCACCGCGCCTTCGACGGTCGCCTCCGGATGATCCGGGTCGGTATACGGAGGCATGTCAGCCGGGCCGATGGTGAGCGGGGCCAGCAGCCAGCGCCGGTTGACCCGGATGCCCTCCCGGAACTTCCTGGCCAGGCTGTCAGTGCGGCAGATCATCAGCAGTTCGACCTCGCACTCGTGGTCTTCGAAGGATCGGGCCACATATCCCAGCAGGCGCCGTTGCTTGTCATCGCTCCACTGGCTCTGGATCTCGGTGATGACCACCAACTTCTTGACTTCACCGAAGTCCAGCGTCAGCGCCGTGACCGCGTCGGCTCGGCGTTCGGTCGTGGCCTTGGAGCCGACCGCGTTGGTACTGCGCTCAGCACTCGTGACGGCGATATCGCCGTAGCATCCTTCGTCTGCCGCCTTCAGGAGTTCGACTGTGAAGTGCGGTCGTTCCTGGAAGAGGTTGACGATGTTCTCATGCCAGTCTTCCGCCATGACACCTCCGGGGAATCGGATTACTCGTTCGAGTGAGTAACGACCGAATCCCCCGGACGGTTCGCGATTGTCCGATAGGCGACAGGACGATCTAGTACCAGCCGTTGGACTCCGAGTGGCCCCAGGCGCCGCACGGGGTACCGTAGCGGCCCTCGATGTAGTCGAGGCCCCAGGCGATCTGGGTGGCCGGGTTGGTCTCCCAGTCGTCGCCGTGCGAGGCCATCTTGTCGCCCGGCAGCGACTGCGGGATGCCGTAGGCGCCCGAGCCGGCGTTGTAGGCGGTCTCGTTCCAGCCGGACTCGCGGTCCCACAGGGATTCGAGGCAGCCGAACTGTTCGAGGTCCCAGCCGGCGTCCAGGGTCATGGTGCAGCCGATGGCCTTGTTGCCGGAGAACGCGGAGCAGTCGGCGGCGATGTCCACCGACGAGCCCGACGACTCAGAAACGGTCTCCTCTTCGGCCGGCTCCTCGTGTTCCGGCTCGGGGATCTCGGTGGCATCGGATTTCTCGATGTCCTTGGTGCCCTGGACCTTGACCGGGAGGATGGTCTCCATGGTCGAGACGTCCCGCCACTGGTAATCGGCCTCGACCGCCTCCGTGACGATCTGAGAGGCCAGCTGCTCCTCGGCGGTCGGGTGGTCGTCGGTCTGCGTGATCGCGGCGCCTGCTGTGGCCGCCGAGCTGACGGCGACGAGGATTGCGGCTACGGCTGCGAACACACGGTTCTTGACGAGGCGGGAGAGCCCGGGGAGGGGCGCCTTGTCGGCCGCGTGCTTCGCTTGGGTCAGCTTCTTGGGGATAAGCACCCGCGCAAGGCTAAGTTCTACCCGAAACGACTCCGTACCTGCGAGTAATCACACCATTACGGCACAGTCGTGTCTGGGAGCGATACTATTCCTCGCCCTATTCGCCCGATAGTCGTGGTATCGAGCGATCTGTGCCGCGCGCGCCCCGGCACAGGAGATCAGCCTCGGCCGTTCGGGCCATTGACTCGCCGATTTCCGCCAGATCTTCCTCGCCCAACGTCTACAGAGGCCATTCTCACAGCCTTCGGCAATCCGCCCGGAGTTCACGTCTTCGACGAGTCGGCTTCTGCGTGGCCGGTTCCCCATTGCGTCGGCGCTCAGCCGTGGAGTCTTCGGTAGCGGGCACAGTGGGTAGCGGTATGCGACCGCCCTCCCGCGTATGCCTCGGGGCCGCCGAGCCGATCGGCGAGGCGCCAACACGACAGTGCGGTCTCGGAAATGCGGAACCGGCCCCGCCCCTCGAGGCGAGACCGGTTCTCGGCGTTGGCGTCAGAGGCTCGCTCGGGCGGCCCGGAGCCTGGCGAGGCTCACTGCCTCGCCCAGAAGCTCCATCGACTCGTACAGCGGCGGCGACACGGTCTTGCCGCTGATCGCCACGCGCACCGGCCCGAAGGCCTTGCGCGGCTTCAGGCCCATGCCGTCGACGAGCGCGGTCTTCAGCGCTTCCTCGATCGACTCGACGGTCCACTCGACGCCTTCGAGCGCGGCGATCGAGGCGTCGAGGACGTCGGCGGCGTCGTCCTTGAAGGTCTTCTTCGCGCTGGCCTCGTCGATCTCGACCTCCGTTCCGCAGAAGAGGAACCGCAGCATCTCGGTGGCCTGGCTCAGCGTCGAGCAGCGCTCCTGGACGAGCGGGACGGCGACGTCGAGAATGTGGCGCTGCTCAGCACTCGGCTGCTCGGGGAGCAGATCGCGCTTCTGGAGCTCGGGGACGAGCATCGCGGTCAGTTCACCGGGGTCGGACATGCGGAAGTGCGCCGAGCAGATCGCGTCGAACTTCTTCTCGTCGAAGCGGGCCGGGTTGGACTTGACGTCGTGCAGGTCGAAGGCGTCGAGGAACTCGGCGACGGTGAACACGTCCCGGTCGCCCGAGATCGACCAGCCGAGCGTCGCCACGTAGTTGAGCACGCCCTCGGGCAGGTAGCCCTCCAGCTTGTACTGCAGCAGGTTCGAGCGCGGGTCGCGTTTGGACATCTTCTTGCCACGCTCGTCGACGATGAGCGGCAGGTGCGCGTACTCGGGCACGCCCTCGGCCAAGCCGAGCTCGACGAGCGCCCGCCACATGACGATCTGGCGCGGCGTCGAGGACATCAGGTCCTCGCCGCGGGTGACCATGTTGACCTTCATGAGCGCGTCGTCGACCGGGTTCGTCAGCGTGTACAGGGGTGAGCCGTCGGCGCGGGCGATCACATAGTCGGGCACCGTTCCGGCGGGCGTGGTGACCTCGCCGCGGACGGCGTCGACGAACGTGATGTCCTCATCGGGCATGCGCATCCGGTACACGGGCTTGCGGCCCTCGGCGCGGAAGGCCTGCTTCTGCTCCTCGGTCAGGGTCCGGTCGAAGTTGTCGTAACCGAGCTTGGGGTCGCGCCCGGCGGCGCGGTGGCGGGCCTCGACCTCCTCGTTCGTGGAGAACGCCTCGTAGGCGTAGCCGCCCTCGACCAGTCGCTTGACGACGTCGGCGTAGACGTCCGAGCGCTGCGACTGCCGGTAGGGCGCGTGCGGCCCCCCGATGTCGGGGCCCTCGTCCCAGGTCATTCCCAGCCACGAGAGCGCCTCGACGAGCTGCTCGTAGGACTCCTCGGTGTCGCGCGCGGCGTCGGTGTCCTCGATGCGGAAGACGAACTCGCCGCCCTTGGCGCGGGCGTAGCCCCACGAGAACAGGCAGGTGCGCACCAGGCCGACGTGCGGCAGACCGGTGGGGCTGGGGCAGAAGCGGGTGCGGACGTTACTCACTGGTGACCACCTTGTTCGTCAGCGTGCCGAGACCGGCGATGGATACGGAGACGGTGTCGCCGCCTTGGAGCGGGCCGACGCCCGCCGGGGTGCCGGTGAGGACCACGTCGCCGGGAAGCAGCGTCATCACCTGCGATATGTAGGACACGAGTGTCGCCGGGTCGAACACCATGTCCTTGGTCGAACCGAGCTGGCGAACCTCGTCGCCGACCTCGCAGCGGATGTCGGTGGCGGCGACGTCGGCGTCGGTCTCGATCCAGGGCCCGATCGGGCAGAACGAGTCGAAGCCCTTCGCACGTGTGAACTGGACGTCCTTGCGCTGGAGGTCGCGGGCGGTGACGTCGTTGGCGCAGGTGTAGCCGAAGATGGAGGCTGCTGCGGACTCCTTGTCGGCGCCGCGGGCGCCGGGCAGGCCGATGACGACCGCCAGTTCGGCCTCGTGCTCGACCTGGTCGGACACGGCCGGGAGCCGGATGGCCTCGCCGGGACCGATGACCGAGGTGGACGGCTTGATGAAGATGAGCGGCTCGGCCGGGACCTCGTGGCCGAGCTCGGCGGCGTGCTCGGCGTAGTTGCGGCCCACGCACACCACCTTGGACGGCAGGATGGGGGCGAGCAGGCGCACGTCCTCCAGCGCCCACCGCTGGCCGGTCATCTTGAGTTGCGCGAACGGGTGGCCGTCGATCTCCGACGCGGTCGCGCCGGAGCCCTCCCCTTCGAGTATCGCGAACGACATGCCGGTGGGGTGAGCGATCCGTGCGATGCGCACTCTGCGCCCCTCTCTAAGACTGATTCGAAGCTTTCGGCCTCAGCTTAGTTCGCAGCGCGGCAGAGGTGAACTCACTATCCGATCAGCAGGAACGGGACCACAACGATCACGGTGCCGATGATCGCGCCGACCACGATGCCCATGCCGAGCCGGCGGAGCTTCCCCGAAAGGCCGATCGCGAAGCCGAGCGCGAACACGAGCGGGGTGGCGATGAGACAGGAGATCGCCGTGGCGCCGAGCCGCACGGCGATGGAGGTGCCGACGTTGTCGACCAGCACGAACCCGAGCACGAATGCGAAGAGCAGGTGGATCACGAGGCCGATGAGCAGGCCCGAGCCGAATCGACGCCGCGAGTACACCGCCGAATCGGCGGCGTAGGCCGCAGCGCGGGCACGATCGGTCTTGTAGGAAGTCACGCCCTCAACTCTAGTACGCCGAGACCAGCCCGGGCGTTCGCATACTGGCGACGGACGCGCCGAGTCGAATCCGCTGCCGCGTCCGATCACCGTGCGACACTGCCGGGATGCGCCGATTGATCACGCTCTTCGCACTGTTCGCCCTGGTGCTCGTCACCCAGGTTCCGGCAGGCGCGGTCGACTCCGACCTTCCGCGGGACACCGCTTGGTTCAACGACGACGTCCGCAAGGTCGCCTACGACGGCGACGTCGTCTACGCGGGCGGGAAGTTCACGCGCGCCCGCGACGTCGACGGGTCCTTCTCGCGCCGCCACTACCTGGCGGCCGTCGACTCCGCCAGCGGCGAGCTGCTGCCGTTCGCGCCGGTCCTGGACGGGCAGGTGTACGACGTGGTCGCCGACGACGGCTACCTCTACGTCTCCGGGCGGTTCAAGCACGTGGACGACGTCTCGATGCCGCGCCTCGCCAGGTTCGATCTCGCCACCGGCCTGCTCGACACCGCCTGGCGGCCGAACCCGTCGGCGACGGTGTTCGCCGTCGAGCCGGAGGGCGACCGGGTCTATCTTGGCGGGCGTTTCGCCTCGGTCGGGGGCCATCATCAGCCGAAGCTGGCCGCCGTGAGCGCCGCCGACGCGGCTCCGATCGACTCGTTCGCACCGATCGTCCAGCAAGGCGCGGTGCGCGATCTCGAATCCGGGCACGGGCGCCTGTACGCCTCAGGCGGCTTCTCCTACGCGGAGGACGACAAGAAGTTCGGAAAGCTCGCGGCGTTCGACCCGTCCACAGGGGCGCTCGACCGGAGCTTCCAGGCGATCGTGTACGTCCTCACCCGGCAGATCGACGTTGACGGCGACCGCGTCTACGCCGCCCTGGACGGCCGAGGAGGCGAGCTCCGCGCGTTCGACACCACCGGCGAGTCTCTGTGGTACCAGGGCGTCGACGGCGGTGTGCAGGCCGTCACGGCCTGGGGCGACACGGTCATCGCCGGCGGCCACTTCGACCGGGCCTGCGTCACGAACAGGTCCGGCCCCAGCGGTGAGTGCGTCGACGGCGTCCTGGCCGACCAGGGCAAGATCCTGGCGGTCGACCGCGACGGGAGCCTGCTGCCGTGGAACCCGGGCGCGAACGGCGTCATCGGGGTGTGGGACCTCAAGACCCACCCCAGTGGCTCGAACATCGCCGTGGGCGGCACGTTCACCACGTTCGGCGGCGGGGAGACGGTGCAGAAGCGCCTGGCCGTCTTCGACTGAGGACTCCAAGCGAGAAGCGGCCCCCGCGCTTGTGGTGCGGGGGCCGCTTTTCGCTTGCGCTACTGGCGGTTGAGCCCGTAGGCCAGGCCTTCGGCGAGGGCGTTCCACGAGGCCTCGATGAGGTTGGGCGCAACCCCCACGGTCGTCCACTCGGACTCGCCGTCGCCCATGGTGACCAGGACGCGCGTGACCGCGTCGGTGCCGGTCGAGCCGGCGAGGATGCGGACTTTGAAGTCGGACAGGCCGAGCTCGGCCAATCGCGGGTGCCGGGCGGCGAGGGCGCTGCGGAGCGCCGCGTCGAGGGCGTTGACCGGGCCGTTCCCCTGGGCGGTGGCGATGACGCGCTCGCCGTCGACGTCGAGGCGGACGGTGGCCTCGGCGACCGTGGCCCCCTCGGGGTCGTGATCGACGATGACGCGGTAGGTGTCGAGCGTGAACGGCCTGGGCAGACCGCCGGAGACCTCGTCGCGGACCAGCAGCTCGAAAGAGGCGTCGGCGGCCTCGAACGACCAACCCTTCGCTTCCAGTTCCTTGACGCGTTTGGTGATCCGGTCGAGAGTCTCCTTGTCGCCGGAGAGGTCGACGCCGATCTCGCGGCTCTTGAGCTCCACGGAGGCGCGGCCGGCCATCTCGGTGACGAGGATGCGCATGTCGTTGCCGACTACCTCGGGCTCGATGTGGTTGTACAGCGTCGGGTCGGCCTTGATCGCGGAGGCGTGGATGCCGGCCTTGTGCGCGAAGGCGGCGTGCCCGGTGTAAGGGGCGTGCTCGTCGGGGGTCATGTTCGCGATCTCGGCGATGGCGTGCGAGATCCGGGTCAGCTTCTCCAGGCAGCCGTCGGGGAGGATCCTCATGCCGAGCTTGGTGTCCAGGTTGGCGATGACGGTGAACAGGTTGGCGTTGCCGGGGCGCTCGCCGTAGCCGTTCGCGGTGCCCTGGACGTGCATGACACCGGCTTCGACGGCCGCGAGGGTGTTGGCGACGGCGCAGCCGGTGTCGTTCTGGGCGTGCATGCCGAGTCGGACGCGCTCGGCCGGTAGCACGGCTTCGAGCCGGGAGCGCAGGTCGGTGACGGCGGCGGTGATGTCGGACGGGATGGAGCCGCCGTTGGTGTCGCACAGGACGACCGCTTCGGCACCCGCTTCGAGGGCGGTGCGCACCACCAGGGTCGCGTAGTCGGGGTCGTGTCGGAAGCCGTCGAAGAAGTGTTCGCAGTCGATGAACGTCTCGCGCCCGGCCTCGCGTCCGGCGCGGACGGAGTCGGCGATCATCGCGAGGTTCTCCTCGGGGGTGGTGCGCAGGGCCTGCTCGACATGCCGCATGTCGGACTTGGCGACCAGGCACAGGGCGGGGGCGCGCGAGTCGAGGAGGGCCTGGAAGCCCGGATCGGCGTCGGCGGTGGTGCCGGCGCGGCGGGTCATGCCGAATGCGACGAGCTTGGCGTGCTTGAAGTTGACCTCTTCGGCGGCGCGGGCGAAGAACTCGGTGTCGGAGGGGAGCGCCCCCGGCCAGCCGCCTTCGATGTAGTCGACGCCGAGCTCGTCGAGGAGCTCGGCGACGGCCAGCTTGTCGGCGACCGAATATCGGAGGCCCTCCATCTGCGCGCCGTCGCGGAGCGTGGTGTCGAAGACTTGGAACTCTTCGACGGTGTGTGGTTGCGTCACGTTGTGCTCCAGAGTGTTTCAGGTTCTGATTCTGCCGCGGCGGGGCCGGCCTGAACGATCACTTGGCCCCAACGAAAAAGACCCCCTGCGGACGCAGGAGGTCTGGCGCTCGACGACGGCATCTAGTGCCGGTGCTCCGCCAGGCGCCCGCAGCTAATAATGAGCTGGAAGGTCACGGTTGGAAGTATGCCACCGGTCTTCATCCCGAGCCAGCAATTCCCGCCATGTGGGACGTGGCGTGTCACCACTGGGTGCGTATCACCCGGCGGCGCCACCACAGGGTCAACACCGCGCCTGCCGCGACGGCGGCGATCCCGGCGGCGGCGACGACCGCGATGCCGATTCCGGTCTGCGGGAGCCTCGGCTGCGCGACGGGGTCGGCCCGCGGTGCCGGGTCCGCAGGCGGCGACACCGCCTGCTCGGGGATGGAAGCCAGCAGCCACTCCTGGTTGTGGAGACTGCTGGGCACCTCCTTGACGAGGACCTCGGTGCCGAGCGCCTCGGTCAGCCGGTCGAGTCCGAGGTAGTAGCCATCAGGTGTGATGAACCGCCAGTCCTGGTGGGACTGTCGCTCGTCGAAGACCGCCGACCACCGGGTGGCGACGGCGCAGTCGACGAGCTCGACCGGAGCGGTCGTGCCGCCGGCAGCCATCGGAGTCGCACCGAGGCACTGCCCGTCGGCCTCGCGGACGATCAGGTGGTCGCCGGCGTACCGGAAGGACGCGGTCGGGTCGACCGATTCGACGGGCTCGAGCAGCTCGAGCACCTCGACGGGCTCGGGAGCCTCGCCGGGCTCGACGGACTGGCCGGGCTCGACCGACTGGCCGGGCTCGACGGACTTGAACGTCCAGTGCTCGCCTTCGGCTGTCAGCCGTGCCCCGTCGTCGGTCCAGGCCATGGACAGATCGGGATGGTCCTTGACATACATGAGAAACGGTTCGTCGGGGAGCGCGACGGCGCCGACGGGCGAGGCCGTCATCAGGACAAGGCCGACCGTGAGGGCGGCGGATCGCAAGAATAGAGCTTTCACACCTGAATTAGATCAAATTAGGATATTTCACGTTCTTGGAGTTGGATCCTGCCTCGGATCTCGCTGGCCGCGTCGCCGGCGGCCCGGAGCCGATCCGCGGCATCGGTGAGGGTCTCCAGAGTCTCGTCCGAATGCTGAGCGAGGGCTTCGCGGAGCCCGACCGAGCCTGCCAGGCACTCCCCCGCCGCGGCGACCATGTCCTCATAGGCGCTCACCCCGGCCTCCAGCCGCTCCACGAGGCGGTCGCGGTCCGCCCTGAGCGCGGCCTGCCTGGGGCCCGAGGCGATCTTGACCGCCTGCTCGACGTCCCGGATCGTCAGCGCCAGCCGGAACAGCTCCGGCCCGGCCTTCGCCGCCCCGGCGAGGGCGTCAGCAGCCTCGGGGTTGCCCTCGAGGCGCTGCGCAAGCTGCTCGGCGGTGACGCTGGCACGCTCAAGGCGCTGGTAGGGGCCGAGGGCGGCGCTGCGACGGAACTGCGAGCGCATCCGGCCGCGGCGCAGCGCGTCGGCGGCCTCTCCGAAGAACCCGCGGGCCTCCTGCCGTAGCCCGGACGGGCCGTGAAGTTCGAGAGAGTCGCGCTCGGCGGGCATGGCTCGGGCGAGGCGCCGGTAGTCGAGCGCGCGCACCACCGCCAGCGCGGTGGAGAAGCCTGCGGCGACGACCCAGATCCCGTCCGATCCGACGACGCCGCCATAGGGGACGAAGAACGCGGCCCCGGCGACCGTGGCACCCGAGACCGACGTCCAGAATTTGGCCGACGACAGCCGAGCCCGCAAGCGCCGTTCGGCGCGTTTGCGGGCTTTGGCGTCCACGGGGTTCCTTTTCCTAGTTCTTGGCGGAGTCGGCCTCGGCCGTGCCCTCGTCCTCACTCAGGCTGGCGCGGATGTCGGCGAGGCGGTCGTTCGTGACCGACTCCTTCGACTTGACGGCCGGGGCGGACTTGTCGGCTCCGGAGAGCTGATCGCCTTCGAGGGAGGCCCTGATCTGGTCCAGACGGGAGGCGCCGGCCATGTCACGCGTGGCGCGGTTGACCTCCAGGAGGCGGCCTTCGACCGAGTTGCCCGCCAGTTCGGCGCGGCCCATGGCGTTGGAGTAGCGACCCTCGATCTTGTCGCGGATCTCGTCGAAGTTCGGCACGCTGCCCGGCGCGGCGGTCTGCGACATCGACTCCAGGGACGATGCGATGGTCTCCTGCATCTTGGCCTGCTCCAGCTGGCCGAGCAGCTTGGTGCGTTCCTGGAGCTTCTGCTGGAGGACCATCTGGTTGTTCTCAACGGCCTTCTTGGCTTGGTCGGCGGCGTTGAGCGCCTGGTCGTGCATCGTCTTCATGTCCTCAAGGGACTGTTCGGTGGAGACCAGCTGACCGGCGAGAACCTCTGCGGTGGACTCGAACTCCTGGGCCTTCGCCTCGTTGCCGTCCGCGCGCGCCTTGTCCGCCAGCACCAGCGCCTGCCGCGCCTGCGCCTGCAACCGCTCCACTTCGGCCATCTGGCGGTTCAACTTCATCTCCAGCTGGCGCTGATTCCCGATCACCGAGGCGGCCTGCCCAACCAGCACCTGGTGCTGCTTCTGCGCTTCCTCGATCGCCTGCTGGATCTGGATCTTGGGGTCGGCGTGCTCGTCGATCTTCGCGCCGAACAGCGCCATCATGTATTTCCAGCCCTTGACGAACGGATTGGCCATTATCGGGGTCCCTTCGGTGATGTCTGCAACGCCGACTTCTCTATAGTGTCGGACACCCCCGCCAACTATGTGCGACAGGGTGACGCCTCAATCGCCAAAACTACATCATCGGTCGCGTTCAGGCAGCCGCGCGGACGACCGAATCGGTCACCTCGCCACGACGGTGACGAGTGCGCACCTGGGAGATGGAAGTGGGCGAGGTCGGCAGCGCGTGACGGCGCCGGCGAGGCTGCTCCTCGGCGCTCTCCACCTCGCGCGGCAGCGGCAGGACCGCGACCGAACGCCCCTGGGACGTCGTCGCGTCGTCTTGCTTCTCGTGGGCCGCGACCTCGAGGGACACCTCGGCCAGAACCTCGCTGAGACGCACTTGCAGTGCCCCGCACACCGAAGCGAGCAGCTCGCTCGACGGTTCCTTGTGGCCCCGCTCGATCTCCGAGAGATATCCGAGACTGACGTTGGCCTGCTTGGAGACGTCGCGAAGCGTCCGCTTCTGGGCGCGGCGGCGCCGACGCAGGGTCTCTCCCAGAAGTTCCCGCAACAACACCATCGAACTCTCCTCCACGCCGCTACCGCTCTCCCCGCCTCCGCGAAGCTCGGGAGCCGTCACTTGGTCCAGATTATGTGGGTCTTGCAAGCCTAGCGCGTTCCGCCCGGCTCGCTCTTCCTCAATTCAAAGGCTTTCCAGAGGTAATCAATTCCCGTGGCGACGGTCAGGAGGACCGCCGCCCCCATCAGGACCGGGCCCACGAGGTCGAGCGGCTCGGGCCACGGCCACAGGTACCAGGCCACGGCCACGATCTGGAGCACCGTCTTGAGCTTCCCGCCGCGCCCGGCCGCGATCACCGCGTGCCTGAGGACGGCCATGCGCAGGGCGGTGATGCCCAACTCGCGCAAGAGGATCACAATGGTGACCCACCACGGCAGAGCGTCGTAGAAGCTGAGCAGCACCAACGCGGTTCCGATGAGGGCCTTGTCGGCGATCGGGTCGGCGAGCTTCCCGAACTCGGTCACCAGGCCGCGCGAACGCGCCAGCCAGCCGTCGACGAAGTCCGTCGCCGAGATGAACACGAACAGGGCGCACGCCAGCATCCGCCAACCCGAGTGCTCCATGCCGGAGACGATGACGAACACCGCGAACAGGGGTACGAGGAAGATCCGGGCCACCGTCACGACGTTGGCGATGTTCCACGGCGACACCGGGCGCGGCTCAGACTTCACCAGGACTCCTCCACGACCTCGGCGACCAGGTCGACACCGTGGGAGTCGACGACCTTCGCCGTCACGAAATCGCCGACTTCGAGGCCGTCGACCTCGCCGACCAGCGCGATCGAACCGTCGACCTCGGGGGCCTGGTGGGCGCCCCGGCCGTCCACTCCGTCGTCCTCGACCGATTCGACCAGGACGGACATGACCTCGCCGACGCGGTCGGCGGCGCGCTGGCTGACGAGTTCGTCGACGAGCATCGAGACGCGGGTGAGGCGGTCGGCTATGACGTCCTCCTCGACGTGCCCGTCGAGCGCGACGGCCTCGGTGCCGTCCTCGTCTGAGTAGGCGAACACGCCGGTGGAGTCGAGCCGCGCTTCGGAGAGGAAGCCCATGAGCTCCTCGACGTTCTCCTCGGTCTCGCCCGGGAACCCGACGATGACGTTGGTGCGGGCGCCGGCCCGCGGTTCTCGCTCGCGGATCTGCTCGAGCAGGGCGAGGAACGACTCGGTGGAGCCGAAGCGGCGCATGCGCCTGAGCACCTCGGCGGCGGAATGCTGGAAGGACAGGTCGAAGTACGGGACGACCTTGTCGATCCGGCACATGGCCTCGATCAGGCCCGGCCGGAGCTCGGCGGGCTGAAGGTAGGACAGGCGGATCCACTCGATGCCGTCGATCGCCGCGAGGCCTTCGAGGAGGTGCTCCAAGGCGGCCGGGTCGGCGAGGTCCTTGCCGTAGGAGGTCGTGTTCTCGGAGACGAGGTTGAGTTCCTTGACACCGTCGGAGGCGAGCCAGGCGGCCTCGGCGAGGATCTCCTCGGGGGTCCGGGAGACGAACGAGCCTCGGAACGAGGGGATGGCGCAGAACGTGCAGCGCCGATCGCAGCCGGAGGCGAGCTTGAGGTTCGCGACGGGCCCTTCGGAGAGCCGGTGGCGGAGCACGGTCAGGTGGGCGGGCGCCCCGTCGACGTCGGCGGCCTCGCTGGCCTGCTCGGCGCGGGAGTGACCAGGCACGACCGCGGCGGTGCCCTGCCGGGAGGCGGGGGCGAGCGGGAGGAGCTTGCGCCGGTCGGTGGGCTGGTGCGACTGAACCTCGCGTCCGGCGAGGATGTCGTCGAGTCGGGCGGCCATGTCGGGGTAGTGGTCGAAGCCGAGCACGGCGTCGGCTTCGGGGAGGCTCTCGGCGAGCTCGTTGCCGTAGCGCTCGGCCATGCACCCGGTGGCGACGACCTTCGCGCCCGTGTTCGAGGCGTCGAGCAGCACGTCGATGGACTCGGTCTTGGCCTGTTCGATGAACCCGCAGGTGTTGACCATGACCACGTCGGCATTCTCGCCGTCGTCGGTTATGCGCCAGCCGCCGGCCGCAAGTCGGGCGGCCAGTTCTTCGGAGTCGGTCTCGTTGCGGGCGCAGCCGAGCGTGAGTACCGCGACGCTCTTGGCCGCCGGTTGAGCTGAAGACACCAGAAAAGCGTACCTACCGGGGCAGCGCTTTCGCTCGGGCGGCGGCGGGGGCCACAGCGAAACCACCCGGTAAAGTGGCAGACCTCTCCGACTCGAGCCCGAAATGCCGGAATAGTGGCGAAGATTCCGCGCGGTGGCCCACCCTGCCGTACGATGGCTCGTCACCGATGGCGACGGTGTCCTAGGCTTGCCCCATGTCCCCCATCGGCATCGCCCCTGCCCGCCCGAACACCCTCCGGCGCACCTGCGCCGTGGCGCTGGCGGCCCTCACCACGCTCGGCCTGAGCGCCTGCGGCGAGGCGCCGACCGGCGCGCTGAACACCCGCACCGGATACACGATCTCCGCCGACGACATCCCCGTCTCGATGTGCCCCGAGGGCGACGATTCGCGCTTGGCCGACGAGGAGGGCACGCTCATCGGAGCGCACTTCGCGGTCCGCGTCGAATGCGTGGCCTCGTTCGCCGAGATCCCCGAGGCCTTCCAGCTCGAGTACCTCTTCGGCGAGGACGTGAACCTGTATCCGCCCGCCGAGGGCCACGAGTTCATGATGGTGCAGTTCGCCCCCGAGACGGGCGCCGAGGGCCTCTACGAGGCCGATTCGCAGACCGAGTTGGAGGCGGTGCTCGCCGTCGGTGAAGAGGAGTGGTCCTTCGAGGGCGAGGTCCCCGCCCCGGGCTCGGCCTACTTCGCAGTCGCGGAGACGGACGCCCCGATCTCGCTGACGGTCACCGACTCCGAGCGCACCCAGTCGATCGACCTGCGGGCCCGCACCCGCTCCGACCTCGTCCAGGGCCTGTACTACGGCTCGCGCACCGAGGTGACCACCGAGTACGTCGAGAACTCGGTCGATGCGTACACCGTGAGCGGTAATTACGAGTACTCGGTCAACGACTGGCCCTACAGCACCAACTTCGTCGCCACCCGATCGGTGTACTCCCCCGGCGAGGGATGGGTCGCCGAGCTCGACCGGGCGGTCCTGTCGATCAGCTTCGTGTGGGGCCGCTCCGGCAACGACCTGGTCTGGGACATCGACCCCGAGAAGACGCTGAAGGTCTCCGGGCCCGACGGCGAGCTGAAGGCGTCGAACGTCGACTACGACACCGACGACTGGGGCGACGACGGTGAGCTGCGGTACTACGACCTGACCTACGACATCGCCGCCGACGCTCTGGAGTTCGATCTCGAATTCGCCCCCGAGGGCCCGATCGAGTGGCCGTCCGAGGGCGTGAGCATGCCGATCTCAGGCGAGGAGACCCACAAGCTGACGGTCGACTTCTCCTAGCCTTCCCCACCTCGGCGAGGGGCCGTAAATCGGCGCGGATCGAGGCGATGACTCCGTCGAGGTCCTCGGGTTTGACGAGGACGTCGCGGGCCTTGGTGCCCTCAGAGGGCCCGACGACACCGCGCGTCTCCATGAGGTCCATGAGGCGTCCGGCCTTGGCGAAGCCGACCCGGAGCTTCCGCTGGAGCATCGACGTCGAGCCGAACTGGGTGGTCACCACCTGCTCGACCGCCCGGCACAGCAAGTCGAGGTCGTCGCCGATCTCGGCGTCGATCTCCTTCTTCGCGCCCGGAGGGGCGGTGACCTCTTCGAGGTACTGCGGCTCCATCTGAGCGCGCGAGTGCTCCACGGCCGCCTCGATCTCGTCGTCGCTCACCCAGGCGCCCTGGATGCGCTCGGGCTTCGAGGCGCCCATGGGGAGGAATAGCCCGTCGCCGCGGCCCACGAGCTTCTCGGCGCCGGGCTGGTCGAGGATGACCCGCGAGTCGGCCAGGGAGGAGGTCGAGAACGCGAGCCGCGAGGGCACGTTCGCCTTTATCAGGCCGGTGACGACGTCCACCGAGGGCCGCTGCGTGGCGAGCACCAGGTGGATGCCGGCGGCCCGTGCGAGCTGGGTGATGCGCACGACCGCGTCCTCGACGTCCCTGGCGGCGACCATCATGAGGTCGGCCAGCTCGTCGACGATCACCAGCAGGTACGGGTGCGGCCGGATCTCGCGGTCCGATCCGGGCTCGGCCTTGATCTCTCCGGATCGGACCTTCCGGTTGAAGTCGTCGATGTGCCGCACGCCGGCCTTCGCGAGGTCCTCGTAGCGCATGTCCATCTCCTTGACCACCCACTGGAGCGCGTCCGAGGCCTTCTTCGGGTGGGTCACGATCGGGTGGACCAGGTGCGGGATGCCTTCGTAGTTGGTCAGTTCGACTCGTTTGGGGTCGATGAGCAGCAGGCGCACCTGCTCAGGCGTCGCCCTCATGAGCAGCGAGGTGAGCAGGGCGTTGATACATGAGGACTTACCGCTTCCGGTGGCGCCGGCGATGAGCATGTGCGGGGTCTTGGTGAGGTTCGTCAGGATGAACCCGCCCTCGATGTCCTTGCCGAGCGCCACGATCATCGGGTGGTCGTCCGACAGCGCGACCTGGGAGCGTAGGACGTCACCGAGGGCCACGTCCTCGCGGTCGGTGTTCGGGATCTCCACGCCCACCGCGCTCTTGCCCGGGATCGGGTTGATGATGCGAATGTCGGAGCTCTTGACCGCGTATGCGATGTTCTTGGACAGCTGGATGATCCGCTCGACCTTCACGGCCGGGCCGAGCTCGATCTCGTAGCGGGTGACGGTGGGCCCGCGGGTGAAGCCGGTGACGGCGGCATCGACGTTGAACTGCTCGAAGACCTCCTGGAGGGCCGCGATCACGGTGTCGTTGGCCTTCGAGCGCTTCTTCGCGGTCGCACCGGCCTTGAGCAGCTTCAGCGGCGGGCGCCGGTAGTCGCCGTCCATCGCAGCCGATCCCTCCGAGAGGGTCGGCTGCTCGACGCGCTTGGGCGGGGAGGTGTGCTTCGGCGGCTCAGGCTTCGGTTCAGGTTCGGCCGGAGCGGACTTGTGGTCCGCGGGCGCGTCGGAGCTCAGTTCGGGGACTTCCTCGGGCGCCAGGCGCGGCAGGACGGTGGTGGCGCGGTGGACGTTGCGGGCCTCCTCCTCCTTGAGGCGCTTGGCCGCCTCGCTGGTTCGCCGCGCGCGCTTCCCCGCGTCGCCGTCCTCGTCTTCGCCCTCATACGACTCCACCTTGCCGGTGGCGAGCTCCCAGAGTCCGACGATCTTGCCAGGGACCTCGTTCAGCGGCGTCGCCGTCACCACCAGGACGCCGAAGAGCAGCAGCAGGACCAGCAGTGGGAAGGCCACATAGGCCGAGACGCCGAGCGCGAGCCCGCCGCCGACGATCCAACCGATCTGGCCGCCCGCGACCATTCGCTCGCCCATGTCGTTCGGGAGCCCCGAGATCAGGTGCAGCAAGCCGAGGCTCGACAGCCAGATCGCCGTCCAGCCGACCAGGCCGCGGCCGTGGGCGTCCTCGGGCGGCTCCTTTCGCATGACGCGCAGGCCCCACAACACGAGCAGGACAGGCAGCGCACGGGTCGCAAGACCCAAAGCCCAGTCGAGGCCGAACGCGAAGTGCTCCCCGATCGGGCCCGCCACGTCGAACCACACCGCGCAGGCGAGCACGATCGCGACGGCGATGAGCATCAGCCCCAGGCCGTCGCGCCGGTGGGCGGGGTCGATCTCGCGGGCCGTGGCGGCCTCCTTGCCGACGGATCGCGCCATCCAGCCGGTGGCGCGGGCGGTGCCGATCCACAGTCCTCTCAGGCCCAGCCCGACGGCCTCGACCGGGCCGGGGATCGCGTCGGCGCGACGCTTCTTGGCGGCCTGACGCGCCGCAGTCGACTTGCCGCGCTGAGCCGGGGTCGCCTTCGCGGTCTTCCTGACCGCTTTCTTGGCCGCCTTCTTCGCCGGTTTCTTGGAGACGCCGGACCGCCGCGCGGAACTCGCGGTCCGCTTGCGGGCGGCCTTGCGCGCCCCGGAAGTCCTGGCCATCATGCCCCATACGTTACCGCCCGCACGCACCCGCTCGCCGGCACGAGGAGAGACGGCCGTCCCGACTAATGTGGTCGCATGCCGAAGACGATTCTGGTGACCGGAGCCGGCCGCGGGCTCGGGCGAACCCTGGCCGAGCGGTTCAGCGCACGCGGGGACACCGTCATCGCACACGCCCGCAGCGAAGCCGCTCTCGTAGGGGTGCCGTGCGAGAGGCGGCTCGTGATCGACCTGTCGCGACCGGAGACGATCGAGGACGCGGTCGCCGAGGCGGGCATCGAAGAACTCGACGCGCTCGTCCACAATGCTGGAATCGCGGAAGTCGCACCGGTGAGCGGCCAGAGCCTGGAGGCTTGGCAGCGGACCCTCGCGGTGAATCTGATCGCCCCCGCGGAGCTGACGCGAGCGCTGCTGCCGGCGCTGCGGGCCTCCGACGGGCACATCGTGTTCGTCAACTCCGGCGCCGGGCTCAACTCCGGTCCGGGCTGGAGCTCGTACGGGGCGAGCAAGCACGGCCTGAAGGCCCTCGCCGACGCCTTGCGCGGTGAGGAGCGGGGCGCAGGTTTGCGGGTGACCAGCCTGTACCCGTCGCATTTCGATACTGACATGCAGCGCAGCGTCCGCGAGCAGATGGGCTCGGACTACGACCCCGAGCGGGCGACGAGCGTGGAGACGATCGCTAAGGTCGTCGCCGATGTGCTGGACGCACCGGCGGACATGGTGGTCAACGACATGCGGGTCGAACCGCCGAACCCGCTGCCGATCCGCCCCAAGTCCTGAGTAGCCCCGATTCGCCGTCCCCCCTGGCTGGTGGCGCGCGTGGGGAGGCCGGAAATGGCCCTTGGGCGCTGGCGGCCACTCTCACGTGGATGGTTGTTGTGCGCCAAGGGCGGCGGCGACGGAGAGGTGGACGGCTTTCCGGGGTGCGCTGCGGGGGTCGGGTGCGTGCCGGGCGGGGTGTCCTTGGCGGGTGAGTTTTGCTCGTGTTGTGTTGCGCGGCAGGCGGTCCGGGGCCCGAATATGAGG
>NZ_JAKZEW010000007.1:0-118 GCF_022548875.1 Glycomyces sp. L485 | reverse complement strand
GAAGTATAGGACGAACAGTCGGAATCAGGGAGATTGTTCGAGGAAGCTTGGTTGAGGGGGTGTGTGATGGCGGGAGTGAACGGGTCGGAGCGGAGCGAGAAGTCGAAGGTCATCCACA
>NZ_JAKZEW010000116.1 GCF_022548875.1 Glycomyces sp. L485 | reverse complement strand
CAACCACTTGACAACCATAGGAGCGTCGAAGAGGTGGCGGGCTTTCCCGGGGTGCGGTGCGGGGGTCGGGTGCGCGTGGGGTGGCCTTGGTGGGTGAGTTTTGCTCGTGTTGTGTTGCGCGGCAGGCGGTCCGGGGCCCGAACATGAGGGGTTTCTCCCCCTGTCGGGTGATGATTTCTGCTGGTCAGGCCCGTATCATTGAAGTATAGGACGAACAATCGGAAACAGAGAGATTGTTCGAAGAAGGCTAGTTGAGGAGGTGTGTGATGGCGGGAGCGAACGGGTCGGAGCGGAGCGAG
>NZ_JAKZEW010000054.1:20698-20803 GCF_022548875.1 Glycomyces sp. L485 | reverse complement strand
GCTCCACGTCCGGCCTCGCCGTGGGACGAGTGGACCATCCCATCAAGGCCATCGGCCCTGAGGACCGGACGCAAGCCGAGCCCGAACCCGTCAGAAACCTTCCGA
>NZ_JAKZEW010000054.1:0-20599 GCF_022548875.1 Glycomyces sp. L485 | reverse complement strand
CCTCGTCATACCGCTGCCAACGGGCATCACAGGCCGTCCCCAGGCCCAGACGGTCAGCGGCGGTGGCGCCGCATGAGCCTCTCGCGCTACGCCCCGCATCAGATCCGCGCCCGCTACCAACGGGCATTGAACACGCTCCCGATCCCCGCCGCCACGGCGCACACCATCGACCCCGAACGCATGACCATCCTCGGCGAAACCACCATCGCCGGACGACAGATCGCCTTCGGCACCCACACCGACGCCCCACGCCTTTGGGTCACCCTCAACGACACCGAACCCGACCTCATCGGCTACATGACCGGCCTCATCACCGGCGAACCCGACCTGTGGATCTGCAATCCCAAACACCAAACCTGGACACTCGAAGACGACAACACACTCAAACTCAAGCAAGCCGCCACCCGCGTCTGGTTCGACTGCCAACGCGACTGCGACGGCTGAGGAGACAGCGCAAAGCCGCGGGGAGCCCTTGGCTCCCCGCGGCTTGGAGACGCTTTGTCAGCTGCCTAGGAAGATGCTGGCCTTGTCGACGATGTCGAGCAGGTAGCCGGGGGCCACTCCAAGAACGACCGTGGCCATCACTCCGGCGGCGACGACCGTGCCGGCCATCGGGCTCGGCAGGTTCACCGTCGGGGCATCCGGTGCGGGCTCGTTGAGCCACAGGAGGACCACGACGCGCAGGTACGGGAACGCCAGGATCGCCGAGGAGACGACGCCGACCACGACCAGGCCCACCTCGCCGGCTTCGAGGCCCGCGCTGAACAGGCTGAACTTCGCGGTGAAGCCGCTGGTGAACGGGATCCCCGCCAGCGCCAGCATGAGCACCGTGAAGATCCCGGCCGTGCCCGGCGAGTTCTTGCCCAGTCCGGCCCAGCGCGACAGGTCGGTGGCCTCGTCGTCGCCGTCGCGCACGAGGCTGACGACGGCGAATGCGGCGATCACGGTGAAGCCGTATGCGGCCAGATAGAACATGGTCTGGCCGACGGCGTCGCCGAGGGCGATCACGCCGATGAGCAGGTACCCGGCGTTGGCGATGGAGCTGTAGGCCAGCAGGCGCTTGATGTTCCGCTGCGTGACCGCGAAGATCGCGCCGCCGAGCATCGTGGCGATCGCGATGATCATGAGGATCGCGTGCCAGTCCCACGCCGAGGATTCCAGGCCGACGTTGAAGACCCGCAGGAGTCCGCCGAAGGCGGCGACCTTGACGCAGCCGGCCATGAGGGCCGTCACCGGGGTCGGGGCTCCGGTGTAGACGTCGGGGGTCCACATGTGGAACGGGACGGCGGCAGCCTTGAACAGGAGTGCGACGGCGATCATGCCGACGCCGATGTAGAGCAGGACTCTCGGCTCGTTGGAGCTGACGCCCGCCTCGTTGATCCCGGCGAGGTCGATGGTGCCTGCGAAGCCGTAGAGCATCGCCATTCCGTACACGAAGAACGCCGAGGAGAAGGCGCCCAGCAGGAAGTACTTGAGGGCCGCTTCCTGGGAGATGAGGCGGCGGCGTTTGGCGAGCCCGCACAGGAGGTACAGCGGGAGGCTGAGCATCTCCAGGGCGACGAACATGGTGAGCAGGTCGCCGGCGACGACGAACATCATCATGCCGCCGATCGCGAACAGCGCCAGCGGGAAGACCTCGGTGGCGCCGGGGTCGCGCCGTTGAGCGATGTCGGCCCGAGAGTCGGCGACGACGGCGGCCTCGGAGACGAAGTCGCCTCCGGTGGTGGTGCGCTGCTCGGCGAGGAGCAGCACGGCCACGAGCGCGAGGATCGCGATGGTCCCTTGGAGGAACAGTCCGGGCCCGTCGAGGGACACCGAGCCGATGGCGCTCTCGCCGAGCGCGAAGGCGGTGGCGCTCTTGCCCTTGTTGAGCACGACGGCGATGAACGCGGCGGCCAGGGCCGCGACCGCCAGCGACACTTGGATCGGCAGGCGCCGCCGCTTGGGCACGGCCGCCTCCAATGCGAGGCCGAGGAAGGCCGCCCCGAAGACGATGATCATGGGCGACAGGCCTGCCCAGTCGATTTGCATCTCACTCATTGGTCTCTCCGGCGGCAGGTGCTTCGACGGGCGCGTCTTGGACGAACTGGAGGGTGTTGCCCACGGCCGGTTCGATGGTGTCGATCAGCGGCTGCGGGTAGAACCCGAATCCGATGATCGCGATCACCAGCGGCGCGACGAGTGCCTTCTCGCGCAGCGTCAGGTCGCGCTTCATGGCGGGCACGTCGTCGAGTTCGGGGTTCCTGGTGCCCTGCATGGTCCGCTGGTACATCCACAGGACGTAGGCGGCGGCGAGGATGATGCCGAGCGTGGCGACCACCGCGACCGGTTCGTTCACCGAGAAGGTGCCCAGCAGGACGAGGAACTCCGAGATGAACGGCGCGGTCCCGGGCAGAGACAGCGACGCGAGGCCGGCGAACAGGAAGATGCCGGCGAGCAGCGGGAGCGTCTTGCCCGCTCCCCCGTAGTCGGCGATGGACGAGGAGCCGCGGCGCAGCGCGAGCATGCCGACGACGATGAACAGCAGGCCGGTCGCGAGGCCGTGGTTGAACATGTAGAGGACCGCGCCGGTCGCCGAGGACTGGGTGAACGCGAAGATGCCGACGCCGATGAAGCCGAAGTGGGCGATCGAGGTGTAGGCGACGAGGCGTTTGAGGTCGGTCTGGCCGATGGCGACGAGTGCGGCGTAGATGACGCCGATGACGCTCATCGCGATGATCCACGGCGCGAAGGTCTGCGTCGCGTCGGGGAACAGCGGGATGGCGTAGCGCAGGATCGCGAACGTGCCGATCTTGTCCATGACGCCGACCAGGAGCGCGGCGATCGCGGCCGGTGCGGCGCCGCCCGCGTCGGGCAGCCAGGTGTGGAACGGGAAGAACGGCGCCTTGATCGCGAAGGCTATGAAGAAGCCGAGGAACAGCCAGTTCTGGAGTCCTCCCGCTTCCATCGGCTCGGCGGCGACGAGGGTCTGCCAGTCGAACACGCCGCCGTTGGTCACCCACAGGCCGATGACGGCGACGAGCATGAGCAGGCCGCCGAGCAGCGAGTACAGGAAGAATTTCACGGCGGCGTACTGGCGGCGGGTTCCGGTGCCGTAGGAGCCGATGAGGAAGTACATCGGCACGAGCATCGCTTCGAAGAAGAAGTAGAACAGCAGCACGTTGGAGGCCAGGAAGGTCGCCAGCATGGCCGCTTCGAGCGCGAGGATGAGCGCGAAGAACGTCGGCACCGAGCGCTGGACCGAGTCGAGGTCCCTCCAGGCGGCGAGGATCGCGATCGGGGTGAGCCCGGCGGTCAGGACGACCAGCAGGAGCGCGATCCCGTCGACGCCCCAGGACAGGTTGAGGTCCCAAGCGCCGATCCACGTGTAGGACTCGGTGAGCTGGAGCCAGGCGGCGCCTGAGCCGTAGTCGAAGTTCAGCGCCACGACCGCGGTGATGACCGCGACCGCGCCGGAGAAGCCCAACGCCGTCCATTTCGCTACGTCGGCCTGCTCGCGCCGCACCGAGGCGACGATGATCGCGCCGATCAGGGGCACGGCTACCAGGGCCGACAGCAATGGGAGCTCGTTCATTGGAAAACCACCACCATGAGCGCGGCCACCACGATGACGGCGCCGGACAATATGGACAGGGCGTAGGAGCGGACGAAGCCGGTCTGGAGCTGGAGCAGGCGCCGCGAGGAGCCGCCGATCGCCGCGGACAGGCCGTTGACGGCGCCGTCGACGCCGCGGGAGTCGATCGCGACCGAGGCGTTGGCGGCGAAGCGGCCCGGCGCTTCGAACAGGCCGCGGTTGACGACCTCGCCGCCGAGGTCGGCGCGGGCGAGGCGCACCGGCCAGGCTGCGGCGCGCGGTGCTTCGTCGGTGCCGCGCCTGAACAGCATCCAGGCGAGGGCGGCCCCGAGGACGACCACGGCGGTGGTCGCGACGGTGACCTGCATGTGCGTCAGGTGGCCGTGCGGTTCGGGCTGGTCGCCGAAGACCGGCATCAGCCATTCGACGACGGGCGTGGCCATGAGGCCGCCGGCCACGAGCGAGCCGAGGCCGAGCAGGATGAGCGGGCCGGTCATGATCGCCGGGCTCTCGTGCGGGTGGACGTCGTCGGTCCACCGCTTGGGGCCGTGGAAGGTGAGGACGAACAGCCGGGTCATGTAGAACGCGGTGAGCGCGGCGCCGAGGAGCGCGGCGCCTCCGGCTGCCCAGCCTTCCCAGCCGGGCCGGGCGAACGCGGCGGCGATGATCGGGTCCTTGGTGAAGTAGCCGCTGAACGGGATGATGCCGATGATGGCGAGCCATCCGGCGGCGAAGGTGGCGTAGGTGATCGGCATGACGCGCCACAGCCCGCCGAAGCGGCGGATGTCGGTCTGGTCGTTCATGGCGTGCATGACCGAGCCGGAGCCGAGGAACAGCCCGGCCTTGAAGAAGCCGTGGGCGAGCAGGTGGATGATGCCGAGCGCGAACGCGGCGCCGCCGAGGCCGACGGCGAGGAACATGTACCCGATCTGGGAGACCGTGGACCAGGCGAGGACGCGTTTGATGTCGTCCTTGGCGCAGCCGACGATCGCGCCGAACAGGAGTGTGAGCGCGCCGACGAAGACGACGGCGGTCTGCACGGTCGAGTTGAGCTCGAAGATGACGTGCGAGCGAGCGATGAGGTAGACCCCGGCGGTGACCATGGTCGCGGCGTGGATGAGCGCCGAGACGGGCGTGGGGCCCTCCATGGCGTCGGGGAGCCACGTCTGGAACGGCCACTGGCCGGACTTGCCGCAGGCGGCGGCGAGCAGGAGCAGGCCGATCGCGAGGCTCATGCCGTCGGACAGGTCCGCCGCTCCATTGAACACGGCGGCGAAGTCGAGGCTGCCGACCGCACCGACCATGAGGAACATGGCCAGAAGGAATCCGACGTCGGCGACGCGGTTGGTCAGGAACGCCTTCTTGCCGGCGGTCGCGGCGGCGGGTTTCACCTGCCAGAACGCGATGAGCAGGTATGAGGCCAGGCCCACGCCCTCCCAGCCGATGAACGTCATGAAGTAGTTGCCGCCGAGCACGAGGATGAGCATCGCGGCGACGAACAGGTTGAAGTAGCCGAAGAATCTGCGGCGTCCTTCGTCGTGGGCCATGTAGCCGACGGCGTAGACGTGGATGAGGAAACCGACGCCGGTGATGAGCAGGCAGAACACGGCCGAGAGCGGGTCGAGCAGGAGGCTCGCCCTGATCTCGAGGTCGCCGACCGCGATGAAGGTGAACAGGTCGGTGGCGGCGCTCTTGTCCTCCAGGCCTCCGAGCGTCGCGAACATGCCCAGGGCGAGCGCGAACGCGGCGCCGACGGTGGCGACGCCGATCCAGTGGCCCCACTTGTCGGCGCGGCGGCCGGTCAGGAGCAGGACCGCGGCGCCGATCGCGGGCAGGGCTATGAGCAGCCACGTCCAGGAGAGCAGCCCGGTGGCGGGCGCATACGTCATTTCGTCCACTGAGTCCTCACTAGGCCTTCAGGAGGTTGGCGTCGTCGACCGAGGCCGAGCGTCGGGAGCGGAAGATCGCCATGATGATGGCGAGCCCGATGACGACTTCGGCGGCGGCGACGGCCATGACGAAGAACGCCATGACCTGGCCGTCGATGGTCCCGGTGGTGCGGGCGAAGGTGACCAGCGTCAGGTTCCCGGCGTTGAGCATGAGCTCGACGCACATGAACACGACGATGGCGTTGCGCCGCACCAGGACACCGACGGTGCCGATGCTGAACAGCGCGGCGGCGAGGATGAGGTAGTACTCGGGGCTCATCGCTCGTCCCTCCCCTCGGTGTGCTTCGGAGCCGCTTCGGCGGGGGTGAGCTGCCTCTGCGGAACGTATTCGGACAGGCTCTGCTGCTCGACGGACCCGTCGGGCAGCAGCGCGGGCGTGGCGGTCGAGTCGGAGGTGGCGAACACGCCGGGACCGGGCCTCGGCCCCGGGTAGCTGCCGGGCGCGAACCGCTCGCGGCTGGCCTGCTTCTGGCCCCGCGCCTCGCCCTTGCGGGCGACGTGCGCGAACATGAGCGCGCCGACCGCGGCGACGGTGAGGAGCCCGGAGACCACCTCGAACGGGAAGAGGTAGGAGGTGAACAAGGATTCGGCGATCGCGGCGACGTTCGACTCGCCTCCGGCTCCGGCGACCGTCGGCGGACCGTCGGCGATCGTCAGACCGGTGACGGCGTGGGCGAGCCCCGAAGCGAGGAGGGCGGCCAGGCCGATGCCGAGGCAGACGGCGAAGAACCGCTGCCCGCGCAGGGTCTCGAACATCGAGTCGCGCGAATCCCGCCCGAACAGCATGAGCACGAACAGGAACAGCATCATGATCGCGCCGGTGTACACCATGATCTGCACGAAGCCGAGGAACGGCGCCGACTGCATGATGTAGAAGACCGCCAGGCACATCATGGTGAGCGCCAGCATGAGCGCCGCGTGAATGGCCGAGCGGGCGAGGACGAGGCCGATGGCCCCGCCGAGCGCGAGCGGCGCGAGGATCCAGAACGCGACGGACTCGCCGGTCGATACGGACTGGGCCAGGTCGACGATCACTGCTGGCTCCTCTCCTTGTGCGCGAGCATCTCGGTGAGGGAGAACTCGGCTCCGGCGCTGGGACCGGGATTGTCCGGGCCGGAAGCGTAG
The DNA here is from genome assembly GCF_022548875.1 of Glycomyces sp. L485. Lineage (GTDB taxonomy): Bacteria > Actinomycetota > Actinomycetes > Mycobacteriales > Micromonosporaceae > Glycomyces. The sequence continues at coordinate 13,951 of NZ_JAKZEW010000054.1, read as the reverse complement.
TAGTCCTTCTCCGTCTCGCCCAGTCGCATCGGGTGCGGCGGCTGCTCCATGCCCTCGTTGAGCGGGGCCAGGAGCTCCTCCTTGGTGAAGATGAGGTCGCGGCGGTCGTCGCGGGCGAGCTCGTACTCGTTGCTCATGGTGAGCGAACGGGTCGGGCAGGCCTCGATGCACAGACCGCAGAAGATGCAGCGGGCGTAGTTGATCTGGTAGGTCTTCGCATACCGCTCGCCGGGCGAGTAGCGCTCGGACTCGGTGTTCTCGGCGCCCTCGACGTAGATCGCGTCGGCCGGGCACGCCCAGGCGCACAGCTCGCAGCCGATGCACTTCTCCAGGCCGTCGGGGTGGCGGTTGAGGACGTGCCGGCCGTGGTAGCGCGCCTGGACCTTCGGCGGCTCCTCGGGGTACTTGACCGTCACCTTCGGTTTGAACATGTGCGAGAAGGTGACGCCGAAGCCTTTGGCGGTACCGGACATGACTAATCCTCCTTCGCTTCGGGCGAAGCTGGGTTGCCGCTGAAGGGCTCGCGTTCGCGGCCCGGGGTGCCGTCGTCGGCGGCGCCGGCGGTCGCGGGTTCTCGGGTCTCGAGCTCGGTGAGCCCGCGAGGGTTGGGCGGGACGGCAAGGTCCATCGGCGGCACCGGGAAACCGCCGAGCCCGGTGTCCGGCTCTGCCGGGGGCTCGTAGGGCTTCCTGGTGGGCCAGAAGAAGATCAGGGCCATCACGACGATGGCCGCGCCGCCCGTGAAGGCGATGCGCGTCGGCAGCTCGTTGCCCGAGTCCAGGCCGATGTTCATGGCCGCGAGGACCATGATCCACACCAGGCTCACCGGCACGAGGACCTTCCAGCCCAGGCGCATGAACTGGTCGTAGCGGAACCTCGGGAGAGTGCCGCGCAGCCACACGTAGAAGAACAGGAACGCCATGACCTTCCCGAAGAACCACACCAGCGGCAGCCAGCCCTCGTTGGCGGCGGGCCACCACGAGGCGGGGAACGGCGCTGCCCAGCCGCCGAGGAACAGCGTGACGCACAGGGCCGACATCGTGACCATGTTGACGTACTCGGCGAGGAAGAACGACGCGTACTTCAGGCTGGAGTACTCGGTGGCGAAACCGGCGACGAGCTCGGACTCGGCCTCGGGCAGGTCGAACGGAGCCCGGTTGGTCTCACCGACCATCGCGACGACGAAGATGACGAAGCTCGGGGCGAGGATGAGGAAGTACCAGCCCGGCAGCGTCAGTTCGAGGCTGCCGACGACGAGCGGGATGCCCTCGGCCTGCGCCTCGACGATCCCGCCGGTCGACAGCAGCTGCGACTGGAAGAACACCGCGAGCACGGCCAGTCCGAGCGCGATCTCGTACGAGATGACCTGCGCGGCGGCACGGAGCGAACCGAGCAGCGCGTACGCCGAACCCGACGACCAGCCGGCGAGGACGATCCCGTACACGCCCAGCGCCGAGCAGGCGAGGATCAGCAGCACGCTCACCTCGAAATCGGTGAGCTGCAACAACGTCTCGCGACCGAACACCGACACCTCGGGGCCGAACGGAATCACCGCGAACGCGGTGAACGCGCACGTCACCGCGATGAGCGGCGCAGCGATGAAGACGACCTTGTCGGCCGTCCTCGGCATCATGTCCTCTTTGAACGCGAGCTTGAGGCCGTCCGCGAGGGACTGCAAGAGCCCGAAGGGCCCGTTGCGGTTCGGGCCCGGCCGCACCTGCATGATCGCGACGACGCGGCGTTCGAACCAGATGGTGAACAGCACCAGCAGCACCAGCACCACGAACACGGCGACGCCCTTGATCAGCATCAGCCACAACGGATCGTTCATCGCTCGGCCGCCTCCTTCTGGTCGTCCGCGCCGACGGCGGGGGCCGACACGTTCGGATAGGCGCGGATGGTGACGACGTCGCCGGAGCCGGCGCCGAGATGCCGGTAGATGCCGCGACCCGGCGCGTTCGTCGGCAGCCACACCACGCCTTCGGGCATGTCCGTGGTCTTCAGCGGCAGGGTGATCCCGCCGATCGAAGTGGCGACCGTGACGCCGCCGCCCTCGGCCGCGCCGATGGACTTCGCGGTGGCGGCCGACAACCGCACCACCGGGTCCGGCGCGCAGCCGGCCAGGTGCGGGTTGTTCTCCTGGAGCGAGCCGCCGTCGAGCAGCTGCCGCCACGTCGCCAGGACCGCCTTCCCCTCCCCGCTGGTAGTGGCGGGCCGGTCGGGCTGCCAGTCCGGGGCGGGCTGGCGGGTGATCGGGTCGGGCAGTCCCGCCAGCTCGGCGCGGACGCGCCTGGTCTCGGCCAGGCCCAACTCGTGGCCCATGGCCTGAGCGAGGACGTCGAGGACGGCGTGGTCGCTCATGAGGTCCGATTCGAGGACGGTCTCGAACGTCCGCAGGCGCCCCTCCCAGTCGAAGTAGGCGCCCTCCTTGTTCGTGGCGGGCGCGACCGGGAGGATCACGTCGGCGACGCGCGTGACCGCCGAGTGCCGGATCTCAAGGGAGACCACGAACCTCGCGGCGTACAGGGCCGCCTCGACGGCGGGCGCGCCCGCGAAGTCGTACGGGTCGACGCCGCCGACCAGGAGCCCGTCGAGCTCGCCGTCGGCGGCGGCCTGAAGGATCTGCCAGGCGTGGCGGCCGTCGGCGCCCGGGAGCGGAGCCTCGGCACCCCAGTACTCGGCGAGCTGCTCGCGGTCGGCCGCGTAGTCGGCCAGGCCGCCGCCGGGCAGAAGGTTCGGAAGGCATCCGGTCTCGACCGCGCCGCGGTCGCCCGCGCGCCTCGGGACCCACGCGAGGCGGGCCCCGGTGGCGTTCGCGAGCTTGACGGCGGCCGAGAAGGCGCCCTCGACGGTGGCGAGGCGCTCGCCGAGGAGGATCACGGCGCCGGACTCGTTCAGGGCGTCGTGGACGACCCCGGAGTGGCGCCACGCTTCGAGCAGCTCGGCCTCCTCGCCGGGGAGCCCTTCGACGAGGTTCGCGTCGAGCTTGCGGGTGCCGCGGGTCGCGAACGGGGCGAGCACGTGAACGCGCTGGCCCTTCGCCCGCACGGCCTTGCGCATGCGCAGGAACGCGATCGGGCACTCTTCCTCGACTTCGAGCCCCGCTACGAGCACCGCCGGGGCGTTCTCGAGGTCCTCATAGGTGACCGCGCCGCTGGACGGGTAGACCCCGGCGACGGCGTGGGCGAGGAACTCGGACTCCTCGGTCGAGTGCGGCCGTGAGCGGAAGTCGATGTCGTTGGTGCCCAGAACGATCCGCGCGAACTTGGCGTAGGCGTAGGCGTCCTCGACGGTGAGCCGGCCGCCGGGGAGGACCCCGATGCCGCCGGTGGCGTCCTTGAGGCCCTTCGCCGCACGGCGGAGCGCCTCGGGCCAGGAGGCCTCGCGCAGGCTTCCGTCGTCCTCGCGCACGAGCGGCCTGGTGATCCGGTCAGCGGAGTCGACATAGGACATGGCCCAGCGGCCCTTGTCGCAGTTCCACTCCTCGTTGACCGCCGGGTCGTTTCCGGCGAGGCGGCGCAGGACCTTGCCGCGCCGGTGGTCCGAGCGCTGCGAGCAGCCAGCCGAGCAGTGCTCGCACACGCTCGGGCTGGAGACGAGGTCGAACGGGCGCGAGCGGAAGCGGTACTGGGTGCCCGTCAGAGCGCCGACCGGGCAGATCTGGACGGTGTTGCCCGCGAAGTAGGACTCGAACGGCTCGTCCTCGTAGACGCCGACCTGTTCGAGCGCGCTGCGCTCCATGAGCTCGATGAACGGGTCGCCGGCGATCTGGTCGGAGAAGCGGGTGCAGCGGGCGCACAGGACGCAGCGTTCGCGGTCGAGGAGCACCTGGGAGGAGATCGGCAGCGCCTTCTTGAAGGTGCGCTTGTCGGCGGCCTCCATACGCGTCTCGGTGCGGCCGGTGCTCATCGCCTGGTTCTGGAGCGGGCACTCGCCGCCCTTGTCGCAGATGGGGCAGTCCAGGGGGTGGTTGATCAGGAGGAACTCCATGATCCCCTCCTGGGCCTTCTGCGCCACCTCGGAGGAGTACTGGGTCTTGACGACCATGCCCTCCATGGCGGTGGTGGTGCACGAGGCCGCGGGCTTGGGCATGCCGCGCCCGTTGCCCATGTCCGGAACCTCGACGAGGCACTGGCGGCAGGCCCCGGCGGGCTCCAGCAGCGGATGGTCGCAGAAGCGGGGGATCTCGATGCCGAGCTGCTCGGCGGCGCGGATGAGCAGCGTGCCCTTGGGGACGGTGATCTCGACGCCGTCGATGGTGAACGTCACCTGTTCGGTCATGTCAGTGCGCTCCGATCTCAGCGGCGTCGAAGAGAGGCTGCTTGTTGCCCTCGATGTAGTCGAGGTAGTCCTGCTCGAAGAACTTCAGGCTGGAGGTGACGCAGGAGGTGGCGCCGTCGCCGAGGCCGCAGAAGGCCCGGCCGAGCAGGTTCCCGCAGGCGTCCTTGAGCGTCTTGAGGTCCTCGTGCTTGCCCTCGCCGGAGAGGATCCGCTCGTAGACGCGGACCATCCAGTAGTTGCCCTCGCGGCACGGGGTGCATTTGCCGCAGGACTCGTGCGCGTAGAACTTGATCCACCGCCAGCAGGCGACGACCGGGCAGTCGGAGTCGGAGTAGATCATCAGCGCCGTGGTGCCGAGGATCGATCCGGCCTTCGCGACGTTGTCGAAGTCGAGCGGCACGTCCACGTGCTCGGCCGTGAGCATCGGCGTGGACGACCCGCCGGGGGTGAAGAACTTGAGCTCGTGCCCGTCCTCCATGCCGCCGGCCAGCTCGATGAGCTCGTTGAGCGTCGTCCCCATGGAGCACTCGTACTGGCCGGGCTGATTGACGCGCCCCGACAGCGAGTAGATCATGGTCCCCGCCGAATTCTCGGAGCCGATGGACTTCCACCATTCGGCGCCGCCGAGGACGATGTGCGGGACGGCGGCGATGGTGCCGACGTTGTTGATGCACGTGGGCTTCTGGTAGAGCCCGTGCGTCGCCGGGAACGGCGGGCGCAGCCTCGGCTGGCCGCGCATCCCTTCGAGGGAGTCGAGCAGGGCGGTCTCCTCGCCGCAGATGTACGCGCCCGCTCCGGAGTGGATCACCACTTCGAGGTCGAAACCGGAGCCGAGGATGTCCTTGCCGAGGTAGCCGGCCTCCTTCGCCTCCTTGACCGCCTGGCGCAGGCGCCGGGCGGCGTGGACGGCCTCGCCGCGCACGTACACGAACGCGCGGCCGGCCTTGATGGCGTAGGAGGCGATGGCGATGCCCTCGATGACCGCGTGCGGGTCGTTCATCATGAGCGGCAGGTCCTTGCAGGTGCCAGGCTCGCCCTCGTCGGCGTTGACCACTAGGTAGTGCTCGTTGCCGTCGTCGGGCACGAACTGCCACTTCATGCCGACGGGGAAGCCCGCGCCGCCGCGGCCGCGGTGCCCGGAGTCCTTCATGAAGGCGATCAGGTCGGCCGGGGCGTAGCCGAGGGCCTTGCGCAGGGCCTTGTAGCCGTCGAGCTGCTCGTACACGTCGAGCTTCCAGGCGCCGGGCGAAAGCCAGCGCTTGGTGACGACGGGCTGGAGCTTGCTGAGGACGTCTTCGCGGGGTCGTCTTGGTCCGGGCACGGTAACTCGACTCACTTCGCTTCCTCTTTTTCGACGAGCGGTGCGCCCGGGTCGAAGGCGGGCGCGGTGATGCCCGCTTCGGCCGCGAGTCGCGCCCCGGCGAGGGTGGCGTCGCCCTGGGCGTTGCCTTCCAGCCCGGACTGACGCTCCTCCTCGAATCCGGCCAGCTGCACCGACATCTCGCGGAGCGTGCACAGCGGCGCGCCGCGGGTCGGGATGGGGCGCTTGCCTTCGCGCAGCTGGCGGACGAGGTCGAGCGCTTCGGCCTCGTCCATGTCGTCGAAGAACTCGTAGTTGACGGTGACGACGGGCGCGTAGTCGCACGCGGCGAGGCATTCGGCGTGTTCGAGCGTGACCTTGCCGTCGGCGGTGGTCTCGTCGTGGCCGACGTCGAGCTCGTCGCTCAGGGCGTTGAAGATCTTCTGCCCGCCTTTGGCTTGGCAGAGGGTGTTGGTGCAGACGCTGACGAGCCAGTCGCCGGCGGGCTCGCGCTTGTACATGGTGTAGAACGTCGAGACGGCCTGGACCTGTGCCTTGGTGAGGCCGAGGACGTCTGCGCAGAAGGCGATGCCGTCGTCGGAGACGTACCCGTCGTGCGACTGCACGAGGTGCAGCAGCGGCAGCAGGGCCGAGCGCGAGCGGCCCTCCGGGTACCGGGCGACGACGGCCTCGGCCTGTTCGCGGATCGTGTCGGGATAGCTCATCGGTCGCAACCTCCCATGACGGGGTCGAGCGAGGCGCCGCCCGCGATGACGTCGGCCAGCAGGCCGCCCTCGGCGAGGGCGGGGATCGCCTGGAGGTTGACGAAGGACGGGTCCCTCATGTGGACGCGGAACGGCCGGGTGCCGCCGTCGGAGACGACGTGGAAGCCCAGTTCCCCTCGGGGGCCCTCGATGGCCGAGTAGACCTGCCCGGCCGGGACCCGGAAGCCCTCGGTGACGAGCTTGAAGTGGTGGATGAGGGCCTCCATCGACTGGCTCATGATGTGCCGGATGTGGTTGAGGCTGTTGCCCATGCCGTCGGCGCCGAGGGCGAGCTGGGCGGGCCAGGCGATCTTCTTGTCCTCGACCATGACCGGGCCGGGTTCGAGCTTGTCGAGGCCCTGGGCGATGATCTTGAGGCTCTCGCGGATCTCCTCGAGCCGGATCAGGTAGCGCGCCCAGGCGTCGGCGCCGTTGTGGGTGGGGACTTCGAAGTCGTAGTCCTCGTAGCCGCAGTACGGCATGGTCTTGCGCAGGTCCCATCCGAGTCCGGCGGCGCGGAGGACGGGTCCGGTGACGCCGATGGCGAGGCAGCCCGAGACGTCGAGGTAGGCGACGCCCTGGGTGCGTTCCTGCCAGATGGCGTTGCCGGTGAGCAGGCCTTCGTAGTCGTCGAGCCCCTGCGGCATGTAGTCGACGAAGTCGCGGATCATGCGGAGGGCGTCGTCGGGGATGTCCTGGGCGACGCCGCCGGGGCGGACATAGGCCATGTTCATGCGCAGGCCCGAGACGGCCTCGAAGATGTCGAGGATCTTCTCGCGGTCGCGGAAGCCGTAGATCATCATCGACAGGGCGCCGAGTTCCATGCCGGTGGTCGCCAGGGCCACCAGGTGGGAGGAGATCCGGTTGAGCTCCATCATGATCACGCGGATGACGTTCGCGCGCTCGGGGACGGTGACGTCGAGGAGCTTCTCGACGCCGAGGCAGTAGCCGGTCTCGTTGAAGATCGGCGCGAGGTAGTCGGCGCGGGTGACGAATGTGCAGCCCTGCGTCCAGGTGCGGTATTCGAGGTTCTTCTCGATGCCGGTGTGCAGGTAGCCGATGACGGGCCTGATGGAGCGGACGGTCTCGCCCTCCATCTCGCAGACCAGGCGGAGCACGCCGTGCGTGGACGGATGCTGGGGACCGAGGTTGACGATGATGCGCTCGTCGTTGACCGGGTCGACGGCTGCGACGAGTTCGTCCCAGTCGCCGCCGGTGACGGTGTAGACGCGTCCTTCGGTGGTGTCCCTCTCGGGCGCGAACGCGTCGAAGACCTCTTCGGCGGTGTGATCGGTGGCGGTCACCGGTAGGCCCTCCTTTCGTCTGGCGGAGGAATATGCGCGCCTTTGTACTCGACGTCGATGCCGCCGAGCGGGTAGTCCCTGCGCTGGGGGTGGCCCTCCCAGTCGTCGGGCATGAGGATGCGGGTCAGGTGCGGGTGGCCCTCGAAGACCACGCCGAACATGTCGTAGACCTCGCGTTCTTGCCAGTCGGCCGTCGGGTACACCTTCGTCACGCTCGTGACCACGGGGTGCTCTGCGGACACCGAGGTCTCCAGGCGCACGCGCCTGCGGTAGGTCATCGAGGTGAGGTGGTAGGCGACGTGGAGCCGGTTGGCCTGCTCGGGGTAGTCGACGCCGGAGACGGAGCTGCACAGCTCGAAGCGGAGGCTCTCGTCGTCGCGCATGGTCTGGCAGACCTCGGCGGTCCGGTCCGGCGCGATGTGGATCGTGAGCTCGCCGCGGTCGACGACGACGACGCGGACGACGTCGTCGCCGAGCAGTTCCCTGAGGGCGGCGAGGATCTCGTCGAAGTAGCCGCCGAGCGGCTCGGGGGTGGAGACGATCTCGCCGGCGGTCGGGTTGGCACGCACGAGGCCGCCGAATCCTGAGGTGTCGCCTGCGTCGGTCGCGCCGAACAGGCCCTTCTGCTGCATGCCCACGGGTTGGACTTCGCCTTCGCTCACGGCTTGGCCACCGCCTTCCTGATGCGCAGCTGCTCTTGGGCGCCGTCCTCGACCGCCTCGGTCCACTCCTTCTTGCGCTGCTTGTCGAAGCGGTAGGAGGAGGGCATCGCGCCGGGCTTGACGGCCGGTTCGGGCAGGTCCTTGAGGGCCTGGCGGCGCTTCTCGCCGAGCGGCTCGTGCTGGACCTTCTCGTGGAGCTTGAGGATCGCGTCGAGGAGCATCTCGGGGCGGGGCGGGCAGCCGGGCAGGTACATGTCCACGGGCACGACGTGGTCGACGCCCTGGACGATCGCGTAGTTGTTGAACATGCCGCCCGAGGTGGCGCACACGCCCATCGACAGGACCCATTTCGGTTCGGGCATCTGGTCGTAGATCTGGCGCAGGACGGGGGCCATCTTCTGGCTCACCCTCCCGGCGACGATCATGAGGTCGGCCTGCCTCGGGGAGGCGCGGAAGACCTCCATGCCGAACCGGCCGGTGTCGTAGCGGGCCGCGCCGGTGGCCATCATCTCGATGGCGCAGCAGGCCAGGCCGAACGTGGCCGGCCACATCGAGGCGCGCCTCGTCCAGTTCACGAGGGCCTCGACGGAGGTCAGGATGATGCCTTGCGGCAGTTTCTCTTCGATACCCATTAGCTAATCCCAGTCCAGTCCGCCGCGGCGCCACTCGTAGGCGTAGGCGACGAACAGCGCTCCGATGAACATGGCGACGGCCCAGAACCCGAAGACGCCGAGCACGTCGTGGTGGACCGCCCACGGCACCAGGAACATGATCTCGATGTCGAAGACGATGAACAGCATCGCGGTGAGGTAGAACTTCACTGGGAACCTGGTGGTCCCGGTGGCGGCGGGGGCGGGTTCGATGCCGCATTCGTACGGGTCGGACTTGGCCCGGTTGACCCTGCGGGGCCCGGTGATGCGCGAGGCGACCACGGACACGATCCCGAACCCGAGTCCGATCGCGAACATGATGACGACCGGTACGTAGACTTCCATCGGCTCAGGCCCTCCTTTCGGCGAAGCTTGCGAGCCGAACATTGGTCCGGCCCAGTCGGGGCGTGACGATCCGCATCCCGTTGATCAGCCGGTCGGCGAGGTCGCCGCCGGGCTCGTCGGTGAGATTCGCCAGTAGTTTCAGCACGAAGCGCATGAGTGCGGGGTGCTGGAGTCCCTTCTCGGTGCACAGCCGCATGATCTGCGGGTTCCCGATGAGGTGCACGAACACCTCGCCCATGCGGTAGTAGGAGCCGAGCCGGCGGCTCAGCAGGTCGGGGTAGCGCTTGAGCTCGGCCTCGCGCCTGGGCGTCGTCGGCTGTCGCAGCGCGTTCGCGGCGACCTCGGCGGCGATCTCGGCCGATTCGAGGGCGTAGGCGATGCCCTCGCCGTTGAACGGGTTGACCATGCCGCCGGAGTCGCCCACGAGCATGAGGCCGCGGCTGTAGTGCGGGACGCGGTTGAAGCCCATGGGCAGCGCGGCGCCGCGCACGGGTCCGTCGGCGGCGTCCTCGTCGCGCAGGCCCCATTCCTCGGGAGTGTTGGCGAGCCAGTCGCGCAGGAGCGTGCGGTAGTTCGTCTTGCCGTAGCCGGCCGAGGAGTTGAGGACGCCGAGGCCGACGTTGACGCGGCCGTCGCCGAGGCCGAAGATCCACCCGTAGCCGGGCTGGAGGACGTCGGGCTCGTCGGCGGTGCGCAGGGCCAGCCACGATTCCAGGTAGTCGTCGTCGTGCTTGGCCTCGGACTTGTAGTACTGACGGACGGCGACGCCCATGGGCCGCTTGGGGTTCCGCTTGATGCCGAGGGCGAGGGCGAGGCGCCCGGAGACGCCGTCGGCGGCGACGACCAGGGGCGCGCGGTAGGTGGCGGTGCCGCCCTCGACGCGGGCGGTGACCCCGGCGACGCGGCCGGCGAGGTCGAAGGCGGGTGCGGTGACCTGCACGCCGGTCCTCAGTTCGGCTCCGGCGGCGACGGCGCGGTCGGCCAGGAGCCGGTCGAAGTCGAACCGCGTGCGGGTGAGACCGTAGCCGGGGAAGCTGTCGAGGACGGGCCAGTCGAGTTCGAGGGCGACGTCGTCTGCGACGACCCGCAGGCCGCGGTTGCGCTTCCAGCCGGCCTCTTCGGAGGTGTCGACGCCCATCTTGAGCAGGCCGGCGACGGCGCGGGGAGTGAGTCCGTCGCCGCAGACCTTCTCGCGGGGCAGGTCGGACTTCTCCAGCAGGAGTACGTCGAGCCCGCGGCGGGCGAGGTGGTAGGCCGCGGCTGAACCACCGGGTCCCGCGCCGACGACGATGGCGTCGGCATCGGGGGTTGCGTGAGTGGTCACAAGCGTCCTCTCAGGCGTTTGAGGCGGTGATCATTGTTACGGGCCACCCGCTTGTGAAGATCTTCACAAGCGTTTGTGAGCAGTCTAGAGCTCCGTTATTCCCGCACTCTCACTTAGGTCGGCCTAAGTTGCTGTTACACGTGCTCACGAGGCGTACAGCTGTGTTGAGAACTCACTGTCCGAGCACATCAGCAAGCCATTGCCGGCAGTCGTCGAGCAGGGTGACGAAACCGACAATCATACGACCCTACAACTTTCGATGCAACGAAACACTCTCGTAACATGGGCCGTGACCTGCTGTGTCGTGTCAAGAACCACAAAGATTCAAATTTGAACTTGAGCGCGATTCGGGCTAGGGTCATCAGGTAGTTCAAATCTGAACCAAAGTTTGCGCGGCACCGCCGCCCCCAATATCGAACGAGGTACACACATGTCCGCAGAGCCCGTCAAGGTCGCAGTCGTCTACTACTCGCAGACCGGCAACGTCACCCAGCTCGCCCGCCAGATCGCCGAGGCCGCCGAGAAGGCCGGGGCCGAGGTCCGCCTGCGCCGCGTCGCCGAGCTGGCCCCGCAGGAGGCCATCGACTCGAACGAGCAGTGGGCCGCGAACGCCCAGGCCAGCGCCGACATCGCCGAGGCCACGCCCGAGGACGTCGACTGGGCCGACGCCGTGGTCATGGGCAGCCCGACCCGCTTCGGCAACGTCTCCTCGCAGCTCAAGCAGTTCATCGACACCCTCGGCGGACTGTGGTTCCAGGGCAAGCTGGCCGACAAGGTCTACTCGGGCTTCACCGCGGCCAGCGGCAAGCACGGCGGCAACGAGTCGACGCTGCTGGCGCTGTACAACTCGTTCCACCACTTCGGCGGCGTCATCGTCTCCAGCGGCTACGTCGGCGAGGCCGCCTTCGCGAACGCCTCGCCGTACGGCACCGCGCACTTCGGCTGGGGCACCCCGATCGAAGAGGTCGTTCTCACCGGCGCGACCGCGCAGGCCGAGCGCGTGGTGAACACCGCCGCTGCCCTCAAGGCCGGCCGGGTCGCCGCCTAAGCACCTCTGGTTTCCGTGCTCGACGGGGCGCCCGGGCACTGCCCGGGCGCTTCGTCATTGTGAGGACTCCTCGATGCGGTCGACGATACGACGCGAGAGCGTGCGGAGCCGCGCGATCTCCTGCCCGTCGAGCTCGTCGAACACGAGCCGGCGGACGAGTTCGACGTGGCCGGGGGCCGCCTTGGCGAGACGATGTACGCCCTGTTCGGTGATCCTGGCAAGCGTGGCCCTGCCGTCGGTGGGGCTCGGGAAGCGCTCGATGAGGCCCGCGTCCTCAAGCCTCCGGGCGACGTGCGAGAGGCGCGAGAGCGAACCGTTGCACAGGAATGCGAGATCGCTCATGCGGTTCGTATGACCCTCGGACTGCTCCAGCGCGGCGAGCACGCCGTACTCGAAGTGGCTGAGCCTGGCGTCGCGGCGCAGTTGCTCGTCGAGTGCGGCAGGAAGCTTGGTGAAGACGCCGACCAGCGCCATCCACGCCTCCATCTCCTCATCGTCGAGCCAGGGTCCATCGTCACTCATGCGACAAGCTTAACTACATTGCTTGATCCATCAAGGATTGAGCGTAGAATTGGTTGAACAATCAATAACTTAGGAGTGTTGATGACCGCCCGACCAGGCGCCGCGTTCGACGCGTTCCTCCAGACCACCGCGCCACGCACGGCCGACCGCCGTGCCTGGACATCCGACGACGGGCCGCTTCCGGCGCTGTACCTCAGCCACGGGGCCCCGAACCTGTTCGACGAGCCCGAATGGATCGATCAGCTCTTCACATGGGCGCAGGGCATGCCCACGCCCAAGGGCATCCTCATCGTCTCGGCGCACTGGGAGTCGGCGCCGCTCATGCTCTCCTCCCCCGAGGCCGCGACGCCGCTGGTCTACGACTTCGGCGGCTTCCCTGCCCGGTACTTCCAGGAGCGGTACGAGACCCCCGAAGCCACGGCGATGGCAGCCCGCGTCGCCGCCGCCATGCCTGACGACGAGCCGGTCCACCAGCACCCGAGCCGGGGACTCGACCACGGTGCCTGGGTGCCGCTCAAGGTCATGTACCCAGACGGCGACGTCCCCGTGCTGCAGCTGTCGATCCCCACGCATGACCCGGACCGGCTCATGGAGATCGGCCGGCGTCTGCGCCCGATGCGCGAGGAGGGCTACCTCATCATCGGTTCGGGCTTCATGACCCACGGGCTGCCGTACATCGACTTCCACCACCCCGAGCGCGTGCCGGGCTGGTCGTCCGACTTCGACCGCTGGGCCGCCGAGTCCTTGGCGAGAGGCGACATCGACGCGTTGGCCCGCTACCGCTCGCAGGCCCCGGGGCTGCCGTATGCGCACCCGACGGTGGACCACTACATCCCGCTGTTCGTCACCTACGGTGCCGCCACCGAGGCCGAACAGCCGGCCGAGACCGTCATCGACGGCTTCTGGTTCGGCCTGGCCAAGCGCTCGTTCCAGCTCACCTAGCTGTTCCGTTCCGTTCTGAGACTGGATCCTCGCGAGGATGCGTCTCGTACGCGAGGCCCGAGGAGTGCGCTCACGGAGCCCGGCAATGGCCCTTGCGGCATTGGCGGCATGCTGCGCGTGGATGGTTCCTCTGCGCCAAGGGCTGCAGCTATGACGAGGCAGGAGTCGGGTAGGCGGGGTCTCCGGAGTTCGGTCCCGCTTCGGGCGGGCTTCAGGCGAGCAGCGATGAGGAGCTGAGTGGGGGCCGGGGGTGCCCTGTCGGCCACGGAGGCCGGTCGTGGGGAGCAGGAGCGGGACTCTCGAGGCCGGTTCGGCGGCTGTGGCGGGGCTGTGGGTGTGGGTTCGGTGGCTGTGAGGGGATGCCGGTTCGGGACGGCCGGGGGTGGAGTTTCGGGCCGCTCGGCTGTAGAGACTTGGGGCACTTTGGGTGTGCTGTTCTGGTCCTGGACACGGGGAATGGCTCGAAGCCGTTTCCGGTTTCGAGCTGGCAGCTGTATGAGGCGCCTTCCCCGCCGCGGCCTCCCGCGGCGGGCAGGTTAAGAACGGGATGGGATCTTCGATCACGTTCGAGCGCACCGGGATCAACGGTTCATTCGTCTCCGGGTGCACCAGGCGCATCGACGCGACCGGTACGGCCGCTGCTGCTGGTGGTGTGGTCGGCGTGGGGGCGTGCTCGTCTTCAGGGCGGGAGCATCCGCCCGGTCCGGAGCCCGGATCGAAGTCCTGTTCGGGTCCGGTGCCGTGTTCGGGCTCGGTCTTGGTCTGCGAGGTCGGTGCTGGTGCCTGTCCGGGTTCGGGTGTGGGTTTGG
>NZ_JAKZEW010000066.1:218-15606 GCF_022548875.1 Glycomyces sp. L485 | reverse complement strand
GCCTTCGTCGCCGCCGCCCTTGGCGCACAACAACCACCCACGTGAAAGACGCCGCCCCCGAACAGGGGCCATTTCAGGCCTCCCCAGGCGCCCAAAGGCACCACCCGAGCCGACGGAGCGTGCTCAGCGGCCGCTCCTCGTCCAGGTCATCGCCAGTCGGTGCCGACGAGGACCGGCTCGGGGCGCAGGCGGATGCCGAACTCCGTTTCGACCTTGTCGGCGACTTCCTTTGCCAGCGCGAGCAGTTCGGCCGTCGTCGCCCCGCCCCGGTTGGTGAGCGCGAGAGTGTGTTTGGTCGACAGGCCCGCGTTGCCCTTCCGGTGGCCCTTGGCGAAGCCCGCGGCGCCGATGAGCCACGCGGCTGAGAGTTTGATGTCGTCGCCCGCGGGCCAGTGCGGGGCGTCCTTGCCGAGGCCTTGGACGATCTTGTGGAAGTCGTGGGCGCTGACGATCGGGTTGGTGAAGAAGGACCCGGCGCTCCAGGTGTCGTGGTCGTGCTCGTCGAGGACCATGCCTTTGCCGCGGCGCAGCCCGATGACGGTCTCTCGGGCGTCGCGGAGGGGGACCCGGTCGCCGACGTCGACGCCGAGGCGTCTGGCGGCCTCGGCGTAGGCGATCGGCTGGGAGAGGCCGCTCTGGTGGAGGCGGAAGTCGACGCTCATCACGAGGTGGCGGTCGTTGTGTTTGAAGGTGCTGTGGCGATAGGCGAAGCGGCATTCGGCGGGGGTGAGTTCGCGGATCTCGCCGGTCCGGCGGTCCCAGGCCTTCACCGCCGCGATGGTCTGGGCGACCTCCTGGCCGTAGGCGCCGACGTTCTGGATCGGGGTCGCGCCCGCCGATCCGGGGATGCCGCTGAGGCATTCGACGCCGGAGAGTCCGTGTTCGACCGTCCAGGCCACGAAGTCGTCCCAGCCTTGTCCGGCCTGCACCCGGACCAGGCCGTCGCCGAGGTGTTGGATGCCGCCGCCGCGCAGTAGGACGACCGTTCCGTCGAAGCCCTCGTCGCCGACGACGACGTTGCTGCCGCCGGCGAGCACGAGCGTCGGGCCGTCGGCTTCGCGTAGCGCTTCTATGGCTTCTTCGGAGGTCTTGGCCTCCACCAGTTCCCGTGCGGGGCCGCCGAGCCGCAGGGTCGTGAAGCGCCCGAGCGTTTTGTCGGGAGTTCGACCTGTCGCACGGTTTAGGCTTGTCGGTGGGCTGGCGTCGGTCACGTCGCACAGCCTAAGCTTTATGTGGGCTACAACGATCGGCGGTCACCCATGTCTAAGCCACGCATCACGGACTACTTGACCGAGTTGAAGAACGAGGCCGGCGGTCTGCGCGAGATCGTCGACCGCGAGGTGCTCGGCCGCACGGTCCCCTCGCGACCGGACATCACCGTCGCGGGGGTTCTTGCCGAGCTCATCCGCCTCTACCGGTGGACGGTGGCCGCCTTGGACGCGGGCGTCGGGGAGGAGGATGTGCCCGAGCCTCCGCTGGTCGGCTTCGAGGACGCCGAAACTCTGGGCGTGTTCGACGAGGCCCTCGGCCATGCCGTCGACGCGCTCGAATCCCATCCGCCCGACACGCCCGCCTGGACGTGGGCGCCGGTGCAGTGGAGGGCCGAGTTCTGGCACCGCCGCGTCACCGTCGCCACCGGCCTCGCCCGCTGGGACGTCCAGATGGCGGTCGGCGCCACCGCTCCGGTCCCCGCCGCGCTCGCGGTCGAGGCGATCTCGGAGGTCTTCGAGGCGTTCATTCCCGTCGGTGTCCGCCGCGGCGAGCACCCCGAGACGGTCGGCCTGGCGCAGTTGTTCGCGCAGGACGCCGACGCGTCCTGGTTCGTGCGCCTCCGGGACGGCCGTGTCGCCGTGCTCGACCATCCTGATTCGGGGATCGCGCTCCAGGCCCGCGCGGCCGGCTCCGCCTCGGACATCGCCCTGGCGTTGTGGGGGCGCCTGCCGTTCGGGATCTGCGACGTCCGCGGTGACGAGGCCCTGCTCCAGGCCTTGCGGGTGGAGTGACGCGGGTAACGGTTCCATATACTTTCCCGGGAAACCGGACAATTGAGCGCCGCGGTCTTGGCAAAGGCATTCAGATGCCGCTAGGCTCGGCTCACGCTTCGCGGCGGCAACGCACGCGCGGCGGGCATGCCGCAACGCAGGGTCGCGCTCAAGCGAGGTCCGCGGCGCGGTCTGCGCAAGCAGTCCCTTTTACAACGGATCGTCTGGCACGTACCTGCCAGTGAAAGGACCTCACCATGGCCACAGTGACCTATCAGGATGCCACGCGCATCTACCCGGGTTCGGAAGAACCCGCAGTCGACCGGCTCAACCTCGAAGTCCAGGACGGCGAGTTCCTCGTCCTCGTCGGGCCCTCCGGTTGCGGCAAGTCCACCTCGCTTCGCATGCTCGCCGGCCTCGAAGAGGTCGACGAGGGCTCGGTCTTCATCAACGAGACCGACGTCTCGAACCTCCCGCCGAAGTCCCGCGACATCGCGATGGTCTTCCAGAACTACGCGCTTTACCCTCACATGTCCGTCTTCGACAACATGGCGTTCGCCCTCAAGCTGCGCCGCATGCCGAAGGCCGACATCAAGCAGCGCGTGGAAGAGGCGGCGAAGCTCCTCGACCTCACGGACTACCTCCACCGCAAGCCCAAGGCCCTGTCCGGTGGCCAGCGCCAGCGTGTCGCCATGGGCCGCGCCATCGTGCGCGAGCCGCAGGTGTTCCTCATGGACGAGCCGCTGTCCAACCTCGACGCCAAGCTGCGTGTGCAGACCCGCTCCCAGATCGCCTCGCTCCAGAAGCGTCTGGGCATCACCACCGTCTACGTCACCCACGACCAGATCGAGGCCATGACGATGGGCCACCGCATCGCGGTGCTCAAGGACGGCCTGCTCCAGCAGTGCGACACGCCGCGCGTGCTCTACGAGACGCCCGGCAACGTGTTCGTCGCCGGGTTCATCGGCTCGCCTGCCATGAACATCAAGACCGTCAAGCTGACCGAGGGCGGCGCCCTGTTCGGCGATGTGACCCTCCCGCTCTCGCGCGAGGTCCGCGACGCCGCCACCGGCGAGGGCGCAGACCAGGAAGTCACCATCGGGATCCGTCCCGAGCACTGCAAGCTCGGCAGCGGCACCTCCGGCGGCATCCCGATCGAGGTCGACCTCGTCGAGGAGCTCGGCTCCGAGGCATACGTGTACGGGCACGCCGTTTACAACGGCTCGTCGGAGCGCTTCGTCGTCCGGACCGACTCGGCGAACGTGCCGCGCCTGGCCGAGACGGTCCACGTGGTCCCCGAGCCGGGCCACGAGCACGTCTTCCACGCCGTCAGCGGCAGCCGCCTCAACTAACAGGCCTGACTGAAGACCGCGCGGCGCCCGCCCCCGGGGCGCCGCGCGGTCTGTTTTTCGCGCGCGGGCGCTACCGTTGCGGTATGGCCGCCGTCACTGCCAGGCCGCGTGTGGACGGCACCGACTCCTTCACCGTCGGTACCGACTACCACCGCGCGCTCGACGACGGCCGCGTCGAGTGCACCGTCTGCCCGCGCGCGTGCCGGCTGCGCGAGGGACAGCGGGGCTTGTGCTTCGTGCGGGCCCGCGCCGGCGACCAGATCGTCCTCACCTCGTACGGGCGATCTTCGGGCTTCTGCGTCGACCCGATCGAGAAGAAGCCGCTGAACCACTTCCTGCCCGGCACGCCGGTCCTGTCGTTCGGGACGGCCGGGTGCAACCTGGCGTGCCGGTTCTGCCAGAACTGGGACATCTCCAAGTCCCGCGAGATCGACACGCTCACCTCCTCCGCCGCGCCCGAGACGCTCGCGGACGAAGCCAAGCGCCTGGGCTGCAAGTCGATCGCGTTCACCTACAACGATCCGACGATCTTCTTGGAGTACGCGGTCGACTGCGCCGACGCCGCGCGCGAGCTCGGCCTCAAGGCCGTCGCGGTCTCGGCCGGGTACATCAACCCGGCCCCGAGGGCCGAGCTGTACTCGCACATGGACGCGGCGAACATCGACCTCAAGGCGTTCACCGAGGAGTTCTACAAGAAGATCACCTTCTCCTCCCTCCCCAAGGTCTTGGACACGCTCGAGTACCTCGTTCACGAGACCGAGGTGTGGACCGAGATCACCACGCTCCTCATCCCCGGGCACAACGACTCGGACGGTGAGATCGCCGCCGAGTGCGCCTGGATCGCCGAGCATCTCGGTACCGGCGTCCCGCTGCACTTCACCGCGTTCCACCCGGATTTCAAGATGCGCGATGTCCCTGCGACTCCGCCGGCCACGCTCCGGCGTGCCCGCCGGATCGCCCTCGAAGCGGGCCTGGAGTACGTCTACACCGGCAATATCCACGATCCCGGCGGCCAGACGACGTACTGTCCGGGCTGTGGCGAATCTCTCGTCGTCCGCGATTGGTACCGAATTGACTGTTATGCACTGTCAAATTCCGGACAATGCATGTTCTGCGGTGTGGACGTTCCCGGTGTTTTCGAGGGTCCCGCCGGAGACTGGGGACCGAGACGACAACCAGTTCGGCTCGCCCCGCCGTCACACAAGTAACAGGAACCATCACCCGAGAGACGCGAGATCATGCCCTCGACGAAATCAGACACCGTCAGGCCGCCGGCCGTCGCCGGCCGGTTCTACACCGCCGACCCCGGCGGGCTCCGCACCGGGATCACCCGGCTCCTCGACCACGTCGAGGTCGGCGACGAACCGCTCGCCGCGGCTTACGTCGTCCCCCACGCCGGCCACCGCTTCTCCGGACACGTCGCCGCGGAGGTCTATGCGCGCCTCGCGAGGCACCGCGACCGCATCAGCCGCGTCGTCCTCGTCGGGCCCTCGCACCACCATCCGCTGCGCGGCCACGCCGCCGCCCCGTACACCGCTTGGGAGACCCCGCTCGGCCGCGTCAGGGCCGCGCCCACCCGGATCGTCGGCTCCTCGCTGCTCCCGCACGCCCAGGAGCACTCCTTGGAGGTGCAGCTGCCGTTCCTCCAGGTCGCCCTCGGCGACGACATCGAGATCACGCCCGTCGCCGTCGGCATGAGCCAGACCCCCGACACGGCCCGCGTCATCGGGTCGCTCCTGGCCGAGGCCGGGGAGGGCGCCGTCCTGCTGTGCTCCACCGACCTGTCGCACTACCACGACCAGGAGACGGCCGTCCGCGTCGACCGGTCCACCGCCGAGTCCGTCAGGGCCCTTCGGCCCCGTGAGATCTCCACCAACCACGCCTGCGGAGTGTTCGCCCTGCGCGGCACCGTCGCGTGGGCCGACGCGACCGGACGGCGACCCCGCCAGCTCGCGATCGCCACCTCCGCCGACGTCACCGGCCAAACCGACCGTGTCGTCGGCTATTGCGCGTTCGCGATCGAGTCGCCCCGGCCCGGCTTGTGATGCGCCCCGGTGCGGCGAAAGTCGCACGCCGTCCGGAGAAAGCGGCGTTTACCCTGTAAGACGTGACCGAGCACGAGCAGACCCACGAGACCGGCGACGACCTACCCGAGCAGATGCGGATCCGGCGCGAGAAGCGCGCGGCGCTCATCGAGGCGGGCAAGGAGCCGTACGCGCTGGGCTACCCCCGCACGCACTCGCTCGCCGAGCTGCGCGAGCAGTTCGCGCACCTGGAGGCGGGCGAGTCCTCCGGTGTCACGGTCGCGGCCACCGGCCGCGTCATCTTCGTCCGGGTCGCCGGGAAGCTGTGCTTCGCGCGGCTGCGCGACGGCGACGGCACCGAGTTCCAGGTGATGCTCTCGCAGGGCAGGATCGGCGCTGAGGCGCTCGACGAATGGAAGCGCCTGGCCGACATCGGCGACCACATCGGCGTCACCGGCGAGGTCGTAACCTCCAAGCGCGGCGAGCTGTCGGTCATGGCCGACTCCTACGCGATCACCGCGAAGGCCCTGCGTCCGCTTCCGGTGGCGCACAAGCCGCTCGCCGAGGAGACGCGGGTGCGCCAGCGCTATGTCGACCTCATCGTGCGCCCGGAGGCGCGGGCCGCGGCCCGGGGCCGCTCCGCGGTCGTCCGGTCCATTCGCGAGCAACTCGACGAGCGCGACTTCATCGAAGTCGAGACGCCGATGATGCAGGTACAGCCGGGCGGGGCGACGGCCCGGCCGTTCGTCACCCACATGAATGCGTACGACATCGATCTGTACATGCGCATCGCGCCGGAGTTGTATTTGAAACGGTGCGTAGTCGGCGGCATCGACCGCGTATTCGAGATCAACCGGAACTTCCGCAACGAGGGAGCCGATTCCTCGCATTCTCCGGAGTTCGCGATGCTGGAGGCATATCAGGCCTACGGCGACTACCGCACGATCGCCGAACTCACCAAGTCGCTCATTCAGGGCGCCGCGCAGTCCGTGTTCGGCACGACCGAGGTCGAACTCGGCGACGGGTCATCCTACGACCTGGGCGGCGATTGGGCCGAGATCACCCTGTTCGGATCCCTCTCCGAAGCACTCGGAGAGAACGTGACGGTTGACACTCCACTGGACCGGTTGCGGGCCTACGCCGACAAAGTCGAGCTCGGAGTCGACCCGTTGTGGGGTCCGGGCAAACTCGCCGAGGAATTGTTCGAGCACCTCGTGGTCGGCGACCTTCACGCGCCGACGTTCGTGCTCGACTACCCCGAGGAGACCTCTCCGCTCACCCGCGGTCACCGGTCGACTCCAGGGCTGACCGAGAAATGGGATCTGTACATCCGCGGCGTCGAGACCGCGACCGGCTATTCCGAGCTGATCGACCCGGTGGTCCAGCGCGAGCGGCTCGAAGCGCAGGCCAGGCTCGCCGCGAAAGGCGACGTCGAGGCCATGCGGGTCGACGAGGACTTCCTGCGGGCGATGGAATACGGGATGCCGCCACTGTGCGGCATGGGCATGGGAATCGACCGGTTGCTTATGGCGCTCACCGGACTCGGTATCCGAGAGACGATCCTCTTCCCGCTGGTGAAACCGGAATAGAAAGAAATGGTCCGCGTTGTGGGAGCACGACGCGGTCCCTTTCGTCTAGACACTCCCGTGGCTGTACGAATTGACGGCTCGCAAGCTGAGGTGAAGCCCGCAATTCCGGTTCGGGAGGTGAGGGGATATGATCTTTCACCGAGACCCTCTTTCGCTTCTCTAAGGGACTCGTATATGCTCTGGCACTAACAACGGTTTGTGCCGGTAAGTGCTAGTCGCTGCTCATCGAGAGGAATTTGCCATGGCGAAGAAGACACAGGTCATCCTGATCGACGATATCGACGGCGGCAAGGCTGAGGAGACCGTCAAATTCGCCATCGACGGCCAGGCCTACGAGATCGACCTTTCCGCGACGCACGCCAATGAGCTTCGCGAGTCCCTGGCGAAATTCCAGGAGGCCGGCACGAGACTCGGCCGGTACACGGTCGGCGTCGTCCGTGGCCCCTCCCGTGGCACCTCGACCCGCCGTCTCGCGGTTGACCGCGAGCAGAACAAGGCCATCCGCGAGTGGGCCGAACGCAGTGGCAAGAAAGTGTCGCCGCGCGGCCGCATTCCGCAGAACATCGTCGAGGAATACAACGCGGCCCACAACTAGGGGCGCCGGGAGCCCGTTCGGACTTGCGTCCACGGCTCAGTCCTCTACGCTCGATCGGCTGAACGCCCGCCCCGGATTCCGGGTCGCGGGCGTTTCGCGTCCCACGGTCGCGGGTAGGCCCAATCCATGGGCCTCCACTGGTTGTCACACCCTCAGTACATCATTGGAGCAGTCAGTTCCGGTCCTGCCCGAAGCGGCATTGCGCTCACAGCGAACGCCGAGTCATCGGGAATGCACCACCAGGCACGCTTGTTGTCACCCACGTGGCACCCGGCGCCGCCGAGCTCGGGAGATAAGGTGTACCCACAGGGTTTTGCAAGCCACGACCAGTATTGACGACAAGTAGCGGCGGACGCGAGGAGCAGAAGCGCATGTTTGAACGGTTTACCGACCGTGCTCGACGCGTGGTTGTTCTGGCCCAAGAAGAGGCCAGGATGCTCAACCACAACTACATCGGCACGGAACACATCCTGCTCGGCCTCATCCACGAGGGCGAGGGCGTGGCGGCGAAGGCCCTGGAGAGCCTTGGCATCTCCCTGGAAGGCGTCCGTCAGCAGGTCGAGGAGATCATCGGGCAGGGCCAGCAGGCCCCCTCTGGGCACATTCCCTTCACCCCTCGGGCGAAGAAGGTGCTCGAGTTGAGCCTGCGCGAGGCGCTCCAGCTCGGCCACAACTACATTGGGACCGAACACATCCTCCTTGGCCTGATCCGCGAGGGCGAGGGCGTGGCGGCGCAGGTGCTCATCAAGCTCGGCGCCGACCTCAACCGGGTCCGCCAGCAGGTGCTGCAGCTGCTGTCCGGCTACCAGGGCAAGGAGCCGGCCGGCGCGACCGCCGGCGGCACCTCCACCGAGGCGCAGCAGTCCGGTTCCCTCGTTTTGGACCAGTTCGGCCGCAACCTGACGCAGGCCGCCCGGGACGGCAAGCTCGACCCGGTCATCGGCCGTCAGCGCGAGATCGAACGCGTCATGCAGGTCTTGAGCCGCCGCACCAAGAACAACCCGGTGCTCATCGGCGAGCCCGGCGTCGGCAAGACCGCCGCCGTCGAGGGTCTCGCGCAGGCGATCACCAAGGGCGAGGTGCCCGAGACGCTCAAGGAGAAGCAGCTCTACACGCTGGACCTGGGCGCGCTGGTGGCCGGCTCGCGGTACCGCGGCGACTTCGAGGAGCGCCTGAAGAAGGTCCTCAAGGAGATCAAGACCCGCGGCGACATCATCCTGTTCATCGACGAGATCCACACGCTCGTCGGGGCCGGCGCCGCCGAAGGCGCGATCGACGCCGCCAGCATCCTCAAGCCGATGCTGGCCCGCGGCGAGCTCCAGACGATCGGCGCGACCACGCTCGACGAGTACCGCAAGTACCTGGAGAAGGACGCCGCCCTGGAGCGCCGCTTCCAGCCGATCCAGGTCGCCGAGCCGAGCCTGTCGCACACCATCGAGATCCTCAAGGGTCTGCGCGACCGCTACGAGGCGCACCACCGCGTCTCGATCACCGACGGCGCCCTGGTGCAGGCCGCGACGCTGGCCGACCGGTACATCTCTGACCGCTTCCTGCCGGACAAGGCGATCGACCTGATCGACGAGGCCGGCGCCCGGATGCGCATCCGCCGCATGACCGCGCCGCCGGACCTGCGCGAGATCGACGAGGAGATCGCCGAGACCCGCCGCGACAAGGAGTCCGCGATCGACGCGCAGGACTTCGAGGCCGCCGCTCGGTTGCGCGACACCGAGAAGCGCCTGCACGAGAAGCGCGCCAAGCGCGAGCAGGAGTGGAAGGCCGGCGACCTCGACCAGGTCACCGAGGTCGACGAGGAGATGATCTCCGAGGTCCTCGCGAACTGGACCGGCATCCCGGTCTACAAGCTCACCGAGGAGGAGACCAGCCGACTGCTGCGCATGGAGGACGAGCTGCACAAGCGGATCATCGGCCAGACCGACGCCGTCAAGGCCGTCAGCCAGGCGATCCGCCGCACCCGGGCCGGCCTCAAGGACCCCAAGCGCCCGTCGGGCTCGTTCATCTTCGCCGGCCCCTCGGGTGTCGGCAAGACCGAGCTGGCCAAGGCACTCGCGGAGTTCCTGTTCGGCTCCGAGGACGCCCTCATCCAGCTCGACATGTCCGAGTTCCACGACCGCTACACGGTCTCGCGCCTGGTCGGTGCGCCTCCCGGCTACGTCGGCTACGACGAGGGCGGGCAGCTCACCGAGAAGGTCCGCAGGAAGCCGTTCAGCGTGGTCCTGTTCGACGAGATCGAGAAGGCCCACCCGGACGTGTTCAACACGCTCCTGCAGATCCTGGAGGACGGGCGCCTCACCGACGGCCAGGGCCGGATCGTCGACTTCAAGAACACGGTCCTCATCCTGACCACGAACCTCGGTTCGAGGGACGTCGGCAAGGCCGTCACGCTGGGCTTCCAGTCCGGAGACGAGGCCGACAACGACTACGAGCGGATGAAGGAGAAGGTCTCCGACGAGCTGAAGAACCACTTCAGGCCGGAGTTCCTCAACCGCATCGACGACACCATCGTGTTCCCGAAGCTCTCCGAACCCGAGATCGTCGAGATCGTCGACCTCATGGTCAAGCGCATCGAGGACCAGCTCGCGAACCGCGACATGGCCCTGGAGCTCACCGACAACGCCAAGCTGTACCTGGGGCACAAGGGCTACGACCCGGTGCTCGGGGCGCGGCCGCTGCGTCGCACGATCCAGCGCGAGATCGAGGACACGCTCTCGGAGAAGATCCTGTTCAACGAGTTCGTGGCGGGCCAGATAGTGATCGTCGACGTCGAGGGCGATCCCAAGGACATCGAGAACGCGCGCCTGACCTACCGCGGCGCCGACAAGCCCGCGGGGATCCCGGACACGCCGCCGACCGAACTGGCCGGCGAGCGGGCCCCGAAGAGCCCCGGCGCAGGAACCGGCACCATGCCGCCGAAGAGCCCGGGAGCCGGGCCGCGAGGCGGCATGGCCGGTGAGGGCGGCGCCGCTTAGCCGCGCTGATCGGCGAGTGCACACGTGACGGGGCGGGACCTTCCGAGGTCCCGCCCCGCGCGCTTCACACCGCAATGTGAGGGAGGGATAGCCGTGGACCAGGTACCGAACCCGGAACCGATCTGCGAGGTGGTCGTCACCGGCCCGCGCACCAGCCTGATGCAGCAGATGGTGGAGACGCTGCTGTTCGAGCGCCTGGTGGCGTGCGGGCAGCGCTCGGACTGGGTGCATTCGACGTTCATCTGGGACGGGAAGATCGAACACCAGCCTGAGGAGCGGGTCCGCCTCCACACCAGGGCGTCACTGGTGCCGACGATCGTCAGCCGCGTCGAGGAGCTGCACCCGTACGAGGTGCCGTGTGTGATCGCAGTGCCGGTGATGGCGGCCAACCCGGCGTACCACCAGTGGGTCATCAGCGAGACCGAGACCCTCTGATCCGCCGAAGGCGGTCACCCGTCCGGCCCCGGACCGGTCGGCGGGCCGCAGGGCCGCACGCGACGGCGCCGGACTGGCGATCATCGCCGCCGCCTCGCTTCTCGCGAAGCGGCAGGCGGCACCGGGACGGCCGGCGCCGTCGCCCACCAGGGAGACCTGGTCCTCCCCGTGCGGCCTCTCCCCGGCTATGGTGGCGCTGTGGCCTCGAAGCTCGCACATGTCGTATTCGCCGCCGCCCTCATGGTCGGTGTCGTCGCCATGCACTCTGTCGGGCACGGCGGTGATCGGCACGGGACGACAGTCGCGGTCGCGCACGCGGCCCACGACGGGCGCGCCCAGGAGGCCGGGACGGTCCCGGGCGACGAAGAGACCGACCCGTTTTCGCTGATGGGCATGTTCGGCATCATGGTCTGCGGCGCAGTCGTCGCCCGCTTCATCGCCGAGTGCCTCCGCCCGGCCCGCTGGTTCCGTCTGTGGGACCTGCCGGGCACGCGAGCAGACCGGATCGGACCGGAGTCTCCACGGTTCCGTCTCCGGCCGCCCCGATTGAAACCCACCGGCCTCCGGCTCAATCGGATCGCGGTGCTGCGGATCTAGATTCGGCCCCCGCACGGGGACAAGACGCCGAATTCCGCAGTCCAACGCCATCCGAAAGGCATCGATCACCATGCGTGCATTGACACGTCGTTCCCTTCTGCGCGGCGGAGCCGTCGCACTCCCGTTCGGCGGCCTCGCAGCCTGCTCCTCTGACGAAGAGCGGCCCGCTCGGTCCTTCGTCGAGTCCGACTCCGATCGGGTCGCCGCCGCCGAAGCCGATCGTTCTCCCGGCCCCGTCCGGGAGTTCAACCTCAACGCCGTCGAATCCGAGGTAGATTTCGGCGGCCCGACGGTCACCACCTGGAGCTACGGCGGCAAGGTCCCCGGGGACCCGATCCGCCTCTCCAAAGGTGAGCAGGTCAAGGCGACCATCGTCAACGACCTGCCGGATCCGACCACGATCCACTGGCACGGTGTCCAACTGCGCTGCGACGCCGACGGCGTCCCCGACGTCACCCAGGCCGCGATCGCCCCGGGCGAGACGTTCACCTACAAGTTCACCGCCCCGGACCCGGGCACCTACTGGTTCCACCCGCACGTCGGAGTGCAGCTCGACCGGGGCCTGTACGCCCCGCTCATAGTCGAGGACCCCGACGAGCCGGCCGACTGGGATCTGGAGTGGACGGTGGTGCTCGACGACTGGATGGACGGCGTCACCGGCACACCCGAGGACGTCCTGGCCCAACTCCGCGAGGGTATGGGAGGGATGGACCACGGCGGCCACGGCGACATGGACATGGAGACGGCAGTCGACGGCCACACCCTCATGGGCGCGTCCTCCGACATCCTCGGCCCCGACGCCGGCGACGTTCACTATCCGCACCACCTCGTCAACGGGCGGGTGGCCGCCGACCCCGAGGTGTTCGAGGCCGACCCCGGTGCGCGCGTGCGCATCCGCCTCATCAACGCCGGCGGTGACACCGCCTACCGGGTCGCGCTGGCCGGACACCGCCTCACGGTCACCCACACCGACGGATTCCCGTGCGCACCGGTCGAGACCGACTCGATCCTGGTCGGCATGGGTGAACGCTACGACGCGATCACGACACTCGAGGACGGCGTGTTCGCGCTGGTCGCCGAGGCCGAGGGGAAACGCGCGCGGGGCCGGGCCCTGGTGCGCACCGGTTCCGGCGAGGCCCCGCCGGCGGACTTCGCACCAGAGGAGCTGACCGGGCACGTCCTCGCCTACGACGAGTTGGAACCGGCCGAGGGGGCGGCGCTGGAGGCGCGCGAACCCGACCGGACGATCGACCTGGAGCTCGTCGGCGGGATGATGGACTACGACTGGTCCATCAACGGCAGGCCGCACGACCTCGACAACCCTTACGCGATCGAAGAGGGCGAACGCGTGCGGCTGCGGTTCGCCAACGGTCACGACATGTGGCACCCGATGCACCTGCACGGCCACACGTTCGCGCTCGCCGATTCGGGGCTGCGCAAGGACACCGCGATCGTGCTGCCGGGCCAGACCCTGGAGGTCGACTTCGACGCCGTCAACCCCGGGCGTTGGATGGTCCACTGTCACAACGTTTACCACGGTGAGGCGGGGATGATGGCCGTCATCGGATACCGGGTGTGAATCGGGTCCGGGCTTGACAAGCGGATGAGGCCGTCGACGACGAGGGACTCGCCGAAGGGCGGGTGCGGATGTCGAGGACCCGGCCGGACCGAGCACGTCGGCGCCCAGCGCGTCAGCGACCAGCACGGTCGGCCCCCGGGATGCGCGCCACGAACGCGCGGAAGTGCCGTTCTGTAGGAGAGGCCGCTTCGGCGGTCTCTCCCGTCTTCACAGCCGCTCGCTCAACTCGTCCAGCTCGGCGGCCAGCTCGTCGGCGCGGCTGCGGGAGTCGCGCAGTTCGGCGTGGTCGCCGGATTCCAGGGCGGTGCGGACTCGCTCGACCAGTTGCAGTGCCGCGTCGACGAGTGTGATCAGGTCGTCGCGGACCGGCTCGTCAGGCGGCAGGTCGAGTACGCGCTCGCCGGTGCTGACCAGCCGAGAATGGGTGTCGTCGAGTACGACTTCGAGGGCCGGCACCGGGGTGGGCTCGGGGAGCCCGGCTCGGGCGACCAATCCCGTGGTCCGCACCTGCGTGTGGATCTCGGCGACGATCCGGTCCGTCTCCGAGCCGGTCGAGGCAGCCAGGCCCGCGCAGCCCGCCAGCAGCACCGACGCGACAATCGCGGCAGCGGCCGACCATCCCCAGCTTCGCATGCCCCTCCGTTCCGTCGGGTACGAACCTGCCGAACATAACGGACGAAAGCGCTTCGGATCCGGTGATCGCCGTAGTTGCGAGGGCTCCGCCGCCACACGCGGGCGTAGCCGGCCCCCGATCCCGCGCCCGAGATATCGGCCCAGCGTCACCACCGGCCGGGTACGACCTCGAAGGTTGGGCGCTGGCACGGCTCCGAGACGGCCCCTCCTCAGGACCCGAACATGAGCTAGCATCGCTGTTCGAGAGCCGAGACAGGAGTGGTGTCGCACGTGCTAACGCGCAGCCGGGCAGTCCCCTGGCTCGTCGCACTCGCCACGGTAGTCACCCTGGGTCATCTGATAAATCTGCACGGTCACCCCACGGTGCTCGGTCACGACGACGCGCACTCCGCCCACGGCGACACCGACTGCACCGAAAAATCGCACCACGAACAGGACGGCCACGAGGAGTCCTGCGGGCTCCTGCTGCCGCCGACCGTCGTGGACGCGGCGCCGACCGAGACGCTCGCGCCCTCCCACCTGACCGCAACCGCCACGACCCGTCCGAACGGCCCCGCCGAGACGGGCCCCAACGGCCGCGCCCCGCCCTCCCTCGTCTCCGAGCTCCAGGTCAACCGGATCTAGATTCCGCCGCCCGACAGGCGCGAACACGAATCGAGACCATGCCGCGGACCCGCGGCAATCGACCTCAAGGAGACCTCCCGTGCATCCCGACTATCCTCCTCGAACCACCGGCGAACCCATAGCGGGGCGATCGCCCTATGCCGGCGGACCGGCCCCGTTCCCCTCGGCTGGGCACTCGTCCCCTCCCGGGCGGCCGCCCGGTCCCGAGCCGATGCGGCGGGGAAAGCCTTCGCGCAGTCACCGCGACCGCACCGAGACCCGCCTGGCCCGGGTCATGGCCGCGCTGGCCAGCGCGGCGGCCGGAATAATTCACGCCGCCGCAGTCGACCCTCATTGGTCCGAATGGGCGCTGGCCGGGCTGCTCTTCCTCGGCATGGCGTTCTTCCAGATCGCGTGGGCCGCGCTGATCATTCCGTTCGGCAACAGGTTCATGTCCGTGGCAGGCGTCATGGCCAACCTCGGCTTCCTCGGCCTTTGGGGACTCAGCCGCATCAGGGGAGTGCCGTTCGGGCCCCATGCCAACGTGCCCGAGGCCGTCGGGGTCGCCGATGCGCTGACCACGGCCCTGGAGGTGGTCGTGATCGTCAGTCTGCTGTGGTCCCTGCTGCCGCGCGAGCGCCACGGGGTCCTGTCCGCGGCCGGCTACCGCGCAGCGGTGGCGGTGGCAGTGCTGGCACTGGGCACGGCCGTCATGCCAGGCGTCGCTAGCGCGCTGCAGCACGCCCACAGCCATGAGGAGACCGAGGAAGGGCATGACGACGGGCACGACCACGACCACGGGACCGAGAACGACGCCGACATGGACGAGATGAATGGCGAGATGACCGAAGAGACGGGCGAGGATATGTCCGAATCACCCTCGGACACGGCGCCCGACGAGGAAGAGGACCACACCCACGCGCCAGGCGAGGAGCACGACTAGCTGATCTGGCCTGGGATGTTCCGGACACGGGCGGCTGGTGGCTGATGGCGCGCCTGGGGAGCCCGGAAA
>NZ_JAKZEW010000066.1:0-111 GCF_022548875.1 Glycomyces sp. L485 | reverse complement strand
GGCCCGTATCATTGAAGTATAGGACGAGCAATCGGAATCAGGGAGATTGTTCGAAGACCTGTCGGTGACCGAGGGGGTGTGTGATGGCGAAGACGATGGCGAACGGGTCGG
>NZ_JAKZEW010000016.1:431-83381 GCF_022548875.1 Glycomyces sp. L485 | reverse complement strand
CCAGGGCCAGCACTACCATCCTGACAGTCGCTGCCGCCCTTAGTGCACAGCAACCACCCACACACCAGCACCCCGCCAACCCTCCAAGGGCCATTTCCGGCCTCCCCGGGCGCCGCAAGGTCCATCCGCCATTGGCCGAACAGCCTCCATTCCGCGCTCACCCAGCCTTGACGGCTGATACCCCATGGGGGTATGGTTCCAGTCATGGCGAACATCATTGACCTCGATATCACCGGGATGACGTGCTCTTCGTGCGCGGCCCGGATCGAGAAGAAGCTCAACCGTGTCGAGGGCGCGGAGGCTACCGTCAACTTCGCGACCGAGCGCGCCCGCGTCGCCGTCCCTGAAGGCACCACCGTCTCCGAACTCGTCGCCGTCGTCGAGAAGACCGGCTACGGCGCCGCCCCCGTCGCCCCCGAGAAGCCCGAACCCGAGCACGACCACGCCTCGATCGCCGACGACGCCGAGCTCCGAAGCCTCCGCCAGCGCGCCCTGGGCTCCCTCATCCTGGCCGCCCCGGTCATCGCCCTGGCGATGATCCCGGCCCTCCAGTTCGACTACTGGCAGTGGCTCTCGCTCACCCTCGCCGCCCCCGTGGTCGTCTGGGGCGGCTGGCCGTTCCACCGCGTCGCCGCGATCAACCTGCGCCACCGCGCGGCGAATATGGACACCCTCGTCTCGATGGGCACCCTCGCCGCCTTCATCTGGTCGGTCTGGGCCCTCTTCCTCGGCGACGCCGGCATGACCGGTATGAGTCACCCCTTCTCACTCACCGGCTCCGCCGGCGAGGCCGCCTCCAACATCTACCTTGAGGCCGCTGCGGGCGTCACGGCGTTCGTGCTGCTGGGCCGCTACCTGGAGCACCGCTCCAAGCGCCAGGCCGGCGCCGCCTTGCGCGCCCTCATGGAGCTCGGCGCCAAGGAGGTGGCGGTCCTGCGTGACGGCCGCGAGGTTCGCATTCCCGTCGGCGACCTGGCGGTAGGCGACGAGTTCGTCGTTCGCCCCGGCGAGAAGATCGCCACCGACGGTGAGGTGGTCTCGGGGGCTTCGGCCGTGGACGAGTCGATGTTGACCGGCGAGTCCGTCCCCGTCGAGGTCACCGCGGGGGACAAGGTCACCGGCGCCACCGTCAACGCCTCCGGGAGGCTGGTCGTGCGCGCCACGCGGGTCGGCGCAGACACCCAGCTCGCCCAGATGGCCCGCATGGTCGAGGACGCTCAGGCTTCCAAGGCGGCCGTCCAGCGCCTCGCCGACCGCATCTCGGCGGTGTTCGTGCCGATCGTCATCGGCATCGCCCTGGTCGTCCTCTTCGCCTGGGCCAACCTGGGCGGTCTCGGCGCGGCCGTCACCGCCGCTGTCGCGGTGCTGGTCATCGCGTGCCCGTGCGCGCTCGGCCTGGCCACGCCCATGGCGCTCATGATCGGCAGTGCCCGCGCCTCCAAGGAGGGCATCCTCATCTCCGGTCCCGAGGTCTTGGAGTCGACCAAGCGGATCGACACGATCGTCCTGGACAAGACCGGCACGGTCACCACCGGGCAGATGAGCGTCGTCGACTACTCCGATGACGAGGCTCTGCGCCTGGCCGGCGCCGTCGAGGACGCCTCGGAGCACCCGATCGCTCGGGCGATCGCCGGTGCGGCCCGCGAGAAGCTCGGGGATCTTCCCGAGGTCACCGATTTCGTCAACCGCCCCGGCGTCGGGGTCAAGGGCCTGGTGGACGGCAGGACCGTGGAAATCGGTCGGTCGACCGACAGAAACACGGACGTCGATATCGCCACGGTCGTCGAAGTGATCGTGGACGGGGCGCACTTCGGCACCGTGGCCGTCGCCGACACTGTGAAGCCCACGAGCGCGCGGGCCGTGGCAGGACTGCGGCGCCTGGGCCTGACGCCGGTCCTGCTCACCGGCGACTCGAAGGCGGTCGCCGAGGCGGTGGCGTCCGAGGTCGGCATCGACCAGGTCATCGCCGAGGTCTTGCCCGAGGACAAGCTCGAGCACATCGGACGCCTCCAGTCCGAGGGCAAGGTCGTCGCGATGGTCGGCGACGGCGTCAACGACGCCGCCGCGCTCGCCGCGGCCGACCTGGGCATCGCGATGGGCACCGGCACCGATGTGGCGATCGCCGCCAGCGACATGACGCTCGTGCGCGGTGACCTGCTGGTCGCGGTTGACGCGATCCGTCTGGCCAGGCGCACCCTTCGGACCATCCGGCAGAACCTGGTCTGGGCCTTCGGCTACAACACCGCCGCGATCCCGTTGGCCGCTTTCGGCCTGCTCAATCCTATGATCGCGGGGCTGGCCATGGCGTTCTCGAGTGTTTCGGTGGTCGCCAACTCGCAGCGGCTGCGTTCGTTCCGGTCCGAGGCTTGAACGGCTGGGGCCCGAGTGAACGCTGAGTTTCAGGGTTGGGCGAGGGATGTAGATGAGCCCAGTTTCGTTATGGGGCAAGGGGATTCAGTTGGGTGTGTGCGCGATCGCAGGCAAGCGGTAGTTAGTATGTTTCGTGTCGCCCCGGTCGGTTTCCCCCGTAGCCGCCGGGGCGGCGCGCACACCGGGCCGCTCGCCCCCGGCGGCCTGGCCGGCCCCGTGCTCCAATGGTCGGCGTGACTGATGAGGACATCGCCCCGGCCGTGGTCGGCGTAGGGCCCTGGGAGGGGCCCTGGCCCGAAGATCCCCGCTTCGACCCCGAGCTGCTGGAGCACGGCGACAGGCGCAACGTGGTCGACGCCTACCGCTACTGGCGTCGCGAGGCGATCGTCGCCGACCTCGACGAGCGCCGCCACGACTTCCACGTCGCCATCGAGAACTGGCAGCACGACTTCAACATCGGCACCGTGGTGCGCAATGCCAACGCATTCGCGGCCAAGGCCGTCCACATCGTCGGCAAGCGGCGCTGGAACCGCCGAGGCGCGATGGTCACCGACCGCTACCAGCACGTCGAGCACCATTCGACCGTGGAGGACTTCGTCTCCTGGGCGTCGGCGGAGGGCCTGGCGGTCGTCGGGATCGACAATCTGCCCGGCTCGGTGGCGATCGAGACGACGTCCTTGCCGCGCAAGGCGGTCCTCGTGTTCGGACAGGAGGGGCCCGGGCTGTCCGAGCCGGTCCGCGAGATCTGCTCGATGGTCTGCTCGATCAGCCAGTTCGGATCCACGCGTTCGATCAACGCCGGAGTCGCCAGCGGCATCGCCATGCACGCCTGGATCCGCGAGCACGTCTTCGGCGCTCACCCGGAGCTGTGACGTCGGGGATCGTCGTACTCCGGTGCGACACTGACTGAACGGGGAATGTCGGATAGCTGACGCTTCCTTGGAGTACGGACGCCCATGTGCCTACATTGAGCCAATGGAAGGTGACTTGAGGTAGTCTCCCCAGTGGGACAAGCGAATATGTTGCTCCGCAGCTAGACAGCGGAGTTCGGCGGAAGTGGAGCGAAGGCGCTACGCTGATGCAGGACGCCGAACCGTCCGGTTCGTACCGAACGTTCGGCGGAAATCAAAAAATCGAGACATATTCGTACGATAAACTTGACGAGCCTGCGCGGGACGAACGTTTGGCCAGGTCCCTTGATGGGAGGGTGAGGATGTTGAAGAAGATTCTAACCTGGGGCGGACTGGCGTTCCTGGTGTTCTTTATCGCCTACCGGCCGGACGAGGCCGGAGGCGTCGTCAGCTCGATCGCGAGCGCCATCGGCGACGTGGGGAACGGCTTCGCGTCGTTCATCACCAACCTGGTCTCCTGAGGACGAGCAGGCGATGGCCGACACCGGTGCAGGCGGCTCGGGGGACAGCAAGGAAACCGAGCCGCTAGAACCGCCCACTCCGCGCACCCCCGCGGACAGCCCCGCCCCCGGCGCTGACCACCCCACGCGTGAATTCGCCGCCGCCTCGGTCGGCGCCGCCCCCGCGGCGGCCGCGAGCGACATCGACGGCGTCAGATTCGACGACAGTCCCGCCGGCGGCCTCCTAGCAGGCGTTCGCGCCCCGAGCGTGCCGGACGTCCCCTCGCCGATCTCGGCCCGCTACCTCTTCCCCACCGAGAAGTACCGCGGCGAGTGGCGGCGCCACTGGGTCCACCTCATGCCCTGGTACATCGTCGGGACCCTTTCGACGTTCATCATGGGCTTCGCTTCCGGACTGCTCATGAAATGGGAGTCGGAGTCGCGCGACACGGGCCTGACCATCACCGTCGTCGCCTGGCTGGTGATCCTCGGCCTGGTCGGGTGGAAGATCCTCGACTGGTACATGGACAGGTTCATCCTGACCAACAAGCGCATCATGCTCATCCAGGGCGTCATCACGCGATCGGTCGCGATGATGCCGCTCGGGCGCGTCACCGACATGAAGTACGCGCAGACACCCATGGGCCGGATGCTCAACTACGGCGAGTTCATCATCGAGTCGGCCGGTCAGGACCAGGCGCTGCGGAACGTCCCGCACCTGCCGAACCCCAACGAGCTCTACCTCCAGATGTGCGAGGAGATGTACGAGCCCGAGGCGGTCGACGAGCGCGAGGCCGAAGAAGAAGAGGACCTCATCCCCGAGAACGCCTACGAGAAGGACTCCCGCCTCGGCGGCGACGCCTGATCAGAGGGGCCCAGGGCCGCTGGCAGCTACTGGGTATACTCCTGCTGAAGAACCCTCGGTTGCTGTGACCACCCATTGTTTGGCAGAATTCTGCACTGCGAAGCAACCATCCGCCGGGGGTGAGTCGTCTGTTGTTCGACCCCCCCAGGGAGACGCGTGAGCGAGGCCAAGCCGTCCCAGGACGAGGAGTTCCGCGAGTACGTGGCGGCGCGTTCGGCCGCGCTGCACCGTGCGGCGTACCTCCTCACGGGGAACTGGGCGACAGCGGAGGACTTGGTGCAGACGACCTTGACGAAGACTTACCTGGCGTGGGGCAGGATCCGCACCACCGACTCGGTGGACGCCTACGCTCGGCGCATCCTCTACAACACCAACGCCTCCTGGTGGCGCAAGCGATCCAACCGCGAGAAGCCGGCCGAGATCATCGACGACCGCCCCGACACCTCGCGCGACTTCGCCGAGCACGCCGCGATGCGCGACGCGATGTGGAAGCACGTCACCAGCCTGCCCAAACGCCAGCGCGCCGTCCTCGTCCTCCGCTACTACGAGCACCGCACCGATGCCCAGATCGCCGAGATCCTCGGCATCTCCACCGGCACCGTCAAGAGCCAGGCCTCGCGCGCCCTCGCAGGCCTGCGCAAGCGCCTCGGCAGCCCCGCCTCCGCCCTCGGCCTGTCGGCACAGCCGGGGGAGGCCGCGTGAGCGATGACCTGGAAGACCTCCTGCGCGCCGAACTCGCCGGGCGCGCCGGAACCGTCTCACCCTCCTACACCGACGGCCTGGCCGACGCCGCCATCAGCGGCGCCCGGCGCATCAGGCGGCGGCGCCGCGTCGGCGCCGCCGCGGGCGGCCTCGGGCTGATCGTGCTCGGTGCCGCGGTCGCAGTGTGGACGCCCTGGACCGGCGGCGGCCTCACCGACGCTCCGCCGGCGGCCACCTCGGCCGAGGAGGTGCAGAACGAGCTGTCCGTCGAGTTCGTCGTCGAGCGCGACGGCGGCTACGGCATCGTCAACACCGACGACGAGTTCATTCCGCTGAACATCGAGGACGAGCCCGTCTCGGCCGAACGCCTCCAGGACGCCTATGTCGTGACCGGCGCCGAATCGGTCAACCTTGTCACCTTGGACGGTGCCACGGTGAACCCGTACGAGGCGGTCGCCGGCGACGAGCGCGAGCTCCTGGTCCGAGGTGACGGCCAGGGCTTCGCGGTCAGCTACCCGAACGCCGACGTCACACGCCTGATGCATGAGATGTACCCCGGCCGGGTCTTCGACGAGCCCGAGGGTCCGATGGTCTTGGACCTGGCCTTCGACGTCGTCCTGCGGGACTGGTCGGACGACGTCGTGCTCCTCGCGGCCGATCTCAGCAGCGTCAACGGCGGGGCCGCGGGCGGCCCGTACAACTTCAACGCGGAGTTCGACTACGGTCTGGAATCGGTCGCAGCTGCCGGCTACGAGGCCGCGATCCTCGCCGACACCAGCGAGCCGAACTACCTGTGCGTCTCCGACCTCGAACCGGGCAATGTCGACGTCGGGAGCGAGCAGTGCGGCTACCTCGGCGACGACGAGACCGCTCCGATGATCGTCGAGGCGAGCCGCGACGAGACGGCGCCGGACATGGTGGCCGAATACAACGACACCTGGTTCGGGGACGCCGACGGCGGCGGGCTCACCGACCCCGGCACGTTCTCGCAGGAGCTCACTGTGAGGGACCACTACTACATGGACCCCAACGGCCGTTGGCAACTGGGCTACGGCTCCGGCGACCAGACCTGGACCCTGCTCGACACCTCCGGCGAGGACGCCTTCGTGTCCGAACTGACCCCGCCGGAAGGCGCGCTGTTCCCGGTCCTGAGCCACAACTAACACCGGCGAGCGAGCGGTCCACCGCACGGCCGGTGCCTTGACATACTCGCCGCGTGGGTGAACTCGAATATCTGCTGACGGTCGGGGTGACGCTGTTCGTCATCATGGACCCGCCCGGAATCGTGCCGATCTACCTGGCGTTGACCGGCGCGATGGACAAGCGCGAGCGCAACCGCGCCGCACTGCAGGCCACGGCCCTGTCGCTCGGGGTCATCACCCTGTTCGCCCTGCTGGGGCAGCAGATCATCAACTACCTCCACATCGATCTCGCGGCGCTCCAGGGCGCGGGCGGCCTGCTGCTGCTCCTCGTCAGCCTCCAACTGCTCACCGGACAGGCCGACGAGCCGTCGAGCCATGCCACCTCCAACATCGCGCTGGTGCCGCTCGGTACCCCGCTGCTTGCCGGGCCCGGCGCGATCGTCGCCGTGATCCTGTTCGTCCAACAGGTCCCGAACACCATCGACTACCTGTGGGTGGCGCTCGCGATCATCCTCATCCACATCGTCATCTACCTCGTCATGCGCTTCTCGGGGCTGCTGGTGAAGATCCTGCGGCGAAGCGGCATCGAGGTCCTCACCCGCATCGCCGGCGTACTGCTGGCGGCGATCGCGGTGCAGCTCATCGCCGACGCGGTCATGGGATATGTGGAGGTCTTCCAGAGTTCCTGAGAGGCGGACCCACCGGCGAATCACTATAAGGTTCAATTAATGGTATGACCACGATTCTGGATCTGCCGATTCACCCGCTCGCGGTGCACGCGCCTGTCATCCTCGTGCCCCTGCTTGCCCTGTTCGGCATGGTGTACCTGTTCATTCCGCCGCTGCGGCGCTTCGTCGGCTGGGTCGTCGCCGCGCTGACCCTCATCGCTCCGGCCGCGGCCTACGGGTCCATCTGGAGCGGCGAGGAGCTCGCGGACTTCCTGTACCCGGACGGCTGGCCCCAAACGGTCATCGACCACCGCAGCTACGGCTACCGCCTGCTGTGGATCCTCATCGGACTCATCCCCGTGTGGTGGCTCTTCGCCGGACTGGAGCGCGGACGACGCTCCGCCGTGGCACGGAACGGCGGCGGCGAAGCGGCCGACGACGACGAGTCCTCCACGAGCGGCGGCGCCGACCCGGCGGCCAGCGGCCGCAGGGTCGCCATGTTCATCGTCGGGCTCATCGCCTTCATACTGCTGGGCCTGGCGGCCTGGATGGTCTTCATGTCGGGCCACTCGGGCTCGGACATGCGCTGGGGCGGCCTCGTGGGTTGACCGCGCCGCAAAGGCACGAACAGCGATCGCCCCGCGGGGAGATCGCTGTTCTCATCCTCGGACCATCCCGATGATGACCACGGCGAACATCAGCACGACCGCGGTGAGCGCCGTCCAGTGGGTCACCAGTTTGGCGCGCTGCTCGGCCGCGTCGATCGCGGCGTGGTCCTGCTTCGGCATCCGCCTCGGCTCACCTGTGACGGCGACCGACTCGACCCGCCACCCCTTGGGCGGCGGGACGTTCGCCGGCGGGCCGTCGTAGGCCCCTCCAGAAACGCTGCTCATACGAGCAGCCTAATCGACTCATGGCGAAATTCGCGAGCCATGGCTTCGCCTAGTCGCGGTCCGAGCCTTCGGAACCGGTCGGGCGACGGCGGCGGCGCCTGCGGCGGGCCGGAGCCTCGCCGCCGTCGGCCTTCGGCTCGGTGACACGCTCCGCCTTCGGCGCACGCGCCTCGGCACCGGCCTGCGAACCGCCGCGGGTGCGGCGGCGCTGGCGGCTGCGACCGCCCTCGCCCTCACGCTTCGGGCCGTCTGACTGGCGGCGCTGGCCGCCGGTCCGGCCTCGGCCGCCGCCCTTGGCGCGGCGACCGCCCTCGACGTTCTCCTCGCGCTCGGCGTTCAGGCCGTCCCTGCTGCGCTGCTCGCTCGGCAGCGCCGGCGGAGCGCCCTCGGGGATGTCGAGGTCGGTGTAGAGGTGGTCGGAGGTGTGGTAGGTCTCGACCGGGTCGCCGAGGTCGAGGTTGTTGGCCTTGACGATGATCTTCCACCGCGGCAGGTCCTCCCAGGTCAGGAAGGTCACCGCGATGCCGGTGGCGCCGGCGCGGCCGGTGCGGCCGATCCGGTGCGTGTACGACTCGGCGTCTTCGGGCGAGTCGTAGTTGATGACGTGCGTGATGTCGGGGACGTCGATGCCGCGGGCGGCGACGTCGGTGGCGACGAGCACGTCGATCTTGCCGGAGCGGAAGGCCCGCAGGGCCCGCTCGCGGGCGTTCTGGCCCAGGTCGCCGTGGACGGAGCCGACCGCGTAACCGCGGAAGTCGAGCTCGTCGGTCAGCTTCTGGGCGGCCCGCTTGGTGCGGCAGAACAGGATGGTCAGGCCGCGGCCACGCGCCTGGAGGACCCTGGCGGTGACCTCGATCTTGTTGAGCGCGTGCGTCAGGTACACCAGCTGCCTGGTGTTGGAGACGGCCTCGTCGTCGGGGCCGGTGACGTCGGCGTGGACCGTGACGGGCCGGTACATGTGCCTGCGCGACAGCGACATGATCGTGTCGGGCATGGTGGCGCTGAACAGCATCGTCTGGCGCTCTTCGGGCAGCAGCTTGAGGATGCGCTCGACGTCCTCGGAGAAGCCGAGGTCGAGCATCCGGTCGGCCTCGTCCAGGACGCAGTGCGCGATCTGGTCGAGCTTGAGGTGCTTGGACTTGTACAGGTCGAGCAGGCGTCCGGGGGTGCCGACGATGATGTCGACGCCCGAGCGCAGGGACTCGATCTGGGGTTCGTAGGCGCGGCCGCCGTAGATCGGCAGGACCCGGATGGACCGGGACTTCCCGGCGTCCTCGAGGTCACGCGCGACCTGGAGACCCAGTTCGCGGGTGGGCACCAGGATGAGCGCCTGGGGACGTCCGTCGGCGCCTTCGTCGGCGGAGGAGATGCGGTCGATGATCGGTAGGCCGAACCCGAAGGTCTTACCGGTCCCGGTGGGGGCGCGTCCGATGATGTCGGAGCCGCGCAGGCCGATCGGGATAGCGTACTCCTGGATGGCGAAGGCCCGCTCGATGCCAAGCGCCCCAAGCGCTTCTACGGTCTCTTCGCGAACTCCGAGTTCGGCGAATGTCGGCCCATTGTTCGCGGGCCGGTCGTTGTTTACTTTGTTCACTCTGTTCACCTCGTGGCGGAGGACATTGCCTGGAGATCCGGGGAACTCGGCGCCACATTCTTTGTCGTTTACACAGCGGCGACGACCGCCGGATCCGGTGAATCGCCGCTTCGCAATCGCGCCGCTATGGTCGCGTGCGCGTCGAGGACCGCGCTGTTAGGGAATGCCGCAAGGGCCGCGGTCGCTCCTCACCATCGTACGCGGTCTCGGCGCGATCGTCTTCGTGCGACGTTCGCGCGAGTCGCCCGAAGTGGGCGGATTCACCGGAAACGCCGCCGTCTCAGCTGCGGCGACGCCCGAATTCGAGGCGAGTCCGGCTCATGTGTTGCGAGCTTCGCCGAATGGGCGCCTCCGGGCTCGGTGGTAACCTGCCGTCGTGTCCGAATCAACTGATCCCGCGGCCGGGACGGCCGATCACGGCGACGACTGGCGCCCGAGCCGCGAGGCGGTCATCGATCTTCTCGGGCTGCTCGCCCTAGGCGAGCTCCTGGCGTTCGAGCGCATGGCCGTCGACGCTCGCCTAGCCCCCGACCTGGGGCGCCGCGCCCGCATGTCGGAGGCCGCGGTGGGCGAGATTCGCAACTACCGCCTCCTCGCCGACCGCCTCGGCGAGCTGGGCGCCGACCCCGCCGAGGCGATGGCCCCGTTCAAGGAGGCCTTCCGGGCCTACGACGCCTCCACCGCGCCCCGAGACTGGCTGGAGGCGCTCGTCAAGGTCTACGTCGGCGACGCGGTCGGCGACGACTTCTTCCGCGCCGTCGCCGAGCAGGTGGAGGCCGACGACCGCGCCCTCATCGAACAGGTCCTGGAGGCAGGCTCTGCCGCCGAGTTCGCCGCCGCCGAGATCCGCGCCGCCGTCGAGGAGGACCCGTCGGCGGCCGGGCGGCTGTCGCTGTGGGGCCGTCGGCTCGTCGGCGAGGGCATCAACCGCGCCCAGGGCGTGGCCGCCGCTCATGAGCGACTCACCGAGCTCATCGCCGGAGGCGGCGGCTCGGTCGACGAGCTCCTGCGGCGCCTCACCCGGGCCCACCAGGACCGCATGAAGGCCGTCGGCCTGAACAACTGAACATTCGTTACTGATTCGAGACGTATCGGTCGCAACTTCGCCTTCTCCTGCACGCGTCTTGGGAGCGGAGGTGGAGCTAACAATGCGGCTCACGAAAAGCCATGTGATCAGTGGCGTGCTCGCCGTCGCGCTGCTGGGCGCGACCGCTACCGCTTGGTACTTCGCGGCGCAGGCGAGAACGCCCGCCCAGCGCGCGGAGGAGACCCGGGAACCCGAAGACAGTGTGATCACCGTCCGTGTCGAAGAAGGGCAGCTGATCGACACGATGGAGTTCACCGCCACGCTGGACCGCACCGGGGACTTCCCGGTCGCCGCCCCGTCGGCCCCCGACGGGATCGAGATCGCCCTGGCATCGAAACTGCCGCTCAAGACCGGCGACGAGGTCAATGCCGGGACGGTCCTGATGGAGGTCTCCGGTCGGCCGATGCTCGCGCTGCCCGGCGATGTGCCGGCCTACCGCGACCTCGCCGAGGGTGACGAGGGCCCCGACGTCGAGCAGCTCCAGAGGGCCCTCGCGTGGATCTACGGCACCCCGGTGACCGGCGCGTTCGATTCGCGCACGGCCTCGGACCTGAAGAAGCTCTACCAGAGCAAGGGCTACGAGGTTCCCACGACCGAGGATGCGGCCGAGCCCGACGGCGGCGCGGACGCAGGCGACGAAGGCGCGGGCGGCGAGTCCGCCGACAGCGGCCGGGCCGACACCGTCGAGCGGGTGCGGCTGCCGGCCTCGGAGGCGGTGTTCCTTCCCCGACTGCCGATGCAGGTCGGCAAGATCGCGGCCAAGCAGTCCGCGCCGGTCGAGGGAACGGTGATGACCCTCGTCTCCGGCGACTGGAAGCTCGAATCGGAGCTGGGTGAAGAGCAGGCCTCGGAGCTGTCCAAGTACGGCGACGACGCCGAACTCGAATACGGCCCCGGCCCGCTTGAGAACGTCGAGGTCGCCGTTCCCGAACTGGAGACCCGCGAGGTCGAGGGCGA
Source organism: Glycomyces sp. L485 (assembly GCF_022548875.1). GTDB lineage: Bacteria > Actinomycetota > Actinomycetes > Mycobacteriales > Micromonosporaceae > Glycomyces. The sequence continues at coordinate 71,752 of NZ_JAKZEW010000016.1, read as the reverse complement.
GGTCGACGAGTGGTCGGGAGAGGAGGCCGGCACGGTCGAGAAGACCTTCGCGATCTTCGAGTTCGAACAGGGCGAGGTCGAGAACGCCGACGATCTGGTCCCCGGCGCCGAACAGACCGTCACGCTCGTCCGCGCCCGATCCGCCGAGGACGCCGTCATCGTCCCACTCTCAGCACTGTGGACGGACTCAGGCGGGAGGACCATGGTCACCGTACTCGAAGGCGAGGCCGAGACCGAGCTCCACATGGAGGTCGAGGTGACCCTGCGCCATGAGGGCCGCGGCGTGGTCGAACCGATCGACGGCGAGCTGGCCCGTGGCGACAAGGTCGTGGTCGCCTGGCGCGACCGGGGCAACGGCTGATGGCCCGCGGGAATCGGCGGCCCGAGCCCGAAGTGGTCGAGTCCGACACCGCCGTCCTCGACTTCACCCGACCTGAACCCGCGCGAAAGCCGAAGGCCCGCTTCGGGGTCAAGAGTCTCGGCATCGCCTACGAGTCGTTCCGGTCCTTGCGCGGGCGCTCGACGCGGACGTGGATGACCGCGATCGGCATCGCCCTGGGCATCGCCGCGACCGTCGCCACCGTCGGGCTGTCCTCGACCTCCGCGGCGGCGATCGCCGACCGGTTCGACGCGACCGAGGCCACACAGGTAACCGTCGCGTTCTCCAACAGCATGCGCGACGCCGGATACGCCCCCAGCCTGGAATCCTCCCAGCGGGTCCGCGAGATCAACGGCGTGGTCGACTCCGGGATCCTGTGCAACGCCAACGAGGAGCTGCCGGCCTCCCGGACGCCCGAGAACTACTACACGCGCAACGTCGCGGTCTTCGGCATGGAGCCCGGAGCGATGGAGGCCTACGGATTCACCTTCACCGAGGGCCGGCCCTTCGACGGCGGGCACGCCGAGCGCGGCGACCGCGTCGCCGTCATCGACGCCGCGGCCGCCCGAGACCTGGGATACACCTCCCTCGACGGCGCCCCGATGATCTACCTCGACGGCGAGGAGTACGCCCTGGTCGGCATCTTCGACGCCCCCGACGGCGAAGCGAAGCTCACCAGCGCGGTGGTCATCCCCCCGACCCCCTGCATTGAGGCCGACACGTCCTTCGGCGCCGCCGAGGTGTTCATCCGCACCGACCTCGGCGCGGCCGACAAGGTCGCCCGGACCGCCCCGACCGCGGCCTTCCCCGACGGCCCGGACAACCTCTCGGTGTCCAAGCCGAGCGACCTGCGCAGCTTCCGCAAGGGCGTGGAGAACGAGATGCAGGCCCTGCTGCTCGGCCTCGCAGCCGTGTCGCTGGTGATCGGCGCGGTCTCGGTGTCGAACACCGCCCTGGTCAGCGTCATGGAGCGGCGCAGTGAGATCGGCCTGCGGAGGGCCGTCGGCGCCGCCCGCAGGGCCGTCGCCATGCAGTTCGTGTGGGAGTCCACCCTCATCGGCCTCATCGGCGGGCTCGTCGGCACCGTCCTCGGCGTCAACGTGACCGCCCTGGTCTCGCTGCTGCGCGACTGGCAGATCGTGTTCGAACCGGCTCTGTTCGCCGCCGGACCCGTCATCGGGGCGGTCGTCGGCGTCGTGGCCGGGGTCTACCCCGCCTGGAGGGCCAGCCGCGTCCCACCGGCAGTCACCCTGCGGACCTGACGGTCGTTAAGCCCGGTGTGAGACTCGTCGAGGCATTGAACGAACTGTTCCTGCCCGCCGCGTGCGCCGCCTGCCGGGAGGCGCCCGCGGCGGGCCGCGGTCTGTGCGAGGCGTGCGCGGCCGCCTTGACCGCCGACGTGCGCCTGGCGACGCCGCGCGTCTCGGGGACGCCGCCGGTCGTCGCCGCCGGCGCTTACGATGGGCCGCTCGCCGAGGCACTCAACGAGTACAAGGAGCGCAGGCGCCGCGAGCTCGCCCCCGCCCTCGCCGCCCTCCTGCGCCGCGCCGTCGCCGTCGTCGCCGAAGAGGCGCCCGGCGCGGTCCTGGTGCCGGTGCCACCGACCCGCGCCGCCAGGCGCGAACGCGGCTTCGACCACGTCGCGTCGCTCTGCGCGCCGATGGGGGCGACGAGCCGGTGCCTGCGGGCCGGCCCGCGGCCCGATTCGGTCGGGCTCACTCCCGCCCAGCGCCTGCGGGCCGCCCGCGCCGGCCTCGCGGTGGTCCCGCGCCGCGCGGCCGCCCTCGCGGACTCCGGCCGGCCCGCGATCCTCGTCGACGACATCGTCACCACCGGGGCGACCCTGAGCGCCGCCGCCGCGGTGCTGCGACGGGCCGGTGTGGCGGTTCCGGCGGCGGTCGCCGTCGCCCGTGTCGAATGACGCCTGCGGCGGATGCTCGCGCGCGTGACGGTGTGGTCGCCACTCGAAGTGCAGGCGAGGCGACTAGACGATCGCACACCGTTCGCGAAGGCTCTCGAAGGGTTACGATTGGTCCTATCGAATTCAAGCGGCCGAGGCCTGTGAGAGTGGAGAATTCCCATATCCAAGGGGTCGACTTTCGGTCCTCCAAGGGATAGTCTCAAAATCTCAGATCGGTAACGAGACGACTAGGAGCAGGTGGCCAGCCACTTGACCGAAGGTGAACGCTCGCAACACTTGAGCGCCGCCGACCGCTTGTTCGTCCCCCCGTGAGAGGAGGTCCCTCGATCCGCCGTACCGGGCTACCGGCTCCGGACCCAGAATGAGAGCAACTTCGTCCGCATCCCGTTCAGTGGGGATGCACCTGGGAGGTTCCGAGGTGGAAATCGTCGTCAAGGGCCGTAACGTGGAGGTTCCCGACCACTACCGCGAGCTCGTCGAGGAGAAGATCGAATCCAAGATCGCCAAGTACCTGGCACGGTACGACGGCGACGCGATCGACATCGACGTCGAGCTGTTTCACGAGCCCAATCCCCGTCAGAACGACCACGCCCAGCGCGTCGAGATCACGTGCCGCCCCAAGGGAACGGTGATGCGAGCCGAGGCCAGCGCCGGCGACTTCCGTTCCGCGTTCGAGCTGGCGGTGACGAAGCTCGGCAATCAGCTGCGGAAGTGCTCCGACCGAAAGCGGGTGCACCGCGGCGGGAAGTCGCGGCCGATCTCGGTGGCAGAGGCCACCGCGGCGGCGCAGACGGAGCATGGTGGTTACGAGCGGGGACGCGCCGGCCGAGCCGAGCCGATCAGCTCTGGCGCGACCCTCACCGAGCCGCGCGGCGTGGGCGCCGGCCCGAACCGGGAGGACTACGCGGCCGCGCACTTCATCTCCGAGGACGTCGACCACTTCGACGGGCTGGTCGAGGAGCGCCTGCCCGGCCGCATCGTCCGAGAGAAGCTCCACCCCGGCGAACCGATGACCGTCGACGACGCCCTGCAGAACATGGAGCTCGTCGGACACGACTTCTACCTGTTCCACGACAAGGAGAGCGACAAGCCGTGCGTCGTCTACCGCCGCCGCGCGTACGACTACGGCCTGCTCAGGCTCGACATCTAGCCGCGCGCCCCGCGCGGCGGCAAGGGGGGACCTGCCTCGCCGTCCGGATGCTTTGAGGGGTGGCATCCGGACGAGTCGGCGGCCCCGAGCGATGAGCTCGGGGCCGCCGGTGCGAAATGCGGGATCCTATATCCTATAGGATTCGGTTTCAGAGGGCCGAGCCCTCTTTCCACTCGTCGAAGGACAAGACCCAGTAACCCCAGCCGTTGGTCCACGGCATCTCGCGGGGCGAGCCGACCACCTCGACGGGGTCGCCGCGCTGGGAGATCTCGTAGAACCACTTGGCGTTCTCCTCGCTGGCGTTCAGGCAGCCGTGGGAGACGTTCGCGTTGCCCTGGGCGTACACCGACCACGGCGCGCCGTGCACGAACTCGCCGGAGGCGTTGATGCGCGTGGCCCAGTTGACCGGGGTCTCGTAATAGCCCTCGTCGCCCTCCTCCTTGCCGGGGGCGACCATCACCTTGTGCGACAGCTTCTCCATCACGAGGTGGACGCCTGTTGCGGTGTGGTACTCCCATTCCTCGCCGCTGCCGGCGCTGATCGGGATCTCGCGGGCGACCTCGCCGTCGATCTCGACGGTCATGTAGTGGGAGTTGACGTCGGTGTAGGAGATGTTCGCGGGCCCGACCTCCATCTCGGCGGTGTAGTCCTCCGAACCCCAGGTGTCCTCGCCGAGCAGCACGCCGTCGAAGGTGGCCGTGAACGTCACCGTCTGGTGCGCGTCCCAGTACTCCTTCGTGCGGTAGATGACCTGCGTGTCGCTCATCCAGCGCCACGCGCCCTCGTGGTCCTTCTCGGATTCGACCTGGAGTTGCGCCTCGACCATGGCCCGGTCGGGGGCCGCCTCGGTGAACGTGACGATGATCGGCGCGCCGACACCGACGGTCTCGCCATCGACGACGGGGGTCACATCGGCGACGGAGAAGCCCGAGCCCTCGCGGCCCTCGGTGGTGAACTGGCGCTCGAACTCGGTGACGGTGCCGTCGGAGCTGACCGCCATCGCCGTGACGGTGTGCGTCGACCCGGCGTCGAGGACGCCCTCGGAGGTCCAGGACGTGAGATCTTCGCTGAACTTCCCGTCGACGGTCTTGGCGCGGTCAGAGGTGACGGTCACCCGTTCGAGGACGCCGTCGACGGCGGACACGGTGAACGGTTCGGTCGGGTCGTGGGTCTCGGCGGCTTCGAGCGCGACCTCCGGGACGATGGGCGCCGGTGTGAACGCTCCCTGCTGGGGAGCGCCACAGGCTCCGACGAGCAGCAGCGACGCCACTGCGAGCATATGGGCGGGCAAGAACTTCAAAGGGGCTTCCTCCACATTGCGAAGCGACTGGTTCACTATATAGTCGACGCTCACCACATACGCGAAGGTTGCATTACGTATCACGTGAAAGTGCGGCCCACGACAAGGTGTCTCGCCTGGTGCCGTCGAGCGTCGGCAGGCCGCCCCGCGCGATGCCTTCGAGCCTGAATCCGGCTCTGCGGAGCACCGCCTGCGAGGCCGCGTTGTGAACGTCGGTCCCCGCCCACACTCTATCGACGCCGACCTCGGTGAACGCCCATCGGCACACGAGCCTGACCGCGCGAGTCGCGTAGCCTTTGCCTCGGGCGCCGGCGCTCAGGTCGTAGCCGATCATGGCGGTCCCCACGACGCGGGCGACGTCGTAGAGGCCGATGGTCCCACGGTAGCCGGTGCCGTCGTCGACGACCATGAGTGCCGAGCGGCCCCGCAGCCAGTCGATCGCGGCGCGCCACTCGCACATGTCGGCGATCTCACCGACGCTCGGCGGCAGTTGGAGGGCCGCACCGGAGTAGACGTCGGGGCTGGCGCGGTGCCGCAGATGGTCCTCGAAGTCGTCGGGACGCAGTGTCCGGAGCGACACCGTCCCGTCGGTGAGCTCGCCGCCGGGGAGATCCGGTAGGGCCCTCGGCGCCGGTCCGTGGCCGTATTCGGGCAGCAGGCCGAGCCCGAGAGCGTCGCTGCCGTCCCAGGCGCCGCCGCGGATGATCCCGGCGTCCGGCCTGAACCCGGCGCGCATCGCCGAGCGGATCGCCGCCAGCTCCCGCACCGGCGCGCGCGTCTCGAACCGCTTGGCGCCCGTGGCGAACACCGGTCCGGCGACGGCCCTGAGCATCGCCGCCCCCAGCTTCCTGCCGCGGCGCTCGGGCGCGACCCAGAACCGGGCCGACACCGTCCCGTCGGCCTCGCGCAGCGCCATGGCGCCCCACGGCTCGCCTTCACCGGGGCCGAAGGCCGCGATGCCCGGTTCGAAGCCGCAATCGAGCTTCAGATCCGCGTCCGCCGCGCGCAGCGTGAACGCCGAGGTGGTGACTGTCTCGACGAGATACACGCCATCAGACAAGCAGGGATCCCGTCCAGCAGTCAACCCTTTCGCCAGGTCCGTGGAGAATCTGGCGCTTGACGCCCTCCACGACGAAGCCGGTCTTCTCGGCGACGCGGCGTGACGCCTCGTTGCCGACCACCGCGCGCCACTCGATGCGCTCCAGCGCCAGCTCTTCGAACCCCAGGCTGCACATCCGCTTCGTGGCGGCCGTCATCCAGCCGCGGCCCCGCGCCCACGGCGCGGTGAAGTAGCCGAGCTCGGCCTCGCCCGTGCGTCCCAGTCGCAGTTCGACCGAGCCGCAGTAGCGGTCGGCGTCGTCGGCCAGGACGTACAGCACCGACTCGCCCCGGTCCCACACCTTCCGGGTTCGCTCCACCCAGTTTTCGGCGTGCTCGCGCTCGTACGGGTTCGGCAGGCCCCCGACCCACCGCTGCGTCTCGGGGTCGGCGCAGCTCGCGGCCAGATCGTCGACGTCCTTCTCCTCAAGGCGGCGCAGGAGCAGCCCGGGGACGTCGGTCTCCACGACCGGCTGCTCGGCCATGAAGAACGCGGCCTGGCGCTTCAGGATCGGGTAGTCGGGCGGCGGGGCCTCGGCGCCGCGGACCTCGCCGGGAATGATCCCGCCCACCCAGCAGTCGCGGGTGGCGCCGCGCTGGTTCACGCCGTTGCGGGAGATCCCCTCGATGCTGAAGCCGGCGCGGATCGCGGCCAGCCGCGACTGATGGTTGCCCACGATCGCGTCCCAGGCGACCCGCTGCATCCGCATCCGGTCGAACGCGAAGGCGACGGCCGCGCGGATCGAGCGCTGCGCGACGCCGCGGCCCCGCGCCCACGGCGCCGTCAGGTAGGTGATCGAGACCTCCTGGGAGAACGCGTGCGTCAACGCCACCGAGCCCACGAGCGCACCGGCCTCGTCGACGACCGCCCAACGCGGGTTGTCGCCCCTCCAGTGCCGGGAGCACAGGTCCAGGAAGCGGTCCCGGTACTGCCGAGACCACGGCAGCGGCATCACCATGAACCGCTCGATCAGGGGATCGTCGTAGATGCGCTGCAAGTCCGGGAGATGGTGCTCTTCCCACTGGACGAGCCGCAGGCCTTCGGCTTCGAGGGTGACGGGTTCCATAAGCACCGATTGTGCCCCAGGTGGCGCGAGCGGGACCAGCAGGTTTCGACGCGTACTATTGGACGCGATATCCACCCTGAATCTGTGGCCAAGACGTTGCTGGGAGCTGACTTTCCGTGTCGTTGTTCGAGAGGGTACTGCGAGCGGGCGAGGGCCGCGCGCTCAAGCGGCTCAACGCCATTGCCGACGCCGTCGACTCGATTGAGGACCAGTACGAGTCGCTGACCGACGCCGAGCTGCGCGCGTTGACCGACGAGTACAAGGCGCGTCTCGCCGACGGCGAGACCCTCGACGACCTTCTGCCCGAGGCGTTCGCCACGGTCAGAGAGGCGGCCAAGCGCGTCCGCGGCATGCGGCACTACCACGTGCAGATCATGGGCGGCGCCGCCCTCCACCAGGGCAACATCGCCGAGATGAAGACCGGCGAGGGCAAGACCCTCGTCTCCACGCTCCCGGTCTACCTCAACGCCCTCTCCGGCGAAGGCGTCCACCAGGTCACCGTCAACGACTACCTGGTCCGACGCGACGCCGAATGGATGGGCGAGATCCACCGCTTCCTCGGCCTGAGCGTCGGCGTGGTCCTTCCCGGCGAAGGCTCGGAGAAGCACCGCGAGGCCTACAACTGCGACATCACCTACTCGACCAACAACGAGCTCGCGTTCGACTACCTGCGCGACAACATGGCGGCCTCGATCGACAACCTCGTCCAGCGCGGCCACGGCTTCGCGCTCGTCGACGAGGTCGACTCGATCCTCGTCGACGAGGCCCGCACGCCGATCATCATCTCCGGGCCCGCCGAGCACAACCAGCGCTGGTACACCGAGTTCGCCCGGATCGTCGACACGCTGAAGCGCGACGAGCACTACGAGGTCGACGAGGGCAAGCGCACCATCGCGATCAGCGAGTCCGGCGTCGCCCGCGTCGAGGACCGGCTCGGCATCGAGAACCTCTACGACTCGGTGAACACGCCCCTGGTCGGTTACCTCAACAACGCCATCAAGGCCCGCGAGCTGTTCGAACGCAACCGCGAGTACATCGTCTCCGAGGCCGGCGAGGTCCTCATCGTCGACGAGTTCACCGGCCGCGTCCTGGCCGGCCGCCGCTTCAACGAGGGCATCCACCAGGCCATCGAGGCCAAGGAGGGGGTGGAGATCAAGCAGGAGAACCAGACGTTCGCCACCACAACCCTCCAGAACTACTTCCGGATGTACGACAAGCTCGCCGGCATCACCGGCACGGCCCAGACCGAGGCCGCCGAGTTCCACCGCGTCTACGGCGTCGGCGTCGTCCCCATCCCCACGAACAAACCCATGATCCGCAACGACCGGCCCGACGTCATCTACAAGACCGAGGACGCCAAGTTCGACGCCGTCGTCGACGACATCGTCGAACGCCACGAGACCGGTCAGCCGGTCCTGGTCGGCACCGTCTCGGTCGACAAGTCCGAGGCGCTCGCGCGCGGGCTCAAGAAGAAGGGCGTCCCGCACAACGTCCTCAACGCGAAGAACCACGCCAAAGAGGCCGACATCATCGCCCAGGCCGGCCAGCGCGGCGCGGTCACCGTCGCCACCAACATGGCCGGCCGCGGCACCGACATCATGCTCGGCGGCAACCCCGAGTACATGGCCGCCGCCGAGCTGCGCAACCGCGGCGTCGACGAGGCCGACGAGGAGACCTACGCGGCCGCCTGGGAAGAGACCCTCAAGAAGTTCGAGGAGGCCTGCGCCGCCGAGGCCGACGAGGTCCGCGACGTCGGCGGGCTCTACGTCCTCGGCACCGAGCGCCATGAGTCCCGCCGCATCGACAACCAGCTGCGAGGCCGCTCGGGCCGCCAGGGCGACCCCGGCGAGTCCCGCTTCTACCTGTCGCTGTCGGACGACCTCATGAAGCGGTTCAACGCCGACGCCGTGCGCGCCATGATGAACCGCCTGCGGGTGCCCGACGACGTCCCGATCGAGTCCAAGCTCGTGACCAAGCAGATCGAGTCGGCGCAGTCCCAGATCGAGGGCCACAACGCCGAGATCCGCAAGAACGTCCTCAAGTACGACGAGGTCATGAACAACCAGCGCACCGTCATCTACGACGAGCGCCTCAAGGTCCTGCGCGGCGACGACGTCCACGACCAGGTCGAGCACATGATCGACGACGTCGTCGAGGCCTACGTCGCCGGTGCGACCGCCGACGGCTACCCCGACGACTGGGACCTCGACGAGCTGTGGAGCGCCTTCAAGCAGCTCTATCCGATCCAGTTGACCCACAAGGAACTCGTCGAACGCGTCGGCGGCATCGACGGCCTCGAACCCGACGTGCTCCTCGAGGCCGTCCGCGAGGACGCCCACACCTACTACGCCACCCGCGAGGAGCAGTTCGGGGCCGAGGTGCTCCGCAAGCTCGAACGCCGCGTCATGCTCCAGACGATCGACCGCAAGTGGCGCGAGCACCTCTACGAGGTCGACTACCTCAAGCAGGGCATCAGCCTGCGCGCCTACGCCCAGCGCGACCCGGTCATCGAGTACCAGCGCGAGGCGTACGACATGTTCCAGACGATGCTCGACGGCATCAAGGAGGACACCGTCAGGTTCCTCATGAACGCCGAGCTCAAGGCGCGCCCCAAGGAAGGCGAGGGCAAGCCCGGCGAACCCGAGGCCGAGCCCGAGGCCGAGATCCGCGGCCTCGAGCCGCTCAAGAAGCCCGAGCACCTGCGCCTGACCTCGCCCTCGATCGACGGCGCGGCCGGCACCGGCGCCGCCGTCGTGCGCGACACCGACGCCAGCGGCGAGGTCCGTCCGCCGAAGGCCTTGCAGGGCAAGCGCAGCGTCACCCGCACGCCGGGCGCCGGCACGAAGGGCAGCGCCAAGGTCGCGTCGAAGAGCGTCCGCTCGGCCGGGCCGCGCGCCGCGACGACCGAGCCGCCCGCCAAGCAGGCCAACCCGAACCAGCGGCAGGCGGGGAACGAGCCCAGCCGCAACGCGCCGTGCCCGTGCGGCTCGGGCAAGAAGTACAAGCGCTGCCACGGCGCCCCCGGCGGCGCAGCACAATAAGGGCATGACGAGAATCTACGTCCCCGCCAACGCGGCGATGCTGCGCGCGCTCGCCGAGACCGGGGAGCTCAAGTCGGCCGGGCCGGTCCACCTGGTGACTCGCATGCTGCGCGAGTCCCATCCGGACACCGACATCGAGGACCTGGAGTACACGGCGTTCGACGACGCCGCGCTGGCTTCGCTGGGTCTGCTCGTCGGCCAGGCACCGCGGCGCGTGGTCGTCTCAGCTGACGTGCAGGAGAGGCTCCTCGCCGAGCACCGGACCGGCACCGGCGCGGATCTGCACGGCACGGTGCAGTTGAAGAAGGTCGCGGCGATCCACGTCGATGACGCCGACGCGGCCGCCGAGATCGCCCAGGTCCTCGCCTCGCCTGAACCCGACGCCTCGGCCGTGGAGGCCCACTACCTCGACTGGTATGCGCCCTCGGAGCTCGACGAGGTCCTCTCGGCCTTGGGAAGCAGCAGTCCGTAGGCGAGGACCGAGCACAGGGCCCCGGCGAACAGGACGGTCATCGCGCCGTTGTACTGCCACTGGAACGTCAAGGTGAGGTACGCCGAGTCGAGCGAGGAGACCTGGTCGACGCCGAGCGAGAGGATCACTTCGACGCCGACCTGGGCGATGATCGTCGACAGCAGCCAGATCGCGCCGGGGATCGCACCGGCGAAGAGGTAGCTGTAGAGGCGCTTCGGGGCGGCCGCCTTGCGCAGGACCGCGAAGGCGCACAGCCCGCAGGCCAGGCCCGCGAGGAACGGGGCGATGGTGCCGAGCGCGCCGTACTCGTCGAGCGGGTCGCTGAACAGGCTGGCCGAGGAGGACTCGGCCAGTCCCCGCAGGACCATGAGCCCGAGCAGCAGCAGCGTGGCCAGGAGCCCGGCGATGACGGGGGCGCGGTGGCGCGGCAGCGAGAACAGCCCGCCGATCAAGGCGGAGCCGAGCATGATGAGGCCGAGGGCCAGCGCGATGGGGGCGTCGACGCTGAACAGGGCGTAGGCGGCTCCGGCGGCGGCGAGGCCGACGGCGGTGAAGCCGGCGGCCGTGAGCGGCACGCGGGGGCCGGGGAGGCGACCGGCGACGGTCCCGCCGACGGCGCCGGCGAACATCGCGATGATGATGGGGCTGAACAGGCTGAGTGCCAGGAGCATCGCGCCGGTGTCGTCGAGCCCGTCGGACATGCCGGTCAGGGAGTACAGCGACATGAGGACGGCGCCGAGCGAGGCGAGCGCGCCGATGCCGAGCACCCAGGAGGCGGCCGTGCCGCGGTGTCTCGGCTTCGGGGCGGTCTCGGTGCGCGAATCCTGTGTATCGGTCACGGTCCAAGGGTACGTATCCGCCTGTAGACGCCTACATCACACCGGTCGTGCTTTTGTTCATATCGCACTGTGTAACCCAATCGGAACTGTGCGACTATGGCGATATAAGAGCTCGTAGGGTAGCCTGTGGATCACAGAATTATGCCTGCAATTACCATCGAATCAATGGGAGAGCGCGATGGATGCCTTGTTTAACGTCCCGACTCCGGCGAACGAACCGGTCCAAACCTACGCGCCGGGATCGCCGGAGCGCGAGAGCCTCCAGAAGAAGCTCTCCGAGCTCGCGGGCACCCCGCTCGATCTGGATATGAACATCTCGGGCGAGTGGCGCCGCGGCACCGGCGCCGAGATCAAGGTGGTCCAGCCGCACAAGCACTCCCACGTCCTCGGTGTGGCCCGCGAGGCCACCGACTCCGAGGTCGCCGACGCCGTCGCCTCCGCCAAGGCCGCCCGCCGCGACTGGCAGCGGACCTCGTTCGCCGACCGCGCCGCCATCTTCCTGCGCGCCGCCGAGCTGATTTCGGGACCGTACCGAGACGTCCTCAACGGCGCGACCATGCTCGGCCAGTCCAAGACCGCGGCGCAGGCCGAGATCGACTCCGCCTGTGAGCTCATCGACTTCCTGCGCTTCAACGTCGCCTTCGCCGAGGACATCTACCGCAAGCAGCCGCAGTCCTCGCCTGGGGTGTGGAACCGCACCGACCACCGGCCGCTGGACGGCTTCGTCCTGGCGATCACGCCGTTCAACTTCACCGCCATCGCCGGCAACCTGCCGACGGCCCCGGCGATCATGGGCAACACCGTGGTGTGGAAGCCCTCGCCGACCCAGCAGTTCGCCTCGCACTTCATCATGCGCGTGCTCTCGGAGGCCGGGCTGCCGCCGGGCGTCATCAACATGGTGACCGGCTACGGCGAATCGGTGTCCAACGTGGCGCTGCGCGACCCGGACCTCGCGGGGATCCACTTCACCGGCTCCACCAAGACCTTCCAGCACCTGTGGAGGTCGGTGGGGGACAACATCTCCGGGTACAACGCATATCCGCGGATCGTCGGTGAGACCGGCGGCAAGGACTTCATCATCGCCCATCCGAGCGCCGACCCGCAGCAGCTGGCGGTGGCGATGGTCCGCGGTTCCTACGAGTACCAGGGCCAGAAGTGCTCGGCACTGTCGCGGACCTACATGCCTGCGTCGCTTTGGAACAAGGGCCTGCGGGACATCGTCCTCGGGATGACCGAGGAGATCTCCTACGGCGACGTCACCGACTTCTCGAACTTCGGCGGCGCCGTGATCGACGACCGCGCCTTCGCGAAGCACACGGCGCTGTTCGACCGGATTCAGAACGACCCCAAGGCGGCCGTCATCGCCGGCGGCTCGGCCGACGACTCCGAGGGCTACTTCGTCCAACCGACCTTGATCGAGGCGACCGACCCGACGCACGAGCTGTTCACCGACGAGTACTTCGGGCCGATCCACGCCGTGTACGTCTACGACGACGAGGACTTCGAGACCGTCGTGAAGCAGGCCGGCGACATCGCCCCGTATGCGCTTACCGGCGCGCTGTTCGCGAACGACCGCAAGGCGATCGCGTGGGCGAGCGAGGAGCTGCGCTACTCGGCGGGGAACTACTACATCAACGACAAGCCGACCGGCGCCGTGGTGAACCAGCAGCCGTTCGGCGGCTCGAAGGGCTCGGGCACCAACGACAAGGCCGGTTCGTGGCAGAACCTGGTCAGGTGGGTGAGCCCGCGCTCCATCAAGGAGAACTTCGTCCCGCCGACCGACTGGCGCTACCCGCACCAGGGCTGATTCACCGCTCGCAGGCTTCGCCGTGAGCGACTAGGACAAAGGGGGCTCGGGCCGACACAGGCCCGAGCCCTTTATGCTTGGGTGATGACAAAGCGTGACCACCCCCTGAAGGGCGAGTTCGACACGGCGAATGCCCGCTGGGAACGCACGACGCACGAGGACGGGACCCCGGCGGCGCTGGAGATCGGCTACGCGGACAACGGCCTCGTGGCACTGCGCATGGCCGAACAGCCCGAGGGCGAGATCCTGATCTACACGCCCTCGGAGTGGGAGGCGTTCGTCGAAGGCGTCAGGGACGGCGAGTTCGACGTCGAGACCTGGGAAGACGAGCCGAGCAGGGACTAGCTCCGAGTCGCAAACCGAACACGGCTCCACCCGAACACCGAGTGGGGCCGTTCTTCGTGTCCGCAGGAGCGGGAGCTGATTCCACGTGCCTGCCGATCGCAGAAAATCAGCAGCCGCGTGTATCTCCGGGCGATCGACCGTCTCTTACCGTAAAGAACGCGGTTGAAACAGTCCAGCCTGTGACGACAGCCGCATTCTGGGCTTGAGTGCCCCCCGACAAATCGAATACCGCCGGGACCCACAACCCGGCGAAAGTTGAGGAGAATGACTCCGAGGAACATTCTCCTCAACCGAACAACCGCATAACACCCCGAGACGAGAGGAGCTCCCATGCGTTTGGTCTTCGCCAACGAAGAACCTCACTTGGAGCCGAACCCGGGGCGCGACCGCATGAGCGGTGTGCCCAACCTGCCCGCGATGAGTCTCGACCGCCACCACGGCCGCGTGCTGCGCCCCGGTCAGGTCGTTCGCGCGCCAGGCACCTCGATGCCGGTCGGCACGATCTACCGCTATGACCGACTGCTCATCGACGAATCAATCCTCGACGACGATGGAGCCCGGCGGAGACTGGAAAGCGCGGTGCGCCCCATCGGCCTGCGGCTCGAATGCCAAGCGGCGAGTAACGCGGGCTCGCGGCACGGCGCGAAGCGCGTGCCGGTTTCCCTCACCGGACACGGAGACCCGGCAGCTGTGGACGCCTGGGGCCTGCTCCAGTCGCTGTATACGGCCGCAGACGAGGGGCAGCTGTCCACGGAACTGACCGAGAAGGTTCATTTGGAGCATCTCCTCGTTTCGTGTGCTACACCCGGTATCAGCGAAGCCGAGCCACCCGGTTCAGGAAAACTCAAGCCTCTCGGCCGGATCCCAGTGGACATGGTGAATCCAATGCCACCGCGTAAGCCCATGGACCGCCGCATCCGAGTAGCTATTCTCGACACTGGTGTGCCCCAGGAGCATCCAGGATTCGATGTCGCTGACCTCACCTCCGGTGAGGATGCATTCGTCCTCGTCGATCGAGCATTCCAAGAGACGTTCGGCAAGGATTCTGACAGTCCCGCACTGCCGCTGAACGAGCCGTGGGAAGGCCCGGTGCATGAGAACACGCTGCTTGGCGAGGTCGCTACGCACTTCGGTCACGGCACGTTCATGACCGGCCTGATCCGCCAGGTCGCTCCTGATTCCCAGGTCTATTCGCTGAGAGTCGTCCACAATGATGGTCTGGCGTACGAGCACGAGGTGGTCGGAGCACTTCATCATGTTGCCGATCAGGTCGAAGCTGCCCGCGACGGTGACGATGATGCGATCAGCGTCGATATCGTAGTGCTCGCGTTCGGCTACGTCGACGAGAATCCCGAAGACCAGCCTGGAGGCTGGATGGGGCAGGCCATTGAACGGCTCACCTCTCTCGGAGTCGCGGTCGTCGCGGCAGCCGGGAACCAGTCCTCGGATCGGCCGTTCTACCCGGCCGCGTACGCCGCACATCCCCGCCCGGAAGGGACGGCTCCGGTGCTGAGTGTTGGCGCGCTCAATCCGAATCGGAACGTAGCGATGTTCTCGAATGACGGCCCGTGGGTCGCCTGCTTCGCGACTGGTGCTGGGCTCGTCAGTACTTTTCCGTGCGAAGCAAAAGGCTCGCTGATGCCTGACCGCCGATCTCGCGCTTCTTTCGCCGATCGCTACCGCGAAAGCCACGATCCCGACGACTTCTCGTCGGGCTATGCGGTATGGGGTGGAACATCGTTCGCGGCGCCGCTCGCGGCGGCATTCTGGGTGAACGCGATGGCGGAGGTCGGGTCGTCGGAGGCAGAGGACTCCGTTCAAGCCGCGGCAAGAGCACTCGGGGCCCTGGAGCGGTTGAAAAACCGTTAGCCTGAAGAAATGAACGCGATTCCGGCTCATTCGGTGGCTGCTGTGGACTATGACAGACGGGCACAGTTGTATCTCGCTGCGCGTGCTGGTGACAAGAAGGCCCAGCGGACATTGGTCGAGGAACTCAACGAGCTGCTCTGGAGAGCGGCGCGTCGAGCCGGACTCGATCGGGAGAGCGCCGCCGATGCCGTGCAGACGGCGTGGCTTCGCCTGTGGCGCCCGGGAAATGAGTTGGAACAACCGCGAGCATTGACGAAGTGGCTGCTCACTACGGTCAGACGCGAAGCCTGGAGGTTGATCGGCGGCTCCCGCCGCGAGATCGTCGCCGATCCCATCGACATTCAGGAGCCGACCATCGAGGGTATTGAGGACGGCCTGGTCCGCGATACCGAGCACGAGGCCGTCCGACGCGCATTCCTTGCACAGCCAGAGAGGTGCCGACGGCTGCTCGCCTATGTGGCGGCTGCCGATCGGCCCGACTATGACGACATCGCCGCAACACTGGGGATGAAGAGGGGAAGCATCGGCCCCACCAGGGGCCGATGCCTGAACAAGTTGAGGAAGACGCTGCTGGCCGATCCGGCCTGGGGCAGAGGTGAGGAGCGGGACGATGACGCGGCCTGAACACGACGGGCAGGGTGAGAACGAGCCGTTGGACTCCTGCGATCAGCGCATCATGACGGTGATCAACGAGCTTCACGGCAGGGACGATCCGATCCCGGACGACCTCAATGAACGAGTGCTGTTCGCCCTGGAACTAGAAGCCGAACTCGACGCGCGAGTTGCCGGAATCTCAAGGCCGACCGAGTTCACTCTCGTAAGAGGTGAAACCGAACTCGCTGTCGGCCAAGGTGATCCAGCTTCGATCACCTTCGACTGTGAGACTGTGACGGTTATGGTCACGCCGCGACCTTCCGCAGCAGGCGAAGTGCGGCTCGACGGGTGGATCGGTCCAGAGGGGACTTATGAGGTCGAGCTGCGAAGTCCCGAAGGGACTCGGAGGGCATCGACTGAAGAGAGCGGCCGTTTCGTGCTCGAGGGCCTACCTCATGGGGATATGTTCCAGATGGTCATCCGCCCGAGCGAGGAATTGCAGAGGGATGGGCTCCCGGCGGTGGTAGTAACGCCAGCAGTACGGCTGTAGCATGTGAAGAATGCTTCCCCGCGCCTGGCGACTGTTCTCACGTGGTCAGCGTCTGCAACGACGCGGTCGAATCGTTGAAGCGACCGAAGTGCTTGAACATGCGCTGGGGCTGTTGGGATGGGATCCCGAGAATCCCCCAGTTTCTGGCACAGCCACAGCTCGCCTGGCTGTAATGATTCTGGCGATCCGCGCACCCGGGTTGGCTTTCTCCGGGGACGCTCCTTCGGGGCTGGCGATGCTGGATCATGCTGACTCTTGTGCAACACCGGCAGACCGCGGGATGTTGCTCCATCAAAGAGCCTTCATCCTATGGCAGAACGGCCGACTACCCGAGGCGCTGAAGTGGTTCGAAAAAGCAGAGCCCATGCTAGAGGAGCATGGGCCCGATTGGCTCTACGGGGCTTTGTTCCACAACCGGGCAGCGGTCTGGCGAGAGCTTGGAGAGCTCCAGAAAGGGCTCAAGAGCGAACAGCGTGCCCGTGAGCTGTTCGCAGTTGCGGGCCATCATGTGCATTCAACCAAGGCTCAACATGCTGAGGCGCTGTTCTGGCTGGATCTCGGGGAGATCACTCGGGCGATCTCCGGATTCGAGCAAGTGCGACTTCTGTACCGTGAGCATGCTCCCGAGCTGGAAGCATTTGTCAATGGCTCCTACGCGGAGGCGCTCATGCGAGTCGGCATGAATCGACAGGCCGGAGAGCACTGCGATGAGGCCATCGCCAGTTGGCGGCTGCACGGCGATGTTCGCAACTCCGCCTTCACCGAATACCGCCGAGCCGTGATCGCCCATGAATCGGGCGACTACGAAATGGCGGAGACCTGGGCGCGGCAGGCTCTGGATTCGCTGTACTCGCAAGGCATCGAGACGTGGTCCTTTCTCGCGCAGCTATTGGTACTCCAGGCAAGGTTCGACGCCGAACGTGACGACTCCGGTTTTTCCAGCAAGGTGGACAGGCTCTGCGACGCGCTTGAAAGCCGCGGTCTGACCCTGCGCCTAGACCAGGCCAGGATTCTGGCGGCTCGCTCGTACATCCGTGCAGGCGATCTGGAGACCGCTCAGGAACGGCTTTCTCGGCCGCTGGAGGCGCAGGGATACGAGCAGCTTCCTGCGAACTTGGCGCGGCATCTGGCGCTGGCCGAACTGGCTCGGGCACGGAACCGGGACCCGTTCCCGGCGCTTCAGGCCGGCTTGAACCTACTCGACGAGTATCGGACCCAGTTCGGCTCCATGGAGTTTCAGGCGGGCGTGTCGGCACTCGGCATTCAGCTCGCGAGCATGGGACTGACTGGAGCCACCACGAGTGGAAGTCCCGTGATGATGCTGGAATGGGCCGAGCGTTGTCGCGGACAGGCCCTGCGCATTCCTCCTGTGAAGCCGAGTGCGGACCCCGAGGCGCGCGAGGCTCTGGCGCGTCTGCGCCAGGCGCGGCAGCGCCTGTGGGACTTGCAAGTCGAGGGCAAGGAGGCGGATGAGGCGCTGAAGCGCGTTCATGAACTCGAAGAGGAGATCCGCGCTTACGACAGGACGAAGCCGGGGCCGCGTCAGCAGTCCGAGCGAATCCCGGCCGAGCGAATTCACGAGCGCGCGCGAGAACGCGGCACGGTCATCGTCAACCTCTTCGAGGTCGGCGGCTATCTGCGCGCGGTGCTCGCCGGGGCGGGATCGATTCGGCATGTTCAGCTGATGAAACTCGATGCCGCCGCCGAGACCGGCCGTCGCCTCGGAGCGGACCTCGATGCGCTGGGCGCGCCGTTCAAGCTTCCTGATCGCCTGCGACTCAGCGTCGAAGGTTCGCTGCGCCGCAATGCCGAGGCACTTGCTGACGGCATTTGGTATCCGATCAGCGAGTTCGTCGGCGACCGGCAGGTCGTCATCGTGCCGCATAGCCAGATCGCCTGGGTACCTTGGCCTTTGCTGCCTCCGCTCCGTGGGCGCCCAATGACCGTCGCTCCGTCCTCCGAAGCTTGGATGCGCGCCGTCAGTCGCCCTGCGGTCCACGGACCCGCGCTCGTCGCCGCGGGTCCCGCGCTGAACACCGCTGGAACCGAGATCGATTCGATCGCGGACCTATACCCCGGTGCGCACCTCATGCGCGCCGACGAGTCCGATCCCGAACTGATCCTCAAAGCCCTCGACGGCGCCTCGGTGGCACACCTCGCCGCCCACGGGCACCATGAGCCCGACAACGTCCTGTTCTCCCGGCTCGACTTTCGCCAGGGCCCGCTCAACGCTTATGAGCTCCTCGGCCTCGACCAGCCGCCCGGGCACGTCGTGTTGTCCTCCTGCGATCTCGGGCGTTCGACCGTCGCCGTGGGGCACGAGACGCTCGGTTTCACCGCCGCTCTCCTTCACGCCGGCACCCCCACCGTCGTCTCCAGCCTCGGCCGCGTCCCCGACGATCTTGCCGCCGAGATGATGGTCGACTACCACCGCTGCTGCGCCACAGGAGCGAGCCCGGCCGAAGCCCTCGCCGCAGTGGGGGAGAACCGCCCATGGCACCCCTTCGTCTGCTTCGGCGCGTTATCCGGGATCGCAAACCAGTCTTGACCCTGGTGCTTGTTGCCCTTCCTGCCGAGGTCGCTTCACCCAGATCATCAAATGTGTTCGATACAATAATTCTTTCATTGCCGAACTCTTTTGGGAGGATGATGGCTCCCCGCGGAAGGCCCTCTCGGCGCTCGTTGTACGAGCGTCTCGACGCTGCGATAGCCCAGCTCAATGAGGATTACGGCGGCCTCCCGAGTGAGGAGCAGGCCGCCGACATCTGGTCGGACCTGTGGCACCGCGACACTCACCACAGCACGGCCATCGAGGGCAACACGCTCGCCTTGGAGGATGTGGAGCAACTGCTCGAACGGGGCCGGACCACCCATGCGAAGCCGATGGTCGAATACCTCGAGGTACGCGGGTACGCGGACGCCGCAAAGTGGGTCTATAGCCAGGCGAGGCGCGGGGGCGCCGGACAGGCGGACCGGCCTCTGCTGACATTGCAGGAGGTCCGCAATGTCCACTACCAGACCATGCGGCTCGTCTGGGAGGTCGAACCGCATCCGCACGCCTCCGAACAAGAAGGCCCCGGCGATTTCCGGCGTCACCAGATAGCGAGGTTCCCGGGCGGCATGAAGCCGCCGTCCTGGACCGAGGTCGATTCGCAGATGCGAACCTGGGTCGACGAGGCCTGCGGTATGGACGAACTTCCAGGTGGACATGTGATGGAGCGGTTCGCCTACCTTCACCATCGGTTCGAGCAGGTCCACCCGTTCATTGACGGGAACGGCCGCACCGGTCGTCTGCTGCTCAATCTGCTGCTGGCCCGGCGGGGGTTCACGCCGATCGTCATCGAGAAACGGCATCGCGATCGCTACCTCGACTGTCTGCAGGCCGCCGACGCGGGAAACCTCTCGAGACTTGCCGAAATGCTGGTCCGACAGGTGCTGGACAGCATTGAGCGGTTCGCCCTGCCCGCGCTCGCGGCGCGAGAGCAACTGGTGCCGTTGGCGAGTCTCACAACCGATGCGGTGAATGAGCCGTCGCTTCGCGCCGCCGCCATCCGCGGCCGACTTCGCGCGGCGAAGAACGAGGCCGGCCGGTGGCTGAGCAGCCGAGCAGCAGTGGAGGAGTACCTCGCCAAGCGGTATCAACGGTGAGCAGGGCTGGTGGGCGGCAGTGCGGTTCGGGCGTTATGGTGGGCGTCACGCAACATGAGTTGAAGTCGCCCTCACGAGGTTTTCCCATGACTCACGCCGTCTCGGTACGGCCCATCATCCAGAAGCGGAGCGCGGGTTGACGCGCCACCGCTGGCTGCCCGTCGTCGTGGCCGTCGCCGCGCTCATCGTCGTCGGGCTCGCCGCCCACGGGACTGGAGTTCAGTGGCGTGAGGGCGAGCTGCCGTTCCAGATGGAGGGCACCCGCGAACCTCCGGCCCTCGCTCCGCAGCCCGAGGAACTCCCGCCGACCCAGGAGATGCCCGAGGAAGTGCGGGATGACGCCTCGCTGCCCTCATGGATCTCATGGCTGGCGCTGGCGATCCTCGTCGGAGTTCCGGTCTCGCTGCTGCTGGTGTTCCTGGCGAGGCGCCTCATGTGGTGGCTCGTCGACACCGAGGTCCGCGAGGCCCGGCCAGAGCCCGAACCCGAGCACCTCCATCGCGACATCGCCCTCGTCGAGCGGGCCGTCGCGGCCGGGCTCGCCGAGATCGACCTCGGGGCCGACCCGCGCAGCGCCATCATCGCCTGCTGGGTGCATTTCGAAGGCGCCGGCGAGCGGGTCGGGATCCCGCGGGAGCCGTCCGACACGCCTTCTGATCTGGTGCGGAAGCTGCTGCAGCACCATGAGTTGGACGGCGAGTCGCTCAAGCGGCTGTCGGAGGCCTATCTATTGGCCCGGTATTCGCCCCATGCGGTCGGCGAGGCCGATCGTGACCGTGCCCGGGACGCACTCGTCGACCTGCAGCGGCAGCTCGGCGTCCGGGAGAGGCGATGAGGGAGTTCCTCGCCCCGTTCGGGCGAGTACCGTTCTGGCCCGCCGTCGGCGTCGTCGCCGCGGCAGCGGCGATCTGGGGGCTCGCGCGCCTCTCCGGCGTCGACCTGCTGCTGTGGCAGCTGGTGCTCCTGGGGTTGGCCTCGCTCGCCGCCGGCTCGATCGTCTCGGCCCTCCGCACCGACGCCGAACCGGCCCCCGAACTGTTCACCCGCACCGTCAACGCCCCCACCTGGCGGCCCTTCGTCGAGGTCAACCGCTGGGAGGACCAGCTCATCTTCGCCGAGACCAAACCCGGCCGCTTCGAGAGCGGCTCCGTCAAGCGCCAGCTCGTCGAACTTGTCGACGAGCGTCTCCGCCTGCGCCGAGGGCTCTCCATGGAGGCCGACCCCGAGCAGTGCCGCGAGCTGCTCGGCGAACGCACCTACGCGTTCCTCACCCGACCGGTCGCCGACTGCCCGACACCCTGGCAGCTCGACGAATACCTCACCAAGATCGAGGAGATCTGATGCAGCACGACGACAGCCCGCCGATCAGCCTCGACGAGGTGGCGCGGCACTCCCAGGCGGTCCTGGGGTCCGTCCAGTCGGTCATCGTCGGCAAAGAGGAGTCGCTGCGGCTCGTGCTCGCCGGGATCCTGGCCGGGGGACACATCCTGCTGGAGGATCTGCCCGGCCTCGGGAAGACCCTCACCGCCCGGTGCTTCGCGCAGAGCCTCGGGCTCGACTTCCGGCGGCTGCAGTTCACGCCGGATCTGCTGCCCGCCGATGTCACAGGCTCATTCCTGTACAACCAGAAGACCGGCGAGTTCGTCTACCGCAAGGGGCCCGTGCACACGAACCTGCTGCTGGCCGACGAGATCAACCGGACCCCGCCGAAGACTCAGTCCGCTCTGCTGGAGGCCATGCAGGAGCGGCAGGTCTCCGTGGAAGGCGAGACGTATCGGCTGCCGCGGCCCTTCACGGTGCTGGCGACCTCGAACCCCGTCGAGTTCGAAGGCACCTACCAGCTGCCCGAAGCGCAGCTCGACCGGTTCCTGCTCCGAGTCTCGTTCGGCTACCCGGATGAGAACGAGGAATGGGAGGTCCTCCAGCGCCGCATCTCCAGAAGGCAGGAGGACGCCGAACTCTCACCGGTCATCGACGCCGAGACCCTCGTCAAGATGCAGCAGGCCCTCGAACACGTCACCGTCGAAGACTCCGTCGGCCGCTACATCGTCGCCATCGTCGCCGCCACCCGGAACCATTCGCAGCTCCAGGTCGGCGCCTCGCCGCGCGGGTCGCTCGCGCTGCTGCTCGCCTCCCGCGCCCTGGCCGTCCTCGCCGGACGCGACTTCGTCACCCCCGACGACGTCAAAGGCGTCGCCGGCGCCGCGCTCGCCCACCGCATCACCCTGCGCCCCGAACTGTGGATGCGCCGCATCGACCCGGCCGTCGTCGTCGCCGACATCTGCCACGGCGTCGACGCCCCCCAGACCGCACAGAGTCCCACCTACGGCGAGATCCCCGCCCGACGATGAGCCTGGCAGCCGACCCGGCGCTGCGTCTGCGCACCGACAACGCCCGGACGCCGCGGCAGCGTCCCCGCGAGAAACCCGTCGAGTGGCGCCGCACCGCCTCCCTCACCCGGGCCGTCGTCATCGCCACCGCCTGCCTGCTCGCCTCGGTCGCCTTCGGGCGCGTGGACCTCGCGCTCCTCGCCGCCCCCTTCGTCGTCGGCACCGCCCTGCTCCTGCGCGAGAGGCCCACCGCCGTTCCGAAGACCACCCTCGGCGTCACCGACGACACCTGCGCCGAAGGCGGCACCGCCACGGCCGTCCTCACCGTCGCCAACGCCGAGCCCGCTCCCGTAACCACCCTCGTCACCGCCGCCGCCGACCACTTCATCGAACTGCACGTCGGCCGCGGCGACTTCGCCGAGCGCATCGGACCGGCCAGCGCCCGCGAGATGACCGTCGCCGGACACGCCCGCCGCTGGGGCGGCCACCACCTGGGGCCCATGCACGTCCAGTCCTTCGCCTGCGGCGGCCTGCTGGAGACCACCGTCCAAGTCGTCCCGTCCACGAAGGTGTGGGTCCTGCCCGTCCCCGACTGGTTCGAATCGGCCGAGTCCCTGCCGTTCGCCGACGGCGTCGCCGGCGTCCACCGCTCCCGCCGCCTCGGCGACTCCGGCGAACTCGCCGAAGTCCGGCTCTACCAGCCCGGCGACCGGCTCCGCCGCATAGACTGGCGCACCTCCGCCCGCTCCCAGGAGCTCTACGTCAACGCCACGCTGTCCGAACGCGACACCGACGTCACCCTCATCCTCGACCTCCAGCTCGAGGCGGGCGAGTCCGGCGGCATCGACGGCACCGCGTCCGTGGCCGACCTGACCGTCCGAGCCGCCGGAGCCGTCGCCGCCCACTACGCGCTTCAAGGCGACCGCGTCGGCTGCGTCGAGTTCGGCTCGCGCGGGCGCCGCATGCGGGGCGGCGCGGGCCGGCGCCACAACACCGCGGTGCTGCGCTGGCTCGCTTCGGTCGACATCCCGCCCGACCCGCTGCCGCCGTCGGTCGACATGCTGCGCCGACAGCTCGACAACCAGCGCAGCCTCCATGTCGTGTTCACGCCGCTGCTCACCGACCGCTCCGTCGGCCTGGTCGCCGCGCTGGCCCGCTCGGGCCGCGCGGTGCTGTGCGTCGACACCCTGCCCGACTATGTCGCCCCGCCGATGCGCACGCACTGGACGCCGTACGCGGAGCGGCTGTGGCGTTTGAACCGGTCCAACACCGTCATGGAGCTGAGCGACCTCGGCGTCGCCGTCGAGCCGTGGAGCGGCTCGGCCTCGCTCGACAACGTCCTCGCGGCCCTGGTCAGGAGGCGGTACCGGTGAGCGATGTCCAGCGCGGACTGTTCGAGGCGGTCAGGGAAGGCACCCGTGTGCGCGTCCGAACGGCCCGCCGCGAGATCGGCTCGTGGCTGCGCCGACTGGCGCCCGCTGCCGTGTTCATGCGCGTCACGGTCGGCCTGTCCTACTTCATCGCCGCCGAACTCGCCGTCCCGCCCGAGTGGGCGACTTCGGCGATGTACGTGGTGTTCGTCGTCATCGCGGCCGTGCTCGCCGCGTCCCGGCCCCGCGGGATCGCGCCGCTCGTCCTCTCGGGGGTCGTCATCGGCGCCTGGCTCGCCGGCACCGCCGTGGACGAGTCCCCGGCCGGCCTGTGGACGGCCGCGTTCGTCGCGGTCCTGCTGTACGCGGGCCATTCGGCCGCGACCGTCGCCCAGCGTTTTCGTACGACTACCGCAGTGGACGGTGAGATCATCCTCACCTGGGCGCGCCACCTGGGAATAGTTTCGGTCTCGACATTGGCCTTCGCCGGGATTCTGGCCCTGTTCACCGCCTATTTCGCCGCGATGCCCGCGGCCGTCGCAGTGGGTATCGGAATCATGGCGGCTCTCACAGTGATCTACGTCCTCGCACGTTCACTACACAACCCCAGTTCCCGTAGTCAGAATTGAACACGTGAAACGTATAGTCGTGATAGGTGCCGGTCACGTCGGTTTTTACGTTGCCGAACGCTTGAGCAAGAAGCTGAAAAGCGACATCAAGCGCGGCCAAGTTGAACTGATGGTCATCGACCCCAATCAGCACATGACCTACCAGCCCTTCCTGCCCGAGGCGGCTGCCGGCAACATCTCCCCGCGCCACGGCGTGGTGCCGCTGCGCCAAGCGCTCAAGCACTGCACCATCGTCACCGGCGGCGTCACCGAGATCGACCACGGTCTGCGCAAGCTGACCGTGCAGCCGATCGCCGGTCCGACCCGCGAGATCGAGTACGACCAGGTGGTCGTCGCCCCCGGTTCGGTCTCCCGCCCGCTGCCGATCCCCGGCCTGGCCGACGCCGCCATCGGCATCAAGTCCATGGGCGAGGCCATCTGGCTGCGCAACCACGTCCTGCAGCGCTTCGACGTCGCCGCCAGCACCACCGACCCGGACATCCGCCGCAAGGCGCTCACGTTCGTCACCGTCGGCGGCGGCTTCGCCGGCGCCGAGACCCTCGGCGAGCTCGAGGACCTGACGGCCACGATCGTGAAGAGCTATCCGGAGCTCGACGCCGACGAGATCAAGTGGTACCTCGTCGAGTACGCCGACAAGATCATGCCCGAGGTCGGCCCGCAGATGGGCGCGTACGCCGCCCGGCAGCTGACCAGGCGCGGCGTCGACATCCGCCTCGGCACCACCCTGAAGTCCTGCGAGGGCGGCCACGTCGTCCTCACCGACGGCGAGGAGTTCGACTCCGACACCATCATCTGGACCGCCGGCGTCATGCCCAACCCGCTGCTCAAGAAGACGGACCTGCCGATCGGCCCGAAGGGTCACCTGGAGTGCAACACGCGCCTCCAGGTCGCGAGCGGTGTCGAGCCCGGCACCACGCAGGTCGGCGAGGTCGTCGAAGGCGCCTGGGGCGCCGGCGACTCGTGCCAGGTCCCCGACACCTCCGACTTCCCGATGCCGTTCTGCACGCCGAGCGCGCAGCACGCCGTCCGGCAGGCCCAGGTGCTGGCCGACAACATCTACGCCCAGCACGTCGGCGCGGCACTCAAGCCGTACGAGCACAAGTACATCGGCTCGGTGGCCGGCCTCGGCCTGTACAAGGGCGTCGCCAACACGTACGGCTTCAAGGCCAAGGGCCTGCTCGCCTGGACCATGCACCGCGGCTACCACCTGTCGCGCGTGCCCGGCGTCGGCCGCAAGAGCCGCATCCTCGCCGACTGGATCGTCGGGTTCTTCACCAAGCGAGAAATGGTGCAACTCGGTGAAATCAGCCTCGGCCGGGAGCCGTTCGAGGCCATCGCCGCGGACGCCGACCCGGTTCGGGCCAAGAAAGCGGAGCTTTAGTCGATACAGTTGGGGCACCACGGGTGACCACCCGTGGTGCTCTCGGCTTTTGTGAGGTGGAAAACTGGTGTCCATGAGAGCACGTGTACTCGTCGTTGACGACGACCCGGCACTGGCGGAGATGCTCGGCATCATCCTCCGCACCGAAGGTTTCACCCCCACATTCGTCACCGACGGCGAGAAGGCGCTCGCCGCGTTCAAGGAACACCGTCCCGACATCGTCCTGCTCGACCTCATGTTGCCCGGCATGAGCGGCATCGACGTCGCCAAGGCCATCCGCGGCGAGTCCGGCGTGCCCATCGTCATGCTCACCGCCAAGTCCGACACGGTCGACGTCGTGCTCGGCCTCGAATCCGGCGCCGACGACTACATCGTCAAGCCGTTCAAACCCAAGGAGCTCGTGGCCCGCATCCGCGCCCGCCTTCGGCGCGGCGACGACGTCACGCCCGAGCGCCTGGAGATCGGCAAGCCCGGTCTCCAGGTCCAGATCGACGTGCCCGCGCACCAGGTGACCCTCAACGGCGCCGAGGTGAAGCTGACGCCGCTCGAGTTCGACCTGCTGGTGGCGCTCGCCCGCAAGCCCCGCCAGGTCTTCACCCGCCAGGTGCTCCTGGAGCAGGTCTGGGGCTACCGCCACTCGGCGGACACGCGCCTGGTGAACGTCCACGTGCAGCGCCTGCGCGCCAAGATCGAACCCGACCCAGAGCGCCCGCAGCTCATCCAGACCGTCCGCGGCGTCGGGTACAAAGCCGGATTGGGATAGTGAGCGCTCCGCTCTCCGGCGGGGGACCGGCATGGCCGCAAAGGCTCGGCCGGTCGCTGCTCGACTTTGCGGGCCGAGCGGCGAATCCGCTGGTCGTCCGGTTCCGCGCCTCGCTCCAGCTGCGGGTCGTCGCCTCCACCCTGATCGCCTCGACCGTCCTGGTCATCACGTTCAGCTTCGTCGTCGCCGGATCGTTCACGACCGGCCTGCTCACCGACCGGCGCGAGACCGCCGCCGACGAGGCCCGCAACGCCGTCGAGCGCGCAGCCGAGCAGCTGTCGGACTACAACTCCTCGGGCGACCCCACGCTCGGCCAGACCATGCAGGGCGTCGTCAACGACCTCTCCGACGATCCGGTGTTCGCGCCGGTCATCATGCTGCGCACCACCGACGGCGACGTGGTCAAGTCACACCCGGTCACCGGCATCGAAGCGCCCACCGAGGAGCTGCGCGAGCTGGTCCGCGACGGCTCGGTCGCCAGCCAGTACGCCACCTACGAATTCGAAGGCGCCGACGAGATGCCCTACCTCGTCGTCGGCGCCCCGATCGAACTGAGCGTCGAGTACGAGCTCTACGCCTTCTACCCGCTCGATTCCCAGCAGGACGCCGTCAGTCTCCTGCGCACCAACCTCGCGCTCGCCGGCATCGCCCTCGTCCTCCTCCTCGGCGTCATCGCCGCCCTGGTCACGCGCCTGGTGGTCACGCCGGTGCGCGAGGCGGCCCGCACCTCCCAGCGGCTCGCCGCCGGCCTCCTCCACGAGCGCATGGAGGTCCGCGGCTCCGACGACCTCGCCAGGCTCGCCGGTTCGTTCAACCTCATGGCCGAGAACCTCCAGAGCCAGATCCGGCGCCTGGAGGAGATGTCGATGATGCAGCGGCGCTTCACCTCCGACGTCTCGCACGAGCTGCGCACCCCTCTGGCGACGATCCGCATGGCCGCGGACCTGCTCTACGACAACCGCGACGACTTCGACGAGGTCACCAAGCGCTCGACCGAGCTGCTCCAACACGAGATCGACCGCTTCGAGGACCTGCTCCAGGAGCTGCTGGAGATCTCCCGCTTCGACTCCGGTTTCGCCTCCCTCGAAGTCGACGCGATCGACGTCAACCCGATCGTCGACGACGTCGTCCACCAGTACTCTGCGCTCGCCGAGGACTGCGGCGTCACCATCGCCGTCACCGGTCCCGGCCGCCGCGTGGTCGCCGAGGTCGACTCGCGGCGCGTCCAGCGGATCCTGCGCAACCTCGTGTCCAACGCCATCGAGCACGCCGAGGGCAAACCCGTCGAGATCACCGTCGCAGAATCGGAGACCGCCGTCGCCGTCGCAGTCCGCGATCACGGCGTCGGCCTCAAACCCGGCCATGCCGAGCGTGTCTTCGACCGGTTCTGGCGCGCCGACCCGTCCCGCACCCGCAAGACCGGCGGCACCGGCCTGGGCCTGGCCATCAGCCTCGAAGACGCGAAGCTGCACTCCGGTACGCTCCAGGCCGCGGGCGCGCCCGGGCGCGGAACCCTGTTCGTGCTCACCCTGCCGCTCCAGGCTGGCAACCGCGTCATCACGTCCCCGATCCCGCTCCGACTCGACGAGGAGGCCGACGATGCGCGATAGGACCCTGGCCGGTCTCGCCGCCGCCTGCCTCGCCGTGCCGCTGCTCGCCTCCTGCGGCATCCCCGGCTCCTCGGCCCCCGAGCCGATCGAGCCCGCTCCCACCGACTTCGACCAGTCGTCCCCGGTCGAGCCCGAGGAGTTCCTGCCGACCAACGACGCGAGCACCACGGTCCAGAACTTCCTGAGGGCCTCCTCGGGCGAGCCGAACGGCCGCGACGAGCGGCTGAACCAGTTCACCGGCGGCGACCGGGAGTTCTCCGAGACGGCCGACGGCATCGGCCTGCTCGACGGTGTCGACTACACGCTCGGAGACGGCACCAATGTGGACTTGCAGACCGTCACGGTCACCGGCTCGGTCGTCGGCACCTACCTGCCCGACGGATCGGTGCTCATGAACAACGCGCCTCGGGAGTACGAGGAGCAGTTCGTCCTCGAACGCGACGGCCTCCAGGACAACTGGACCATCAGCGAACTGCCCAGGCAGGCCATGATGCTGCGCAGCCAGTTCCAGAGCGCCTACGCCCAGGCCCCCCTCTACTTCCAGGCCACCGGCGCCGCCGGCGAGACCGACCTGCTCGTGCCCGACCTGCGGTGGATCTACGACAACCTCGACGAGAACACCGCGAACGGCATCCGGCTCGGCTGGCTCCTCCAGGGCAATTTCGACTGGGTCCGCCCGGCAGCCCGCTCGGCCATACCCTCGGGCACCACCGGCCAGTCCAGTCGTGAGGACGACGTCGTCGCGATCGACCTGACCCTCGGCGAGCAGCCCACCGAGCTCGACGCGGAGACGGTCGACGCGATCGCCGCCCAGATCGCCTGGAGCCTCGGCCTCACCGGGGAGTTCTCGCTGCGCATCAACCGTGAGGAGGTCGCCACCGGCAGCCTCGCCGACTGGCGCGACTGGAACGCGATCGCGCCGGTCACCGACGAGAACGACGAGGTCGGTTACTTCATCTCCGAGGACACCGTGTGGCAGTTCGCGAACGACCGGGTCACCGACGACTCTTCCGACCACCCGTGGGTCGGATTCAGCACGCCCGGCCTCGAACAGGTCGCCGTCGCCGCCGACCACCGGATCGCCGCCGTCGTCGACACCGGTGACGGCGACGTCCTCCAGATCGGTGCCGGAGACCGCAACATGACCACCGTCGAAGGCGTCACCGGCGACCTGCGCGACCCCCAGTGGCTGACCGAGAGGACCGTCGTGCTCATCGACGACGGCGTCCTCACCGCAGTCGACACCGACTCGGAGGCCGCCCAGGTCCTCGCCGGGGAGGAGGTGGAGGCGCTGTCCGCCGCCGCCGACGGCCGCCGCCTCGCCTATGTCGAGGGCGGCCGCGCCTGGGCCGTCCCGCTCAGCCACGACGCCGACGGCAACTTCCAGATCGGCGATTTCAGGCGCCTGGGTCTCGGCATCACCGCCGTCACCGACGTCGCCTGGAGCTCCGAGGACTGGGTGTGGGTCGCCGGCGAGCGGACCGGCGGCACCGGCGAGAAGCTGTTCCGCGTCGCGCTCGACAACGCAGAGATCGAGGACCAGGCGGGGACCTCCCCGTATCCGCTGGCCGAGCAGATCGCCGCCAACACCGCCGACCCGGTCGAGCCCGACCAGGACAGCGGCGAGCCGAACATAGTCGTCATCAGCTCGGTCCTGTACCGGGTCTACAGCACTACCATCGAGCCGGTCGAGGACGCCGACGGACAGCTCGTCCAGGGCTCCGCGCCGTTCACGTTCCCCGGATAGCGAAACGGCCCGGAGCAGCGCTCCGGGCCGTGCAAGCATCGCGGGCTATGAGTCGACGGTGAACCCAACCGGCCGCGACGACTGCGCGGCGACCTCGACATAGGCGATCTTCTCGACCGGGACGATCACCTGGCGGCCCTTGACGTCCTCGAGCCGGAGCACGCCGCCTTCGGCGACGGCCTGCTCGATCGTCGCGGACAGGTCCTTCGACGACAGCTTGCTCTCCAGTACCAGTTCACGCGGGGCGTACTGGACACCGATCTTGACCTCCACGGGCCCTCCTCAAACAAAATCCTCTGACGTCTTCAGACGATGCAACATTACTCGTGCCCGCACACGCCGGACGTCACCGCGTGTGCGCTGGCAGCGAACGGCCGAACCCTACTCCTCGTCCCCTTCGAGCGGGAAGTGCGAGATGCCGCGCCACGCCAAGGTGCTCATGAGCTGGACGGCCTCCTCCTTCGGCACCACGCGGCCCGAGGCGATCCACTTGCGCGCGGCGACCTCGGCGGCGCCGACGAGCCCGGTCGCGAGCAGCTCGGCACGGGCCTTGTCGACCTGGGCGTCGGCCATGATCGTGTCGGACAGCGCCGCCACGCACTCGGCTTCCATGCGCAGCACCCGCTCGGCGACGGCCGGGTCGTTGCGCTGGTCGGACTCGAACACGAGCCGGAACGCCTCGCCCTGGGAGTCGACGAAGTCGAAGTAGGCCCGCAGGGCCTCGTCGACGCGCTCCTTGTTGTCCTCGGAACGGTCCATCGCCTCCCGGATGCGGCCGACCAGTTCGGATGCCCGCCCGTCCAGCAGCGCCAGATAGAGCTCCAGCTTCGAGGAGAAATGCTGGTAGAGCACGGGCTTGGAGACACCGGCCCGCTCGGCGATGTCGTCCATCGAGGTGGCGTGGTAGCCGCGGGAGACGAACACCTCCTGCGCGGCCTGCAGCAGCTGCGCCCGGCGCTCGCTCCTGGGCAGTCGTACCCTGCCTTCTCCAGCGCTGTTCACCCGGCACCTCTCCTCGGTCGTGTCGCCCATCCGTCAGTCGTCAGATCTTGCGATCACCTTGAAGTTTACGGACGGTTGAATCCAGCTTCCCAGCGTACGGGGCGGCCAAATGCGGGTTCACGTTACTAGTCGCACCACGGTACCTTCGAGGCGGGAATATGAAGGAGAATCTCAGTGGTGTATGACCAGAACCGACCGGAAGAGCCGCAACGTCCATCGGGAGACGAACAGCCGGCCCGCCGCCGGATAGGCCGGTCCTGGGGTCCGTCGGAGGAGCCCGCGCCGGAGACCGACGAGGGCGTGCCGCAAGGCGGCGGGCAGCAGCCGGAGCAGTACCGCTTCGATCCGGACCGGGGCAGACGCCACCGCTATTCAGAGGAGCCGACCGGCCAGATGCCGGGGGTTCCCGTGGAGATCGCCGAGACCGGGCCGATGGTGCCGGCGACGCGGCGTGCCTCGCCTGGGGAGCAGTTCGAGCCGATCCCGCCCGCGACCCAGCACCAGCCCGGGCAGCAGCCGGAGTCGCCGTTCGCGCCCCCGCCGGCGATGAACCAGGAGCACAGTGCGCCGCCTCAGGGCGCGAACCAGGACCGCGGCGTCCCGAACCCCGACATGGGGCCGGGGCAGCAGTTCAGCGTCCCGCAGCACCCGTCCGCGCCCGTCGGCCCCGTCTCGCCCCCCGGCGCGCCGAGCGCCCCGAACGTCACCGGTGCGATCCCGACCGCGCAGCCCACCCCGGCGAATCACCCGGCACCGCCGTCCGAGGGCACCGAGCAGGCGCCGAACGCCGCGGCGCTGCCGGTCACCGAGGTCGACCCGCAGCTGCCGAGCCCGCCGGCCCGGCACCCGACCCCGAGCGTGCCCGCAGGGCTCCCCTCGCCGCCGCCGCGGGGCCCCGTCACCGAACAGGCGCCGCCGCGCACCCCGCCGGCCTCGCGTCAGCCCCCGCTCGAGCCCACCCCTCCGGTGACCACTGACGACGAGCCGGGCGACGGCGAATCCGGGCAGCTCCTCGAATGGGTCCGCGAGGTCCCCGGCGTACGCGACGCCTACCACGTGACCGCTCCCGACGGCAGCCCCAGCCTGCGCCTGGAGCTCGACGACGGCGTCGACCCCGACGAGGTCCAGGCGGCCGTGTCGGCCGTCGTCGCCGAGCAGCGCGCCACCTCGCCGGGCCCGCAGACCGTCGACGAGCCGGGCGAGGAGGCCCAGGCCGAGCTCGAACCGGCCGCGCCCGCCGAAGCCGAGCTCCGCGTCGTCGGACCGGTCGAGATGCGCCGCGTCGAGATCGACTCGGCCGGCCTCGAAGCGGAAGTGAGCGTCACCCTCGCCGTCGGCGACTACGAGTCCGCCGGCGCCGTGACGGTCCCGCCGATCGACTGGCACGTCCAGCACGCCGCCGCCGCGGCCACCGTGGAGGCGCTGCGCCCGTACTTCGGCGAGACCGAGGCCAGAGTCGAGGTGGAGCACGCCTCGATCGTCACCACCGGCCCGGTCAAGACCGCCGTCGTCGTCGTACTGTGGCTCGACGGCCAGTCCGTCCGCCGCCTCGCCGGCGCCGCCGTCGTCACCGCCGAACGCTTCAAGGCGGTGGTTTCGGCGACGCTGTCCGCATTGGCGGCCGAAGTGGCACACTGACTTCCATGAGGCGAGCACGGCTGGTCGGCGCGGATCGGGTGCGCATCCCGGTCCGCCCGCACCCGCCGTGGCCAGGCATCGAGCACCAGGTGAGCCGCCGACGCGTGTTCATCCGGCACACCCCGCCCACCAGTCCCGAAGCCGAGCCGGCCGTCTTCGTCCACGGGCTCGGCGGCTCCGCCCAGAACTGGACGGACCTGGCCGACGCCCTCTCCGACCACCTCGCCGTCGACGCGATCGACCTGCCAGGCTTCGGGCACTCCGCCCCGTCAGGCCGCACCACCATCCCCTCGCTCGCCCAGGACGTCGCCTCGTGGATCGCCGAGTCCGGGCGCGGCCCGGTCCACCTCGCCGGGCACTCCCTCGGCGGCGCCGTCGCCGTCTACCTCGCCGGGACGCGCCCGCAGATGATCCGCACGCTCACACTCATCTCCCCGGCCATGCCGTTCGTCAATCCCCGCCGCTCCCACCAGGCAAAATTCGTGCCCATGCTCGCTTTGCCGCAGCTCGCGCGCTTCGCGAGTCGGGCCATGCGCGGCCGCACCCCGCAGCAGCTCGTCGAGGAGATCGTCCTCGGCACCTGGGCCGACCCCGACAAGATCCACCCCCAGCGGCGCCGCGAGGCGATCGCCGAGGCCCGGCGCCGCCTGGCCGTGCCGTGGAACTCCAGCGCCTACATCTCCACCTACCGGGGCCTCATGGCCTCGTTCTTCCAGTCGTTCGTGCCCGGCACGCACTCGCTGTGGCGCCTCGCCAGGCAGATCGAGGTCCCCACGCTCGTCGTCTGGGGCAAGCAGGACCGCGTCATCGACGTCAGGCAGGCACCCGAGACCGGCACCGCCATCACCGACTCGCGCCTGCTCATCCTCAACCGCGTCGGCCACGTCGCCATGATGGAAGACCCCGCCGCCGTCGCCCGCGCGATGGTCGCGATGCTCGACGAGGTTCACCAAACCGGTGGCGCTGGCCCACAGACGGCCGAAGCTGACCTAGACTCGCCAATGTGACCGAGGGACGCTCAGATCGCCGACGCCGCATTCGCAGGCGACGGCGCACCGTATTCCTGGCGGTCCTCATCCTCATGGCGGGCCTGGGCATGCGCTTCGTCGTCCACTCCGCCGACGACGAAGCGCCGCAGGCCATGGACACCGAGGTACCGCTGTTCGACACCTACGTCGCCCCCACCGAGCACCACAGCGTCCCCACGACGCCCGGTGCGGAACCGACCCCGCCGCTGTACTACTCCGGGACCGGCACCTGGACCTACGCCGAACCGAGCCTCACCGGTGTCGCCGGCGATTCCGGGACGCTCCTGACCTACAACGTCGCCGTCGAAGACGGCCTCGAAATCGACCCCCGGGAATTCAGCGACTTCGTCGCCGCCACGCTCGAAGACCCCCGCTCGTGGACCGCCGGCGGTGCCTGGCGCTTCCAGCAGGTCGGCCAATCCGGCGCCGACTTCACCATCTACCTCGCCAGCCCCGAGCAGCGCTCGATCCTGTGCAGCCACCCCGACACCACCGTCTCGTGCCGCAACGGCGACAGCGTCGTCATCAACTCCGCGCGCTGGCTCACCGGCGTCGAACACTGGGACGACACCCTCGACGACTACCGCGGATACGTCATCAACCACGAGGTCGGCCACCGCCTCGGCCACCCCCACGAGGTCTGCCCCGAAGCGGGCGAGCCGTCCCCGGTCATGGCACAACAGACGTACCAGCTGGCCGGATGCACCGGCAACGCCTGGCCCTACCCCGACGGCGAGACCTACCTGCGAGGCCCCGCGGGGGAGTACGGCGGCCCCGAACTGCCCCCCGACGAGTACGCCGACTCGTGAAACCCGGCACACCCGTCTTCCCGATGGAATTTCCACAGAGTGGATATGCATTACTAGTTATATGAGTTTGCCGCCGCTAGTCGAGCCAGCCGCCGACCTCTCCGTCGACGAGGTGAGGCGCTATTCCCGCCACCTCATCATCCCGGATGTCGGGATGGACGGCCAGAAACGTCTCAAGAACGCCCGCGTCCTCTGCGTCGGCGCCGGCGGACTCGGTTCGCCCGCACTGATGTACCTCGCCGCCGCCGGAGTCGGCACCCTGGGGATCGTCGACTTCGACACCGTCGACGAGTCGAACCTCCAGCGCCAGATCATCCACGGCCAGTCCGACGTCGGCCGCCCCAAGGCCGAATCGGCCGCCGCCACGATCCGCGAGATCAACCCCAACATCGACGTCGTCATCCACAACACCGCGCTGGACAACGACAACGTCATGGAGATCTTCGCCGACTACGACCTCATCGTCGACGGCACCGACAACTTCGCCACCCGCTACATGGTCAACGACGCGGCCGTGCTGCTCGGCAAGCCCTACGTGTGGGGCTCGATCTTCCGCTTCGACGGCCAGGCCTCCGTCTTCTGGGCCGAGCAGGGCCCCTGCTACCGCTGCCTGTACCCCGAGCCCCCGCCGCCCGGCATGGTCCCCAGCTGCGCCGAAGGCGGCGTCCTCGGCGTCCTGTGCGCCTCGATCGGGTCCATCCAGGTCAACGAGGCCATCAAGGTCATCACCGGCATCGGCGAGCCCCTCGTCGGCTCGCTCATGGTCTACGACGGCCTCGAAATGGAATACCGCAAGATCAAGGTCCGCAAGGACCCGAACTGCGCGGTCTGCGGCGAGAACCCGACGGTCACCGAGCTGATCGACTACGACGACTTCTGCGGCGCGGTCACCGACGAGGCCGCCGAGGCCGCCGTCGGCTCCACGATCACCGCCCGCGAGCTCGAGGCGTGGATCAAGGAAGGCCGCGAGATCGATCTGATCGATGTCCGCGAGCCCGCCGAGTACGAGATCGTCCGTATCCCCGGCTCGCGCCTGATCCCCAAGGGCGACATCGTTTCCGGTGCCGCGCTGGCCGACCTGCCGACCGAGCGCCAGGCGGTGTTCTACTGCAAGTCCGGGATCCGCTCGGCCGAGGCGCTGGCCGCGGCGAAGGCCGCCGGCCTGAAGAACTCCGTCCACGTCCAAGGCGGAGTCCTCGGCTGGATCAACCAGGTCGACCCGAGCCTGCCGACCTACTAGACCGAACGTCGAAAAGGCGTATGACCGTCTCGGTCATACGCCTTTTCGCGTCTTCTGGGTTGCTTCATGTCGATATGACATGTCTGACACTGGTTCCGGGAGATTTTCAAGTCTTGCCGTATTGACTCCTTTCGGTCGGTTTCCTAGCCTTGCATGATGATTCGCAAATCAAGCGACACAACGAGATATTCGCGCCTCAATCGCAGGAAGGTCCTGAGCATCGGGGTTCCGGCCGCGCTGGTCGTCGTGGGCGGCGCGTCCTTCGCGGGCGTGGGCGCGAACGCGGCGGAGTCCGTGCTCCACAATTGGTTCAGCCCCTCTCGGGAGGAGCTCGAAGCCGAGCTCGCCGCCCGGGTCGAGGAGTACCTCGCATCGACCGGCACCCGGGTGGAGGCCTCGATAGCCGTCGAGCGAGACGACATGCACCTGGATTACAACGGCGATCAGCTCCACATCACCGCCTCCATCGTCAAGATGGAGATCCTCGCGATGATCCAGCAGTACTGGGGCTCGGCGGACGCGATCCCTGCGGGCCACCGGGAACTGCTCGAGCGCATGATCACCCAGTCCCACAACGACTCCACGACGGAGCTGTTCAACTTCCTGGGCCGCAAGGACGCCCTCGACGCCGCGCACGAGCGCTACGGCCTGGCGAACACGGTCTCCGATCCGGACGGTCGGTGGGGCCTGACCGAAACCATCGCCGCCGACCAACTGATCCTGGCCGACCTCAATCTCTTCGAAGGCGCGCTCGACGCCGAGCAGGTCGAGCTCGGCCGCGAGCTCATGGGAGGCGTGAGCGAGGCCCAGGCCTGGGGCGTCTCGGCGGCTGCGAAGGAGGGCGAGTCGGTCTGGCTCAAGAACGGCTGGGACGTCGAGTCGCAACTGGGAGGACTGTGGGTCGTCAACTCGATCGGCGTCCTCGGCGGCGAGGGCGACGACCCGGTCAAGATGGCGATCTTGACCAGCGGGGCCGTCGACGACGTCGAGGGCGTCCCCATCGTCGAGCGGATCGCCGAGATCGCCCGCGAAGTCATCGACGAGGCATAGACGTAGTGCGAGCAAGGGCCCGGTCCGGTCGGACCAGGCCCTTGCTCGCTCGTGTTCTAGTACCGGTAGTGCTCGGACTTGTACGGGCCGTCGACGTCGATGCCGATGTAGTCGGCCTGCGTCTTGGTCAGCTCCGTCAGCTTGACGCCGAGCGCGTCGAGGTGCAGGCGGGCGACCTCCTCATCGAGTCGCTTCGGCAGCGTGTACACCCCGATGGGGTACTCGTCGGTCTTGGTGTGCAGTTCGATCTGCGCGAGCACCTGGTTGGTGAAGCTGTTGCTCATCACGAAGCTCGGGTGCCCGGTGGCGTTGCCCAGGTTGAGCAGGCGGCCTTCGCTGAGCACGATGACCGAGTGCCCTGCGGTTCCGTCCGCGCGCTTCGGGAACTGCCACTCGTGGACCTGCGGCTTGACCTCGAGCTTCTTGATGCCGGGCTCGGCGGCGAGGCCGGCCATGTCGATCTCGTTGTCGAAGTGGCCGATGTTGCCGACGATCGCCTGGTGCTTCATGCGCCGCATGTGGTCGACCGAGATGATGTCGCGGTTGCCTGTGGTGGTGATGAAGATGTCGGCGGTCTCCACGACGTCCTCGAGGGTGAGGACCTGGAAGCCGTCCATCGCCGCCTGGAGCGCGCAGATCGGGTCGATCTCGGTGATGATGACGCGCGCGCCCTGGCCGCGCAGCGCCTCGGCCGAGCCCTTGCCGACGTCGCCGTAGCCGCAGACGACGGCGACCTTGCCGCCGATGAGGACGTCGGTGGCGCGGTTGATGCCGTCGGGCAGCGAATGCCGCACGCCGTACTTGTTGTCGAACTTCGACTTGGTCACCGAGTCGTTCACGTTGATCGCCGGGAACGGCAGGCGGCCCGCGCGCTCCATCTCGTACAGGCGGTGGACGCCGGTGGTGGTCTCCTCGGTGACGCCCTTGATCGACCGGGCCTTGCGGGTGTAGCGCGTGGGGTCGTCCTTGAGGGACTCGGCCAGCAGCGAGAGCACCACGGACTCCTCCTCGCCGGCGGCGCTCGACGGGTCGGGAACGGTTCCGGCGACCTCGAATTTCGCGCCCTGGACGACCAGGAGCGTGGCGTCTCCGCCGTCGTCGAGGATCATGTTCGGTTCCTCGTCGCCCCAGTCGAAGGCGCGCTCGGTGCACCACCAGTACTCTTCGAGCGTCTCGCCCTTCCAGGCGAAGACCGGGACGCCTTGCGGCTCGTCCGGAGTGCCCTGGCCGACCGCGACAGCGGCGGCGGCGTGGTCCTGCGTCGAGTAGATGTTGCACGACGCCCAGCGGACGCGCGCGCCGAGAGCGGTGAGCGTCTCGATGAGCACCGCGGTCTGGATGGTCATGTGCAGGGAGCCGGTGATGCGGGCGCCCGCCAGCGGCTTGGCGTCGCCGTAGCGTCCGCGCAGTGCCATGAGGCCGGGCATCTCGTGCTCGGCCAGTCGGATCTCGTGGCGGCCGTAGTCGGCCAGCTTGAGGTCGGCAACCTTGTAGTCGTCGGCTCGCAGCGTGTTCGTCATGGAAGAAATGCTACGCGCCGGGCGTATGTGAGCCGTCGAACGGCGTGGTGGCGGGGGACACGGAAAGTTTTTCCGTGTCAACCCCCGATTCGGCTTGACACTCGTGGGGCTATGGGTAATATTGCAAATACGCAGCGTCACAGCGGCGGGATGGCCCACAGGGTCGGAGAACGTCGCCGGTGACGCGCGGGGTAACCAAACCGGGGGGAGTGCCGGGCGGTCTGGGGTGGCCGCCCGGCACATTATTGTGCCCGGAATGTCTGCTGTCTCGGCCTCGCTTCGCGGCTCGCAGCACTGGTCGTCTCCCGTCGATGAACTTCCACCAGGGGTCCCCCGAGGGCCGCCTGCTTCGGGAGCGAGCCTCCCGTTTCCGCAAAATCAATTGCGCGCGCCGCTGCCTTGCGGAATGGTCGGGAATGTGAGTAGCAATGACGTTGGAATCGTTCCGATCGACCCGATGAACGACGGTCTCGTTCGCTCCTGGGTCGACACGCAGATCGCGGCCGTGCGTCACGACATCGACGGCTTCCCCCGACCCAGCCCGGCGCTCCAGCGCCTGCGACTCCTGCTGCCCCTCTCCTCGTACAGAGTCGAGCGATGGGCCGCCGTCGCGGACGGGACCGTAGTGGGGCACCTCGGCATCCAGATGCCCGCCAAGGACAACCTGCACATGGCGGAGGCCGACCTGGAGGTGCACCCGGACTGGCGCCGCCGCGGCGTCGGCACGCGCCTGCTCGAACTTCTCGAAGAACGCGCCGCGGTCAACGGGCGCGACACCGTCATCTCCTACGCGGTCGATGAGATCTTCGATCGGCCCGGGACCGACACGCCCGGCAAGCACTTCGCCGAGAAGCACGGCTACGCCGTGGCCGACACCGAGATCTGCCGCCGGAACGACCTCACCAAGGTGGACGACGACGACCTCGCCAGACGCTTTGCCGAGGCATGGGAACGGGCCGGAGGCTACGAGCTGGTGGAGTGGACAGTCCGCACACCCGAAGAACTGGTCGACGGCGTCGCCCGCATGGAGGCCCGCATGTGGACCGACCCTCCCATGGGCGAACTCGACATCCGCCCGGCCGTGTACGACGCCGAACGCATCCGCGCCGAGGAGCAGTCCCTCGCCGACCGCGGCCAGCTCACCGTCGCCGCCGCCGTCCGCCGCGTCGACTCCGGCGAGGTCGCCGGATACACGGCCATCAATGTCGACCCCGGCGAAGAGGAGTTCGCCTGGCAGGACGACACGATCGTGGACCCGGCGCACCGCGGCAGGCGGCTCGGCACGATCCTCAAGATCGCCAACCAGCGCCAGCTGCGCCGCTACAGGCCGATGATCCGGTACGTCGTCACCTGGAACGCCGAGGTCAACAGCCACATGATCGACATCAACGAGGCCGTCGGCTACCGCAGGTTCTTCCGCGAGCTCGTGTTCCAGAAGAAGCTCGCCTAAGCGGAGGCGATGAACAGCTCGCCTTCGCCGGAGGCGCGGAGCGGCCCGGCCGTGGCCGCGGAGAACGCGGCCCGGCCGGGGGAGAGGGTGACGCTCCCGTCTGCGTCGGACACCGTCACGGACCCGCCGGTGCACAGGCTGATCCTCGGGCCGTCGATGTCGAAGGCCGGGGCCTCGGGCCCGACCTGGACGCACTTGATCGCGAAGTCGCCGATGGGGACCGGCCAGGTCCGCACCGACCCGTCGTCGCGAGCGTCGGCGCGCGGCTCGTCCATCGTCCGGAAGTCCAGGACGCGCAGCAGCTCGTGGACGTCGACGCGCTTGCTGGTGAGCCCGCCGCGCAGGACGTTGTCGCTGGCGGCCATGATCTCGACGCCGAATCCCTTGAGATAGGCGTGCAGGTTCCCGGCCGGCATGTAGACCGCCTCGCCGGGCCGCAGCGTGACATGGTTGAGCAGCATGCTCACCAGGACGCCCGGGTCGTCGGGGTAGTAGCGGGCCAGTTCGGTGAGGACGGTCGAGCCCTCGGCGTCGGTCTCGGAGGCGGCCTTGACGGCCTGGTCGATGAGCTCCCGGCATTCTTCGCGGTTGGTGTCCAGCAGGTTCGGGACTGCCCACCGCAGGCCCTGGCGCCGGTCGCGCAACCCCTCGACGAGCCCCTCGAGGCCCGGGACGCCGAGCGCTTCTACGCGGTCGGCGCTTTCGAGCGGGTCACGGAAGCCGCAGAGCGCGCGGAAGTCGGTGAGGGCGACGATCAGCTCAGGCTTGTGGTTGCCGTCGACGTAGTTGCGGTAGGCGGCGTCGATGCCGATGCGCAGTTCCCGTTGGTAGCCGGAGTGCGCCTGGCGGGAGTTCGGGTGTGCCTGCAGCGACAGCGGCTGGTCGGCGGCGAGGAGCTTCAGCAGGAACGGCAGCCTCGGGCCGAACTCGTCCAGGGCGCGCGCTCCGAGGAGCTTCGCGGGCTCGGAGGCGATGGCGTCGTCCAGCGGCCGGCCGTCGTCGAGGATCGACGGGGCCGTCGGGTGGGCGCCGAACCACTCTTCGGCCTCGGGGAGCTCGGCGGGGTACTCGCGGCCCTGGAGTCTGGCGATGTCGACCTGTGAACCCCATGCGTAGTTGCGGATGACACCGTCAAGCCCCTGCACAGCCGCTCCTCACTCGTTCAATCCGGAGATGACAACTGTATCGGCTCGCTCCTGCGGCCTACTCGCCGCCGAGGGCCTCGTCCTTCATCTCGGACACCGCGGGGACCCGCATCGGGTCCAGGCCGTGGGCGTGAGCGAGGTAGACAGATGCGAAGTCGGGGATCGCGATGAGCGAGGCGAGGCGCTCGAGCGCGCAGCCGCCTTCGGCGGGGATGACGTCGCAGCGCACGCCGCGCCGTTCGGCGAGCGTGGCGACGGCTTCGGCGCGCCGCGTGTCGGGCTTGGGCGCGGTGTCGTCGCCGTCGAGTCCGTCGTCGCGCATGAGGACGATCCGCAGACGCGTGAGCTCCTCCTCCTCGCTCTCGTCGGCGAAGATGTCCTTGTGCCCTTCGGCGAGCGAACCGAAGACGCCGTCGAGCAGGCCGACTCGGCCGCGGCCCACCTCGCCGAGCTCGCCGGAGACGACCGGATAGCGAGCGTTGGCGGCGAGCATGTCGCCGAAGCGGCGGGCGGCGATCGCCGCCAGCGGGCTGGAGCCCCAGACCACCGGGATCGATCCGGCGAGGTTGAGCGCGAGCTCCTTGGCGGGGTTGACGTAGGCGTCGGCGCCGACGCGGCTGCGCTCGGCGTCCTCGTCGAGGCGCTTGGCGGTCTCGGCGATGTCGGCCTCGGCGAGGGGGACGAGCCCGAGCTCGCGGCCGGCCATGAGCACCGGGATCGTCAAGGCCCACAAGGAGAGTCTTGCCGGGGCCCGGCGCGGGACGGCGACGTAGGGGGCGCGGGCGCGTTCGGCGACGGCCTGGAGTTCGGAGTCGGGGGCGCCGATGGCGACGAGGCGCGCGCCGCGGCGCGCGGCGGCCTCGGCGGCGGCGAGCGCCTCGGGGCTGCGTCCGGATGCGGAGACGGCGAGGACGACGTCGGCGGCGCCGACCCAGCCGGGGACGCCGGCTGAGCGGTGTCCGAGGACGGGCACGGGGCAGCGCGGCCCGGCAACGGTGGCGAGGATGTCGCCGGTGCGGGCGGCGGTGCCGACGCCCGCGACGACGACTGCCCTGGGGCGGCCCTCGTCGGCGAGGACGCCGAGGCCGGCGTCGGCGGCCAGGGCCGCCGATTCGCGCAGCTGCGGCCCGGCCGAGGCCAGGGCCCACAGCGCGCCGCCCGGGTTCGTCGACTCGGTCAGCTCGCCTTCGATGCGCCGTTCGTCGGCGAGCCGGTCGCCGGTGATGCCTGCCACGCCGTCGTCGTCTGGGCCCATCTTCTCATTCCTCCTTGACGGAGTCGAGCAGCATCACGGGGATGCCGTCTTCGACTCGGAACACCTTGTCGCACTGAGAGCAGGTGAGGCAGTTCGCCTCGCGGTCGTAAGCGAGCGGGGCGTGGTGGGGGTCCGGGCAGCGCAGCAGTTCGAGCAGGACGGGCGCGGGGGAGACGGGCATGCTTTCAGTTCCTAACGATGCGGAGGATGTCGTCGCGCAGCCGTTCCATCGAGACCTGGTCGGGGCCTTCGACGTTGAGCCGCAGCAGCGGCTCGGTGTTCGACGGCCGCAGGTTCGCCCACGAGCCGTCCTCGAAGCTGACGGTGAGGCCGTCGAGCCGGTCGGTCTCTGCGCCGCCGACGCTCTCGTAGTGGGCGGCGACCTCGTCGATCTTCGCGTGTACGTCGATGACCTTCGAATTGATCTCGCCGGAGGGCACGTAGCGGACGAATTCTTCGGAGAGCTCGGCCAGGTTCTTGCCCGAATCGCCTACGGCCGCCAGGACGTGCATCGCCGCGAGCATGCCGGTGTCGGCGTACCAGAACTCGCGGAAGTAGTAGTGGCCCGAGTGCTCGCCGCCGAAGACGGCCTGCTCAGAGGCCATGACGGCCTTGATGTAGGAGTGTCCGACACGGGTGCGCACCGGCCTCCCGCCGTGCTCGGCGACGATCTCGGGGACGGCCTTGGAACAGATGAGGTTGTGGCAGATGACGCCGCCGTGGTTCTGCCCCAGCTCGCGCGTGGCGATGAGCGCGGTGATCGCCGAGGGCGTGACCGGGTCGCCGTTCGCGTCGACGACGAAGCAGCGGTCGGCGTCGCCGTCGAAGGCCAGGCCCAGGTCGGCGTCGGTCTCGCGGACGCGGGCCTGGAGGTCGACGATGTTCGCCGGTTCAAGGGGGTTGGCCTCGTGGTTGGGGAAGGTGCCGTCGAGCTCGAAGTACATCGGGTCGATCTCCAGCGGCAGCGCGCCGAGGATCTGGTCGCCCAGGACGGCGGGGACGGTGTAGCCGCCCATCCCGTTGCCGGCGTCGACGACTATCTTCAGCGGTCGGATGCGCGACAGATCCACCAGCCCGCGCATGTAGGCGGCGTAACCGCTGAGGAAGTCCTCCGAATGGACCGTGCCCGGCGTCTCGCTGGTCGGGGCGGTCTCGCCGTCGAGGATCGCCTGCGCCTTGTCGCGGATGTCGGCCAGCCCCGTGTCGAGGCCGATGGGGCGGGCCGCGGGCAGGCACATTTTCAAGCCGTTGTACTCGGCCGGGTTGTGGCTGGCGGTGAACATCGCGCCGGCCACGTCGCGGGCCCCGGCGATGTAGTACAGCATGTCGGTCGAGCACAGCCCGGCCTCGATGACGTCCGCTCCGGCGGCGGTGGCTCCGCGGGCGAAGGCCTCTGCGAAGCCCGGGCCCGAGTCGCGCATGTCGTGGCCGACGGCCCAGGTCCGCTCGCCGGTCACCGCCACGGCGGCCGCACCGATGGCCTCCATGACCTCCGGTGTGAGCTGGGAGCCGACGAGTCCTCGGACGTCGTAGGCCTTCACGAAATCGCTG
Source organism: Glycomyces sp. L485 (assembly GCF_022548875.1). Classification (GTDB taxonomy): domain Bacteria; phylum Actinomycetota; class Actinomycetes; order Mycobacteriales; family Micromonosporaceae; genus Glycomyces. The sequence continues at coordinate 28,154 of NZ_JAKZEW010000016.1, read as the reverse complement.
AGCTGGGGAGCCACGTGAGTGTGTCCGCCTTTCAGAGGTCCAGTAGCAGGTCTTGCGCGGAGCCGGTGTAACGAGACTAACGCCCCGCGTCCTCGTCGCCAGAGACTACCCGGAGGTGCCTCCTGGCGCTCATAGGCGGCGCGGTGGGGCGCATGCCCTGGCGCGGCGCCGGTTCGGGCGGCTCGCCGAGTTGACGGCCGGAGGGCTTCGCCGGGTCCGGTTCGGGCTCGGCCCGCTCGGTGGTGGCCGCTTCGCGGACGGCGTTGGCCAGGGCCACCAGGTCGTCGTCGGTGGGCATCGGCGCCGTGTAATCGCCCTGGTGTCGGACCAGTTCCCATCCGTGGGGCACGGTGAGCCGACGTGCGTGGGTATCGCACAGGTCATAGCTGTGGGGCTCGCGTGTCGTCGCGAGCGGGCCCACCACAGCCGTTGAATCAGAGTAGATATATGTCAATGTGGCCACCGCGGGCTGGCGGCAGCCGTTCCGGGAGCAACGCCGATCCGACCTCACACCACGAAACTACCACTCGTGGTATCGAACTCGGTGGCGCTGAGCAGTCGGGAGGGCCGATTAGTCTCAATGGAGGCCAGGAGGTGACGTGTGGTTCGGGCGTGGCTGGATCCGAGGCCATTCGTCTCCTCGCAATGCCAGTCCATGGCTCGCAGGCTTCGCCAAGAGGGCGGAGGAGGACCGGGTGCCACGAGGCTGCGACCAGACCTTCGACGACGCGGCGAGGCGGAGAACGGGCCGGATACGGGCCGTTAAAGATCACACGAGACCACTTAAGGTGGGCGCATGCGGAGAGATCGTCACGGGCGGGGTATGCGGGGGCCGTTGGCGCCGAGGGCCCTGCCGATGCGGCGCACGCCCGTCGAGGAGTTCGATGCCCTGGTCATGGAGACGGTGGTGGCGATCGAGCGGCACCTTGCCGAGTCGTTGGGGCCGAAGTTCACGAGTCTGCGGCACATCGAGTTCGCCGTGGACGAGGTCCCGCCGCCGTCGCGGGAGTACGACGCCGACATCGTCGAGGACCGCGGGGTTCCGCTGGCGAAGCTGTATCCGGCCCGGCCTGGGACGAGTGCCGCCGCACCGCGGATCGTGCTGTACCGCAGGCCGATCGAGCTGCGGGCGGTCGCGCGGCTGGAGTTGGAGATGTTGGTCTACAGCGTCCTCGCCGAGGAGCTCGCGTCGCTGCTGAACCTGCCGCCCGAAGACCTGGAGCCATAATCCCATGGGAAGAGCGCGGGGGTGGGACGACGCTGTCCCACCCCTCACGTGCTTTCTCGGCTGGTTCCCTAGGCCGCCACCGGAACGCGGTCGCGTTCGGTCGACCGCTCCTCGGCCAGCACCGAGCCCACGGGCATCGGTTCGGGAACGAGGGCCGTCTGCGGCTCCAGCTCGGGGTTGATCATCGGGGTCGGCATGCACACCACCACGGGCATGGCGCGCTCCGCCCGCCTGCGGGCGGCCTCGCGGGCCTGGCGTTTGATCTTGCGACGCTCGCGCTCCGACAAGCCGCCCCAGATGCCGAATCGTTCATCGTGTTCGAGTGCGTACTGTAGACAGTTTTCTTTGACCTCGCATCGGGCGCATATGCGTTTCGCATCGCGCGTCGACCCCCCTTTTTCGGGGAAGAACGCCTCCGGGTCGGTCTGCGCGCACAGCGCGCGAACCTGCCACTCCGGAACGTTGCCCAATAGGTCGGCCAGGTAGTCACGGCCGTCCATATACGTCCGCCTCCTCGTATGCGCACCGGTCGAGCCGGTGCTACCCCCTGCAATCACTTGCACGGCACCGGATGTCAGACCCGAGGATCGAACGCGCCCCTCCCCAGCCGCGCGTACGACCCATTAATGCGGCGCCGCCGGCCTGCCGCATGCGATTGAGGTCCTGGTGCCCGCGGGCGACCTGAAGTTGGGGTCGCGCCGCCTTGCTCATCTCGATGGACGATGAGTGCTCATCGCTATTCGATAACGTTTCGATATCAGACGATAGCGCACAGTGATCCGAGCGATGGAAGGACCCCTCAGACTCACTCCTTCGGGGGGTCTTGCTTTTCTTGCGGCACAATAGAGGATTTCTCCTGTATGCGGTTCCATCGCACGGACATCAGACCCACGCCGGCCAGGACCAACCACACTCCATCAAGGAGCAGCCGCTCGGTCGCGGCGCGGTCGTCGATCCACACCCGCCCCAGCGAGGCGAGTTGGGTCGCATCGTCGTATCCGTACAACGCCGCCGACAACGCCAGCAGCACACCGATAACGATGTAGAAGGCGTAAGCGATTCGGGCAAGGCGCCGAATCACTCGTCCGGGTCGTAGGAAGACCGCGAGGGCCGGCGCCGCCACGGGGACGAACGAGAACAGGGTGCTGCGGGCGGTGTCGGTGAACTCGATTCCGGCCGCGCGCGAGCCGTAGTCGTCGCGCGGATCGAGGCCCGCACCGTAGATCCACTGCGAGAGGGCCACTGCGATGAACACCGCGGCGCAGGCGAGTAGGACGAGTGCGACGACGGTGCGGCTGCGTTGCGATGACGGCATGGCCGGTATTAGACCAGATCGGTCCTGGACGCCTGTTTCAGTTCCTCCACCACGCCCTTGACCTCCTGGGCCCGGTCCCTCGGGCACACCAGGAGCGCGTCGGGGGTGTCGACGATGATGAGGTCGTCGACTCCGACGGTGGCGACCAGACGCCCCGAGGAGGGCACCACCACATTGCGCTTCGACTCGGTCAGCAGTACCTCGCCCGAGCCCGAGTGCTCGACGACGACGTTTCCGACCCGGTCGGCGGCTTTGAGGACCTGCCCGAGCGTGTCGTAGTCGCCGACGTCGTGCCAGTCGAAGTCGCCGGGGACGACGCCGACCTTGCCGGAGGCCGCGGCCGGCTCCATGACCGCGTAGTCGATCGAGATCTTCTCCAGCGTCGGCCACAGCTCGCCGAACAGGGCGTCGCGGCCGTTCGAGTCCCAAGCGGCGGCGAGGGTCCGCACCGCATCGTGCAGGGCCGGGCGGTGGCGGGCGAGCTCGTCGAGGAAGACGTCCACGCGCCAGACGAACATGCCCGCGTTCCACAGGTAGTTGCCCGAGGAGACGTACTCGACGGCGGACACCTGGTCGGGCTTCTCCACGAACGCGGCCAGCTTGAAGCCCGGCCCGACCCTCTCGCCGAGGCGCAGGTAGCCGAGGCCGGTGTCGGGCCCGGTCGGGTTGATGCCGATGGTCATGAGCAGGCCGGTGGCGGCCAACTCCATGGCCCGCTCGACGGTCTTGGCGAACGCCTCGGCGTCGGGGACGAAGTGGTCGGCGGCGAAGGAGCCCATGATCGCGCCGGGGTCGCGCTCGGCGATGACCGCGGCGGCCAGACTGATCGCGGCGGCCGAGTCCCGCGGAGAGGGCTCGACGAGGATGTTGTCACCGGGCACGTCCGGCAACTGCCTGGCGACGTCGACGGCGTGGGCGGTGCCGGTGACGACGTAGACGTGGTCGGGGCGGGAGAGCACGCGGACCCGCTCGACCGTGGACTGGAGGAGGGAGGACTCGGAGCCGGTCAACGGCAGCAGGAACTTGGGCCGTTGCGCGCGAGACAGGGGCCAGAGCCGAGTTCCGGAACCGCCTGCGGGGACCACCGCGTGAAGCATGCCAATAGTCTTGCATGCCATCCCCGCGTGGCCGTTCACCCGGTGGACGCATAACCAGGGATACCGTTATCCAATGGCACACTGGGCCGGTTCGAACACAAGGAGCGATCATGACCATCAGCTTCGACGAAGCCGCAGGCGCCTGGCACCTCTCCGGGCCCGGCCACTCCTATGTCGTCGGGCTCTGCGACCAGGGCATGCCCCGGCAGTACTACTGGGGCCCGCCGATCCCCGACGGGGCCGTCGCCGGACTGCTCCGCGACCGCGGCGAGGAGTACTCCTTCGACGACAGGATCCACAACGGCGTCGAACTCCTCGGCGAGCTCGGGCCACAGTTCGCCACCCCGTCGCTCCAACTGCGGCACCCCGACGGCGCCAAGGGCTTCGCCTGGAACTACCGTGACCACACCGTCGACGGCGACCACCTCGCGATCGTCTTCACCGATCGCGAACTCGCCCTGACGCTGCACTACCGGATCTGGAACACCGGCGTCATCGACCGATGGGCCGTCCTGGAAACCGGCGCCCCCGTCGAGATCGGCCGCTTCGACTCGGCGGCTTGGACCCTGCCGCACTGGAAGGACTACCGGCTCTCGCACCTGTCCGGCGAATGGGCCGCCGAATGGCAACTGCGGCGCGTCGAGCTGCCCGTCGGCGAGACGCTTCTCGGCTCGCGTCGCGGCAACACCAGCCACCAGGCCAACCCGTGGTGCTTGATCGACGACGGCACCGCCACCGAGACCGGCGGCGAGGTCTACTCCTCGGCACTCGCCTGGTCCGGGTCGTGGCGCGTACAGATCCGGCGCTCCACCCAGGGACGCCTGACCCTCACCGGCGGCGCCGGGCAGGAAGGCCTGCGCTGGCACCTCGAGGCCGGGGAGGCCTGGGAGACCCCCGTCTACTCCGCGCACTACAGCGCCGACGGCTTCGGCGGGGCCTCCCGCGCCTGGCACGAGCACCTGCGGCGGCACGTCATGCCGACCGCCGAAGAGGACGCCCCGGTCCTGTTCAACTCCTGGGAGGCGGTTACCTTCGACGTCTCGGAGAAGAAGCAGATGCCGCTGGTCGACCTCGCGGCCCGGATCGGCTGCGAGCAGTTCGTCATCGACGACGCCTGGTTCGGCTCCCGCACCTCCGACACCGCCGGGCTCGGCGACTGGTGGCCCAACCCCGACCGCTTCCCGAACGGCCTGAAGCCGCTCATCGACGCCGTCCACGCCAAAGGCATGAAGTTCGGGCTGTGGATCGAACCGGAGATGGTCAACCCCGACTCGGACCTGTACCGCGCCCACCCCGACTGGGCGATCCACCAGACCGGCAGGGACCGCACCGAGCTGCGCGCCCAGCTCGTGCTCGACTACTCCCGGGCCGAGGTCGCCGCATGGGCCTTCGCGACGCTCGACAAGCTCCTCGGCGACAACGACATCGACTTCCTCAAGTGGGACCACAACCGGCCCTTCACCGAGGTCGGGCGGCCCGACGGGACCGACCCCGACCGCGTCTACATCGACCACGTCAAGGCCGTCTACGAGCTCAAGCGCAAACTCCGCGAGGCACACCCGCATGTGCGGATCGAGGGCTGCGCAGGCGGGGCGGCACGTGTCGACCCGGGCATCCTGCGCTACGTCGACCAGGTGTGGACCTCGGACAACACCGACGCCGGTGACCGCGTCGCGATCCAGCACGGCTTCAGCCAGGCCTACCCGGCGAGGGCCATGGGCGCGTGGGTGACCGACGTGCCGAACCCGTTCACCAGGCGGGTGACCACGCTCCGGTTCCGGTTCCAGGTGGCCGGCGCCGGACTGCTCGCCGTGGGCGGCGACCTGTCCGAGTGGAGTGACGCCGAGCTCGACGAGGCCGCCGAGCACGTTGCCGTCTACAAGGACATCCGGGCCGTGGTGCAGCACGGCGCCCAGTACCGCTTGGGCGACCCCGAGACCGAGCAGCTGACCGGCGTCCAATATGTCCTGGGCGACCGGATCGTGGTGCTGGCGTTCAAGACCCCGTCGCGGTTCAACCGCCCGCAGGCGCCGCTGCGGCCCGCCGCGGTCGCGGCAGGCTCACGCTGGGTCGACGAGGACACCGGGGAGATCCATTGGGGCGCCGGCCTTCATGCCCATGGCCTGCCGCTGCGGTGGGCCGACACCGACTGGGATTCGGCGATCCTGCGCCTGCGCCGCGCCGAATAGGACTGTCACGGTCTGCGACGACGCCGACCCGGATCGCTGAAGTGATGAGCCTCTCTCGTGTACAGAGGCATTGGGACGGCTCAGTGCTCGCGCCGACCCACTAAAATCACGATGTTCCGCCCGAACGAATTGATCCCTAGAAATCTGAGGAGTCCCCCGTGACTTACCCGCCCGCCCCGCCCGCCGAACCTGCCCAGCCAGTCCAGAAACAGGGTAACGGCTTCGGCGTCACCGCCCTCGTCCTCGGCATCATCGGCCTCGTGCTCGGCGTGATCCCCATCATCAACGTGGTCGGGATCATCCTGGCCATCCTCGCCCTCATCTTCGGCATCGTCGCCGTCGTCGTCTCCGGCAAGCGCGGGGGCAAGGGCAAGGGCACCGGCTTGACCGGAATCATCCTCGGCGTCCTCGCCATCGGCGTCGCAATCGCGATCAACATCTTCGTCGTCAACGTCGTAAACGACGCCGTCAACGAGTACCGCGACGAGTACCGGGCGCAGTGCGAGGAGCAGGGCCTGTCTCAAGAGGAGTGCGACCAGCTCATCGAAGACCTGGAGAACCTCTGAGGATTCCGTCGTTGAGGGCCGCGGCACCGCTGCGGCCCTCTTCTGTCAGAACAGCCGTGGCTGCGACTCGTCGACGGCCCCGCGCATGTCGTCGTAATCCAGGACCACGCACCGGATCCCGCGGTCCTCGGCGAGCACGCGCGCCTGCGGCTTGATGGCCTGCGCGGCGAACACCCCGTCGACCGGCGCCAGCAGCGGATCCCGGTTGAGCAACTCCAGGTACCGCGTCAACTGCTCGACGCCGTCGATCTCGCCGCGCCGCTTGATCTCGACGGCGACGTGCTTCCCGTCGGAGTCGCGGCACATGAGGTCCACCGGCCCGATCGCGGTCGGATACTCCCGACGCACCAGCGACCAGCCCTTTCCGAGCGGGGCGGTGTCGGCGGCGAGCAGCTCCTGCAGGTGCGCCTCGACTCCGTCCTTCTGCAGCCCCGGATCGGTCCCGAGCTCATGCGAGGAGTCGTGCAGGATCTCCTCGATGGTGATCTGGAGCTGGTCTCCGGACTTCTTCGACGTCACGGTCCACGCCGAATCCGACTCGACGACCGTGCAGGGCGGCGTCATCCAGTTCAGCGGCTTGTACGACCCGCCGTCGGCGTGGACGAGCACACTCCCGTCCGCCTTGATCATGATGAGCCGCGGGGCCATGGGCAGGTGGGCGGAGAGCCGCCCCGTGTAGTCGACCGAGCAACGGGCCACAACCAAACGCATGCCCAGCACCCTACCCGTGCCGTCCGATTCGCCCAGCCCTGCCGACTCCAGCCTGAGACCTGTGCGTCGGGCCGGCTGTCGCATTCCCGTGGGATGCTGCTCGCATGACGTTGGAGGACCTCGTCCGGCTCCGCCGGGCCCGCGACCGGATGGACCGCGAGTACGCCGAACCGCTCGACGTTCCCGCGCTGGCGCGCGGTGCCCTGATGTCGCCGGGCCACTTCTCCCGCAGCTTCCGCGCCGCCTTCGGGGAGACGCCGTACACCTACCTGATGACGCGCCGGATCGAGCGGGCCAAGGCCCTGCTGCGACGGGGCGACCTGTCGGTGACCGAAGTCTGCTTCGCGGTCGGCTGCACCTCGCTGGGTTCGTTCAGCTCGCGGTTCACCGAGCTGGTCGGCGAGAGTCCGAGCGCCTACCGGGCCCGCGGCCACGACGAGGGCGCGAACATCCCGGCCTGCATCGCCAAGGCCTACACGAGACCGGTCAGGATTCGAGAAGTGAAATCCGCGCCGCCGCGCTTAGCATGAAACCCATGGACATCAAGCTTTCGCAGTGCTTCATCGCCGTCGACGACCACGACAAGGCGCTCGCCTTCTACCGGGACGTCCTCGGCTTCGAGGTCCGCAACGACGTGGGCTTCGAGGGGTTCCGCTGGGTGACCGTGGGATCGCCGTCGCAGCCCGACGTGGACATCGTCCTCGAACCGCCGTCGGCGGACCCGAACACCCCGCCCGCCGACAAGGAGGCCTTGGAGGAACTGCTGGCGAAGGGCCTGCTGCGCGGGGTCATCTTCAGCACCGAGGACGTCGACGCCGTCTTCGATCGCATCAGCGCCGCGGGCGCCGAGGTGCTCCAGGAGCCGACCGACCAGCCGTACGGCGTCCGCGACTGCTCCTTCCGCGATCCCGCCGGCAATATGCTGCGGTTCAACCAGGTCCGAGAGCGGTGAATCGACGAAGATGACCAAGAACAACGACGCACAGCCGCACGAAGCCGACAGCCACGACCTCATCCGCGTGTACGGCGCGCGGGGGAACAACCTCAAGGACGTCAGCGTCGAAATCCCGAAGCGCAGGCTGACGGTGTTCACCGGCGTCTCCGGCTCGGGCAAGAGCTCATTGGTGTTCGACACGATCGCCGCGGAGTCGCAGCGGATGATCAACGAGACCTACAGCGCCTTCCTGCAGGGCTTCATGCCGAACCTGGCGCGGCCCGAGGTCGACGTGCTCGACGGGCTGACTACCGCGATCATCGTCGACCAGGAGCGGCTGGGCGCCAACCCCCGCTCCACCGTCGGCACCGCCACCGACGCCAACGCGATGCTGCGGCTGCTGTTCAGCCGTATCGCGGATCCGCACATCGGGCCCCCGACGGCCTACTCGTTCAACGTCCCCAAGCGCATCGCGAGCGGCATCATGACCGCCGAGAAAGGCAAGGGCGAGAAGCAGGTGGTGCGCAAGGCCGTCTACCACGGCGGCATGTGCGCGCGCTGCGAAGGCACCGGATCGGTAAGCGACATCGACCTGGCTCAGTTGTACGACGAGGACAAGTCGCTCAACGAGGGCGCGATCACCGTCCCCGGATACAAGGCGGACGGCTGGTCGGTTCGGTTCTACACCGAGTCGGGCCTCCTCGACCCGGACAAGCCGATCCGCAAGTACACCAAGAAGGAACTGGACGACTTCCTGCACCGCGAGGCGACCAAGGTGAAGATCGCGGGCACCAACATGACCTATGAGGGCCTGGTCCCTCGGATCCAGAAGTCGTTCCTGTCCAAGGACAGGGAGGCGATGCAGCCGCACATCCGCGCCTTCGTCGACCGCGCGGTCACGTTCACCACCTGCCCCGAGTGCGACGGCACCCGGCTCAGTGCCGAGGCCCGGTCGTCGACGATCAAGGGGGAGAACATCGCCGACGTCTGCTCGATGCAGATCACCGACCTGGCCGAGTGGCTCCGGGCCCTCGACGAGCCGTCCGTGGCTCCGCTGCTCGCCGGGCTGCAGCACCTCTTCGACTCGTTCGTGGACGTCGGGCTGGGGTACCTCTCGCTCGACCGCCCCTCGGGCACGCTTTCGGGCGGCGAGGCGCAGCGCATCAAGCTGATCCGCGCTCTCGGCTCCGCCCTGACCGACGTCACCTACGTCTTCGACGAGCCGACGATCGGCCTCCACCCGCACGACATCCAGCGAATGAACGACCTGCTGCTGCGCCTGCGGGACAAGGGCAACACCGTGCTGGTGGTCGAGCACAAGCCGGAGGTCATCGCGATCGCCGACCACGTGGTCGACCTCGGGCCCGGCGCGGGCACGGCCGGCGGCACCATCTGCTTCGCGGGCACCCTGGATGGGCTGCGGGGGAGCGACACGGTCACCGGCGAACACCTGGGGGACCGGGCGAAGCTCAAGGACGAGGTCCGGGAGCCGAGCGGCGCCCTGGAAGTCCGCGGAGCCGACACGCACAATCTTCAGAGCGTCGATGTGGACATTCCGCTCGGGGCGCTGGTCGTCGTCACCGGCGTCGCGGGCTCGGGCAAGAGCTCGCTGATCGACGGCTCGGTGTCGCGGCGCGAGGGTGTCATCTCGGTCGACCAGAGCGCCATCAAAGGTTCACGGCGCAGCAATCCGGCGACGTACACCGGACTGCTCGACCCGATCCGCAAGGCGTTCGCGAAGGCCAACGGCGTGAAACCGGCGCTGTTCTCGGCCAACTCCGAGGGCGCCTGCCCGACCTGCAACGGCAACGGGGTCATATACACCGAGCTCGGGTTCATGGAGACGGTGTCCACGCCGTGCGAGGACTGCGGCGGCAAGCGGTTCGAGGCGTCGGTTCTGGAATACCGCCTCGGCGGCCGAGACATCAGCGAGGTGCTCGCGATGTCGGTGGCCGAGGCCGAGGAGTTCTTCGGCTCCGGTGAGGCCCGCACGCCGGCCGCGCACAGGATCCTCGACCGGCTCGCCGACGTCGGGCTCGGCTACCTCAAACTCGGCCAGCCGCTCACGACGCTGTCCGGCGGCGAGCGGCAGCGGCTCAAGCTGGCCGTCCGCATGGGGGAGAAGGGCGGCGTCTACATCCTCGACGAGCCGACCACCGGCCTGCACCTGGCCGACGTCGAGCACCTGCTCGGCCTGCTCGACAGGCTCGTCGACTCCGGCAAGTCGGTCATCGTCATCGAGCACCACCAGGCGGTCATGGCGCACGCCGACTGGATCATCGACCTCGGCCCCGGCGCCGGCCACGATGGTGGGCGGGTCGTATTCGAGGGCACGCCGGCCGACCTCGTCGCCGCCCGCTCCACCCTCACCGGCGAGCACCTCGCCGCATACGTCGATTGAGGTCGCGACCGGGCGCGACGCGGGGCCTGACCGGTCACCGTCCGCAGGCCTGGACGTATTATGGATATCGATGTCCGGAACTGCGGCGCGGAACCGGTGCCGCCGGAAGGGGAGACCCAAGTGGTAGGCAATTCGACCTCGAAGCCGGTCACACTGGCCGACGTCGCGCGCCTGGCCGATGTCTCGGTGCCCACGGCGTCGCGCGTGCTCAATGGCGGCGTACGCGGCAAGGGCGGCAACCGCGAGCTGCGCGAACGCGTCGAAGACGCCGCGCGCGTCCTCGGCTACTCCGTGAGCGCGGCCGCCCAGGCCACCAAGGAAGGCCGCGCCCGCACGATCGGGCTGCTGGTGAGCGACGTGGAGGATTTCGGCGCCGCGACCATCATCGCCGGAATCCTCGACGCCGCCGAGGACCGCGGGCTCTCGGTCGCCGTCCGCGCCACCCACGACGACGCCGAGCGCGAGGTCGAGCTGCTCACCCAGTTCCGCGGCGAACGGCACCGGGCGATCATCCTGGCCACCAGTCGCACCACGAACCTCGAGCGCGAACTGGCGGTCAAGACCCAGTTGGAGGTGCTCCAGCGCCACGGCGCGAACATCGTCCTCATAGGAGACAGTGATCACGACTACTCCCGCGTGACAGTCAACAACCACGACGCCGCCGCCGCGCTCGCCGACGAGCTCGCCGCCGCGGGCAACCGCCGCTTCGCGATCCTCGCCGGTCCCGAAGAGCAGATCACCTCCCGGGACCGCGTCGCCGGCTTCCTCGCCGGCCTCGCCCGCCACGGCATCGAGGTGCCGGAGGAGCTCATCTTCCATCACGGCTTCGACCGCGACGGCGGCCACCTGGCGGTCGACATCCTCGGCGATCGCCTGCGCGATCTCGACGTCATCGCGGCGATGAGCGACGGGATGGCGGTCGGCGCGATCGCGGCCCTGCGTCGCCGGGGCCTGGAGACGCCGCGCGACATCGAGGTCACCGGCTTCGACCACGTGCCGATGCTCGGTGACGTCCTGCCGGAGTTCAGCACGGTCGGGGTCCCGCTCCATGAGTTCGGCGAGTCCGCGCTCAAGATGGCCGTCGACGAGCCGACGCCTGAAATCGCGAAGCGGCGCGTCGCGCACAAGACTTCGCTCATCGTCCGCGGCGTCATGATCGGCGTCGCCGCCTGACCTTCGAACGTTCCCGCGGGTTCGGCGTGTACCGTCTGGATAACGATATCCAATTAGCTTGTGCGCCGCCCGCCATCCGGGCGTGCCCCGGACCGAGGAGTCAACCATCACCACTGGACCCGAAGCCGCGCCGCCGTCCGCGCAGCAACCGACATTCGTCGACCTGAGCTGGGACACCGACCGGCCGGTCGCCCTCGTCGGCATCGACCGCTCGCTCGTCCTCGGCCGCGACGACGTCCCGCTCGTCGAGCTCTTCACCGCGGAGGAGCAGCGCGGGCGCACGAGCCAGGCCTACTTCCGCTCCGCCGTCGGAGGCCGGCTGCGGTACGTCGGCCACCAGGTCCAAGACCTCCCAGAGGCCGACCAGGTGACCGTCACGCAGCGCGACGAGCGCACCGGGCTGGTCGTCCACTCGACCCTCACCCGCCCGGTCGGCACGCGGGCCGTGCGCGTCCAGAACACCGTCGAGAACTCAGGCGCGACAACGGTACTGCTCACCGCCGTCTCCACTGCCACGTTCGGATTCGGGACGAGCGAGAACTCGCTCGACGGCTTCACCCTCGCCACCGCCCAGAGCGAATGGCTGGCCGAGAACCGCTGGCGCGAACGGCCGCTCCGCGACCTGCTGCCCCGCCTCGCCCTCGACCTGCACGGACAGGACGGTCGCGGACACTTCGGCCTCAGCAGCCACGGCGCCTGGTCCACGGGGGAGCACCTCGCCGCAGGCATGCTCGCCGACGCCGCGACCGGCGAGGCCGTCGCCTGGCAGCTGGAAACCAGCGCCGCCTGGCACTGCGACATCGCGCAGGCCATGAGCGGCGGCGTCGCGAGCCTCCTCGGACCGACCGACCTCGAACACCAATTCGCGCACGAGCTCGAGCCCGGCGACTCCTTCACGACAGTCCCGGTCGCCGTCGCCGTCTCCTCGGACGGCCGCGACGGCGCGATCGCCGAGCTGACCCGCTACCGGCGCTGGATCCGCGAGTCGCGGGTGGCCGACGAGGCGCTCCCGGTGGTCTACAACGACTTCATGAACACCCTCATGGGACAGCCGTCCACCGAGGCGCTCACCCCGCTCATCGACGCGGCGGCCGACGCCGGAGCCGAGTACTTCTGCATCGACGCCGGCTGGTTCGCCGACCCGGCGATCGGCGACTGGTGGTCGACCGTGGGGGAGTGGCGCGAGGCGCCGGGCCGCTTCACGAACGGCCTCAAGGCCGTCATCGACCACATCCACGCCCGCGGCATGCGCAGCGGCATCTGGCTCGAACCCGAGATCGTAGGCGTGAGCAGCCCGGCTGCCCGGTCCCTCCCCGACGAGGCGTTCTTCCAGCGCTTCGGGCGGCGCGTCCAGGAGCACGAGCGGTACCATCTCGACTTCCGCCACCCGGCCGCCCGCGCGCACCTCGACGAGACCGTCGACCACCTCGTCGGCCACTACGGCGTGTCGTTCCTCAAGCTCGACTACAACATCAATCCCGGTGCCGGGACGGAGTGGCGAGCGACGACGGCCGGAGACGGCCTGCTCGCCCACACCCGCGCGTTCCGCGACTGGCTGGTCGAGACGCAGGAGCGCCATCCAGGCCTGCTCATCGAGAACTGCTCCTCGGGCGCCATGCGAGCGGACTACGCCCTGCTGTCGGCGACGCACCTCCAGTCGACGAGCGACCAGCAGGACTTCCGCCTCTACCCGCCGGTGGCGGCATCGGCCCCGGCGACGATCCTGCCCGAGCAGTGCGGCAACTGGGCCTACCCGCACGTCGACATGACCGACGAGGAGACCGCGTTCACCCTCGTCACCGGTCTGTCCGGTCGCTTGTACCTGTCGGGCTTCCTCCACGAGCTGCGCCCTGAGCAGTCGGCGCTCGTCCGGGATGCCGTCGCCGTCCACAAGTCGCTGCGGGACCGGCTTCCGCACGCCGTGCCGTCCTGGCCGCTCGGCCTCCCGGACTGGGACGCGGCGTCGCTGTGCCTCGCTCTCGACCTCGGTGACGGCCGGACCCTGCTCGCCGTGTGGGATCGCGGCCCGGGGGCGTCGACGATCGAGATCACCGGCTTGGCGGGCACCGTCACCGAGGTGTTCCCGCGCAAGCTCGAACCATGGACGGTCAACCAGACGGATAACGTTATCTATCTCAAGTCGGTCACTGGTCCTTCGGCGCGGGTGTTCACGATCGGATAACGCAGCTTGGAAGCTCTTGCCATGCGCGGCCGAGAGCGATATCGTTATCTATCAATGGATAACGATATCCAAGCTGAAGGGGACGTGCAATGACGCAAGTCTTGGACCGCAGGCGATTGCGCCTGACCGCGCTGCTGGCGGCATTGGCGGTGGTGGCGACGGTGTTCGCCGCCCCGTCGCCCGCCCGCGCCGCAGGCTATGAGGACCTGCTCACCGATCATGTGGTCGAGATCAACGAGACGGTGTCGGACGCCGGGTTCGTCCACCCCGGCGTCGGGCTGTCCGCGGCCGACCTCCGCAACGCCCAGGAGATGGTGCGCTCCGGTCAGGAGCCCTGGGCTTCCTACTTTGACGCGATGACCCAGGTCCGCCCCTGGGCACAGCGGAACTACACCGTCGACAACATGGTCCGGGGCGAGCCTGAGGTCCCCGTGACCTCGAACTTCAGCGAAGGAGGCCTGCGCGGGCGCTTGACCCGCGACTCCTTCGGCGTGCTCACTCAGGCGCTGCTGTGGACGATGACCGGTGACGAGGCGTACCGCAAGGGCGCGATCATGGGGCTGCGCACTTGGTCGAACATGAACCCCGACGGCTACGTCTATTTCCCCGACGCGCACATCCACACCGGGAAGCCGTTGTCCCAGTTCCTCATGGCCGCCGAGATCGTCCGCGCCACCGAACCGGTCGACGACTCGACTCCCGGCGAGCACGAGGGCTACGACGTGGTCTGGAGCGCCGAGGACGACGAGAAGCTCCTGGGCAACTTCGCCGATCCGATCGTGGACGTGTTCAACTACTCGAACGAGCGCTGGATGAACCAGCACAATTTCGGTCTCTACGGGCGCATCGCGACCGCGATCTACTTCGATGACGCCGAGGGCTACGCCAAGGGCGTCGAGTGGTTCACCGTGAACTCCACCTACGACGGCTACGACAACGGGGCGATGGCTCCGCAGATGCCGTACATCGAGGCCGACGATCCGCTCAACCCCTACGGGGAGGGCTTCGTGCAGGTCCGCGAGATGGGCCGCGACCAGGCCCACGGCGAGACCAACATCGACAACTTCGCCGCCCTGGCCCGCTTCCTCGACGTCCAGGACACGCTGGTCGATCCGGGCGACGGCACCGTCTCCACCGCCGATGACGCCGTCACCGCCTACAACTTCCTGGGCAACCGCCTCCTCGAGGGGGCCGACGCCTTCTACGGCTTCATGATGGGCGCGCCGACCCGGTGGATCGATGAGCGCGAGACCGGCGGGACCCTCTCCCAGGCCTACCGCGGCCGCGTTTTCAACCCGCTCTCGGAGCTGTACTACCAGTACGCCTACCGCGAAGGCGTCGATGTCGAGGCGGAGGCGCCGCATCTGGCCGAGCTCCACTCGCGCATGGACGGCCCGTTCTACCAGTACGGAACCGGCACCAGGAACTTCTGGGCCCCCGGCGACAAGAGCGTCGAGTACTGGGTCGCCTTCCCGCCCGAGATCGCCGGCACCGAGCCGACCCTGCTTGAGGACACTGCGATCTCGTTCGGCCGCTATGCATTCCCGCTCGACTCGGGTACCGAGATCGTCACCGAGGAGGGGCGGACCTTCGCCCGGGCCACGGCCGACGAGGAGGGCACGACCAGCGCGGTCAGTCGACTGATGTACCCCCGGGACAAGGGAATCGGTGTGCTGGTGCGGACCGATGGGCCGGCGACGCTCGAGGTGCTCCGCAAGGAGGAGCCGTCGGGCCTGAATCCGGTCGAACCCGAACCGACGACCATCGACACCGTGGAACTGCCTGACACCGAAGGGGAATGGAGATACATCACCTATCGGGCGATCGGAACGAACGTGCACTTCTACCGCGTGAGCGGTACCGGTGGCGCCACGGTCGACTTGGACACCGTCATGCTCGCGGCCCAGGACAACCTCACCGCTCCGAAGTTCGAGCAGACCAGAGACCGCTACTACCTATGGCCCGACTCGGAGTCCGCCCACGACCTGTCTTCAGCGGATGAAGGCGGATCGGTCGCCCATTCCGCTGCCGGCCTCCCGGACGGGGCGTCGTTCGATGCCGAGACCGGGATCGTGACCTGGAAGCCGACCGACCGCGACCGTGGTCGGCACGCGGTCCAGATCGTCGCCGACGACGGTGAGTCCGTCACCGCGCGGACGTTCGAGCTCGTGGTGGCCAAGAACCGGCCCAAGATGATCTACGTCGCCGTCGCCGACGGGGTCGACGCCGACGCGGTCTACACGACCGTCACCCGCGAGCCCTTCGAGGCCGCCCTCAAGGACGCCAGGGAGGCCTCCGAGTACGGCACCGACGAGGAGTTCCGCACCGCCTTCGACGCGCTGAGGGACGCCATCGACGGACTGAGGCTGCTCAACCCGCCCCTTGAGGACGGGACGCTGGACTACACGGACATCGTCACGCCGACGATGATCAACTCCGGCGGGGTGAACGCCTTGGCCGACGGTGACAACACCTCGTTCGGCGGCGATCTGCTCAGCACGTTCTTCACCCTGGACTTCGGTCCGGACTACCGGGTGTCGACCTCGCAGTTCGACTTCCGGGCGCGCCACGCCTTCCCCACCCGGTATCAGGGCGCGAACGCGTACGGCTCGCTGGACGGAGCGAACTGGACGCTGCTGACCGAGCGGCCGACCTCGGACACCAACGACTGGGAGCGAATCCCGGTCGTAGACGACCAGGTCGGCGAGGAGTTCCGGTTCCTGAGGTTCCAGGTCGACGAGCCCGGTGTGCCCATCGGCCACCTCAATATCTTCTCCATGGGGGAGTTGCGGATCCACGGCGACCGCACTGAAGCGGTCGGCGACGTCACCGAGGTCTCCCTGTCGTCCGACGACGCGGTCAACGGTCGTGTGACGGCCGGCGACAGCGTGACCGTGACGTTCGCGAGCCGGGAGTCGATCAGCGACGTCGAGGTCGCTGTCGCGGGGCAGTCCGTCGCAGCCACCAGTGAAGACGGGAAGGCTTGGACGGCCACGACGACACTCGGAGAGTTGAGCGGCGGGCAGATGCTCACGGTCGGCATCGACCACACCACCGCCGACGGCGAGAGCGCCGACACCTTCCATGGAACGACCGACGAATCGAACCTGTTCGCGTCCGATCAGCGCGACTTCGTCGATCTGGCCGGGCTCGGAGAGGTCGTCGACCTGGACGGTGAACCCGACTCGTCGAAGGTCTGGCACGCCCAGCGGATGACCGACGGGGACATCGACACTTACAGCGACGTGCGTGCCGTCGACGGCGACTACTACGTGATCTGGGACTTCGGTGAAGGGGCGTCGGTCTCGCTCGATCGGGCGGAGCTCAGGCCGCGACAGGACGGCTACGGTCTCTCCCGCATGTGGGCCCAGGTGCTCCAGGGGTCGAACGACCTGGTCAACTGGACGAGGTTGACCGATCCGTCCGAGCCGACCTACGACTGGCAGAACCGTCCTTCGCTCGACGACGGCGGCTACCGGTACCTGCGGGTGCTCAACGGCACCATCATCGGCATCGCCGAGCTGCGGCTGTACGGGGACTTCCGAGTCGAACTCGACGCGGTGGTCGCGCGGGCCGAAGCGGTCGACCTGAACCGGCATTCGCGGGCTTCGGCCGTCCTGTTCACCCGCGAGCTCGAAGCGGTCAAGGCGGCCGCGGAGGAGGAGGGCGCCGACCGCGACGCCCTCTCCACGCGGCTGCTCGAGGCCTGGGACCTCTTGGAGGACCCGCCCTCGACGGTCATGCCGGTCGAGCAGTCCTGGGTGAGCGCCAGCAGCCCCTCGTGGGACGGTTCGCGGGATGCGGCCGCCAACGGCTGGTTGATGTTCGACGGCGACGCCTCCACTTACACCGACACCACCTCGGCGACCGGCTGGGTGCAGGTGGTCCCGGACGACGGTCGAACGCTGACGGTCGAATCGGTGAAGGTCCAGCCGCGCCCGGGCCACGCGCACCGGGCCCGCGGATTCCAGCTGCAGGGTTCGGACGACGGAGGTGAGACCTGGGAGACCTTCGCGGTCATAGGGGACCTGGCCGGAAGCGGCTGGACTGAGATCCCGCTGGACGAGGCCGTTAGCTACGGGGCGCTCAGGGTTTACTCGCCCAACGGCTACACGAACCTGGCCGAGATCCAGTTCAACCGCATCCCGGTGGACCCCTCGGGACTCGACCTCTACCTGGAGGAGACAGGCGAGTTGTCCGAGGCCGACTGGACGGCCGTGACCTGGGCCGACCTGGCCGAGGCCCGGGAAGCGGGCCTCGCGCTCCTGGCCGAGGGCGCCGAACCCACTCAGGAGGAGGTGGACGCGGCCGCCGACGCCATCGACGCGGCCGTGACGGCCTTGGAGCCCGCCGAATAATCAGGTGATCCAGGATTGCCGACGCCGACGCCGGTGTCGGCAATCCTGGATGGAACCGTTTTCTAAGCATTGCCTCGGATAGCCTGCCGACCATTTCGGTCAGGTCAGTTCCGGGTGCCCAGAAATACCGCTTTCATGGCAAGTAGTGGGCGCAATTCCAGACATATAGATTTCTCACCAGTAGCTGTTGACGGCCTCGTTGAGTGAAGATAACGTTATCTATCAAGCGGCCGCCGCAGGTGGGAATCACCGACCGGATGCGGTGCGACGCCCAGCCCTTTTCGTACAGACGCTTTACCTAATTAGGAGGACCCCTCATGGTCGAATTCTCACGCCGCAACTTCTTGGGAGCCGTCGGGCTCGGCGCCGGCGGCCTGGCCGCGGGCGGAGCGCTCACCGGTTGCTCGAACGACGCCAAGGACTCGTCCGCGGCCGGAGGCGACTTCGATCTGCCCACCTACCAGGCCGCCCCGACCCCCGAGGTCGAGCCGTTCTTCGCCAGCGACACCCCGGGGATGATCCCGGTCTACACCGACGCGGTGCAGTCGTTCTTCAAGTCCGTCGACCGTGAGCCCGGTTCGGGTGGTGCGGTCACGACCTTCCAACTCACCTGGGGGGACCCGTCCACCCCGCTGGAGGACAACCCCTACTGGCAGGAGCTCAACAAGCGCCTCGGCGTCAGCTTCGAGCCCCAGTTCGTCCCCCAGCCGGTCTTCGACGAGAAGTTCTCGACGATGCTCGCCTCCGGTGACGTCCCCGACCTCGTCTTCATGAACGACCAGAGCGCGGTCAACCTCCAGGGCATCCGCGACGGCGCTTTCGCCGACCTGTCCGAGTTCCTCTCCGGTGACAACATCCTCCAGTGGCCCAACCTGGCCGCGCGCCAGGAGCACATCTGGAAGGCCAGCCTCAAGGACGGCCGGATCTACCAGATCCCCTCGCTGGTCCCGCCCCTCACCAACATGCCCATCATGCGCGTCGACCTGCTCGAGCAGACCGGGATCGGTCTGGCCCCGGCCGACGCCGACCAGCTGCTGGCCGCGTTCAAGGAGGTCACCGCCCTCGGTTCGGGCCCCGGCGGTCAGAAGGTCTACGGCATCAACAAGTACGAGCCGATCATGTGGCGGCGCCTGTTCAAGGTCGGCGCCGACTGGCAGCTGAACGCCAGCGGCGACCTGGTGCACGCCATGGAGACCGAGAACTTCCGCGCGATGCTCACCTGGCTCGCCCAGGCCTGGGACGAAGGCGTGTTCGACCCGGTCTCGATGACCACCAACCCCGCCGACATCGTCTCCGGCGCGGCCCTCGAGTGGACGCACCATGGCATGTTCCTCGGCGCGGAGGGCATCGCGCAGAAGGAGATCGACCTGCCTGGAGCGAAGTACGACTTCTTCGACCTTCCCGGTTTCGACGGCACCGGCCAGGTCGTGGTCCAGAACATCCCCTACGGCCGTTCGACGTGCCTGTCCCACGCGCTGCTCGAGGACGAGGACCGCCTGGTCGAGGTGCTCAACGTCCTGGACTACATCTCCGCCCCCTACGGTTCGGAAGAGAACCTGTTCGTCCACAACGGCATCGAGGGCCGTCACTTCGACTTCAACGAGGACGGCCTGCCGGCCCGCATCGAGGAGAACGGGGCCGAGCTCGGTGTCCAGTACGTCGCTGTCGACTCCGGCGAGCAGTCCTGGCGCGGCCACCCGTCCAACCGGGCGTGGGCCGAGTCGTTCTCCGAGGTCATGGAGAGCGCGGCGCAGAACTCGATCGTCCGCGACCTGGAAGGCCTCGAGGCCGCCTCGGACACGTTCGTCCGCAAGGGCAACCAGCTGACCGAGCTGCTCAACGACTTCGAGCGCGGCGTCGTCACCGGACGCGAGAGCGTCGACGACCTCGACTCGTTCATCGCCGAGTACATGTCGCAGGGCGGTGAGCAGGTCCGCTCCGAGTACACCAAAGCACTCGACGAGGCGAGCTAGGTGAGCACGCAGATCGCCGCCGGCTCCGAGGATCAGCGCGAAGCATCCTCGGGGCCGGCCCCCGCCGCACCGAAGCGCCGCACCCTGACCTTGCGCCAGAGGATCTGGCGCGAACGCTGGATGTACACGTTCATCGCCCCCGGCGCGTTGTTCTTCCTGGTGTTCGCGTACGTCCCGATGCTCGGCAACATCGTGGCCTTTCAGGACTTCTCGCCCTTCCGCGGTTTCTCCGGATCCCCGTGGGTCGGCGTGGACAACTTCGTGGGGATCTTCAACGACCCCGAAGTCCTCACCGCGCTGCGCAACACGCTGCTCATCGCGTTCCTGCAATTGATCTTCGCGTTCCCGGCCCCGATCGCTCTAGCGCTGCTGCTCGACTCCCTGATGTCGAACCGCGTCAAGCGCATGGTCCAGACCGTCGTCTACCTGCCGCACTTCCTGTCGTGGGTCATCGTCATCTCGGTGTGGCAGCAGGTGTTCGGCGGCGGCGGCCTGGTCGCGAACATCCTCGGCGACCTCGGTGTGGGCGGCTTCGACGCCATGACCAACGCCGACACGTTCAAACTCCTGGTGGTAGCCCAGGCCATCTGGAAGGACGTGGGCTGGGGGACGATCATCTTCTTCGCCGCGATCGCCGGCATCCCGCAGGAACGGCACGAGGCCGCCGCCGTCGACGGCGCCTCGGCCTGGCGGCGGATCTGGCACGTGACCCTGCCGGGCCTCATCCCGGTCACCATGCTGCTGCTCATCCTCAACCTCGGCAACATCCTCACCGTCGGGTTCGAGCAGCTCCTGCTGCAGCAGCCGATGGTCGGCGCCGACGCCGCACAGGTACTGGACACCTTCGTCTACTTCCGCGGTGTGCTCGGCGGCGAATGGGGCATCGCCACGGCCGCAGGCCTGCTCAAAGGCATCATCGGCACCATCCTGGTGCTCAGCGCCAACAAAATCGCCAAGAAGCTCGGCGGAGAGGGGATCTTCTGATGTCGGCCCATACCGCTTCACTGCCGAAGGACGTGCAGCGCCGCAAACAGGCCGGTCTGCCGCCCTGGCTCAACCCCCCACCGCTCGGGCTGCGCCTGATCAAGGCACTGGTGATCGCCGTCATCGTCGTCACCATGCTCTACCCGCTGGTCTATGTGATCGCGATGAGCTTCGCCTCTCCCGAGCAGGCGCGGGCCGGGGTCATCTTCCCGACCGCGTACTCGCTGGACGCCTACCGGGCGATCTTCAACGGCGGCACGGTGTCGACGGGCCTGAGGAACTCGCTGTGGGTGACCGTGGTCGGCACGTTCCTGTCACTGACGGCCTCCTCGATGCTGGCCTGGGGCCTCTCCCGCACCAAGCAGGTGCCCGGTTCGAAGGCGATCCTCATCATGGTCCTGGCGACCATGTTCTTCTCGGCCGGGATCATCCCGAACTTCCTGCTGGTCAAGTCCCTCGGCCTGATCGATTCGCTGTGGAGCCTGATCATCCCGGGCCTGGTCTCGGCGTTCAACATGATCGTCATCCGCAACTTCTTCATGAACCTGCCGAGCGAGCTCATCGAGGCGGCCCGCATCGACGGAGCCGGCGAATGGCGCATCTTCCTGCAGATCGTCATACCGCTGTCCAAACCGGTGCTGGCGGTGATGGGACTGTTCTACGCCGTCAGCTACTGGAACACCTACTTCAACGCGCTGCTGTACATCAACGACTCCGAGAAATGGCCGATCCAAGTCGTGCTCCAGCAGTACGTGCTCGCGGGCGTGCAGATCCCCGGCGCCTACGTCTCCCCCGACCAGCCACCGCCCCCCGGCGTCACCCTCCAAATGGCCGTCATCGTCCTCGCAACCGTCCCGATCCTGCTGGTCTACCCGTTCCTCCAGCGATACTTCACCAAGGGCGTCCTCACCGGCGCCATCAAGGGCTGACGCCGTGGCGAGAAAGCCCGACGGCGAGGGGCGCACCACGATCAAAGACGTCGCCGCGCTCGCCGGCGTGTCGGTGCCGACGGTCTCGCGGGTGCTGTCCGGGAACTACCCGGTCGCACCCGGCACGAGGCTGAAGGTGCTGCGCGCCATGAGAGAGCTCGACTACGTGGTCAACGCCCACGCCCGGGCCCTCGCCGGGGCGACGACGAAGACCGTCGCGTTCGTCGTCGACGACGTCACCGGCCCGTTCTACGCCTACATCGCCCGCGGCGTGGAGCAGCAGGCCGCCTCCGAGGGGAGGCTATGTCTGCTCTGCACGACCCACGGCGATCCGGAGCGCGAAGTCGCCGTCGTCGAGCTCATGCGCGAGCAGCACGCCGAAGCCGTGATCGTCGTCGGCGGCGCGCACGCCGAAGAGAGCCACATCGCGCGGATGTCGTACTTCGCCCGCGCCCTCGACAAGGCCGGCTCGCGCCTGGTCCTGTGCGGACGGCCCTCGCTCGGCGAGGACGTGCCGACCACGACCGTCCACTACGACAACGAGGGCGGGGCGCACGCCATGACCGCGCACCTGCTGTCCGCCGGGCACCGGACGATCAGCTTCATGGGCGGCAAGCCTGGACTGTCCACCACCGACGAGCGCGTCGCCGGGTTCCTCCGCGCGCACGCCGAATTCGGCGTCGAGGTCGACGAGTCGCTCATCCTCGAAGGCGAGTTCCTCAAGTCCCACGGCATCAAGCTCACCCGCGAGCTCCTCGCCGAGCGCGAGGACGTCACCGCGATCTTCGCGGCCACCGACATGATCGCCGCGGGCGTCCTCAAGGCCCTGAGAGACCTCGGCCTGCGGACGCCCGAGGACATGTCGGTGGTCGGCTTCGACGACATCCCGCTCGCCTCCGACCTCACACCGGCCCTGACGACCGTCCACGTGCCGCACGAGCAGCTCGGCCGCGAGGCGGTGCGCCTGAGCCTCCACCGCGGGGAGCCGGCCGTGAACGATCAGGTCGTCCTCGGCACCCACATCGTCGTCCGCGACTCGGTCGCCCGGCCGCGCCGCCTCTGAATCCGGCGGAAGAGGCCTGACGCGGTCGGGCGCGGACGACCGGGGCCGAAGCAGCCGGCCCGACGCGCTCATCGCCGTCCTCGACCCGGACGAATTCGCCTCCGCAGGTAGCTCACCAGGGACGGCGCGCCCGTCTTCGACTAGCTCCGGTCGTACCGGACCTCGAACCCCGCGACGCCCTCGACGGGCTCCTCGAAGGTCTCGACGAGGTCGACGTGCGCCGAAGGCGGACCGTGGCGGGCCCAGGCGACCATCGCCTCGACGTTCTCCCGGCCGCCCTCGAACACCGCCTCGACCGTCCCGTCGAGGCGGTTGCGCACCCAGCCCCCGACACCGTGCACCCGCGCCCGCCGCAGGCACTCCTGGCGGAAGAACACGCCCTGAACCCTGCCGTGCACCACCACGCGCTTGCGAATCATCGGCCCAACCTCCCTACAGCCAGCGCCGCCACTTCATCACCAGATACAGCGTGATCGAGACCGATGCCATGAGCCCCACCGCGAACGGGTACCCCCACAGCCAGTGCAGCTCCGGCATGCGGTCGAAGTTCATGCCGTATACGGTCCCGACCACCGTGGGCGCGAACAGGATCGCCGCCCACGCCGAGATCTTCTTGACCTCCTCGTTCTGCGACAGGCTCGCCTCGCTGAGCCGCTGCATCTCCTCGTTCTGGCGCTGGCCGACCACCGCCGCGTTCACCGTGAGCATGGTGCTCAGCAGCTCGCGGAACGATTCGAGTCGCTCGGCGACGCGCACCGTGTGGTCCTCGACGTCACGCAGCAGCCGCTGCAATTCCAAGTCCACCTTGTACTTCTCAAAGCCCGAGCGCAGCGCCGCGAACAGGTCCAGGAGCGGCTCGACGGCCCGCCGGAACTCGATGACCTCGCGGCCGAGCTGGTAGATGCGCCTCGAGACCTCGAAGTCGCCGTCGAAGACCTGCGCCTCGATCTCGTCGAGGTCGATCGCCAGGCCCCGCAGGACCGGCGCGTAGTCGTCGACGATCTTGTCCATGATCGCGTACAGCACCGCCTCGGGGCCGAGGGAGAGCAGTTCGGGTTCGGCTTCGAGGCGGCTGCGGACCGCCCGCAGGTCGGGGGTCTCGGAGTGGCGGATGGTGACGACGAAGTCGCTGCCGAGGAAGACGTGGAGCTCGCCGACGTCGATGACCTCGATCGGGTCGACGTAGCGGGCGGGGCGGAGCACCACGAACAGGGTCTCGCCGTAGCGTTCGAGCTTGGGCCGCTGGTGGGCTTCGAGAGCGTCCTCGATGGCCAGCTCGTGCATTCCGAACTCGGCGGCGATCGACTCGACGGCGGCCCTGTCGGGCCGGTAGAGCCCGATCCAGCCCATGCCGCGGCCCTCGCGCACCAGCTCGTAGGTGCGCTCCAGCGAATCGGGTTCGATGCGTTCGCCGCCGGAGTACACGGCGTTGTCGACGACGGTCGGGCCGCTCTCCTCGCGGGGCGGCTCGCGGTCGGCGGCCTCGGGCGCGGAGTGCCAGCGCTTGGGCGCCCGGGGCCGCAGCGGCCCGGGCGTCCTCCCTCCGGAGCGGTCGACAGGCGGGTGCCCGGTCGGCTCCGCGCCGTCGCCGGAGCCGCTTCGCCACCAGGCCGTGAGTCGGCTGAAAACGCCCATCCGTTCGGCCTCCAGACCTCATCGCTCCCCTGCGGTTCACCGTAACCGCGACGGTACCGCCCGCTACGGCCCGGTGGGGCCTGTCAGCGGGTGGACTCGCGCTCGCGCAGTGCGAACGGCGCGGTGTGCTCCCCGGTCGGACGTGAGGGGTCTTCGATGCGGGCGGTGACGAGCTCGACCGCTTTCGCGGCCATCCACCGGTGGTCGGGCGCCACCGTGGACAGGGAAGGGACCGCGAACTCGGCGTCGGGGACGTCGTCGTACCCGACGACGCGGACGTCCTCAGGCACTCGCACACCCCGGTCGGCGAAGCCGCGCAGCAGTCCCAGCGCGACGGAGTCGGTCACCGCGACGACGCCGTCGAACTCCCGGCCGGAGTCGACCAGGCGGTGGGCCGCCTCGCGGCCGCCGGCCGCGCTCCACGGGCCCAGCGTCTCGCGCAGCGCCGGATCGACCGGCAGGCCTCGCTCCAGCAGCGCCTCCGTGTAGCCGCGGTGGCGGCGGGTCACGACGTTGACGCCGCTCAAGTCACCGCCGGTCACGATCGCGATCCGGCGGCAACCGCGGTCGACCAGGTGCTCCGTCGCCGCCCTGGTCCCGGCCTCGTTCGGCATCCCGACGTGGTCGAAGACGGCCGCGAAGTCCTGCTCGCCGAGCATCACGATCGGGAAGTCCCCGCCCGGCAGGCGCTGGTCCTTCGGGTCGAGGCCGACCGCGCTGAGGATGAGGCCGTCGAACTGGAGCGTGTGCGAATACGCGATCGCCTCGATCTCGCCCTCGGCGGCCGCGCCGGTCTGCTCGATCGCGACGTGGAAGCCGCGCCGGCCCGCCTGGTCGATGACCTGCTCGGCGAGGACACCGAAGTAGGCGGCGTTGACGTGGGGCACGGCCAGGCCGATGACACCCGTCTTGCCGGATTTCAGGGTCCGGGCCGAGACGTTGACGCGGTAGCCGGAGGACCGGATGGCGTCGAGCACGCGGCGGCGGACCGGCTCGCTCACACCGCCGCGCTCGTTGACGACGTTCGAGACGGTCATCTTCGAGACCCCGGCGAGTCGCGCGACGTCGCTCATGGTCACCATGGACTGCTCCGGGTGACCGCGACGTCGACGCGCGCAACCGAGATCATGCGATGGTGCCCTCCACGGTGACGAAAGAGTGGGCCGGGACGTGGACCCGGAGGCGGCCGTCGGCGAGCGACACCTCTTCGTGCACGCGAGGGGCGACGGCCTCGGGAGCGTCGGGAGCGTTGTGCTCCTGGAGCGCCCCAGCAGTGAGGATACGCGACGAGACCTCCCCGACCGATCCGCCCCGCAAGTCGAACTCCACGTCGACGTCCTCGTCGGCATCCAGGTTGGACAGCGAGACGAGCAGGCGCCCGTCCTTGCGGCTGGCCGAGACCGACACGGTGTCCAGCCGCGTCGACCCGACCTCGCGGCTCGGCAGCCCGTCGGGCGTGTCGACCCGCAGCGAAGAGGCGTCCTGGTGGCCCTTGTTCATCTCGAACACGTGGTAGGTCGGGGTCAGCACGAGCGCACCCGAGTCGGGGTCGGTGAGAATCATCGCCTGGAGCACGTTCACCGTCTGGGCGATGTTCGCCATGACGAGCCGGTCGGCGTGCCTGTGGAAGATGTCGAAGTGCAGGCTCGCGACGAGGGCGTCCCGGAGGGTGTTCTGCTGGTACAGGAAGCCGGGATTCGTGCCGGGCTCGACGTTCCACCAGGTGCCCCACTCGTCGAGGACGATACCGATGGTCTTCTGCTCGTCGTAGCAGTCCATGACGTTCGAGTGCCCGGTCAGCAGCTCGTCGGTGCGGGCGGCCTTCACCATCGTCTCGTAGTATTCGTCGGTGTCGAACTCGGTGGCCGAGCCCTTGTCCTGCCAGGTCCCGGCGATCGTGTAGTAGTGCACCGACACGGCCTGGTACAGCGGCCGTTCGGCGCGCTGGCAGCCGAGGTGGCTGAGCTGCTTCATGAGCGTCTCGGTCCAGTCGTAGCTGAAGTCGGCTGCCCCTGCGGCGATGCGGTAGAGCTTGTTGTCGCCGTAGTCGCGGCAGTAGGTGGCGTAGCGGCGGGCCTCGTCGGCGTAGTGCCCGGCGCTCATGTTGCCGCCGCAGCCCCACGTCTCGTTCCCCAGGCCCCAGAATTTGACCCGCCACGGCTCCTGGCGGCCGTTGGCCTTGCGAAGCCGGACCATGGGGGAGTCGCCGTCGCGGGTGAGGTACTCGACCCACTCGCTCATCTCGCGGACGGTGCCGGAGCCGACGTTGCCGCTGATGTAGGGCTCGGTACCGAGCAGCTCGCACAGAGCCATGAACTCGTGGGTGCCGAAGTGGTTGTTCTCCTCGACGCCGCCCCAGTGGGTGTTGATCATGGAGGGCCGCTCGTCCTTGGGGCCGATGCCGTCCATCCAGTGGTATTCGTCGGCGAAGCAGCCGCCGGGCCAGCGCAGGTTCGGGATGTCGAGGGCCCGCAGGGCCTCGACGACATCGAGGCGGATGCCGCCTTCGTTGGGGATGTCGGAGTCCTCGCCGACGTAGAACCCGCCGTAGATGCACCGGCCGAGATGCTCGGCGAAGTGCCCGTAGACGTGGCGGTTGATGACGGGACCTTCGAGATCTACATTGATCACTGCTGGAACGGAGGTGTTCGACACTGGGGAGCCTTTCTGGATGCGGTGGCTCAAACGAAATGATTTATCGATATAGTGGCGACTACTTTACCGATAAACTATAGCTTGTCAAGTGGCCTAGAAGTCGATTTTCAGCTGGCTGATCCATCCGCAGGTCACTTGATGCCTTCGAGTTCGGGCGGTCGGGGTACGGCCTGAGGAGCCCGGAAATGGCCGCGCGTGCGAGGGCGGGAGCGATGCAGCGGATGGCCGCTCTGCGCCAAGGGCGGCAGCGACGAGGGGGAGTAGGGGGAGGGGCCGGGATCCTCGGCTCCCCGGTGCTTCTCGTTTGGGCTTCAGGCGGGCAGCGATGAG
>NZ_JAKZEW010000016.1:0-241 GCF_022548875.1 Glycomyces sp. L485 | reverse complement strand
CGGGCAGGTTAAGAACGGGATGGGATCTTCGATCACATTCGCGCGCACCGGGATCAGCGGTTCGTTCGTCTTCGGGTGTACCAGGCGCATCGCCGCAGTCGGTGCCGCCGGTGAGGCCGCATCTGCTGGCGGTGTTGCTGGTGTGGGGGCGTGCTCGTCTTCGGGGCGGGAGTGCCCGCCCGGTCCGAAGTCCCGTGCGGAGTCCTGTTCGGAGTCCTGTTCGGAGTCTCGCTCGGGTCCG
>NZ_JAKZEW010000115.1 GCF_022548875.1 Glycomyces sp. L485 | reverse complement strand
TCCCTGTTTCCGATTGTTCGTCCTATACTTCAATGATACGGACCTGACCAGCAGAAATCATCACCCACTAGGGGGAGAAACCCCTCATGTTCGGGACGCGGACCGCCTGCAGCACAACACAACACGAGCAAAACTCACCCACCAACGCCGCCCCACGGGCACCCGACCCCCGCAACGCACCCCGGGAAACCCTCCACCTCTTCGTCGCTGCCGCCCTTGGCGCACAACAACCATGCACACGATCGACGCCGCCAGCGCCCCCGCGGCTATTAATCCGGAACTGTCAGGTTGGGTTGTGGGTCCTA
>NZ_JAKZEW010000042.1 GCF_022548875.1 Glycomyces sp. L485 | reverse complement strand
CCAGACCTTCCACACCAGCGCGGAACTTGATCAAGCCCTGGTGCGGGGCTGGTGAGGGTTCGCCCGTGAGTCTCTGAGGTCTCGCGGTGTTCTACGACTACGACACCGGAGACCTCAGGGGTGGTGGACGGACGCAGTCCGCTTCGGGAGAGTCGGGCTGGCCGGGTTCGCACCCGGCGAGCGCGAGGAGACGGTGGAGCGGTTTCGGGCGGTGTTGGCCGCTGCGGAATCGCGAGAGGCAGCTGAGCGAGCCCAGGCAGCGTATCCGCAGAACCCCGGGTATTCTGCGCGTCTTCAGGGCGGTCGGTGCGTTGTATCCGAGGGGTTGGGCGCGCACATGTCAACCGCCACACTGATCGACGGCCCCGCACTCGGAGCGCGATGAACGTTTGAAGCGAGGCGTTCTTGACCGTAGCATCGGGTCAATGAGCGCTTCCTATTCCCGTTTCGAGACCCTGGCCGTTCACGCCGGCGAGCCCCGGCCGACCCATGGCGGGTCCATCGTCTTCCCCATCTTCCAAGGGACCGTGTACGAGACGCCACCCGAAGGCGGAGTCGACTACCTCCGCTACTCCAACACTCCCACCCAGACTTACGTCCACGACAAGCTTGCCGCCCTCGAAGGCGCCGAAGCCGCCCTCGCCACCGCCTCGGGGATGGCCGCCATCTCCACGGCCCTGCACAGTGTCGCCAGCGCCGGCGACCACGTCATCGTCGCGGGAACCCTGTACGGCGGCACCCACGTCTTCCTCACCGAGCACGCCCCGCACCTGGGCTGGAACGTCGACTTCGTCGACGCCGCCGACCCCGCCGCCTGGGAAGCCGCTCTCCGCCCCGAGACCAAGGCGATCTACACCGAGTCGATCTCCAACCCGCTCGTCCGCGTCCCCGACCTCGCCGGTATCGCCGCGTTCGCCGCGCGCCATGGCCTGAGCTCGATCATCGACAACACCTTCCCCACACCGGTCAACTTCCGCCCGCATCAGATCGGCTTCGACCTCGTATGCCACTCGGCCACCAAGACGCTCAACGGCCACTCCGACATCGTCGCCGGGGTCATCACCGGATCGGCCGACCGAATCGCGAAGGCCCACGCCTGCCTGAAGCTCTACGGAGGCAGCCTCGACCCGCACGCCGGGTTCCTTCTTGCGCGCGGTCTCAAGACGCTCGCCCTGCGGGTACGCCAGCAGAACGCGAACGCTCTGGCCATCGCCCGGTTCCTGGAGGGGCACCGCGCTATCGCCGAAGTCGCCTACCCGGGGCTGGAGTCTCATCCCGATCATGCCCGAGCCGCCGAGCTGTTCGACGGGTTCGGGCCGGTGCTGTGTTTCCGACCCGCCGCCGGCCTGGACGCGGCCGAGAAGCTGCTCAAGGCACTTGAGCTGCCCTACGTCGCACCGAGCCTGGGCGGGGTCGAAACGCTGATCACGCGCCCGGCCATAACCAGCCACGCCGGTATGAGCCCCGAAGCTCGCAGCGCTGAGGGTATCGAAGACGACCTCGTACGCCTCGCGGTCGGCATCGAGGCCACCGAAGACCTCGTCGACGACTTCAAGAACGCGCTCGACTCCATATAGGGCGGCAGCCGACGGAATCGGCCGCGGGCAATTCCGTAGACCTGCGGGAGGCGAGTTTTCGAGGCGGTCGAGAACTGCGTCCATCCGGGAGTTCGGGTTCGAGCCGGATCCAGTGCCACACAGGGAACGACCGCCCCAGGCGGAGGAACCACCAGCGGCCGGCGACATCGTGTTGGCTACCAGGTTCCGTCAGGCCTCAGCCAAGTCCGGCTCACTGCCCCATCAGAGGAGCCGAACACTAGACTCCTGCCCATGTCCGGCAATGTCAGATTCACTTGCACGTCTTGTGGTAAGAGTCACTCAGGGCTTCCGATGAGCTACTCGACCGCAGCTCCCTACGTATGGGATCAGAGTTTCTCTGATGCCCCCGATTGCCTGCTTACATCGGATCAGTGTGTGATCAACGCGCAGCACTACTTTGTCAAGGGCTTGATCGAGATACCGGTCATAGACAGCGACGATGTGTTTGCCTGGGGCGTCTGGGTCTCCCTCAGCCGCGAGAACTATGCCCGCCTGGCGGAACTGTGGGAAACGCCGGGACGCGAGTCTGAGGAACCCTACTTCGGCTGGTTGACCACCGAACTGCCTGTCTACTCGTCCAGCACCATCAACCTGAAGACCAATGTCCACACCAGACCCGTCGGCGAGCGCCCCTTCATCGAGCTCGAACCCACAGACCATCTTCTCGCCGTTGAGCAACGGACCGGCATCACTTTGGACCGCGTATGCGAAATAGCCGAAGCCGTCATCCACCTCGCCAGCAGGGATGTCGAATGACGGGGCTCCAGTCCATGCGCACGACGGCCGTCGCAGCGATGTCCGGCTGACGGTGCGGCGGCTCGAGCCGCTACTGGAGACCCCACCGAGCCTGGGGGACCTCGACGGCTACTGGCTGAGCCTCGTCCCTTGAACCGAGCGGTTCAGTTGGCCGTTGAAATGCGGTGATGAGTTGCAATGGGCAACGGTAGGGCCCCCATCTCGACGAGAGGCGGCGTCTGCCCCCGCGGCAAGCGCCGCCTTGTCGTCCCGCGTACGGCCAAGTTGTGGTGCCTGCCTCAAAGGCGAAGCCGATACCGAGTAGTGAGGTCAGCCTAACCTAATGTTCGTGGCGGAAAGCGGCCCTCGGCGGCCGCGTCGGCCCGAACTATATGAATGGACCGGTGAGTGTCGGCATGCGCGTGACTCCCGCTGCTGTAAGCGCGTCTCTGTTGTTGGCGGTATCGGCCGGTTGCGGCGCCTCCGAGGCCGTTCCCGAACGAGCCGCCATCGCAGGCGAGGGCGAGACGACCTATCCGCTGGTCGTCGAGAACTGCGGGCAGGAGGTGACCTACGACGCCGCACCGCAGCGAGTCGTGTCCCTCGACCAGGGCTCCACGGAGATCCTCCTGTCCCTGGGCTTGGAGGACCGCATGGTCGGCACCGCGTCGTGGACCGACCCGGTGCGGGAGAACCTGGCGGAGGCGAACGCCGAAGTGCCGCGGCTGGCCGATGAGGCACCGACCTACGAGGTCGTACTGGACACCGACCCCGACTTCGTGACCGCCTCATTCGGACGCCACTATCTTGAGGGCGGCGTGGCCGAGCGGAGCCGGTTCGCCGAAACCGGGATCGAGTCGTACCTGTCGCCGACGGACTGCGACGAGGGAACGAGCATCAACGGCGGCGGCACCCGCACCAACCCCTTGACGATCGAGGCGCTCTACCGGGAGATCCGCGAGCTCGCCCAGATCTTCGACGTGACCAGTCGCGGCGAGGCCCTCATCGAAGAGCTCGAAGGCCGCCGCCAGGCGGCGCTCGACGGCATCGACGCCTCCGGCATGTCGGTGGCGTTCTGGTTCGCCGACCTGAAGACGCCCTACATCGCCGGAGGACTGGGCTCGGCGAACCTGCTGGCAACCGAGGTCGGCGCCGTCAACGTGTTCGCCGATCTCGACGACGACTGGCCGGCCACCACCTGGGAGGCGTTCGTCGACCGCGACCCCGACATCCTCGTCCTGGGCGACCTGAGCCGCGAGCGCTGGCCGGGCGACCAGCTCCAGGAGAAGATCGACTTCCTCCAGGCCGACCCGGTCACCGAGGACCTCGCGGCGGTCGCCGACGAGCGGTTCATCGCACTGCACGGGGCCGAGATGAACCCGTCGATCCGGATGATCGACGGCCTCGAAGCCCTCGCCGAAGGACTGGGCTCCTTCGAGGGGACCAGGTGACGCTCAGCCCTTCGCGGCCCGCGCCCGTCACCGGGCAGGCGCCTCAAGGCGGCACGCGGCTGCGTTTCCTCGGCATCGGCCTGGGCGCGATCGCGCTGCTGCTGGTGTCGGTCGGGGCGGCGATCACCGTCGGCCCCGCCGAGGTGTCACTGGTCAACGTGCGCGACATCCTCCTCAACCACCTCGCGGGCGCGGACATCCCGGTGAGGGTGTCGAAGGAGGCGATCGTGTGGGACGACCGCCTGCCGCGCGCCCTGGTGGCCGCCGCCTGCGGCGCCGGACTGGGCCTGTGCGGCGTCATCCTGCAATCCTTGCTGCGCAACCCTCTGGCCGACCCGTACGTCCTGGGGATCTCCTCGGGAGCCTCCACCGGAGCAGTCGTCGTCGGGATCCTGGGCGTCGGCGGGACCGTGCTCGGGATCCCCGGGGGCGCGTTCGTCGGCTCCATCGTCGCCTTCGCCGTCGTCCTGGTGATCGCGCGCCTGGCCGGAGGCGCCAACGACAAGGTGATCCTGGCCGGGATCGCGGTGACCCAGCTGTTCTCGGCGCTGACCTCGTTCGTCGTCTTCGCCTTCGCCGATTCGGACGCGACCCGCGGCGTCATGTTCTGGCTGCTCGGCTCCCTCGAAGGGGTGCGGTGGAACGACGTCGTCCTGTGCGGACTCGCCGTACTCGCCGGGGCCCTGTTCTGCCTCTTCCGGGCGCCGGTCCTGGACGCCTTCGCGTTCGGCGACGACGTCGCGTCTTCACTGGGGGTCTCCGTCCGGCGCGAGCGCATCACGTTCATGACCGTCACCGCCCTGCTGACGGCGACGATGGTCAGCGTGGCCGGCGCCATCGGCTTCGTCGGCCTCGTCCTCCCGCATGCGGCCCGGTACCTCACCGGTCCGCTTCACGTCCGACTGGTGCCCGTGACCGTCCTCATCGGAGCGGCCTTCATGGTGTGGGTCGACGCGATATCGCGGGTCGCCTTCTCGCCGTCGCCGCTGCCCGTAGGCGTCGGCACCGCCCTGATCGGAGTGCCGGTGTTCATCGCCATCATGTTCCGCCGAAGGAGGGCCCTGTGACACTCCAGACCCGAGAGGTCGCCTGGAACCGAAGCGGCCGGCTCGTCGTCGACGGGGTCACCTTGAGCCCGCGGCCCGGCGAGACCGTCGGGCTGCTCGGCCCCAACGGATCGGGCAAGTCCTCCCTCATCAGGCTGCTCTCCGGCACCGCGAGGCCCACCGCGGGTGTGGTCACCCTCGACGACACCTCGCTCGCGGCCGTCTCCCGACGGGACGCGGCCCGGGCGATCGCCACCGTCACCCAGCACGCCGACACGGTCGTGGACATCACCGTGCGCGACATCGTCGCCCTCGGCCGTATTCCGCACCGGGGCGCCTTCGGCGGGCACCGGCAAGCCGACGACGCGGCGGTGTCGGACGCTTTGGAGCGCACCGGGCTCACCGGCAAGGCGGGGGAGCTGTGGCACCGGCTCTCCGGCGGCGAGCGGCAGCGCGTCCACATCGCCCGCGCGCTGGCGCAGCAGCCCCGGGAACTCCTCCTCGACGAGCCCACCAACCACCTCGACATCCGCTACCAGCTCGATCTGCTCCAGCTCATCACCGAGCTGCCGGTCACCACCGTCGTGGCGCTCCACGACCTCAACCTCGCGGCGATGTTCTGCGATGCGCTCCTGGTCCTCAAAGACGGCCGCGCGGTGGCGGCCGGAGCCCCGGCCGACGT
Organism: Glycomyces sp. L485; assembly: GCF_022548875.1. GTDB lineage: Bacteria > Actinomycetota > Actinomycetes > Mycobacteriales > Micromonosporaceae > Glycomyces. The sequence goes on along the minus strand of NZ_JAKZEW010000042.1, from coordinate 29,324 downwards.
CCTCACACCGGAGCTCATCGCGCTCGTCTATGACGTCGACGCCACCGTCGACCTCGACGAGAAGGCGCACCGTCCGCTGATCAGGTTCAACCCGTCCAGCCGCGACGCACACCGTCCGGCGGCCGACGCCGAGGCTTGAGCCCGGCACCCCGGAACATTGACATTGCTCGATGTGTCAAATACAGTGGGATCGCTCCAACCGCACTGGGCGCGGACATTCCGGAACCGATGCCCGTCGCCGCCGCGAAGGGAAGAGGATCTATGCAAGCTCATCCAAGCAAGTCGCCCGTCCCCAGGCGGCGACGCCTGGCGGTCACCGGCATCGCCGTGGCCGCGCTCGGCGCCGGCGCCCTGACCATCACTTCGGCGAACTCGGCACTCGCCGAAGGATTCTGCGAGGTCGAGTACGACGTCCTCAACGACTGGGGCTCGGGTTACCAGGCGAGCGTCTCCATCGCCACCGAGGACGCGATCGACGGGTGGCAGGTCGAGTGGGACTTCCCCGCGGGTACTACGGTCGCCAGCGCCTGGAACGTCGACTGGAGCCAGAGCGGCACGACGTTCACCGGTTCGGACGTAGGCTGGAACGCCCAGATCGGCGCCGGCGAGACCCGTGAGGTGTTCGGCTTCGTCGCCAACGGCAGCAGTGCCCTACCGGACCGGCTGACCGTCAACGGCGAGATCTGCGACGGCTCGGTCGAGAACCCGACCGGTGGCGAACCCACCACTGACGAACCCACCGACGAACCGACCAGCGAGCCTGAGCAGGGGACCCCGATCGAGCGACACGGGCAGTTGTCGGTGTGCGGCACCAACCTGTGCGGCGAGGACGGAGAACCGGTCCAGCTCAAGGGCATGAGTACTCACGGCCTGCAGTGGTTCGCCGACTGCGTGAACGACGCCTCATTGGACGCGCTGGCCGAGGACTGGGAATCGGACATCGTCCGGCTGTCCATGTACGTCCAGGAGGACGGATACGAGACCGACCCGGCCGGCTTCACGTCGCTGGTGAGCGGCCTCATCGACGAGGTCACCTCCCGCGGCATGTACGCCCTGGTGGACTGGCACATCCTGACGCCCGGCGACCCCAACGTGAACCTCGAGGCGGCGCGGACGTTCTTCGCCGAGATCGCCGAGGCGCACGCCGACAACCCGGGCGTGCTCTACGAGACCGCCAACGAACCCAACGGCGTGTCCTGGACGGACATCAAGGGCTACCACGAGCAGATCATCCCGGTCATCCGCGAGCGCGACCCCGACAGCGTCATCGTCCTCGGCACCCGCGCCTACTCCTCGCTGGGCCTCAGCGAGGGAAGCGGCCCGTCCGAGGTCGTCGACAACCCGGTCGCGGCCGACAACGTCATGTACGCCTTCCACTTCTACGCGGCCTCGCACCGCGAGGACTACCTCGCGGCGGTCGAGGCCGCCGCCGACCGGCTGCCGATCTTCGCCTCCGAGTGGGGCACGCAGACATACACCGGCGACGGCGCGAACGACTTCGCCATGTCGCAGCGGTGGACCGACATGATGGCCGAGCACCAGATCAGCTGGACGAACTGGAACTTCGCCGACGACTTCCGCTCCGGCGCGGCGCTCGAGGTGGGCACCTGCCCGAACGGCCCGTTCACGGGCACGCAGAACCTCAAGCCCGCCGGCGAGTGGATACGCGACCAGATCCGCGGCGACTGACACCCACCCGCACGAGGCGCCCGACGAGGTCGACAGCGTCATCGTCCTCGCCTGCGACGAGTAGTGCCGAGGAGAACGCCCCGGCGCGGAGGCGCTGGGGCGTGCACCGTGTCCGGGAAGATCAGCCGGCAGAACCGGACAGTCGATGAACGTGAGCGCATCGATGCAGTGGTGCCACTGCGGTGCACTGGACCGGGGACACGGCGAGCTCGCTCCGGGGCCTTCAGCGGGGTCGGAATCCAGCCGAACGGAGAAGGTGATCGCCAGGGTTGCCGACGTGATGTACAGGGCCGCGGCGCGGGCACGGTGCGTGACGAGGTCGGTCATCTGCTAATGCTTGAGTTCCGTGGCCTCGCCTCCTAAGAAGCCGGCTGCATCACCGGCGCCGAGACAGTCGTAGACGGGCCTCGTGCACCGCTGACCGACACCCGCATGAGATAGAGAGTCCCCCTTGAAGATCGCCAGAATCGAGACTTTCCTCGTACCGCCACGATGGCTGTTCCTTCGCATCGAGACCGACGACGGCCTCGTCGGCTGGGGCGAGCCCATCGTCGAAGGGCGCGCCGAAGCCGTCGCCGCCACCGTCGAGACCCTCGCAGAGACCCTCATCGGAGCCGACCCCGCCCGCATCGAGGACCACTGGCAGGTCCTCGCCAAGGGCGGCTTCTACCGCGGAGGGCCGGTCCTCTCCAGCGCCCTCGCCGGCATCGACCAGGCCCTGTGGGACCTCAAGGGCAAGGCGCTAGGCGTCCCCGTCCACGAGCTGCTCGGCGGGCCCGTCCGCGACAAGGTCCGCGTCTACACCTGGATCGGCGGCGACACCGGCACCGCACTCGCCGAAGGCGCCCTGAGCGCCAGGGAGTCCGGGTTCGACGCCGTCAAATGCAACGCCGCCGCCCAGACCGGGCACATCGACAGCCCCGGAGCCGTGCGCGGCGTCGTCGACATGCTGACCGAGCTGCGCGAGGCCGTCGGCGACACCATGGACTTCGCCGTCGACTTCCACGGCCGTTTCTCCAAAGCCATGGCCCGCCGCGTCCTGCCGATGCTGGAACCGCTCATGCCGATCTTCGTCGAGGAGACCGTGCTCCCCGAATACTCGCGGGACCTGCGCGAGGTAACCGCTTCGACCTCCATCCCGATCGCCACCGGCGAGCGCCTCTACTCCCGTTGGGATTTCCGCGATGTGCTGCCCACCGGCATCGCCGTCGCCCAGCCCGACCTGTCCCACGCCGGAGGCATCTCCGAGGTCCGCCGCATCGCGGCCATGGCCGAGGCGTACGACGTCGCGCTGGCACCGCACTGCCCGCTCGGACCGATCGCGTTGGCGGCGAGCCTCCAGATCGACTTCGCCGTCCCGAACTTCCTCATCCAGGAGCAGAGCCTCGGCATCCACTACAACGAGGGCAACGACCTCCTCGACTACCTCGTGGACCCCGCGGTGTTCGCCTTCACCTCCGGCCACGTGGACCGCCCGACCGGGCCGGGGCTCGGCATCGAGGTCGACGAGAAGGCCGTCCGAAAGGCCGCCGAGAACCCCCACCGATGGCGCAACCAGGTCTGGCGCCACCCGGACGGCTCTTTCGCCGAATGGTGACCGGCACACTCCTGGTTTCCGAGGTGTGTGACCTGACGTGTCCGTAAGATCACCTTATGAACACGATCCTGATGGTCCTGCACGTGCTGATCGCGGTGATCGTCGTCGGCCCCGCCATGCTCGTGCCCTGGCTGGGCGAGCGGGCCCTGCTCGCGCGCGACGGCGACGCCGTCCACGCCGCCGGACGCCGCACCATGGCCTTCAACGCGCTCACCGTCCTCTCCGCCGTCTTCGGCACCCTCGCAGTGGCTACAAGCGACGAGTACACCTTCGCAGCCCCGTGGCTCATCGTCTCCACGACGCTCTACGTCCTCGCCGTCCTCAACGGTGCGGCGGTCATCCCGGGCGTTCTGGCCCGCATCGGCAAGGAACTCCAGGACTCCGATGGAGTCCTGGACGGGGAAGTGCTGGAGCAGCATCGGGGGAGGCTTCTGGTGCTCTCGGGGCTCGGCGTCGTGCTCTACTCGGCAGTGATCATCCTGATGGTCTGGCGCCCTTGACGAGTGGGCGTCAGTTCAGGGCGGGGTCGGCGGGGAAGTGCGCCACCGCGGAGAGCAGGCCGCCCTGGCGTTTCCACACCATCGACCACAGCTCTTCGGGGTTCGTCGAGAACGGATCGGTGGGGAGTGCGTCGAAGACCATCCAGGCGCCGGCGTCGATCTCCGACTCCAGTTGCCCCGGCACCCATCCGGCGTAGCCGGCGAACACGCGCATCCCGTCGAGCAGGTGCGAGACCTCGCCGGGGTCCCTCGACAGATCGAGCGTCCCGAGCCGGCCCATGACCGGCCGGAACGCCTCCGACTCGGGAGCGTCGGCCTTGCTCCAGCCCAGCGCGATCGCGGCCTCCGGCTGCACCGGGCCGCCCTCGAAGAGCACCGCCGGGTCGCCGGCCAGGCCGCCCCAGTCGCCGAGCACGTCGGCCACCGGCATCTCGGTGGCGCGGTTGAGGACGACGCCCAGCACGCCGTCGGACTCGTGTCCGACGCCGATCACGACGGTCCGGTCGAAGTTGGGGTCCTGCAGCGTTGGCGTGGCGACGAGGAGACTTCCGACGAACGACTCTGTCCGCGCCGGTGAAGTTTCGCGACTGACCATGGCTCCACCTCCGTTCTGCCGTTGCCGCCGGCTACTGCGCGTGGCCACGTCTAGGCGAGGCTTGCGAGCCCTGCTCGGCCCGAGCTTTCCTGGCACGGTATCTCGCGGCGGCGTGCTTGCAACAACGTTCCCGCACTTTCCGAGGAATTACACCGTGGTGTCGGGAGCCCGACAGTTCTGTCCTCACTGAGGGTGGCCGAAAGAGCGCGAAACGGGATCGCTCAAGCCGGTCGAAGTGGCCTCTGCGGCTCCCGCACAGTAACGGGGACAGAGGGACCGGTGTGTCTACCGCAGTCCGGCGAAGAGGTCGTCCTCGGGAAGCCGGTAGTCGATGTGGGATTCGACGAGCTCGTAGTCCTCGGTAGGCCAGAACTTCTGCTGGATCTCGCACGGCACGGCGAACCAGAACCCGTCGGGGTCGACCTGAGTGGCGTGCGCCTTGAGCGCCTCGTCGCGGATCGGGAAGTACTCGGCGCACTCGACGCGCGTGGTGACCCGCTCGCTCTTGTCGCGCGCCCAGTCCTTGCCGGCAAGCCAGTCCGCGTACGGCGACTCCAGGCCGGCGCCGAGCATGCCGTGGTGCAGCGCCTCGATCCGCCCCTTGCCGAAGGAGTGGCTGTAGTACAGCTTCAGCGGCTGCCAGGCCTCGCCCCGGTCGATGTAGCGCTCGGGGTCGCCCGCGGCGCGGAACGCCTCGACGGAGACCTTGTGTGTCTTGACGTGGTCGGGGTGGGGGTAGCCGCCCTCCTCGTCGTACGTGGTCACGACGTGGGGCCGGAATGACCGCATGATCTCGACCAGTGGACCGGCGGCCCGGCTGGTGGGAACCAGATAGAAGGCGTCCTCGGGCAGCCCGATGCCCGAATCCGGGAGCCACCCCTCGGGGAGGCCGGAGTCGGTGAACCCCAGCCAGTGCTGCTTCACGCCGAGGATCTCGCGGGCCCGGTCCATCTCCTCGGTGCGGATCCGCGGGAGGTCCGCCTGGACCTCGGGGCGGTCCATCTTCGGATTGAGCACGTCCCCGCGCTCGCCGCCGGTGCAGGTCACGACCAGCACCTCGATGCCCTCTCGGACGTAGCGCGCCATGGTGGCGGCGCCTTTGCTCGATTCGTCGTCGGGGTGCGCGTGAACACACATCAAGCGCAGACTGGTGGACGAGTTGGACACGGGTACTGACCTCACTGGTGGGTGCAGAGCTGAAGCTGAGGGCTGGAGCCGACTCGCACGGATGTGAAGGTTGTCGGCTCTGGCATTCTGTGCAACGATACTCGATAATTGATTCTTCCCGGACCGACGACGTCAGTGCTAGAGAGCGGCTACATGAGCGAGACCTTGACCTTGGACGGGCGTGTGCCCGATCCCGGCGAAGTCGCCTTCCCGCACGGTCGCTACGGTCGCCGTCGTAAGCCGCGGCGTTCGCGCCCGCTGGTGGCGGCCGCGCTGACGCTGGCGGTGGTGATCGTCGGAGGCGCGGCTTCGTGGCGGCTCCACGAGCAGTACGGCCACGGCGACTACACGACGAACCTGCTGGCGTTCGACGACTCGGTACCCGGTCAGGTCGACATCACCTTCGAGGTCTACAAGCCCGAGGGCGAGGGCGCGGTATGCCGCGTGAGATCCCGCGATATGAGCGGGGCCGAGATCGGCGCCGCGGAGGTCCCGATCCCCGCGGACTCCTCGACCCGAGTCGTGGAGACCCACACCCTCCCGGTGACGGGGGAACCCAATACCGGCGAAGTCCAGCGGTGCCGGAAGGCGGACTGACCACTCATCTTCGGCCCGCCGCACCTCACCTCGGTCGGCGGGCATTTTGTTACTCGCGTCCCGCTACGCAGCAGACCGTACAGAGCACGGAACGCAACATTCGGAGGATTTGGAACATATGGCTACCGACAGCAACCAGGGCACTTGGCTGACCCAGGAGGCCTACGATCGCCTCAAGACGGAGTTGGACGAGCTCGTCGCGAACCGCCCCGTGATGGCGGCCGAGATCAACGCGCGCCGCGAGGAGGGCGACCTCCGCGAGAACGGCGGTTACCACGCCGCGAAGGAGGAGCAGGGCAAGCAGGAGGGACGCATTCGTCAACTGGAGGACCTGCTGCGCCACGCGAAGGTGGGCGAGGCCAAGGCCAGCGACGAGATCCAGATCGGGACGGTCGTGACGATCGCCTTCGACGGCGACCCCGACGACACCGAGAAGTTCCTGCTGGGCTCCCGCGAGATCGGCGCCACGACCGACCTGACCGTCTACAGCCCGGACTCCGCCCTGGGGGCCGCGATCCTCGGTCACGCAGAGGGCGACACCGTCTCCTACAAGGCACCCAACGGGATGGAGCTGTCGGTGAAGATCATCGGCACCGAAATATTCGAAGGCTGATTCGCAGGCCGAGGGCGGCCGGCACCGGCACCGGCTGCGGCGGCCACCCGGGAAGAACATCAGCGCTTGAGGGGCCGCAGGCCCCTCAAGCGCTCTTCGCGTCGGTCAGGCGCGCTGGCTCCAGCCGACGTCGATGCGCTTGCCGTACTTGTCGAAGTAGTGCAGCGCGTCCATGTGAACGGCGACGGTGATCGGCTGCCCGGCCGAGATCGGGATGTGCGGGGGCAGACGGAAGACCAGGTCGGCAGGCTTGCGGATCGGCCCGGTGTCCTCTTCGGCGCGTCGCTCGGCGGCCTGGACGCCGAAGCCGGCGAGCAGGCCGGTCAGGCGTCGGCGCGGCTTGGAGCCGTCGCGGGCCAGGTCGGGCTTGTCACCGATGCCGTCGGGCACGATCGCGGTGGCGCCGATGTCGAGGAAGACCAGTGTCTCGTGGCCGTGGTGCTCGTAGAAGCGCACGCGTCCCTGGAGGGACTGGCCGGGCTGACCCTCGGCGACCGGCGCGAGCGCCTCGGCCCGCATGCCGACGACGATGTTCTCGCCGTGATACCTCGCGACGGCGCGGCCGCGCAGGTCGTGCCAGGGCAGGCGCAGCTCCTGGTCGCCGAAGTCGAGCGCCACGTAGCGGTCGAGGAAGACGTTGACACGCGCTTCGAGGAGGTTCATGCGGGGCGTGCCGAGGAAGGCGGCGACGTACATCGTCGCGGGGCGCTCGTAGATCTCGTCGGGGGTGCCGACGTCCTGGAGCACGCCCTTGCGCAGGACCGCGACGCGGTCGGCCATGGTCAGCGCCTCGGTCTGGTCGTGGGTGACGTACAGGGTGGTGGCGTCGTGGCGCCGAACCAGCGAGGAGATCTCGGTCCTGAGCTCGGCCCGGAGTCCAATATCGAGGTTGGAAAGCGGCTCGTCCATGAGGAAGAGTTTGGGACTGCGGACCAATGCCCGCCCCATTGCGACGCGCTGCTGCTGGCCGCCGGAGAGTTGTCCTGGTTTGCGTTCGAGTAGGTCGCTGATTCCCAATGCGCTGGCCATGTCCCCGACCGCTTCGGGAACACTGTGTCCACCGTTCTTTTTGCCGAGTTTCAGGGGGAAGCCAATATTATCCCCAACCGACATATGCGGATAAAGTGCAAAAGTCTGGAAGATCATCGCGGCATTGCGCTCGCGAGGGGGCAGGTCATTGGCGTACGCTCCGTCGAGCAGGATGTCGCCTTCACTGGGCGTCTCCAAACCGGCTACCATTCGGAGCACGGTGGACTTGCCGCAGCCGGAGGGGCCCAGGAGCACCAGGAACTCACCGTGATTGACTTCCATGTTCAACGAGTCCACGGCCAGGGTATCGCCGGGGAACACCTTCGAGACGTTCTTCAGCGTGACAGCAGTCACCGTTTACTCCAGGGGTTCAAATGGGGGGACCGGTAGGTTCATCTTCGCCAAGATGAAGCGGATTCATCGACGTTTTTGACTAGGCGTAGCTTAATCCTTGCGGAACCCGTAGGTGTCGCGGGCCACCCTTCTCGCTACGGGTGAACCCGAGGTTACAGAAGGTGTCTCCCTCCGTGCGAAACGGATGGTGCTCGTGATCCTCACCAGGGGGTGGGTGATCGATCGTAGCCGATATTGTAACCGGTTTCAGCTTCGCGCGCATCCCATTCCGGCCCGATCATATAGGATATCTGATTCCTATTGCGTCGCATTAGCGCCGACTCCGATCCGATACGGCCGCCACGTCGAATCAAGAAGGCGGCCTTCCACAGTGCCGCAACCATAATCGACCCGCGCCAACGGCCCTGCCCGATTTGCCGCCCGGCGGAGCCCGTAATCCGTGAATCGGCGCGGCGCCCCGCCTGCGCGCACCGGGCCGCCCGGCCGGTGCGGGAACTACGATCGGAGACGTGAACGAGCTCGTAACACTCGCCGACGTCCGCCAGGCGGCCGCCGAACTCGAAGGGACCGTGCGCCGCACTCCCCTCGAACCCTCCCGCGACCCGGTCCTCCCCGGCGTCTTCCTCAAGTGCGAGAACCTGCAGCGCGCCGGCTCGTTCAAGATCCGCGGCGCCTACATGCGCGTCTCCCGCCTGACCCCCGAGCAGCGCGAACGCGGCGTCGTCGCCGCATCCGCCGGCAACCACGCCCAAGGCGTCGCCCTCGCCGCCTCCACCGTCGGCGCCCGCGCCACCGTCTTCATGCCCGAGTCCGCCCCGCTTCCGAAGGTCGCCGCCACCAAGGGCTACGGGGCCGAGGTCATCCTCGGCGGCGCCACCGTCGACGACGCACTCGAGTCCGCGCACCGCTTCGCCGAGGAGGCCGGCGCGACCCTCATCCACCCCTTCGACCACCGCGACATCGTCGCAGGCCAGGGCACCATCGCCCTGGAGATCCTGGACCAGCTGCCCGAGACCGGCACCATCGTCGCCTCCGTCGGCGGAGGCGGCCTCGTGGCCGGCATCGCCGCCGCAGCCAGGGAACTGCGCCCCGACATACGCATCGTCGGCGTCCAGGCCGAAGGCGCCGCCGCGTACCCCGACTCCCTCGCCGCGGGCAAGCCCGTCCGCCTCGACAAGATGCACACCATCGCCGACGGCATCGCAGTCGGCAAGCCCGGCGATGTGCCCTTCGCCCACGTCGTCGATCTCGTCGACGAGATCGTCACCGTCACCGAAGAGGACATCAGCCGGGCGCTGCTGTCCCTGCTCGAACGCAACAAGCTCGTCGTCGAGCCCGCCGGCGCCACCGCCTACGCCGCCCTGCTCAACCGCTCGGTCGCCTACGAGGGCCCAACCGTCGCCGTCATCTCAGGCGGCAACATCGACCCGCTGCTGCTCATGCGCCTCATCGAGCACGGCCTCGCCGCCTCAGGCCGGTTCCTGCGCTGCAACCTGCGCTGCCCCGACAGGCCCGGCGCCCTCGCCTCCATCCTCCAGCTCCTCGGCGCTCACGGCGGCAACATCGTCGACGTCTACCACCAGCGGAGCGACCCGCGCCTGTCCGTCGGCGAAGTCTCAGTGGACCTCTCGATCGAAACGCGCGGTTCCGAACACGCGACCGAAATCGTTGCGGCACTGCGCGACGCGGGGTATTTCTTGACGGTGGCGGGATCTAGCATCTGAATCATGCAAAAGACTCTTGAAGAACTCGTGGAGCCCAGCTGGGCCAAGGCCCTCGCCCCCGTCGCCGACGACGTCGCCAAGATGGGCGAGTTCCTGCGCCAGGAGGTGGCCGAAGGCCGCAAGTACCTGCCCGCCGCCGAGCACATCCTCCGCGCCTTCCAGCATCCGTTCGACGACGTCAAGGTGATCATCGTCGGACAGGACCCCTACCCCACCCCCGGCCACGCCATCGGCCTGTCCTTCGCCGTCGCCCCCGACGTGCGTCCCCTGCCCCGCAGCCTCGTCAACATCTTCAACGAATACCGCGACGACCTCGGCCACCCCCTGCCCGCCAACGGCGACCTCACCCCCTGGGCCGAACAGGGCGTCCTCCTGCTCAACCGCTCACTCAGCGTCCGCCCAGGCGAACCGAACTCGCACCAGGGCAAGGGCTGGGAGAAGGTCACCGAGCAGGCCATCGTCGCCTTGGCCCAGCGCGGTGGCCCCGCCGTCGCCATCCTCTGGGGCGCCAACGCCCGCAACCTCAAGCCGCTGCTCGGCCCGGTCCCCTCGATCGAATCGCCCCACCCCTCCCCGCTGAGCGCCCGCCGCGGCTTCTTCGGCTCCAAGCCGTTCAGCCGCGCCAACCAGCTCCTCGCCGAACAAGGCGGTGACCCCGTCGACTGGCGGCTCCCGGCCCTGCAGGAGGACTGAGCGCGGGGGCTACCGTTGTAGACGTGGAGTTCCTGGCACAGCAATTCGGACCGGACCGAGAACAGGCCCTGGCAGGGCCGCTCGGTCTGTTCATCACGGTCTTCCTCGTCGTCGTGACGGTCTTCCTCATCAAGGGGATGAACAAGCACGTGCGCCGCCTCAACCAGCGCCTCGAACGCGAGGCCGCCCTTGAGGCGAGCGCCGCGGAGCCGACCACCGAGGACGGCGCCGACTCCGACCGCTCCTGAGGCCGGACCGATGCCCAGGAAGAACCGCCGCCTTCGCGAGAGCGAACGCGGGCGCCCCAGCGCCGCGGACTCCAGCACCGTCGAAGGACCCGACGGCCGCTACCAGTTCCGCCGCATCACCGGATCCGCCGCGGAGAAGACCTACCGCTGCCCCGGCTGCGACCTGGAGATCCGACCGGGAACCCCGCATGTCGTGGCCTGGGCCGACGACGGCGACGGCGACGACCGCCGCCACTGGCACAAAGGCTGCTGGAACGCCCGCGACCGGCGCAGACCCGGTCATTTCAGGTAGTGACGCGAACTGAAACATGTGACACAGCCGGTGGATTTCTCCGGCTGCCGGGGCGATAATCCTTGCCGTGAATGTCATCAGATCGGCGAGCAAGCTGCCCGCCCGCTCCGAATCGATCACCCTCGAGACGGCCGACGGGCTGAAACTCGTCGGCGAGGTCGCGCTCCCCGAGAGCGGCGAACCGGAGGCGACGATCATCTGCGTCCACCCGCTGCCCACTCACGGCGGCATGATGGACTCCCACGTCTTCCGCAAAGCCGCCTGGAGGCTGCCCGCGCTGGCGAACATGGCGGTGCTGCGGTTCAACACCCGCGGCACCGAGTCCCAGCAGGGCAGGAGCGAAGGCGAGTTCGACGGCGGCGTCGGCGAGCGCTTCGACGTCGCCGCCGCCGTCGAGTACGCCGAGTTCCACGAACTGCCCCGGCCCTGGCTCGTCGGCTGGTCCTTCGGCACCGACCTGACCTTGAAGTACGGCCTGGAGCCCGGCGTGGAGGGCGCGGTCCTCATGTCCCCGCCGCTGCGGTACACCACTGAGGACGAACTGGCGCGGTGGGCCGAGGACGGCCGGCCGCTGCTCGCGCTCGTCCCCGAGAACGACGACTATCTCCAGTACCCAGAGGCGAAGCGCCGCTTCGCCGCCGTCCCGCAGTCCGAAGTGGTCGAAATCACCGGCGGAGGGCACCTCTGGGTCGGCAAGGCCGAAGAGGCGCTCGACCGGATCGTCGGGCGGATCCTGCCGGACCGCGCGCCCCTGCCGCGCGAATGGGACGGCCCCATGGGGCGCGGCGACACCTCCGCGTACGCGAACAAGACCGTGGCCGCCTTCGGGGGCTTCCTTCCGAAACCGGGCGAAGGTGAAGGCGGCGAAGGGGATTAACCGCAGCTGAGGAAGTCGACGACGGTCTCCGGCAGTGCGGCGTCCGTGCAGTCGGTGACGGCAACGAGCCGCTGGCCCTGGATGCGCCATGCCAGGCGCTGCGTCTCGACGGTGTCATCGCCGCCCGAGCCCCCGCCGTAGTCCACAGTAGCCACGACGAATTCCCCGCCGGCGCACCAGCTGTTGACGATCGTGCCCTCCTGGAGCTCCTCGCTGACCAGACCGCCCAGCTCGGCCGTGTTCGTGCAGACCGCCGCGGTCGGCTCCGGGTTCGTCGCCGCGTACGTCGCCAGGGCGGCGCCTCCGAGCAGCGCGCCGGTGAGAGCGACTCCCGCTGTGGCCGTGGCGATCTTGCGCAGCCGCGGCCTGAAACCGACGCGGGGGCGCCCCGGCCGGTACGGGGCGAGTTCGGTGGAGACCGAGACGGTGACCGGCCGCAGCTTCTGGCGCGGCAGCAGGCCGGAAGCGACCTCGGTCGGCTTGGATCCGGGCTCCCGCAGTCCGTTCAAGTCGAGCTGCGTGAGCTGCTCGCGGAAGACGTCGGAGGCGGGGCGGCGGCGGGGGTCGGGGTGGAGCGCGGCCCCGATGACGTCGGTGAGCTCGGTGTCGACGCCGGGGATGTGGGGGACCGGCGCGGCCCGCAGCAGCGGGTCGGCGACGTCCTCGCGCCCGGACCTGACCCACGGCAACCGTCCGCCGAGCGCGGAGTAGAGGACGGTGGCCAGGGCGTACACGTCGCCGGCGGGGCTGGCGGCTACTTCGCGGGCCACGGCGGCGTCGAGGTGCTCGGGCGCGGTGTACGGGCTCGGCGGCAGCGGCGCGGCCAGGACCGGTGCGGTCACGTCGTACGCGGTGAGTTGGAGGACCCGGCCGGCTCCGACGAGAAGGTGGCCGGGCTGGATGGCGCCGTGGATGAGCCCGGCGCGGTGGTAGACGGCGACGGCGTCGGCCAGGGCCACGCCGAGGGCCCTGACCTGCCCGGCGGGCATGGGTCCCGATTCGGCGAGGAGGTCGGCGAGGCTGCGCCTGGTGGCGCCGACGGCCAGGTAAGGCCGGCCGTTCTCGGTCAGGCCGACTGCGCCGCACGGCGACAGGTGCGGATGGGCGGCGAGGCCGGTGAGCTTCGAGGCCCATTCGAGGAAGACCTCGCGGCGTGAGCCGTCGACGCGCTCGTGCGCGACGGTGACGCACAGGAGGTTGGTGGGGTCAGAGGCGACGATGCCGCTGAAAACGCTGCAAACCGGGTCGCGATGCAGTAAACGGTCGACGGTGGCTGCGCCGACGGTCGTCGTACTGGGCATGGTCACCTCCCTGGTGGGGACGTCTGACTCGGTGGCGTGATTTGGCACCAAATGTGAGGCTATCCCATCCGAACGGTCGAGTGGTAGTCGGCCGCAGGTATATGGCACGAACGGGTGGCGCAGCGGAGCCGGACGGTCAAATCCTCTGCGGCCATGGGTGTCCGATCGGCCTGCGCCGACCCGACTGTCGGGATTTCCAGGCCTCGCAATGCAACGATTCGGACACGAGACCTTTCCGGAGTTGACGCTTGTGCAAAAACGTTGAAGCATCGAGAGGTCTTGACCCCAGGGTGATCGCTTCCACGGAGCCGAATCGCCCGGTACGAAGGAGTGCTACTGAATGAACGTCAATCGACGACGCGTATTCGCCGGCCTGGCCGGCGTCGCCGCACTGTCCCTCACCGCCACCGCCTGCGCCTCCGGTGACAGCGAATCCGGCGACGGCGAGGGCGGCGGCCGCGTTGGCATCGCGATGCCCACCCAGACCTCGGAACGCTGGATCGACGACGGCAACAACCTGGTCAACGAGTTCGAGTCGGCCGGTTTCGAAACCGACCTCCAGTTCGCCGGCGACGACGTCGGCCGGCAGGTCGACCAGATCGAGAACATGATCACCCAGGGTGCCGACGTCTTGGTCATCGCCGCGATCGACAACCAGTCCCTCAACGGCGTGCTCGCCCAGGCGAAGGACGAGGACATCACCGTCATCGCCTACGACCGCCTCATCCGTGAGACCGAAGACGTCGACTACTACGCGACCTTCGACAACTTCCAGGTCGGTGTGCTCCAGGCCCAGTCCATCCTCGACGGACTCGACATCGACAACCAGGATGGTCCGTTCAACATCGAGCTCTTCGCGGGCTCGATCGACGACAACAACGCCTTCTTCTTCTACGACGGCGCCATGGCCACCCTCCAGCCCTACATCGACGAGGGCAAGCTCGTGGTCAAGTCCGGCGAGACCGACATCAACACCATCGCCACCGAGCGCTGGGACGGCGAAGTCGCCCAGAGCCGCATGGACAACCTGCTGAGCACCCACTACTCCGGCGACGAGGTCCACGCGGTCCTGTCGCCGTACGACGGCATCAGCCGCGGCATCATCGCCTCCCTGGAGAGCAACGGCTACGCCTCGGACGCACTCCCCGTCACCTCGGGCCAGGACGCCGAGGTCGCCTCGGTCCAGATGATCATCGAGGGCCGCCAGACGGCCACGATCTTCAAGGACACCCGTGACCTGGCCAGCGTCACCGTCGAGATGGTCACCGCCATCCTCAACGGCGACGAGCCCGAGGTCAACGACACCGAGTCCTACGACAACGGCGTCAAGGTCGTCGAGGCCAACCTGCTCGAACCGCACATCGTCACGGTCGAGAACTACCAGGAGCTGCTCGTCGACTCCGGCTACATCGACGCCTCCGAGCTCGAGTAGACCCGGCCCGCACCACAACGAGCCCCTCGAAGGGGCGCCCCCGGCCCCCGGGGGCGCCCCCCTTGAAACCTCTCTCCAGAGCAGCAACGTCATTTCCCTAGGACCAGTCATGTCTGAAGACATCCTCCGCATGAGGGGGATCACCAAGCGATTCCCGGGCGTGCTCGCCCTCGACGGGGTCGACATGCGGGTCAAGCGGGCCACCATCCACGCCCTCGTCGGCGAGAACGGCGCCGGCAAGTCGACGCTGATGAAGATCCTGTCGGGCGTCTACGCCCACGGCGACTTCGAAGGTGAGATCGAACTCGAGGGCAGGCCCGCCCGATTCCGCAGCATCCGCGACTCCGAGGACTCCGGCGTCGTCATCATCCACCAGGAGCTCGCCCTCGTATCCGAGCTGTCCATCGCCGAGAACATCTTCCTCGGCAACGAGCAGGCCAAGCGCGGCGTCGTCTCCTGGAACAAGACCAACGCCGAGGCCGCCCGCCTCATGGGCAAGGTCGGCCTCCCGGACAACCCGCGCACCCTCGTCGAGAACATCGGCGTCGGCAAGCAGCAGCTCGTCGAGATCGCCAAGGCCCTGTCCAAGCAGGTCAAGGTCCTGATCCTCGACGAGCCCACCGCGGCGCTCAACGACTCCGACTCCGAGAACCTGCTGGAGCTCCTGCGCTCCCTCAGGGAAGAGGGCGTCACCTGCATCCTCATCTCCCACAAACTCGGCGAAGTCCTGTCCGTCGCCGACGAGATCACCGTGCTCCGCGACGGCAAGACCATCGAGACGCTCCACACCGTCGACGACGCCGTCGATGAGGACCGCCTCATCAAGTCCATGGTCGGCCGCGACCTGGAGCACCTGTTCCCGCCGCACACGCCCGAGATCGGCGAGACCTTCTTCGAAGTCAAGGAGTGGACCGTCCACCACCCCGAGCACCGAGACCGTGTGATCGTCAACAAGGCCGAACTCACCGTCGCCCGCGGTGAGGTCGTCGGACTCGCCGGCCTCATGGGCGCCGGCCGCACCGAGTTCGCCATGAGCCTGTTCGGCCGCTCCTGGGGCAGCCACATCACCGGCGAGCTCAACCTCGACGGAAAGCAGCTGCGCCTGCGCAGCGTCTCCGACGCCATCGGCGCCGGCATCGCCTACGCCACCGAGGACCGCAAGCAGTACGGACTGCACCTCGACTACGACCTGCAGCAGAACTTCACGCTCGCCGGACTCGACAAGGTCTCCAAGGGCGGGGTGATCGACCTGCACCAGGTCACCGCGGTCTCCGAGAAGCTGCGCTCCAACTTCGGCGTCAAGACGCCGTCGGTGTACCAACTCGCCGGCAATCTCTCCGGCGGCAACCAGCAGAAAGTCGTGCTGGGCAAGTGGGTCTTCACCGAACCCGAACTGCTCATCCTCGACGAGCCGACCCGAGGCATCGACGTCGGCGCGAAATACGAGATCTACGAGCTGATCCACGAACTGGTCGACCAGGGCAAGGGGGTCCTCATGATCTCCTCCGAACTGCCCGAACTGCTCGGCATGTGCGACCGCATCTACGCCATGAGCGCCGGCCACATCACCGGCCAGGTCGACAGAGAGAACGCCACCCAGGAGGAACTGATGCGCTTGATGACACTCGAGACCGCCAAGGGAGGAGTGGAGCTGTGAGCGTGCTTCGAAACGCAGTAGACGCGGTGCGCGGGGCGAACCTGCGCCAGTACGGCATGATCATCGCCCTGGTGTCCATCATGCTGCTCTTCCAGGTGCTGGAGGTCGCCAAGCTCGACCAGAACTTCCTGACGCCGCGCAACATCACCAACGCGATCGTCCAGAACTCATTCATCCTCATCCTCGCGATCGGGATGATGATGGTCATCGTCAACGGCCACATCGACCTCTCGGTCGGCTCGGTCCTGGCCTTCTCGGGAGCGGTCTCGGCGATCGCCCTCTCCAGCTGGGGCCTGCCGTGGTACCTGGCCGTCCTCGTCGCCGTCGCCACCGGGGCCCTCATCGGCGTCTGGCAGGGATTCTGGATCGCCTACGTGCGCATCCCGGCGTTCATCGTCACCCTCGCCGGGATGCTCCTGTTCCGCGGGCTCACCCTGTGGGCACTGGAGTCCAAGACCATCTCCATCCGCTCCGAGGAATTCCGGATGCTCGGCTCCGGCTACTGGGCACAGGAGTCCCTCGTGGGCGGCTACCACCTGCCCACGCTGGTCATCGGGTTCATCGCGACCGCCTTCATCGTGTGGATGCAGGTCTCAGGGCGGCGCAACGCCGTCCGCAACCGGATCGCCTCCGGCTCCCCGGTCGCCTGGGCCGTCAAGACGTCGCTGCTCGCCGCGGCCGCACTCATCGGCACGCTCGTCCTCGCCGCCTACCGGGGTCTGCCGATCATCGGCATCATCCTGGTGGTGCTCGTGATCGTCTACACCTTCATCGCCAACCGGACCGTGTTCGGCCGCCACATCTACGCGGGCGGCGGCAACGAGAAGGCCGCGATGCTCTCCGGCGTGAAGACCAAGCAGACGAGCTTCTGGGTGTTCGTGAACATGGGCGCGCTGGCGGGCCTCGCCGGCGTCGTCTTCACCGCGCGCCTCCAGTCGGCGACTCCCGACGCGGGCGAGATGTTCGAGCTGCACGCCATCGCCTCGTCGTTCATCGGCGGCGCGTCCATGAGCGGCGGCGTCGGCACCATCATCGGCGCGGTCATCGGCGGTCTGGTCATGGGCGTCATGAACCAGGGCATGTCGATCCTGTCGGTCGGCCAGGACGCTCAGAGCGTCATCCTCGGCCTGGTCGTCCTCGCCGCGGTGTTCTTCGACGTGTGGAACAAGAAGCGCGCCTCCGGCCCGATCGTGGGCACCACGCCCGGCGGGTCCGGCGAGGCCAAGCGCCGCGGCAAGGGTCCGGACGACTCCGGCCCCTCCGGCGACAAGCCGAAGGACCGGGAACCCGAGCCGGTCGGCGCCAAGTAACCCGACGACGCAAGATGAAGGGCCCGTACCGATACCGGTACGGGCCCTTCATCTTGCGTCTTAGGAGACCTTTGCGGCCTGCCCGTTGCCGCTGGACTGCTTGCCGCCTCCAGAGGAGCGCTTGCGGTTGTTCGGCCCCGTCGCAGGCTTGCCGTCGACCTTACCGTCAGCGTTGCCGTCGGCCTTGCCGCCAGCATTACCGTCGGCCTTGCTTTCGGTCTTGCCCGACCTGGCGTCCTCCAGCAGCTTCTTGGCCTGCGAGTGCGCGGTCGCCAGGATGCCTTCGGCGTCGCGGCGGGCCCGCTCCTTGGCGGACTTCGACAACTCGTCGGCCCGGCGCTTCGCCGAGTCGGCGCGTTTCTCGGCCTCGGAGACGATCGACGCCTGCTCGGTCTTGACCTCCTCGACCTGCAGCTCCGCCGCTTCGAGGACTCGCGCGGCCTCGGCCTTCGCCTCGGCGAGCAACCGCTCGCGCTCGGCCTCGACCTGCTCCAGCTCGGCGCGGGCCTTCTCGGCCTCGGTCTGGGCGCGCTCGCGGTCGGCCTCCGCCTCGGTGCGAAGCCGCCGCGCCTCGGCACCGGCCTCCTCGGTGACCCGCTCGGCCTTCTCGGCTGCCTCGGCGTTGATCCGCTCGGACTCCGCGGCGGCCTCCTCGCGCAGGCGCGCGATCTTCGACTCGGTCTCCTCGGTGAGCTTGCGGGCCGCCTGAGCGGCCTGCTCGCGCTCGGAGCGGCTCGACTCGGCCGCCTCCTCGCGCAGGCGCTGGGTCTCCCGCTCGGTCTCCTCGGACAGCCGCAGCGCGGCGGCCTCGGACTTCTCGGTGACCTTCCGGGCCTGCTCCTGGGCCTCGGTCGTGAGCTTCTCGGCCCGCTCGGCGGCCTCGGCCGTGAGCGCCTCGGCTTCGGCCGCGGCCTCCTCGACGCGCCGCTGCGCCTCCTGGCGCACCCGCTTGGCCTCGTCGGCCGCCTCGGTGCGCGTGAGCGTCGCCTGGTCGGCGGCCTCGGCGCGGAGCCGCGTGGCCTCGTTGTCGGCCTCGGTGCGGACGGTCTGCGCGTACGTCTCGGTCTCCTGCTTGAACCGTTCGAGGTTCTCGACCGTCTCGGCGCGAAGCTCCTCCATCTCAGCCTCGTGCGCTTCACGCTTGCGCTCGAGCTCGGCCTCGGCCTCGGCGATGATCCGCTTGCCCTTCTCTCGGGCCTCGGCGACGGACTGCTCGGCGGCGAGCGCCGCGTCGTCCTTCATCTGCTGCGCCTCGGCACGCAGCCGCTCCACGTGAGCGACCAGCTGCCGGGTCTGCTCGTCAGCGGCGGCGCGCTTGTTCTCGGCGTCCTGCTCGGCCTCGGCGACCAGAGCGGCCGCTCGCTCCTTGGCCTGGTCGACCATCGCCTGTGCTTCGCGGGCGCGCTTGTTGATCTCGGCGTCGATGATCGCGCGCCGGTCGGCCTCGGCCTTCTCGGCGGCGGCCCGACGGGCCTTCAGCGTCGTCTCGAAGTCTTTGCGGGCCTCCTCGATCTGGGCCTCGGCCTCGCGCAGCTTGTTCTCGGCGTGCCGGTGCAGCTCCTCGGTCTCGGAGTGCGCGCTCGCCTTGATCTCGGCGGCCTGCTCCTCGGCCAGCGTCAGCATGTGCTCGATCCGGACACCCAAGTGGCGGTACGAGGCCTTGTCGCCGGCCGCGCTGCGCCGCCGCAGGTCCTGGATCTGCGCCTGCAACTGCTGGATCTGCACTACAAGTCGGTCGATCTGCTCCAGGGCCGCGGCGCGCTCGCCGGCGAGGGTGTCGCGTTGGAACTCGATCTTGTCAATGTAGTCGTCGACTTCTTTTCTGGCGTATCCACGCAGCGCCGTCTCGAACCCGCGTCCGGTGCCCGCACTCTCGCCGAATCCGGCCAGAAGGTCACTGTCGTCACCATGTCTGTTGTCACGCGCCATACGCTCATCCTCACATGACCGCGTCCCGCCGCTCCGGCTAAGGGACCGAGGGCGGCGGGACGCGGCCGAAACTGTGGTTCCTCCACCGTCGACCTACGTCCGGACAATTCTTATCTGCCGTTGGCTACGACGGTAACGCGGATCCGCAAGGTTTACTTGTCGTCGCCTGTATCTCCGAAGTCGGCACCGGGGAAGTTGCCCATCATGCCCGACAGCGTCTGGGTCATGTTGCGCAGCGTCGCCTGGACCTCGTCGCGCTTCGCGGTGAGGTCGGCGACCTTGTCCTCGGCCTCCTTGGTGACGCGCTCGGCGTCGGACTTGGCATCCGACAGCAGGCGCTCGGCCTCGGACTTGGCGTCGGAGACGGCCTTCTGCGCGTCGCGCTTGGCCTTGGTCGTGGTCTCTTCGGCGTAGGAGTCGGCCTCGCTGCGCTTCTCCTCGGCGCGGGTCTCGGCGGACTTGGCGCGCTCCTCGGCGTCGCGCGCGCGGTTCTCGGCGTCGGTGACGAGCTTCTGGGTCTCGGAGACGGCGCGTGCGTGACGCTCGGACTCCTCGCGCTCGGCCTTCTCCTTGCGCTCGGCGAGTTCGAGGTCGAGGGCCTGGAGGTCCTTGTCCCGCTTCTCCTTCGCCTCGGCGAAGAGCTTCGCGGCCTCGGCCCGCTTCTCCTCGGCCTCGCGGGCGGCCTTGGCGCGCAGCTGGGTGATCTCGCGGTCGGCGGTGGCGCGCAGGGTGGCGACCTCGCGCTCGACGGAGGCCTTGAGCTCGGCGACCTCGTGTCCGGTGGCGGTGCGCAGCTGCTTGGTCTCGCGCTCGGCGTCGGACCGGAGCGTCTCGCATTCGCGGCGGGCGTTGGTGCGCAGTTCGGCGACTTCGCGTTCGACCTGCGTGCGTAGGGTGGTGGCCTCGCGCTCGGCGTTCTGCTTGAGGCTTCCGGCCTCGGCGCGGGCGGCGTCGGTGATCTCGCGTGATTCGAGGCGGGCTGCCGACAGGATGCCCTCGGTCTCGCGCTTGGCCTCGGCGCGGTGCTCGTTGGCCTGCTCTTCGGCGAGACGGAGGATCTGCTCGACGCGGGTACCGAGACCGGAGAGGGTCGGGCGGGAGTTCTCCTCAAGCTGCTTCGTCTGCTCCTGCAGGCGCTGCTCAAGGCCCTGAATGCGCTGCTCGGCCTGGCGGAGGCGGCGCTGTGCGTCCGTCATCCGCTGTTCGGCCTCGGTGCGCTGCTGCTCGGTTTGCGTCAGTTTCGCCAGGTTCTTCTGGATGAAGTCATCCACCTGGTGCCTGTCGTAACCCCGCAACTGCACGGGGAATTCCGGCACCGATTCGGCGTTGTCGAAAAAGGTACTGTTGGAGGGCTGCTGCGACATGGCCTAATAGTTGCAGATGAGCCGCCGACTGTCGACAGCAAGGTCAGGGGTTTGTGGAGGACTCATCACCTGTCACTTCAGTAGCAATTCCGGCGAATGCCTTGGAACGACACAGAACTCGGTAGGTGTAACGAGTGTGGACCGATTCGGTCTCCTGCGGGCGGCGTCGGAAATCCGACACCGCACCTATTGCGCGGCATCGCTTGCGGGCTCGACGAGTTCGAGGAGGACCCCGCCGGCGTCCTTCGGATGGACGAAATTGATCCGGCTCCCGGCCGTCCCCTCCCGAGCCGTCTCGTACAGCAATGTCGCGCCCTTCGCCCGCAGCGCGTCGGCCGCGGCCTCCACGTCGTCGACGGTGAAGGCGAGCTGCTGGAGGCCCGGGCCCTTCTTGTCGAGGAACTTCGCGATCGGCGAGGACTCGTCGAGCGGAGCGAGGAGCTGGACCTGCGCGCCGCCGTCGGGCCAGGCGACCATCACCTCGACCACCCCCTGCGCCTCGTTGACCTCGCGGTGGACGGCCGCGCCGCCGAGCGTCCCCGCGTACCACTCCAGCGCCTGTTCGACGTCGGGCACCGCCACTCCCACGTGATCGATGCGCCGCAATCCGATTCCCTCAGTGAACGTCATACGATCGAGGGTATTAGACCAACGGAGGTCCGCCATGAACGACAGCACCGTCATCCTCGCCGCCGCCCGCACGCCGATCGGGCGGTTCAACGGATCCCTGGCCGAGGTGCCCGCCACCGACCTGGCCGGGACCGCGATCAGAGCCGCGATCGAGCGCGCCGGCATCGAACCCGGCGTGGTCGACCAGGTCCTCCTCGGGCAGGTCCTGTCCGCCGGGAGCGGTCAGAACCCCGCCCGCCAGGCGGCCGTCGCCGCCGGACTCGCGATGAGCGTGCCGTCCCTGTCTGTGAACAAGGTCTGCCTCTCGGGCATGACCGCGATCGGCCTGGCCGACCAGCTCCTGCGCGGCGGTGCCGCCGAGGTGATCGTCGCCGGCGGCATGGAGTCCATGAGCCGCGCCCCGCACCTGCTGCCCGGCTCGCGCCGCGGCTTCAAGTACGGCGAGGCCGTCCTCATCGACCACCTCGCCTACGACGGGCTCACCGACGCCTACGACGGCATCTCCATGGGCGAGTCGACCGAGAGGCACCTCAACGGCAGGGACATCACGCGCACCCGGCAGGACGAGTTCGCCGCGTACAGCCACCAGAGGGCCGCCAAGGCCGTCGAGCGCCTCGCCGAGGAGATCACCTCGGTCGAGACCCGGCGCGGCCTGGTCGACGCAGACGAGGGCATCAGGCCCGAGTCGACGCCGGAGTCGCTCGCGCAGCTGCGCCCGGCGTTCACCGAGAACGGCACCATCACCGCGGCCACCGCCTCGCAGATCTCCGACGGCGCCTCGGCGCTGGTCCTGTCCCGCAAGTCGGTCGCCGAGGCGAACGGCTGGGCGTACATCGCAGAGATCCTCGGATACGGCACCGTCGCCGGACCGGACAACTCACTGCTGGAGCAGCCCGCGAACGCGATCGGCGCCGCTCTCGAAGGCACCGGGTACGGCGCCGCCGACCTCGAAGTCGTCGAGATCAACGAGGCGTTCGCCGCCGTCGTGCTCGCCTCGGCCGCCGCCCTCGGCGTCGGCCTCGACCGCGTCAACCCCGAAGGCGGCGCCATCGCGCTCGGCCACCCGATCGGCGCATCGGGCGCGCGGCTGACGCAGACGCTGGCCCGCCAGCTCGGCCCCGGCCAGGTCGGCGCGGCCGGGCTGTGCGGCGGCGGCGGCCAAGGCGACGCGCTCGTCCTCAAGGGAGCCTGATGCTGGTCGAGGAAATCGTCGCTTCGGCCCGGGCGGGCGACCGCCGGGCCGTGGCCAGGCTCCTCAGCGCCGTGGAGAACCACACCGCGGACTCCGTCGAGGTCGCAGCGTCGGTGACGGGAGGCGACGCGACGATCGTCGGCGTCACCGGCTCGCCCGGCGTCGGCAAGTCCACCCTCGTCTCCGCGCTCATCGGCGCCTGGCGCGAGGCCGGGCTGCGCGTCGCGGTCCTCGCGGTCGACCCGTCGAGCCCGTTCAGCGGCGGCGCGATCCTCGGCGACCGGATCCGCATGTCCGACCACGCCCTCGACGACGGCGTCTACATCCGCTCGGTGGCAACCCGCGGGCACCTCGGTGGACTCGCCGCCACCACCGGCGCGGCCGTGCGACTCCTCGAAGGGCTCGGCTTCGACGTCGTCGTCGTAGAGACCGTCGGCGTCGGTCAGGCCGAGGTCGAGATCGCCGGGCTCGCCGACACCACGCTGCTGCTGCTCGCCCCCGGCATGGGCGACGGCATCCAGGCCGTCAAGGCGGGCGTGGTCGAGATCGCCGACGTCTACGTCGTCAACAAGGCCGACCGACCCGGCGCCGACTCGGCGGTGCGCGACCTGCGGGCGATGATGTCGCTGGTCAAGCGCGAACCCGGCGAGTGGCGCCAGCCGGTCGTGAAGACCGTCGCCCACGAGGGGACCGGCGTCGACGAACTGGTCGAGGCGATCGCGAAGCACCGCGACTGGCTCTCGAGCGCCGACCACCTCGCCGTCAAGCGCCGCGAGCGGGCCGCCGCCGAGATCCACGCGATCGTCGAGGCCGAACTGCGCCGCCGCTACGAAGTCACCGACGAGCTCGCGGCCGACGTGGCCGAGGGCCGCACAGACGTCGCCTCGGCGGCGCGCAGCGTCCTGGGGAACACCGGCGAAACCTCGTCGACGGTCACTTAACGCCGTCCTTACACTGGTGGGGTGACAGATGCAGCGAAGAAGCCACCGATCCGAGAAACCCGCCTGTCGAAGACGTACGCGCCCGTAGAGGTAGAGGCGCGTCGCTACGCGGAGTGGGTAGCGGACGGCCGCTTCAAGGCTGCCGACGACTCCGATCGCGACCCGTACTGCATCGTGATCCCGCCGCCGAACGTGACCGGCCAGCTCCACTTGGGGCACGCGCTCAACCACACGCTCATCGACGCGATGGTGCGCCGCGAGCGCATGCGCGGCAAGGAGGCCCTGTTCCTGCCCGGCACCGACCACGCCGGCATCTCCACCCAGAACGTCGTGGAGCGCCAGCTCGCCGACAAGGAGGGCCTGTCCCGCCACGACCTGGGCCGCGAGGCCTTCGTGGAGCGCGTGTGGGAGTGGAAGGACACCTACCACGACCGCATCTCCAACCAGATGAAGAAGATCGGCGACGGCGTCGACTGGTCCCGCGAGCGGTTCACGCTCGACGAGGGCCTGTCCCATGCCGTCCAGACGATCTTCAAGCGCCTCTACGACGACGGCATGATCTACCGCGCCGAGCGCATCATCAACTGGTGCCCGCGGTGCATGACCGCGCTGTCGGACATCGAGGTGGAGCACGCCGACGACGCAGGCGAGCTCGTGTCGATGCGCTACGGCGAGGGCGAGGACTCCATCGTGGTCGCCACGACCCGCCTGGAGACCATGCTCGGCGACACCGCCGTGGCCGTCCACCCCGACGACGAGCGCTACGCGCACCTGCTCGGCAAGACCGTGGAACTGCCCTTCACCGGGCGCCGCATCCCGATCGTCGCCGACGAGCACGTCGACCCCGAGTTCGGGACCGGCGCGGTCAAGGTGACCCCCGCCCACGACCCGAACGACTTCGCGATCGGCCAGCGGCACGACCTGGCGTCCATCCTCATCATGGACGAGCGCGGCGTCATCACCGCGCACGGCCCGTTCCAAGGCCTCGACCGGTTCGAGGCGCGCAACGCGATCGCCGCCGCGCTGCGGGCCGAGGGCCGCATCGTGTCAGAGAAGCGGCCGTACATGCACGCCGTGGGCCACTGCGACCGCTGCGACACCGTGGTCGAACCGCGCCTGTCGAAGCAGTGGTTCGTGAAGGTCGAGCGGCTCGCGAAACTCGCCGCCGACGCCGTCCGGAACGGGGAGACGAAGATCCACCCGCCCGAGATGGAGAAGCGCTACTTCTCGTGGGTGGACAACCTGCTCGACTGGTGCATCTCGCGCCAGCTGTGGTGGGGCCACCGCATCCCGATCTGGTACGGCCCCGACGGCGACCAGGTGTGCGTGGGGCCAGGCGAGGAGGCCCCCGAGGGCTACGAGCAGGACCCCGACGTGCTCGACACGTGGTTCTCCTCGGCGCTGTGGCCGTTCTCGACGCTCGGCTGGCCCGAGGCCACGCCGGCGCTGGAGAAGTTCTACCCGACCGCGTCGCTCATCACCGGCCAGGACATCATCTTCTTCTGGGTCGTCCGGATGATGATGTTCGGGACCTACGCGATGGGCCGGGCCCCGTTCTCGGAGGTGTACCTCCACGGGCTCATCCGCGACAAAGAAGGCAAGAAGATGTCGAAGTCCTCGGGCAACGGCATCGACCCGCTCGAAGTGGTCGACTCCTATGGGGCCGACGCGCTCCGGTTCATGCTCGCACGCGACGCCCAGCCCGGCAGCGACAACACCGCCTCCATCGAACTGGCCGAGATCAGCCGCAACTTCTGCAACAAGCTGTGGAACGGCACCCGGTTCGCGCTCATGAGCGGCGCCACCGTCGAAGGCGACCTGCCCGCGGAGCCGTCGCTGATCGACCGGTGGATCCTCACGCGGTTGTCGCGCACCGTCGAAGCCGTGGACGGCTACCTCGAGGACTACGAGTTCGCCAAGGCCATGGACGCGCTCTACCACTTCGCGTGGGACGACGTCTTCGACTGGTACCTGGAGCTGACCAAGCCGGTCCTCGCCGAGGGCGGGCAGGCGGCCGACGACACCCGCCGCGTGCTCGGCCACGTCTTCGACCAGCTGCTGCGCCTGCTCCACCCGGTCATCCCGTTCGTCACCGAGGAGCTGTGGCTGGAGCTCACCGGCGGTGAAGAGCGCGGCGACTCGCTCACCGTGGCCGCCTGGCCCGAAGCCGCCGGCTCCGACGACGAGACCGAGCGGCTCGTGGCCGCCCTCCAGCACCTCGTGGTCGAGGTGCGGCGATTCCGCGACGGCCAAGGCGTCAAGCCCAGCCAGCGCGTGGCCGCGCGCCTCGACGGCCTCGCCGACGCGGGCCTGGCCGGCGAGGAGCGGCTCATCCGCAACCTCGTCAAGCTCGACGAGCCCGCCTCGGGCTTCGAACCGACCGCCGAACTCGCCGTCTCCGACCGCGTGACGGTCGCGCTCGACACCTCCGGCGCGATCGACGTCGGCGCTGAGCGGGCCCGACTGGAGAAGGCCCTCAAGGCCGCCCAGAAGGAGCTCGACGGCACGACGAAGAAACTCGGCAACGAGGCGTTCCTCGCGAAGGCCCCCGACGACGTGGTCGACAAGATCCGCGCCCGCAAGGCCGCCGCCGAGGCCGACATCGCCCGCGTCACCGCCCAGCTCGACCGGCTGTCCTGAGGTGAGTCGCATGCGCAATGCCGAACTGGCGCAAGTCGAGGCCGCGCTGGAGGCCCGCGGGTTCTCCCGCTGGGACTTCACGCTCGACCGGATCAAGGCGCTGCTGGACCTCATGGGCGACCCGCAGCGGGCGTTCCGCACGATCCACATCACCGGCACCAACGGCAAGACCTCGACGACGCGGATGATCGAGCGTCTGCTGCGCGGCCACAACCTGCGCACCGGCATGTTCACCTCGCCGCACCTGGTCGACGTCACCGAGCGGATCTGCATCGACGGCGAGCCGATCGCCCCCGACAGACTGGCCGCCCAGCACTACGAGATCGCGCCGCTCGCCGACCTGGTGGACGCGGGGGCCGAGGAGAAGCTCACGTACTTCGAGATGACCGTCGCGCTCGCCATGGGCGCGTTCGCGGACACCCCGATCGACGTCGCCGTCGTCGAGGTCGGGCTCGGCGGCGAGACCGACTCGACGAACATCCTGAACGCGCCGGTCGCAGTCATCACCCCGATCGCCATCGACCACACCAAATGGCTCGGCGACACGCTCGCCGAGATCGCCACGATGAAGGCCGGCATCGTCCACGAGGGCTCGACGCTCGTCACGTCCACGCAGGAGCGCGCCGCGATGGAGCCGCTGCTGCGCCGCGCCCAGGCGGTCGGCGCGAAGCTCGTGCCCGAGGGCCGCGGTTTCGAGGTCACCTCCCGCGAGGTGGCGGTGGGCGGGCAGCTGCTCACCATCGAGACCAGGGCGGCCCGCTACGAGGACCTGTTCCTGCCGCTCCACGGCGAATATCAGGCCCACAACGCGGCGCTCGCGCTCGCAGCCGTCGAGGTCCTCCTCGGCGCGGGCGAGCCGAAGGCGCTCGACGCGCAGGTCGTCGGAGAGGCCTTCGCGGACTTCACCTCGCCGGGCCGGCTCGAAGTGGTGCGTACAGCGCCGACGGTCGTCCTCGACGCCGCCCACAACCCCGCAGGCATGGAGGCCATGACGGAGGCGGTGGGGGAGGAGTTCAACTTCCGCAAGCTCGTGGCCGTCGTCGGCATGCTCGCCGACAAGGAGGTCGACCACATGCTCGAACTCCTCGAACCGATCGTCGACGAGATCGTGATCACCAAGTCCAACTCGGAGCGGGCGATGCCGGCCGCGACGCTCGCGAAGACCGCCCGCGAGATCTTCGGGCCCGAACGCGTCATCGTCCAGCCTCACATGTCCGACGCCATAGCGCGCGCGATCGAGCTGGCCGAGGAGGCCGAGGACATCTACGAGAGCGGTGGCGGCGTCCTGATCACCGGCTCGGTCTTCACCGTCGCCGACGCACGGAAGCTCCTGGTGCGCCGTGGCTGACCGGGCATCGGACTCGGGCCTGAGGGACCCGCAGAAGGCCGCGCGCGGCCTGGCCGCGATCGCGCTCGGCTTCGAGGCGCTCGCCCTGCTGCTCGCGATCGTCCCGATGCGCATCCTCCTCGACGACGCCACCGTCGCCGTCACGGTCGTCCTCGTCCTCGCCGCCGCCTGTGTCGTCTTGGCGGGCATGGCGAAACGCCCGTGGGTGTGGCCCGCCGGCGCCGTCGTCCAGGCGGCACTGGTCTCGTGCTGGTTCATTCACTGGGCGCTCGGGGCCGCGGGGGTGGTCTTCGCGTTGGTGTGGATCTACTGCTGGCACGTCAAGACCCAGTTGAGCAGGCCGCCGAGGCGATGAGCGTGCGACTGGAGACCGACCGGCTCGTTCTTCGGCCGTTCACCGTGGCCGACGTCGAACCTTTCGCCGAGATCAACGCAGACCCCCAGGTCATGCGCTACATCGGCAACGGAGGGCCGCGCACGGTCGAGCAGACCCGCGAGGGCGTCGAGAGGCTCGTGCTGCACTGGGACGCACAGGGCTGGGGCACGCTGGCGGTGGAGCTGAAGGAGACCGGCGAACTCATCGGTTTCGCGGCTCTGGCCGTCCCGGAGTTCCTGCCCGAGATCCTCCCGGCCGTGGAGGTCGGCTGGAGGATCGCCCGTCCCCACTGGGGCAAGGGATACGCCCCGGAGGCGGCCCGGGAGGCGATCCGCTTCGCCTTCGATGACTTGGACATGGAGCGGCTCGTCTCGTGCATCCACGCTGAGAACGCGGCCTCGATGCGGGTAGCCGAGAAGCTCGGCATGATCCTCGAACGGGTGACGGTCGTACCCGGCTTCGAAGTCCCGTGCCGCGTCTACGAGATCCGCCGTCGGCCGAAGGATGAGCCCTGACAGAGCTGATCCACGGAGGTCGTCGGCCGCTCGGTTTCAGCCAAGCAATCAATGATGGCGAGGAGTTGCCTCGCACGGAGTCGCGCCTCAGCCGCCCATGAGTCTGTTCACGTTCGCCTGGTGAGTCCGGCAATGGCAGAGGTTTCGTTGGCGGGAGTGGTGTGGGGTGGATGGTTGCTCTGCGCCAAGGGCGGCGGCGATGACGAGGTGGAGGGTTGGGCGGGGCGGTGTCTTCGGCTCCCGGTGCCTCTCGCTTGGGCTTCAATCGATCAGCGACGAAAGAGCTGGGTGGAGTCGGGGACGGGTTGTCGGCCACGGAGGCCGGTCGTGGGGAGCAGGAGCAGGAGCAGGAGCGGGAGCGGGAGCGGGACTCTAGGGGCCGGTCCGGCGGCTGTGGCTGGGGCTGTGGGTTCGGGGGCTGTGAGGGGATGTCGGTTCGGGCCGCTCGGGTGTGGAGACTTGGGGCACTTTGGGTGTGGTGTTCTGGTCCTGGGCACGGGGAATGGCTCGAAGCCGTTTCCGGTTTCGAGCTGGCGGCTGTATGTGGCGCCTTCCCCGCCGCGGCGTCCCGCGGCGGGCAGGTTAAGAACGGGATGGGATCTTCGATCACGTTCGAGCGCACCGGGATCAGCGGTTTATTCGTCTCCGGGTGAACCAGACGCATCGCCGCAGCCGGTGCCGCCGGTGAGGCCGCATCTGCTGGCGGTGTTGCTG
>NZ_JAKZEW010000018.1:290-79509 GCF_022548875.1 Glycomyces sp. L485 | reverse complement strand
ACCACCCACACACCAGCACCCCGCCAACCGCCCAAGGGCCAATTCCGGGCTCCCCGGGCGGGAGGAGGCGGGTGGCCGCCCGTCGGGGGCTGCGTCCGCCGAAGGGCACCTGTGGTGACGCGCCACACGCCGGTGCCGAGACGGAATCGTTACGAAGGACTTCGGATAGCGTTTCCCCTGGTCTCATCGACCTGTAGCGATCGGCGGCATTCGGCCCGATCGGTGTGACCATCGCCTCCGGAGCCTGGCTGTCGCCCCGGTCGTACACCCAGTACGCTCGTACTGTTAGTGACGAAGCGTCTCAGCTCAAGCGCCCGATCGACGGGCTATAGGAGAGGTACCGAACTCATGGCCAAGATCAAGGTCGCGGGCCCGGTCGTCGAACTCGACGGCGACGAGATGACCCGCATCATCTGGAGCAAGATCAAAGACGAGCTCATCCACCCCTACCTGGACGTGGACCTCCGCTACTTCGACCTCTCCATCGAGCACCGCGACGCCACGGACGACCAGGTCACCGTCGACGCCGCCAACGCGATCGCCGAGCACAACGTAGGCGTCAAGTGCGCGACCATCACCCCCGACGAGGCCCGCGTCGAAGAGTTCGGCCTCAAGAAGATGTGGCGCAGCCCCAACGGCACCATCCGCAACATCCTCGGCGGTGTGGTCTTCCGCGAGCCCATCATCATGAACAACGTCCCCCGCCTCGTCCCCGGCTGGACCAAGCCCATCGTCATCGGCCGCCACGCCCACGGTGACCAGTACAAGGCAACCGACTTCAAGGTCGACCGCCCCGGCACCCTGACCGTCACCTTCACCCCCGACGACGGCTCCGAGCCGATGGAGTTCGAGGTCGCCCGCTATCCCGAAGACGGCGGCGTGGCCATGAGCATGTACAACTTCAAGGCCTCGATCGAGGACTTCGCCCGCGCCAGCTTCCGCTACGGCCTCCAGCGGAACTACCCGGTGTACATGTCCACGAAGAACACCATCCTCAAGGCCTACGACGGCATGTTCAAGGACGTCTTCCAAGAGGTCTTCGACAACGAGTTCAAGGACGAGTTCGAGGCCAAGGGCCTCACCTACGAGCACCGCCTCATCGACGACATGGTCGCCGCCGCGCTCAAGTGGGAGGGCGGCTACGTCTGGGCCTGCAAGAACTACGACGGCGACGTCCAGTCCGACATCGTCGCGCAGGGCTTCGGCTCGCTCGGCCTCATGACCTCCGTGCTCATGACCCCCGACGGCAAGACCGTCGAGGCCGAGGCCGCCCACGGCACCGTCACCCGCCACTACCGCCAGCACCAGGCCGGCAAGAAGACCTCGACGAACCCGATCGCGTCGATCTTCGCGTGGACCCGAGGCCTGTCCCACCGCGGCAAGCTCGACGGCACTCCCGAGGTCAGCGCCTTCGCCGCCGACCTGGAGCAGGTCGTCATCGACACCGTCCAAGGCGGCAAGATGACCAAGGACCTGGCGCTCCTCATCGGCGCCGAGGCCGAATGGCAGACCACCGACGAGTTCCTCGACACCCTCTCGGAGAACCTCGCCAAGAAGGTCGCCGCGAAGTAAGCCCGTAACCTGACGGGCGCTACCTCGTTGAGCAGGGTGCGGTCTGCTAGAGCGGACCGCCCCTTCCCAGTTGGAGGCCCCAGCCGACGTGCGCCAGCGCACGCTTAGCCGGGGCCTCCCCCCTTGGACGGCTTGTAAACTAGGTCCGCCGACAAGATACGAGCGGAAGGCGAACATCTGTGAGAGGCGTCATTCTGGCCGCCGGACAAGGGCAGCGACTGCGTCCCGATACCGACGACCTGCCCAAAACCCTTCTGCCGCTCACCGAGACCGAGACGATCCTCGACACGATCGTCGCCGGACTCGCCGCTGTCGGCGTCCGCGACATCGCCGTCACCGTCGGCCACGCCGCAGAGAAGATCCGCGAGCACGCCCCCGCGCTCGAATCCCGCTACGGCGTCGCGATCACCCTGGTCGACAACGACCGCCCCCACTGGAACAACGCCTACTCCCTGTGGACCGCCCGGGACTGCTATTCGGGCGGCGCGATCCTGGTCAACGGCGACACCGTCCACCCCCACAGCATCGAACAGCGCCTCCTGGCCGCCGCCGAGGACACCCCCCAGCTCCTCCTCGCCCTCGACGACCACAAGACCCTCACCGACGAGGCCATGAAGGTCCGCATCGGGCCCGCCGGCGTCGAACTCATCCACAAGCGGCAGGCGATCGAGGACGCCGCCGGCGAGTACATCGGCGTGAGTCTCATCCCCGCCGGCCTCGCCGACGACCTCACCAAGGCCCTCGAAGCGACGTTCACCCGCGACCACACCCTCTACTACGAGGACGCCTACCAGGTCCTCGCCGAAGCCGGCCAGATCGGCACGGTCTCCACCGGCCCCGTCGCCTGGACCGAGGTCGACGACCACGCCGACTGGGCCGCCGCCCGCGCCATCGCGAAGGGACTCTAGTGCCGCTGCTCGCACGCACCGTCCTGGCGCCGCTGGCCGTCGAAGTCGCCGCAGGCGCACTCGCCGGACTGCCCGAGCTGCTCGTCGACACCCGCATCTCCTCGGGCGGACGCGTCGCCGTCGCCCTCGGTCCGGGACTCGGCACCGAGATCGCCTCCCGGCTCGACCTGCCCGACGCCGTCGTCCACACCATCAAGCCCGGCACCCTCGCCAGCGCCCACGACCTGGCCTCGCGACTGCGGGACGACCGCGTCGACGCGCTCGTCGGCATCGGCGGCGGGCGCCTGATCGACACCGCGAAGTACGCCGCGACCGAGCTCGGCCTGCCGATGGTCGCCGTTGCCACCAGCCTCGCCCACGACGGGCTCGCCTCCCCGGTCGCCTCGCTCGAACGCGAGAACGCCACCATCTCCTACGGCGTCCACACGCCGCTCGCAGTCCTCGCCGACCTCGACTTCATCCGCCGCGCGCCCGCTTCGCAGCTGCGCTCGGGCGTCGGAGACGCGCTCACCAACCTCTCGGCCACGGCCGACTGGGAGCTGTCGCACCAGGTCAACGGCGAGGCGATCGATGGGCTCGCTCTGGCGATCGCCCGCACCGGCGCCGAGGCGGTGCTGCGCCACCCCGGGACCGTCGCGGACGACGGGTTCCTGTCCACGCTCGCCAACGCCCTGATCCAGGGCGGCCTGGCGATGGGCATGGCGGGTTCCTCACGGCCGTGCTCGGGCGGATGCCATGAGATCGCCCACGCGCTTCAGGCGCTGCACCCCGGCGTGGCCGGGCACGGCGAGCAGGGCG
The DNA here is from genome assembly GCF_022548875.1 of Glycomyces sp. L485. Classification (GTDB taxonomy): domain Bacteria; phylum Actinomycetota; class Actinomycetes; order Mycobacteriales; family Micromonosporaceae; genus Glycomyces. Next base: position 76,231 of record NZ_JAKZEW010000018.1, on the reverse strand, counting down.
CGCTCGGGGCGCTCTTCTGCACCTGGCTCAGGGGCGACGAGGCGCTGTTCCGTGAACTCGCCTCGGCCATGCAAAGACACGGCCTGCCTCGCACGCCAAGCGAACTCGGGCTCACAGTGGAGGAGCTCACTGCGGTGATCGACTATGCTCCGAGGACCCGGCCCGGTCGTTATACGATTCTCGAACATCGTGAACTGGATTCGGTGGCCATCAGCCGTCACCTCACGGAGATGATGCATGAGCTCGACTAGCCCGCACCCCGACGGAGTCTCCGGTGGCAACCCCGGGAGCGGCGACGGGGAGCACCCCGATGCCAGCGCTCCCCAGGGAGGCTACGGAGCAGGGCCGTCAGGCGCTACAGGAGGTTATCTCCCGGGGGCGACGAGTTCCGGGTCGGCGGCGTTCGCGAGCACGCCTCCTGGCTACCCGCAGCCGGGCTACGGTCCTCCGCAGGGGCAGCCGCCGGGCGGATACAACCAGCAGCCGCCGCCTCCGAACCCCTATGGCCAGCCGCAACCGGGCAACCCGCATGGGCAGCCCGCACCGCACGGCCCGTCTCCGCAGCAGCCGCCGCAGCACTATCAGCAGCCTCCGCCCACGACCCAGCCGCCGATGCCGCAGGCACCCTACTCCAGTAGGCCCGAGCCGCAACGCGACATGCCGATGGCCGGCGCCTCCCCGATCCGCCGCAACATCGACGACACGGCCGAGCTGCCGGCTTTCCTCGACTCGGCCCGCTCGGACGAGAGTCCGGGCAAGGCGAAGATGCCCGAGAAGAAGCCGCTGGTCCGCAAATTCCCGCTGACCACCGGGTTCACGGCGCTGCTTCGCCACCGCCACGCCCTGTCGGTGCTGGTGCGCCGCGACCTCGCCGTCAAGTACCAGTCGACGGTCATGGGCTACGTCTGGTCGCTCATCGAGCCGCTGGGCCTGGCGCTCATCTACTGGTTCGTATTCGGCTTCGTCTTCGCCCGCAGCATCGGCATGCCCGATGGCGTCGAGTACCCGCTGTTCATCGTCTCAGGAATCTTCGCCTACCAGTGGTTCTCCTCCGCGGTCAACGAGGGCACGAAATCCCTCGGCGGCCAATCGAGCCTGATCACGGTCATGAAGGTGCCCAGAGAGGTCTTCCCGGTCTCGAAGGTCTTCGCGCGCTTCGCCGAATACGTCGTGGGCTTCCCGATCCTCATCGCGATGGCGATCTTCTTCGGAGGGACCTTCGGGTTCAATCTGTTCTGGCTGATCCCGGCGATCCTCGTCGAGGCGATCCTCCTGACCGGCATTGTGTTCATCCTCGCGGCGCTCAACGTCCTGTTCAAGGACGTGCAGCGGTTCCTCGCGCTGTTCATGCGCGTGCTGTTCTACTCCTCGGCGGTCATCTACCCGATCAGCAAGGTCGAGGAGGCCCTGATGCCGGACCACGAGCTGCTCTTCCGGATCTTCTCGATGAACCCCCTGGTCGGCATCTTCCAGATGCACCGCGCGGTGTGGATCCCCGAGTTCACGCCGGACTGGTACCAACTGGGCAGCGCCGTGGGCTTCTCGGTGTTCCTGCTCTTCTTCGGCCGCTGGATCTTCTACCGGCTCGAGCCGAGAGTGCTGAAGGCGCTCTAAGCATTTCGACGGCTCCGGCTCCCTGCCGGGGCCGATTCGTCTCTTCCCGGCGGGTGATCTTCGTTCACCTCCTGTTTCATTTGTACGATGCAGTTCCATGCCGGGTGCAAGCGAGATGGAGACCACTGACCGATGACCTCGCCCCAGTCCCCCAGCCCCGGATTCGGGCCCACGGCGGGGACGGCACTCGACGAGGACACGATCCACCTCCCCAAGATCGTGTCGGGTCCCCTCTCCACCGTCGCACCGAGCGTCCACGCGGGCATGCCGAAGGCCGGCCCCGGTGCACAGCCGCGGACGCCGCACGTCGACCGGCCGCCTCGGAAGGAACGCTGGGACGGAATCGGCTTCCGGCCCGACATCCAGGGCCTGCGCGCTGTCGCGGTCATGCTCGTGCTCGCCTCCCACGCCGGACTGCCGTTCACCGAAGGCGGCTACGTCGGAGTCGACGTGTTCTTCGTCCTCTCCGGATTCCTCATCACCTCCTTGCTCGTCAAGGAGGTCTTCGACACCGGGAAGATCTCCATCGCCGGGTTCTATGCCCGCCGCGCCCGCCGCATCCTGCCCGCCGCCAGCGCCGTCACGATCGTCACCGTCGCCGCCGCATGGCTGTGGTTCCCCGTCACCAGGCTTGAAGAAGTAATGCGCGACGCCCTCGCCGTCATCGCCTACTACATCAACTACCGCTTCGTCGCCCAGAGCACCGAGTATCTCAACGCCGACCAGATGCCCTCGCCGTTCCAGCAGTACTGGTCCCTCGCAGTCGAGGAGCAGTTCTACCTCGTCTGGCCGCTGCTGCTCATCGCGCTGCTCCTCGCGGTCCGGCGCGCCCCGCGGAAACTCGTCGTCACCGGCGTCATCCTGTCGGTCGTGATCTTCGCAGTCTCCCTGGCCGCCTCCGTCCTCATCACCGAGGCATCCCAGCCGACCGCGTACTACGCCGGGCACACCCGGGCCTGGGAGCTCGCGGCCGGCGCCTTCCTGGCGCTGACCCTGCCCACCTGGAAGCGGACCCCGCGTGCCGCCGCCTGGATCCTCGGCATGGCCGGCTTCGGCATGATCATCGCCTCCGGCCTGCTCTACACCGAGCAGACGGCCTTCCCCGGCTACACCGCGCTGCTGCCGGTCATGGGCACCGTCCTCGTGATCGCCGCAGGAACGGCCGAGAGCGGATCCAATCCCGTCTCCTCCCTGCTGGGGACGAGGCCGTTCCAGTTCGTCGGGAAGATCTCCTACAGCCTCTACCTGTGGCACTGGCCGATCCTCATCCTCGGGCCGCTCGCTCTCGGCATCGATTCGTCCCTCAAACTCAACCTGGTGCTCATGGTCGTGGCCTTCGCCGCCGCGCAGCTGTCGTACGAGTACATCGAGGAGCCGGTCCGCAACTGGCGCCCGCTCAGGACGAGCAACCTGTGGGGCATCGCCTGCGGCGTCGTCTGCTCCCTGCTGGGGGTCGCAATGATCGTCGTCCTCACCAACGTGTTCCCCAAGGCCGACATGGGCGACGAGGACGTCGACCTCGCCGCCGTCGAGCAGGTCGAGAACGAGGACGACTTGGAGGAACGGCTGCGCGAGGGCCTTGAGACGACGACGGTGCCGAATGACCTCAAGCCCGCACTGGCGAACACGAACGCCGATCGGCCGGTCACCTACCCCGCGGGCTGTCACCTCGACTTCGAGGTCGCCGAGTTGCCAGACGACTGTGCTTACGGGGACACCGAATCGGACACCACTGTAGTCCTCATCGGCGATTCCCACGGCGCCCAGTGGTTCCCGGCGTTGGAGGCGATCGCCTCCAACAACGGCTGGAAGCTGATCTCCCGCACCAAGAGCGCGTGCACGCCCGTCTCGGTCCGGGTCGAAAGCACCCAGCACGACGGTGAGTACGCCGAGTGCTGGGACTGGAAGCAGAACGTCTTCGACGAGGTCGACGAACTGCGGCCCGACCTGGTGGTCATCGGCAGCTCCGACTCCACCACCCTCACCGGCGTCCCCCTCGACGATGCGGCCGGGGAATGGGAGAGCGGCTGGACGGCCACGCTGGACCGCGTGACTGCCGCCGCAGGGGCCGTCGTCACGCTCACCGACACCCCCTGGAAGACCGACGAAGCAGCCCCGGACTGCCTGGCGCTGCATACAGACTCGGTCCAGACCTGCCTTGAGGAGGACCCCTACGCCATCGCCCACGAGGACTTCCGCGAAGCCGGGCTTGCCGCGCAGGGAGCCGCCGGAGTGACCGTCGTCGACACCGCCGACTGGTTCTGCGTCGAAGGCGGCTGCCCACTCATCGTCGGCGACCTGCTCGTCTACCGAGACGGCCACCACATCAGCACTCCGTATGCGACCTCGCTGAGTCCGCTGCTCGCCGAGCGGTTGCCACAGCTCTGATCGTATGACGGACTGTAGTCCGGCGCTCGGCCAACCCTACCGATCCCGTGGGATTCGGCGTTTCTTTGTACGATGGTCGGTATGACTCGCCCTGCGGCACTTGCCGGGCTGCTTTGAAACCCCACGAGCGCCGCAGCGGTCGTGTCGCGGCATCCTGCCGCTCCTCCCGGCGGTCCCGCCCCGCCGCGACCCGAACCGACCCCCCGGTCGGCAGCAGGCACAGATGGAGACCGTTGCTTTATGACCTCGCCTCAGCAGCCCCCTAGACCCCACACCAGAGTCACCGGGGCGGCAATCGACGAGGAGACGCTGCACCTGCCGCTGACCACCCCAGGCCGGACATCGGCGGCCCGCCCGACCATGCCGAGCCCCTATCCGCAACACCCCGCGTTCCGCCCTGCTCCGCCTCCCCAGCAGGCCGTGCCGATGGCGCAGCGACCGGTCGAGCGCTGGGAAGGAATCGGATTCCGGCCCGACATCCAGGGGCTGCGGGCGGTCGCTGTAATGCTGGTTCTGTTGTCCCACGCGGGGTTCGCGTTCGCCGAAGGCGGCTACGTGGGCGTGGACGTGTTCTTCGTCCTTTCCGGATTCCTTATCACCTCCTTGCTGGTCAAGGAGGTCTTCGACACCGGGCGGATCTCGATCGCCGGGTTCTATGCCCGCCGCGCCCGCCGCATCCTCCCGGCAGCCAGCGTGGTCGCCGTTCTCACGGTCGTGGGGGCGTGGCTATGGTTCCCGGTCACGCGGATCGAGGAGGTGATGCAGGACGCGTTCACCGTCATCGTCTACGTGGTGAACTACCGGTTCATCGCCGAGAGCACCGAGTATCTCAACGCAGACCAGATGCCCTCGCCGTTCCAGCAATACTGGTCCCTCGCAGTCGAGGAGCAGTTCTACCTCGTTTGGCCGCTGCTGCTCATCGCCCTGCTGCTCATGGTGAAACGCGTGCCGCGCAAGCTTGTCGGCGTCGGCGTAGCCTTTTCGATCGCGATCTTCGCGCTCACCCTGGTCCTATCGGTTTTCATCACCGAGCAGTCGCAGTCGACCGCGTACTACGCCGCGCACACTCGGGCTTGGGAGCTCGCGGGCGGTGCGTTCCTGGCGCTGACGCTGCCGACATGGAAGAGGACGCCGCAGGCCGCCGCCTGGGCCCTCGGCGTCGTCGGTCTCGGCGCAGTCATCGTCTCGGCGCTGCTGTACGACAACGAGACCGCCTTTCCCGGCTACACGGCGCTCCTGCCGGTACTCGGCACGATGCTCGTGATCGTCGCCGGGACATCTCAGTTGTCGAACCCCGTCTCCTCCCTGCTGGGCACGAAGCCGTTCCAATTTGTCGGGAAGATCTCCTACAGCCTCTACCTGTGGCACTGGCCGGTCCTGATCTTGTTCCCGCTGGCGCTCGGCGTCGAGTCCTCGTTGCTGCTCAACGTGGTACTGCTCGCCGGGACTTTCGCGATCGCCCAGCTGTCCTACGAGTACATCGAGGAGCCCGTCCGGCGCGCCAAGCTGCTCAAGACCAGCAACATGTGGGGCTTGGCGACCGGCATTGTTTGTTCGCTGCTTGGCATCGGCCTGATACTCACGCTCACCATCGGTTTCCCGAAGTCCGGCACCGACGAGCCGCCGGTCGACCTCGAGGCGGTCGAGGAGGTCGATGACCTCTCGGAGATCGAGACGAAACTGCGGGACGCGCTTGAGAGCGACAGAGTCCCCGGAAATCTGATCCCGCCGCTGGCGAACATCAGTGACGACAAACCGACGATCTACAACAACAGCTGCCACCTTGAATTCGAGCAGACCGAATGGCCCCACGACTGCGTCTTCGGCGACACCGAATCGGACACCACTGTGATCCTCATGGGCGATTCACATGCCGCCCAATGGTTCCCAGCGCTGGAGACGATCGCATCCGACCGCGGGTGGAAGCTGATCTCCCGCACCAAGAGCTCATGCACACCCGTCGCGGTGCGCGTCGACAATCCAAGCCTCGGACGCGAATACACCGAGTGCGAGCAGGCGCGCGAGAGCGTCTTCGACGAGATCGACGAGATCCGTCCCACCATGGTCGTCTTTGCCAGCTCCGAGACGACCGAGCTGACCGGGTTCGAAAGCGATGAGACGAATGAAGCCTGGCTCGGCGGTTGGACGGACACCATCGGTCGGGTCGGTGCCTCGGCTGGGCACCTCGTGGCGATCGCCGATACGCCCTGGTCCGACAGCTTCGTACCCGAGTGCGTCGACCTCAACAGCGACTCGGTGGAGGCGTGCAATATCGATCAGGATGAGGGAGTGAGGCTGCCGGAGCGCCGCCGGGAGGCGATCGAACTGCAGGAAGGCGTCGGAGTGACGGTCATCGACCCGCTCGGCTGGTTCTGCTACGACGGCACGTGCCCCGTCGTCGTCGACGGCATTCTGGTGTACCGGGACAAGCACCACGTGACGACGCCGTACATGAAATCGTTGTCGGGGCTGATTGCCGAGGAGCTCCCGAAACTGTGAGCGAGGGGCGCGGCGCTACTGCAGCGAGAATGTCTCCTGGAGTTCGGCGCAGCGATCACGGATGAAGTCGCGCCGGTTGGTCCACTGGCAAGTGATCTGCACCAGGTGGTTTTCGGCGGTGACGAAGTAGTTCTGCTGGTAGGTCCTGTCGTCGCCGTCCTCGATGATCACAAACCGCCATATGCCGTCGTTTCCGCCTACGAGCGCCGGGTTGTGGCTGCCCTCGTCGGCGGCGTTGCCGACCAGCGCGTCGTACTCGCGCACCAGTTCAAGGCGGGCATTGTAGTCGGGGTACTCGCTGCCCTCAGGCAGCAGGTAGGAGGTCACGAAGATCCGGTTCTCGACATTGACGTCGGGCAGGTTGATGTCGTAGCTCCAACCGATGTGTTCGTACTCCAGCGGCGTCGGGAACGGCATGTCGGCGTTCTCGACGGCGTCGCTGGGCGGGTCGAACACCGGGGTGATCAGGGTGGACGGGTCGAAGACGGGTCCGGTCGTCGCTTCCTCGGCGGCTGCGGACTCGGTGGAGGGGGAATCGTCGGGCTGCTCGCTCTGGCAGCCGCTGAAGGCGACGACCGCCACGGCAGCCCAGAGCAGGGACATCGACTTCTTCACCGGGGCTCCTTGAGGACTTCGCTCGAATGGGGCTGATCGACAATGGCGATGGTACCAAGACCAGCACACTCCTCGTGGTCCGTGACGAGTGCGGTGTCGACCGAGTGGCCGCCGAGGCGCGGGCGCTGCCCTCATGGAATGAGCTGAACATCACTCAACTGTCGGTCGTCAGGTGGGAATCGGACTGGGGCTCAATACATGTGAGCGGCTGATATAGTTCAGATCGCCTTGTCGTCGCACCGCGATACGCCCCACGGGATCCGTCCGTGGCAGTCGGCTCTTCGGCAATTCCCCTGCACTTAGAAGAGCCGCAGCTATCATCGCCCTTGATGGAGAGTTCTACATTAATGTCCGAAAACTCCAGTCCTCGGTTGAGTGTGGTCGTCCCTGTCTACAATGTGCAGGAATATCTCGACCAGTGTCTGAGTTCCGTTGCGGAGCAGAACTTCCAAGATTTCGAAGTCGTGATGGTCGATGACGGCTCAACCGACACGAGCCCGGAGATCGCCGGAAAATGGGCTGAATCGGACGCCCGATTCCGGCTGGTGCGGCAGGAGAACCACGGACTCGGGCATGCCCGGAACACTGGGCTGCAGTACGTGAGCGGCGAATTCCTGGCATTTCTGGACAGTGACGACACGGTTCCCGTGGACGGATACGAGCGGATGATCGGCTCCCTAGAACACTCGGGGTCGGATTTCGCCGTCGGCAACGTCGAGCGGTTCGACTCCGGTAGGTCCTGGCAGACACCGCAGTACGCCGGACTGCTGGACGAGGGCAGCCGGACCACCCACATCCTCGAAGAACCCGCGCTTCTGCGTGACACCCTCGCCCACAACAAGGTATGGCGGACGGAGTTCTGGCGCCGACACGGGTTCGAGTTCCCCGTCGGGGTCTACTACGAGGACATTCCTATCATTCTCCCGGCGCACCTGAGCGCTGAACGAGTCGATCTCGTCGATGTCGTCGCTGTCAACTGGCGACTGCGAGAGTCCGGCGACTCCATCACACAGCGCCGGGCCGAATCTCCGGCTCACTTCACCGACCGGTTCGACGGAGTCGTTTCGAACATCCGCTTCTTCGAGGAGCGGGGCGCGCATGAACTGGCGCGCATCTATGGACAGGTTGTCCTGGAGCGGGATTTCTATTACGCGATCAATACGATCGACCAGATCGACGACGAATACCGGCGCATCCTCCGATCGCGGATCACCAGATTCCTCAACACCATCGAGTCCACTGCGTTGGAGGCGCTCGACACCACGATCCGAATGCGATACCGGCTGCTATGCGAGGGCGATATCGAGGAGCTGGTATTCCTGCGTCGACTCGAACGTGCCAAGCGCCTCGGCAGCCTGCCCGTCGTAGTCGCAGACGGCCGCGCCTACCTGGACCTGGGCCAGGGCACGGACTTCGACGCGCTCAACGTCGATAAGGCTGACCTCGACACCACAGACGACTTGGAGCTGGCGACCGGCGTGACCGGGTTGCGACACGACAAGGACGACATCGTCATTGAAGGCTGGGCGTACATCAGGCGGCTCGCCGGTGTCGACCACGGCGACTCGTGTATCCGAGTCTGGGCCGAAGCCGACGGGAAGCATGTCGACGCCGAGCTGGATCGACGAGACGAGCCCTTGGCCGCCATTCGCTCGGACACGCAGGCCACCGGCATAGAGAAGACGGGCTTCAGTGCGCGACTGCCCGTCGCAGAGCTGGTGGGGGACATGCGCCGTCAGCTCCGATGGACTGTCAACGTGTCCGCGTCCATCGCGGGCGTCACCAGCTTTCGTGCGCTCAAGAGTGCCGAACTCGGCACGGCCGAGCGCGTGATCATGCGGCCGCTCGGCAGCGACTGGTGGCTGCGTGCAAGCTGGGTCAACGAGGAACTCCTCGTCAGAGCCAAGTTCGAACCTGCCGTGTTGGAATCCGCGGTCCAGACCAAGCGGGCGCTCCAGCTCAGGCTGCGTGTGGCCAAGGGCTTCAACGGCAGCCTTGAGCTGCGCTCCGGCGATGGGACTACCACACAACGCTTTCCGTTCAGCGGCGTCGAGCGCTCCACTCGGCAGAAATCGGTGACCATTCCGCACTCGGCGCTGGCACTGCCGCCCGAGCACGGCCACGAGCGGTACTCGGTCTGGCGTGCCGTCGTCGTCGATGAGGTGAACGGCAGAACCCACGATCTCAATGCGGCAGACGGCTTCGAGGTGCGCCGCAAGGGGAGATTCTCCGAAGAGTTGTTCGTGCGTAGGACAAAGTCGGGCGTTGTCAGGCTGTGGCAAGGCGCGGTACGTCCCACATTGGAGAGCGCGGAGTGGACCGGCAACGGCGGCCTCCGGCTGCACGTCGAGGATCCGATGCCCGGCTCAGACGCGGCACTGCTCCTACGGCTTCCCAAGACCGGTGAAGCGCTGCGGTTTCCTATGCGCCGCATCCGCCGCGGCTACACCTGTGAGATCGCGCCCGCCTTTGTCGAGCGCTTCGGAGCGACCGTCCCGATCCGGCGCGGATGGTGGACGATGGGCCTCGAGACCGGCGCGGAGATGGAACGTCCCGTGGCCATCAAGAACGATCCGAGGGCCACATTTCCGATCGGCACCCGCATCCAGGGGCGCCCCTTCGATATCATCGCCAAGGGCATGAAGGAAGCGGTCTTGGTGGTGGGGTGGGACATCGCGGACGACGAGGTCGGCAAGACCAACCAGTGGCGGCTTCAGCAGATCGACTATCCGGAGTCCAAAGGAACGCTTCGCGACGCCGTGCTCTACGAGGTGTTCCGCGGCCAGTCGTTCGCTGACAGTCCACGAGAGATCTTCGAGGAGTTGCAGGCGAGGGGAGACGCCCTCGAACACTTCGTCGTCTCGGACGACCAGCAGGTGTCCGTCCCCGAAGGCGCTCGGGCTGTAGCGAAGTTCAGTCGCGAATACTACCGGCTCATGGCGCAATGCCGATACATCGTCGCGAGTACTCATCTGCCGGAATGGTTCGAGAAGGCACCGGGTCAGATTGTAGTCCAGACTTGGCACGGCACTCCGCTCAAACGGATCGGGCTCGATATCGATGAGGTCCAGTTCGCAAACCCGTTCTACCGAGACAGGCTGGTGCGCGAGTCGGCGATGTGGGACCACATGATTTCCGCCAGTGACTACACCACGCCGATCATGCGCAGCGCGTTCGGTTACGAGGGAAGCCTGCTGGAGACGGGACTGCCGAGGAACGACCGCTTCTACGGCGACAAGGCCGAATCGCTCTACTCCGAGGTCCGGGAGCGGCTCCGCCTGCCGGGCGACCGCAAGATCGTGCTGTATGCGCCGACTTGGCGTGACACGGCGTTCGGATCGCGCGGAAGATACACGCTCGACCTCCAGTGCGACCTGCGAGCACTGGCGGAATCTCTCGGTGATGGTTGGAGCGTCCTGTTCCGCAAGCACGCGAACGTCACCACGAGCCTTCCCGATTCACTTCGCGACTGCGTTGTGGACGTCTCCGAGTTCCCGGACGTCCAGGATCTCCTGTGTGCCTCGGACATCCTCATCACCGATTACTCGTCGCTGATGTTCGACTATGCCAACACCGGCAGGCCGATGCTGTTCTATACCTATGACCTGGAGCAGTACCGGGACCAATTGCGGGGCTTCTACTTCGACTTTGAAGCTGAGTCGCCGGGGCCGCTCCTGGAAGACGAAGACTCGCTCCGCAACGCCATGACGGAGATCGACAGGATCAAGGCGGAGTACGAGGAACGCTACCGCGGGTTTCGCGAGAGGTTCTGCACCTGGGACGACGGCGCCGCATCCGCCAGGGTGATAGACGCTGTGTTCGGCGAAACCAATCACTGAGCCTAGAGATTTCGCGGACGTCTCAGCGGCGCGTTCCCGCGGCGCGGAGACGTTCTGATCAGGCGAAGTCGTTCACGTAGCTCCAGCTCAACCGACTGGACGAACCGGCCCACCGACCGTCGAATTGATTCTGCGGACTGTGTAGTCGGCCCCCGCGGTCAGGTCGCTGAGCGGCGCGTTGTAGGCGATCGGGACCGCGCGCGGCGCCCGGAACGGCGGTCTTGTCTTCAGCCGAGGGTCCCGTAGGGAAGGGGGCCTCGGGATCATAGGGCCGGTTCGTGTCGATGATTCAGGCATCGCCGGGCTGGTGTGGCGCAGGTGCGGTGGTGCGTAACGCCTAGGCGCCGGATCAGAATATGCCCAATAGGGACTAGCTTGGATTCGAAATCGCTCCTTTTCCGATAAATGGCGACCTGATAGAGGTTGGAGCCTGCACGCAATCAATTCAGTGCGATTCATCACATAAGTCAGCAACCGTGGAGAAATGGACCCTGCATTGTCGTGTTTGCAAGGCATATTGCTAGCATTTACCCAGAGTTCACCGGTGTCGCCCACCTCGCCGGGCCCTCCTGGGCTGCCACCTCCTCTGGCGTGGGCCGCGCGGATGGCCTTGCCTTGTTAGCCTTTGCAAGGTGAACCCCCTGCCCCTTCTCGACCCTGAACGAAGCCACATGGATTACGCCTCACCCGCATTGCGCTCCCAGTTCATCGACGACCACGTCGCTGTAGCGCTGCGACGCAATCCCCGGTCGCTGGGCGAGACCGCGATCCGCTTCGGATCGAGGCAGATCCGGGACGTTCTCGCGGCCCGGGCGGTGTCCCCTGCGATCGGCTTCGAGACGTTGCTTGAGTTGCTCGATCGTGGTGAACTCGGTTTCGGCGAGAGCGAGGGGCATCGTATTGAGCCCTTCTACCTGGCTGAACTCGCACGAGCCCTGGCCGTTCAGCGCCTCACGGACGACGACCTCGCTGACGCCTTGAGGATCTATGCGTTCCTCGCCGCCGAATCCAAAGAGCACCTTGATTCGCACCACCAGGGCATGTACCTTCATCTGTCAGCGAAGTTCCGTCTATCGGACGCGAAGCCCGATGGGCTCTTCGAGCATTGCGACCGGGCGCACCGGGCCGTCGGCGCGATGCTGGAATGCAACCGATTGCTGCGCCCCGGCAGGGTCATCCGAGCCTGGCTCCGTACCCTCGAGCACCTGCTCCTCACGAGGTGCTCCGTGGGTGAGCGCGAGGGGACCCTCCTTTCAAGGCTGGAAGCCAGAGACCGACGCCGCTCCAGGATCGCTAAGAAAGTCAGCGTCATCGTGCCCGTAGGTGATGCCGAGCCGACCGCCGCGCTTCGATCGGTGCTGCGCCAGAACCACCCTCAGCTTGAACTGCTCGTGATCACTTCTCGTGAACTTGCTGCAGAAACGCGCCGCCTGGTCGACGCGATTGCCGAGGGACGTGTCATCGAGACAAACCAGACCCAGTACGGCGCCCTGGTCAACTGCGGCATCGAGGCTGCCACGGGGGAGTTGATCCTGGTGCTCGACCCTGACGACTGGTGCGTACCCCATATGATCGAGACCCAGATGCGGCGCATCCTCCGGTCCAAATCCGCAGTCGCCGCCCGTGCCGCCCGACTCCGGGCGACCGCGGACCTGCGCATCGGTCCCTTCGGTGCCGTGCGCCCCGAGATCCACTCTAAGATCCTCATGTTCCGCGCGAGCGTGGTCGAACGCATCGGCCACTTCGACGAAGTCGGGTCCGAAGCCCTGGAAGAGTATGCGAGCCGCATCCGCACGGCCTACGGCAAGGGCTCGGTCGACTTCTCGCGCACCAAAGTCCTCGCCCTCACGCCTGATGAGCGCGAATTCGTGCCCCACGTCGAATATGAAGAGGCAGAGACGAGCCAGGCCTTCACCGCGTATCGCTCGGGCTACCGCCAGTGGCACAAACGATGCGAAGAAGCCGATGAACCGATCCACTTCGAACCCGGCGACGAGCGGCCCTTCGCACTGCCCTTGGCGATGCGAGATGAGGCCTCGCCGAAGTACGACCTCGTGTTCGCCAGCGACTGGCGCCCCTTCGGCGGCCCAGCCAAGTCCATGCTGGAAGAGATCACCGCGGCCCGGCGCCTCGGCCTGCGCATTGGCGTCATGAACCTCGAAGCCGTCCGCATGATGGCACCCATCACCCGCAGGGTCTGCGCCCCCGTCCAAGCACTCGTCGACAGCGGCACCGTCGACCTCCTTGTCCCCTCCGACGAAGCCGACATCGACACCCTGATCGTCCGCTACCCCCTCGTCCTCGAATTCGACCGGGTCATCGAGGTCAAGAGTCGGGTTCGCAGCCTTTTCATCCACGCCAACCAGCCGCCCTGCGAGGCCGACGGCAGCGACCTACGCTATTTCGTCGATCACTGCGAGGCTAACGCCGAACGCTGGTTCGGCGTCGAGCCCAGCTGGATACCCCAAGGGCCCCAAGCCCGCCAGGCCCTCATCGAAGCGCCCGTCCCCCCGAGCCGGCTCGAACCGTTCGACCTTCCCGGCATCCTCGACCCCGACGAATGGGAGATCGTCCGCGACGACTTCCGCTCCGAGATCCCCGTCCTCGGCCGCCACTCCCGCGACCATGTCACCAAATGGCCCGGCGACCCCAAGGCGATGCTGCGGATCTACCCCGACGACCCGGACTACGATTTCCGTAACATGGGCGGTGTCTCCACTCCGCTCGAAGTCCTCGGCGGCAAGCTCCCTTCGAACTGGGTCGCTTACGGCTACGATGAGACCGACGTCAAGGACTTCCTGTTTCAGCTGGATTTCTGGATCTACTTCCCCAACGAGATCCGCATCGAGGCTTTCGGCCGCGCGATTCTCGAGGCCATGGCCTCCGGATGCGTTGTGATCCTGCCCGAGGTCTTCAGGTCGACCTTCGGGGAAGGTGCCCTGTACTGCGAGCCAGACGAAGTCAAGAACCTCATCGACAAGTACCGCGCCGACCTCGGTGCCTTCATAAGACAGAGCCGCCGCGGGCAGCGTCACGTCCGAGACCACTTCAGCTACGAGTGGTACCAGCGCCTGCTCAAGAGCCAGCTGCTCGCAGGCGGTCTGCGGGCCTGACCATGGGTGTCGGTGCTCCGCGCCCACCTACTTCACGAACTCGAGAAAATCGGAGGAACTTCGATGTTGCGACGCTTCTTCAAGCGGTGGTTCACCCGCCGCCAACTCGCGGCGCTCTGCCTGGTCGCGGTGGTTGAAGGTGTCGCGCTCGCCGTCGGCGTGCTCGGCTACGAAGCCGCCGCCTGGGCCGGCCTCATGATTTCGAACCTCGCGGTGCTCGCAGTCCTGTTTCGCGTCCTCGGCCGGGTCAGGGACCTCGACGAGAGCGAGAGCCGTCGCTGGAGTGAGGCCGAGGCCCGGGCCGCCGCCGAGCAGCAAGTAGCCGAGCAGGAGGTCGACGAGGAGCGGACCGAACTGCTTCTGCGACGTATCCTGGCCGCCGTCGAGCACGAGCGCCACCAGAATGCGCGCCGCTTCGAACAACTCGCCAAGGACCGGGGGGCAGCCGAAGAGTACGATCCGGCGTGAGCTGACCACTGCCAGACGGGAGATCGGATGCCATGCGCATCACCTTTCTCATGACCGAGATGAACGGGCTGGGAGGTACGGCTCGGGCCACGCTCGCACTCGCGGACGGCCTGATGCGGCGCGGCGATGACGTCGAGATCATCTCGGTGTTCAACAGCCCCACCCGTACCGACTTGTCGATCTCCGAACACCTGAGGTTCCGGGTTATCACGCGCGTCGCGATGAGCGGCGACAAGACGACCCCGAAGCTGCCCGGCTGGGACCGTCCGGCGAAGGTCATTCCGCTGCGGGAGGAGCTCTACAAGCGTTTCAACGGCTACGTTGAGGACGAGGTCGCGCGCGTCCTCAGCGAACTCGAAACCGATGTCGTCATTTCCACCCGCACCGGACTGGCCGCCTACATCGCCGAGTTCGCGCCCGCGGACATGGTGAAGATCTGCCAGATCCACGAGGACCCCGGCAGCCACAACAAGCAGCTGAACGAGCAGATGCGCGGCGTTTACGAGCGCATGGACGCCATCGAGGTCCTGACCGAGTACGCCCGCCAAGGCCTGGCGCGGAACGCTCCGGAATCGTCAGAGAAGATCCACGTCCTGCCCAACGCCATCGTCGACACCCTTGCCGAACCCCTTCCTGACGGCACGAAGCTCGCGGTGGCGGTCGGTCGACTCGCGCCGATCAAGCAGTACGACCTGCTGATCGAGGCGTTCGCCTCCCTCGCCGCCGAGTTTCCCGATTGGCGTCTGCGGATCTTCGGCCGCGGACCCGAATCCGGATCGCTGCGCCGCCAAGTGGACCGTCTCAGCCTCCACGACCGCATCCTCGTGCCCGGACCTGCGATCCCCGCGTTCGCCGAATGGGCCAAGGCGGATATCGGCGTCTCGTCCTCGCGCGTCGAGTCCTTCGGTGTCAGCATCGTCGAAGCCATGTCGATGGGTGTCCCGGTCGTCTCCACAGACGTCCACTCCGGACCGCCCGAGATAATCACTTCCGGCGTGGACGGGCTCTTGGTGGAGGCCGACGCCGCCTCCCTCGCTGACGGCCTGCGACGCCTGATGGCCGACGCTGACCTCCGAAAAACATTGGGTGCCAATGCTATCAAGAAAGCGAAGCAGTACTCCTCCGACGAGCTCGCACGTCGCCACAGCGAGCTCTTCGACAGCCTCGTCGCTACCGGTCAGTCCACCCTCCGGGCCGCTCCGGAGGAGGCACTGCGCCTGACGGCCGAGCGCGTGGATACCGAGGCCGTCGAGGTCGTCGTCCACGGCACTCGGCGGCCCCCGCTCGTGCTGCGCTCGGTGTCCACGGGGACGCAACTGCGGCCGGAGCGCACGGGAGGCGGCCTGACGTTCGACCGCTACCGAGTCGATCTCGCCATGCTGCGGAGCGACATCCGCACCGAGGACTGGGAGGCAATCACGCCCCCGAGGACCAACCGCCTTGACTGCATCGGCACTGCCGCGCTGCTCGACGCCGAACTCCGCTCGGCGTCAGACCTGCTGCCGCAGTCGGTCGACAGCCGGCTGGTGCTGCGTTCTCGCACCAGGCAGCGCTTCGGCGAGGTCCGCACCATTCGCCGCGCCGACCGCCGCCTCATAGTGTTGGAGGTCGATATCGTCGGCACCACTGTCGGCGAGGCCGCCTTGGACCTGGTCTCCCGTGCGAACAAGCAGTCGGCGGCCCAAGTCTCGGGAACCGCGCTTTCTGATGGGCGCTTCGAATTCGAGCTCCACTCCGAGACACTCGGCGAGTGCCTCCGGCAAGGGACTTCGAGCTTGACGCCGTGGATCGCGACTGGAGGACCCACGGTGAGGGTCGGGTCGCTGCGATGCGATATGAGTGGACGGCGAACCATGGGCGTCTTCGAACTTGAGGCCGAGGCGGGCACGTTCTGGTGTGAATGGGGCTATGAGCGATCCGGCGCCCTGGCCCTCGAACTCCAAAGTTGAACGGTAGGGTGGCCAGCTTGCCTTGCCGCGTGTAGGTGTACCCGAGCCGACGAGGCACTCGCCACTGATGCAGTGACCGGCGAAACTTCCGTTCACTTGGCGATCCGGCTTCACCGGGAAGTCCGGAACGCATCCGAACAATGTAGGGGGCGCCGCGCAAAGCACGGCGCCCCCTACAGGTGCTCACTTGGAGTCGTCTCGGTTAGACGAGGCCCTTCTTTTCGAGGGCGCTGCAGACCGTGTCGACCATCATGCGGGTGACGATGTACGGGTCCATGTTGGCGTTGGGGCGGCGGTCTTCGAGGTAGCCCTTCTTGTCCTTCTCAACCTGCCACGGGATGCGGATCGAGGCGCCGCGGTCGGAGACGCCGTAGGAGAACTGGCTCCAGTGCGCCGTCTCGTGCTGGCCGGTCAGGCGCTCGTCGATGCCGTGGCCGTAGTTCTTCACGTGCTCCTCGGCCTTCGCGCCCAGCGCCTCGCAGGCGGCGATGATCGGCTCGTAGTCGTCACGCATCGCCTTGGTCGAGAAGTTGGTGTGGCACCCGGCGCCGTTCCAGTCGCCCTTCGCCGGCTTCGGGTCGATCGTCGCCGACACGCCGAACTCCTCGGCGGTGCGGTAGAGCAGCCAACGCGCCAGCCACAGCGAGTCCGAGACGTCGAGCGCGGAGGCGGGGCCGACCTGGAACTCCCACTGGCCCGGCATGACCTCGGCGTTGATGCCCGAGATCGGAAGGCCCGCGGTCAGGCAGTTGTCCAGGTGCTTCTCGACGATCTCGCGACCGAAGATCTCGTCGGCGCCGACGCCGCAGTAGTAGCCGCCCTGCGGGGCCGGGTAGCCGCCCTCCGGGAAGCCCAGCGGGCGCGAGCCCACCATGAACGTGTACTCCTGCTCGATGCCGAACCAGGACTCCTGGCCGGCGTACTTCTCGGCGGTGGCGGCGGTGGCCGCGCGGGTGTTGGTCGGGTGCGGGGTGAAGTCGGTGTCGAGGACCTCGCACAGGACCAGGATGTTCTCGCCCCCGCGGATCGGGTCCGGCACGACCTTGACCGGCTTGAGCACGCAGTCGGAGGAGTTGCCCTCCGCCTGGTTCGTGGAGGAACCGTCGAAGCCCCAGATCGGCGGCTCCGCACCCGCTTCGAGGATCTTGGTCTTGGAACGCAGTTTTGCGGCCGGCTCGGTGCCGTCGAGCCAGATGTACTCGGCCTTGATCATCAGGTGGGAGCCCTTCTCGTGGTTGCGCGAACGCTGCCACGCTCCCAAGAGCCAATTTCTCCTTCGTTGAGGTCGTGTAAACAGTCTGTTAAGCAGTGCTTCCTGGGGCCGGAGGCAATTCGTGAGTCCTTGTCGTCCAAATTCGGACTAGAAAATCTCGACAGCCCCGTATCCCCGATTCCGCCACATTCGTTCTTCTAAGTGCGAGCGGCAAGCCGCTCGCGCTCAGGTTCAGGACGAGGAGGAAGAGCATGGGACTCATCATGCGGGGCTGTGAGATCACTCGCCGCCTCGGCGTGCCCCGGCTCCTCCTCGGCGCCGCGCTCGGAGCATTCGGTTCCCTCCTTCTGGGGGCCTTGAGCATGGCGACCATCGCTTGGGCATCGGACGAGACCGCCGAGACGACAGGCCTTGCCGCGCTGACCGATCCGCTCACCGCCGAAGTGTCCGACATGTCGCGCCTGGCCGCGCGACTGGTCCCGCAAAACCAGCAGGGACATCGGACACCGGCGGACGAGGGGACGTCACCGGGGCTGGTGTCGGGTCTGACCGAACCGGTGGGCTCGTTGGTGGAAGAGCCGGTGGAATCCGTGCAGACTGCACTGCACGACGAAGCGCGCACCGACCTGTCGAACGGCATGTCCGTCGGAGACAGTGCCGCTGGAGTAGCGACACCGCTGTTGGGATCCCTGGTCAAGGAAACGTCCTCCGTCCTGGAGCGTCCCGACGAAGTGGTGTCCGGTGTCTACGAGACTGTCGCGCCCGCGACCGAAGAGGTCAATGCGCTGGCGCGACTGGTGACCGATGGCCTTGTGCCGCCGCGCGACGCGACGCTTCCCGGGAGCGTCCTCGCCTCCGGCCAAGGACAGCCGAGCCTCACCTCGCTCCAGCAGGTATCCGACTCCACCGAGGTGGCGGCGGCACTCCAGCAAGGAGTGTCATACGACCGGTCGGCCGCCGACCTCGAGTGCACTGCCGCCTCGGCCGAGGCGCAGGAGACGGCTGCGGACGACAAGGTGCTGCGCGCACTGGGCGCCAAGGTCGCGCGACCGTGGAGCGATCACGGACCCGCGATGCCTGACCTGAAGATCATCCCCGGTGGAGCCGCTGGCTCGACCGCCGGTATCAGTGTGGACGGCGGCAACGCCGCCGTCGACGTCTCCCCGGCCACCGCAGGCGAACAGGTGTCGTTCGCCCGAGCGGTGATCAGGGAATCGGGGTGGCCAATGGACCGCGCCGCCGAGCTGTCCGTCGCCCCGGACTAGCGCCTCCGCGCGTCGGCGCGGGGAGCCCGCAGCGCACTGGCAGTGCTGTTCGATCCCACTCGGTTGCATCGTGCGAGGCCTCCGCCTCGGCGGTGTCCGGCGCGCCGACGCGCGGTAAGGCCCACACCGGCTGCCTTCACATGAAGTCCGCCGAATCCAAAAAGGAAGACGCCCGAACTCTCGGGCGCACAACCAAGAAGGAAACGAAAAGCATCATGCGCAAGGTTCTCACCGTCGCAGCCGCCGCCGGCATCGCCGCCATCGGCGCAGCCGCTCCCGCCGTCGCCGCCGAGTCGGGTGTCGACGCGGGCGATCTCAGCCTGGTAAACGTCGACGCCTCTGACGCGGCGCAGTGGCAGGTCTGCGGCCAGAACGTTCTGGCCCAGCCGAACGGCCAGGACTGCGACAACAACGGCGGCTCGGCTTCGGACTCGGGTGTCGACGCGGGCGCCCTGTCGCTGATCAACGCCGACGGCTCCGGCGCGGCGCACTGGCAGGTCTGCGGCCAGAACGTCGGCGTCTCGCCGCTGCTCGACCAGCAGTGCGACAACGGCAACTAGCCGTACCGCACGACCTGTCGGGGCGGGTCGCGCTGAGGCCCGCCCCGTCGAACCGACTGAGACTTCATCGAACCAGGAGGACGAACATGCGTAAGTCCATTGTCATCGCAGCTGCCGCCGGCATCGCCGCCGTGGGCGCCGCCGGACCGGCCATCGCCGCTCAGGACGCGGGCGTCGCCGCCGGCGACCTCAGCCTCGTCAACGTCAATGCCTCCGACGCGGCGCATTGGCAGGTCTGCGGCCAGAACGTGCTCGCCCAGCCCTACGGGCAGGACTGCGACAACAGTGACCAGGGCACCGATGACTCGGGTGTCGACGCGGGCGCCCTGTCGCTGATCAACGCCGATGCCTCCGGCGCGGCGCACTGGCAGGTCTGCGGCCAGAACGTCGGCGTCTCGCCGCTGCTCAACCAGATGTGCGCCAACGACTAAGAGCGGTGCCATACGGCCGCTCGCAACGACCACTAGGCGGGTCGGATCTCGGCCCGCACAGACAAAGAAACGAAAGGAACATGAACACCATGATCAAGACCACCACCGCTGCCGCCTTCGCGGCCGCCGGCATCGCCGCTCTCGGAGGCGCCGCGCCCGCCATGGCCCAGGTCTCCCCGGGCGATCTCAGCCTGGTGAACCTGGACGCTTCCGACGCCGCTCAGCTGCAGGTCTGCGGTCAGAACGTGCTGGCGCAGCCCGGCGGCCAGGACTGCGACAACTCGGGCTCGGACGGCGGCGACGGTTCCGGTGTCGACGCCGGCGATCTCAGCCTGGTGAACCTGGACGCATCCGACGCCGCGCACTGGCAGGTCTGCGGCCAGAACGTTCTGGCTCAGCCGAACGGCCAGGACTGCGACAACTCCGACGGCGCGGGCAGCGGCTCGGGCACCGACGCGGGCGACCTGTCGCTGATCAACGCGGACGGATCGGACGCCGCGCAGTGGCAGATCTGCGGCCAGAACGTGCTCACCCAGGTGGACGGCCAGGACTGCGCCAACGCTGAGCAGAACGACGGCCCCGGCAAGCCGTCCAAGGGCGTCGACCAAGGCGACTTCTAGCGTCCGCATTCGCCGTCCGAGTCGGGAACCAGTTCTGTTAGGTCAGAGATCCATGCGATACAAGATTGTTGCCGCGGTTGGACTCGCGGCCGCCGCGGTCGTCCCAGCCTCGGCCGCGGCCTCGACGCCCGATTGGCTGACGGTCGCGTCAGTGGAGACGGGCCCGACGCCGGTGTCGGAGCTGTGCGGCGAGGAGTCCGCAGGTCCGGCCGTCGATCCGGCCTGCCGCAGCGTCTTCGACAGCGGCCGAACCGGTCCCGAGGCGTTCGACCGGGAAGTGCCCGAGGTCTCGGAGGCCCCCGGTGGCATGTCGCCGGTGGCCGACGTCGACCTGAGGAACTTCGCCCGCTGGAAGGTGTGCGGGGTCTCTGTCGGTTCCTCCGGCGGCGTTCAGGATTGCGACAATTCCGTCAGCGACGAGCGTGAACCGGTGGGATCCGACAGCGGGGTCTCACTGGTGAACGTGGACGCCACCGGCGCCTTCCATTGGAGCGTATGCGGCGTCACGGTGTTCGGGCACGAGACAACGACCGCCTGCTGACCCGAGAACAGATCTTCATACCGTTCATACCCAACGGCCGGGACCCTCAGAGGGTCCCGGCCGCCCTTTCGCGTATCAGAGGCTCCAGCGCTCCCCGGCGTCCAGCCGCACCTCGCGTTCGTCAGAGCCGGGCACGGCCACCCGTACGCGGGCCAGAGCCGTGGCCTCGAGTTCGAGTTCGGTGACTTCGCCCGCGGCCCAGCACAGCCGCCGGACGGTGACGCCGCCGCGGGCCCGCAGCCCTTCGACCGCACCGTCCGGCCAGGCGCTCGGCAGCGCCGGCAGCAGCTCGATGAGCGGCACGCCGTCCTTCGAGCGGTGCGACTGCACGAGCATCTCGGCGATCGCGGCGGTCGTCCCGAAGTTGCCGTCGATCTGGAACGGCGGGTGCGCGCACAACAGCGACGCGTAGACCCCGCCGTCGGCGTACTCCACTTCGGACGTGCGGAAGCCGACCGGCGTGAGGAACTCCCCGAGCAGCGCGTGCGCCCGGTCGCCGTCGCGAAGCCGCGCCCACAGTGCCGTCTTCCACGCCAGCGACCACCCGGTCCCGGCGTCGCCGCGAGCCTCCAGGCTCCGCTTCGCCGCCTCCTGCAGCTCAGGCGAGTCCGCGAACGACGTGCCCGGGTAGAGCCCGTACAGGTGCGAGACGTGCCGGTGGTGCACCTCGGCCTCCTCGCGTTCGTCGGCCCACTCCAGGACCCGGCCGTCCGCGCCGATCTTCACCTCGGTCAGGCGCGGCAGCGCTTCCTTGACCTCGGCGACCACGGCGAGGCTCTCGCCGTGGACGGTCTCGGCCACGACGTCGGCGGCTTCGAGCACGAACTCGAACAGCTCGCGCACGAGCGTCGCGTCCATCGCCGTCGTCTCGTCGATCGCCGAGTTGCCCTCCGGCGTGACGAACTCGTTCTCCGGGCTCGACGCCGGACTCGTCACGAGCCGTCCGTCCGCGCCTTCGCTGAGCCGGTCGAGCGCGAACCGCGCGGCGCCGAGGACGACCGGGAATCGGTCGGCGAGGAACTCCTCGTCGCGCGAGAACCGCCAGTGCTCGGCGAGGTGCATGCACAGCCACAGGCCCGCCATCGGCCAGGCCGCCCAGCACGACCTGTCTCCGACCGGCGTGGTCAGCCGCCAGAAGTCGGTGTTGTGGTGGCAGCACCAGCCGCTGGCGCCGTAGAGCTCCCGCGCGGTCCCGGTCCCGGTGCGCGCCAAGTCGTCGACGAGGTCGAACAGAGGCCCGTGGAACTCCGGCAGCGCGCACGTCTCGGCCGGCCAGTAGTTCATCTCCACATTGATGTTGGTCGTGTAGTCGCAGCTCCAAGGCGGCGTTACCTCGTCGTTCCAGATGCCCTGGAGGTTCGCCGCCTGCGTGCCCGGTCGCGACGACGCGGCCAGGAGATACCGGCCGAACTGGAAGGCCAGAACCCCGAGCGCCTCGTCGGCCTCCCCGGCCGCGCGCCGCCGCAGCCGTTCGTCCGTCGCCGCCGTCGGGGAACCGCCGTCGATGGTGAGCCGCACCCGGTCCATGACCTCGCGGTGCGCCGCGACGTGGTCGTCGAAGACGGTCTTCCAGCCGTTCGCGGCGGCGTGGCGCGACTCGCGCTGCACGGTCGGCAGCAATTCATTCGCGTCGATCCCGGAGCGCATCGCCAAGAACACCACGGCTTCGCGGCAGCCGGTGAACCGGTAGCCGCCGTCCCGGGGCGCCAGATCGCCGTCGCAGCGCAGCTGCGCGTTCAGGCAGATGCCGAGCGTCCCGGTCTGATCGGAATAGTCCGGCACGCCGTCGGCGACGCTGCGGGGCGCGTGGCCGGTGAAGGTGAACTCGTCGAAGTCGGCGAGCGTCGAGCCGCTGCGGTGCGGCCATTCGAAGTCCAGTGACAGCTCGAACGCCTCGTCCGCGCTCCAGCGCAGCGCCAGCACCCCGAAACGCTCCGAGGCCAGCGCCTCGCAGCGCACCCGCCCCCGCTCCACGGTGGCGACGCCGTCGTGCAGATCCAGTTCGCGCCGTTCGGGTTCGGCGTCGTCTGAGTGGACGATGCGCAGCGCCCCGGCAGGCTGGTACGCCTGCACGTTCGCGCCCTGCATCCGGGTCAGCAGCTGGTCGGCGGCGAAGTGGTCGCCTCGGCGAACCGCCTCTGCGGCCTCGGCGGCGATGCCCGCGACCCCTGCTGGCACGGCCCAATCTCCCGTGCCCGACCAGAATCCGTCTTCGTTCAGAGTGATCCGGGGTCCGACGAGCATCGCGCCGATGCGGCCGTTGCCGATCGGCAGTCCCTCGTGCCAGGCCCGCGGGGCGCCGTCATAGGTCAGTTTCAGGTCGTCCGACATGCCTCAAGGATTTCACTCCGGAGCCCTCCGGGCGCACCGGGCGGACCACTCCCCATCATCCGAACAGCTCGTTATTCAAACGCAATGCAACCTCATGTGTCTCTCTCGCGTTCACATACTGCCCACATCGAACCCGGCACGTTTGATCCAACGGCAGATCGATAACGGAGAACCCAAACGTGAAAATCAAGCAACCCTTCAAGAGGCTCGGAACGCTGGCCGCAGCAGGAGCGGTCGGAGTGGCAGGAACCCTGATGTTGGCCACCGCCGCGGAGGCCGACGACCACACCATCCCCCTCAACGAAGCCCACAAGGACCAGACCGCGGACTCCGAAGAGTTCGAGCAGCTCTGCGGCGAGGACGAGCACATCCCGGCCGACAAACCCGCCGACTTCGACGGATGGGTCTTCGTCCTGCCCGACAACGGGGACTTCGTCTCAGTGACCGCTACATTCAGCGATGGTGAAGGTTCCACGACGACGGTTGACGCCGAGCTCGTCCCCACCGGCAAGCCAAGCGACCCGAACTACAAGCATGCATACATCGGCCTGCCTGCCGGCTGGATCCTGCTCGACGCCGACGCCGAGGCGGAGACCTCGGCGAAGTTCTTCAACGTCACGCACGCCTGCCCCGGCGAGCCCACCGACGTCGAGACCTCGCCCACGCCCGAGGAGTCCGAGACGCCCGGCGAAGAGACCACTTCCCCCGGCGACGACGAGACCAGCCCCGGCGAAGCCTCGACCACGCCGACCGCCACGCTGCCCACGACCGGCAGCCCGCTGACCGTCACCCTGGTCGCGGCCGCCGCGCTGGCCGGTGCCGGTGCCGTCCTGTTCCTCGTCATGCGTCGTCGTCAGGCCGCACAGGACTGGTAGCAGGGGTTTCACGAATCCCTGCGGCCGTTACCGAAACGTTATGCAACCGAGTGAAGCGCTCCCGCGTTTAGCAACTGTCTCAGGGAAGACATCCCCAGGACTACCGCCCGCTGCTTGACGGTGCGGTCCTTGTCGAGCCCCCGGAATCCTGCCACCGGGGGCTCGGCCCAAGACGCCCCGGAACCGCCCCCCTGGTTCCGGGGCGTCATTTCGTCTCAGATCGCCTCGCACCCAACCAAGGGGCACTCGCCATTCCGCCGCGAACACGGTAGATTACCGGCAGATTCATCGCCGAATCCGATCATCCACCGCTCCCGAGGTGCCAGCTGCCCGGCATCCAAAGCACCTTTCAAGGAGATGCCCGCCTATGGCAACCGAAGAGAAGTCGCGTCCCGCACAGGGCGCGCTCGACCGCTACTTCCGCCTCAGCGAGAACCGGACTTCCTGGAAACGCGAAATCCTCGCCGGCACCACCACCTTCCTGGCGATGGCCTACATCCTGGCCGCCAACCCCGGAATCCTCAGCTTCGGTCTCGCCGAGGCGCTCGGCGAGGGCGATGTCGACGCGGGCTTCGCCACCGGGCTCGTCCCCGACCCCGGCTCGATCTTCACCGCGACAGCTCTCGCCGCCGCGCTCGGGTGCCTGGTCATGGGCCTGTGGGCCCGCTATCCGATCGCGCTCGCACCCGGCATGGGCCTGAACGCGTTCTTCGCCTTCAGCGTCGTGCTCACCATGGGAATCCCTTGGCAGACCGCCCTTGTCGGCACCTTCGTCTCCGGCCTCATCTTCTTCGTCCTCGCGGTCACCGGTGTACGCGAGACGATCATCAACGCCATTCCGGCGCAGTTGAAACTGGCCACCGGGGCCGGCATCGGCCTGTTCATCGCCTTCATCGGACTCCAGGGCGGAGGGATCGTCACAGGCGACGGCGCAACCCTCGTCGCCCTCGGCGACTTCACCTCCGCGCCGGTCCTGCTGACGCTGTTCGGCCTGGTCGCCACCGCCGTCTTCCTGATCCTCGGCTGGAAGGGCGGGGTCCTGTACGGGATGCTCGCGACCCTCGTCCTCGGTGTCGCCACCGGCCACATCCCGCTGGAGCTCCCGGACTCCTCGCCGAATCTCGACGCCTTCGGCGCGGTCTTCTCCGGCATCGACGACGCCTTCACGACGAAGATGATCATCGTCGTCCTCACGATGCTGTTCGTCGACTTCTTCGACACCGCCGGGACTCTGTTCGCCGTCGCCGGACAGGCGGGGATGCTCAAGGACGGCAAGCTCCCTCGCGCCGGCCGCGCGCTGGCGGCCGACTCGATCGCCACGATGGGCGGCGCCGTGCTCGGCACCTCCACGACGACTTCGTACATCGAGTCCTCGGCGGGAGTGTCGGTGGGCGGGCGCACCGGGCTGACCGCGGTCACCACCGCCTTCTGGTTCCTGATCTCGCTGTTCGCCTTCCCGGTGTTCACACTGGTGGCGGGCTACGGCGAGGTCACCGCCCCGGCGCTCATCATCGTGGGCGTGCTCATGGCCAAGCAGCTCGGCGGCATCGACTGGGCCAAGCTCGAATACGCCATTCCGGCGTTCATCACGGTCGTCGCGATGCCGCTGACCTACTCGATCGCGAACGGCATCGCCCTAGGCCTGCTGTTCTACCCGATCACCATGATCGCCAAGGGCCGCTGGAGAGAGGTCCACCCGATCACCTACGGCCTCATGGTGGTCTTCCTCGGCTACTTCTTCTTCCTGGTCGAGTAGTACCCGGACACCGCGGCGGCCCGGCTCCGATGGAGCCGGGCCGCCGCGGTGTCCGCTATGCGGCGCGCCTGAGCGCGTCGGTGAACTTCAAGCGCGAGCCGGTGTGCAGGATGCTGCGCTTGTAGAGGGTCGCGCCGAGGACCAGCGCGCCGAGCGCGCTGACCACGAGCAGACCGATCGACACGGTCACCTCCCAGACCGGAGCCTCGGCGACGGCCATGCGGGTCGGCATCGCGATGGCCGAGAACGGCGGCACGATCGACAGGCCCCGCGCGATCAAGCTGTCGGGGGCGTTGAGCAGGAAGATCGAGCCGAGATAGGCGATCATCAGCGCGGTGGTGAGCGGTGCGAGCACCGACCCGGCCTCCTCCTGGCGCGAGACGAGGGACCCGACGCCGCCGGCGAGCGTGCCGTAGAGCGCGAACGCCAGCACCCACCAGCCGAGCGTCGACAGCGCCGCGGTGGCCGTCCCCTCCGGCAGGTCGGGCAGGAGTCCGGTCGCGGCCGAGACGCCGAGGCCGGTGGCGATGATGGCGACGAGGTTCACCGCCGCCACCACGCCGAGCCCGATGACCTTGCCGCCCAGCAGTTGCCACGGCTTGAGGCTGGTCAGCAGGATCTCCACGATCCGGCTGGACTTCTCCTCGACGACGCCCATCGCGATGTACTGCACCGGCATCATGAGCATGAAGAACATGACGACCGAGATGATCATGCCGGTGAAGTAGTCTAGCGCGCTGTCGACTTCGGCGTCCGACAAGGTGACCGTCTCCAGCGGTTCGGTGGCCAGCGCCTGCTGGATTTGGCTCTGGTCGAGTCCGGCGTCCTCCAGTCGCGTCTGGACCGCCGCGGACTGGTAGACCGATTCGAGGACGGCCCGGAGTTCGCGGTCGGCGCCGCTTTCGACGTAGAGCCTGCCGTCTGCGACGGCTGCGTCGACCTCTGCGTCGCGGACGGCCGTTTCGGCTTCGTCGACGGATCCGTAGACGGTGAGCTCGTAGTCGGGGTTGGCCTCGAGTTGCTGCTCCATCGCCGCGGCCTCATCGCCGGCGAGGCCGATCCTGGTGGTGTCGTCGCCGGAGAGGATCGTCGGAAGGGCGGCGAGGACGCCGACGACGAGGATGGTGACGGCGACGCTGATGATGTTGGCCTTGGACAGGCCGCGCACGCGGATCTCGCGGCCGGCGACGAGCCAGAGGCCGCGCAGGTTCGACGTCTCGGTGTTCTTGGGGCTCATCGGGCGACCGCCTCTCGGAAGATCTCGGCGATGGTGGGCTGGTCGTAGGCGAAGTGCGTGACGCGGCCCGCGCCCATGGCGGCCTGGAGTACGGCCTGGTCGTCGGCGTCTTCGACGAGGTAGTCGTCGCCGTCGCGCACGACGGTCCCGGGGAGGGCCGCGGTCAGGTCCTCGGCGGTCTCGACGCTGACGCGCAGCTGCCTGGTCTCGCGCTTCTTGAGCTCGGTGACGGTGCCGGAGGCGATGATGCGCCCGGAGGCGATGATGGCCACGGAGTCGCAGAGCCGCTCGATGAGGTCGAGCTGGTGGCTGGAGAACAGGACGGGGGCGCCGTCCACGGCCCGCTGCTTGAGGGCGGTGCCCATGACGTCGACGGCGAGGGGGTCGAGGCCGGAGAACGGCTCGTCGAGGATGAGCAGTTCGGGGTCGTGGACGAGGGAGACGGCGAGCTGGACGCGCTGCTGGTTGCCCAGCGACAGGTCCTGGACGTGGTCGTCGGCGCGGTCGGTGAGATCGAGCTGTTCGAGCAGGTCGGCGCTGGACCGCTTCGCTTCGGCGCGGCTCATGCCGTGGAGTTCGCCGAAGTAGGCGATCTGCTCGCCGACCTTCATCTTGGGGTAGAGGCCGCGTTCTTCGGGCATGTATCCGACGCGGACGGTCTTTCCGGGGAGTAGGGGCGAGCCGTTCCACAGGGCCCGGCCCTCGTCGGTGGCGAGCACGCCCATGGCGATGCGCATGGTGGTGGTCTTGCCGGCGCCGTTGGCGCCGACGAATCCGACCACTTCACCGGGTTCGGCGGACAGCGACACCCCGTCGAGGGCAACGGTGTCGCCGAACCTCTTCTTGAGGTCCTGTATTTCGAGCATGTATTCACCCTAAAGTGACGGCAGGGCCCGCACGTCCCCCAAGCGAAGGATTCCCTTCACACCCGTCTCCTTCCCGAGGACGACTTGCATGTCGGCTTGTCACGGAGCGGCTTCGCGCACCGCGGCTCGAGGCTTGGCGTCGATCTCGGCTCATTCGGGGAATCGGACTTGCGTGAAGGATTTTCGCCATAGCATCGGCGCTGAAAGCGCGATTCGAGACCACTGGGAGGATCTATGGCAAGGCTGCCGGCCAGGAGAGGGTCGACGGAGCGGGTGGAACCGATCTCCTACTTCGACGACTTCCCGGCCTACATGAACCGCATGATGGGTTCGTTCTTGCCGTCCATGGACGTCACCGAGCAGGCGTGGACGCCGCTGGCGGACGTGAGCGAGAACGACAAGGAGTACCACGTCGACATCGAGGTTCCAGGCGTCGATCGCGACGAGATCGCGATCGAGATGGAAGGCCAGGAGCTCACCGTGAGCGGCGAGTACCGCAGAGAGTCGCACATGGAGGGCAATGCCCGCCACTCGACTCGGCGCAGCGGCCAGTTCGAGTACGCCGTGCGCCTGCCGCACGGCGTCGACGCGGACAAGTCCAGCGCCGTGCTGGAGCACGGCGTGCTGTGCCTCACCATCCCGAAGACGACGTCTCCGGGCCACAAGAAGATCAAGATCAAGTGAGCACGAAAGCCCGCGGGACCCCGCGGGCTTTCCTCGTGCCCGCAGGCGCCTGTGGCGTCCGCGCCGCACGCGGCCGCCGTCGCTATCCGACGGCGAACTCGTCGATCGCGGCGAGTTCGTCGTCGCCGAATTCGAGGCCGGCGACGGCGCCGACATTGTCCTCGAGCTGAGCGACGCTGCTGGCCCCGATGATGACGCTGGTCATGCGCTCATCGCGCAGCGCCCAGGCCAGAGCGGTCTGGGCCAGCGACTGGTCGCGGCCGGCCGCGACCGCGTTCAGGCCCTTGATGCGCGCGAGCGCGGCCTCGTCGAGGCGGTCCTTGAGCCAGACGTTGGTGTCCATCCGCGAACCCTCGGGGATCCCGTCGAGATAGCGGTTCGTGAGCAGTCCTTGAGCCAAGGGGCTGAACGCGATGCACCCGGCGCCGACCTCTTCGAGGGCGTCGAGGAGCCCGTCGCGCTCGGTCCAGCGGTTGAACATCGAGTACGACGGCTGGTCGATGAGCAGAGGGGTCCCGAGGTCTGCCAGGATCGCCGCGGCCTCGCGCACCTGCTCGGCGTTGTAATTCGAGACGCCGACGTACAGGGCCTTGCCCGAGCGCACGATCGAGTCGAGCGCACCCATGGTCTCCTCGAGCGGTGTGCCCGGGTCGGGCCGGTGGTGGTAGAAGATGTCGACGTAGTCCAAGCCCATCCGCGCGAGCGACTGGTCGAGCGAGGCGACGAGGTACTTGCGCGAGCCGTGGTCGCCGTAGGGGCCGGGCCACATGTCGTAGCCGGCCTTGGAGGAGATCACCAGCTGGTCGCGGAACGGCCGGAAGTCGGCGGCCATGTGGCGGCCGAGGTTCTCCTCGGCCGAGCCGTAGGGCGGCCCGTAGTTGTTCGCCAGGTCGAAATGCGTCACCCCCAGGTCGAACGCCCGGCGCAGGATGTCGCGCTGGGTCTCGAAGGGCCGGGTGTGCCCGAAGTTCTGCCACAGGCCGAGCGAGATGGCGGGCAGCTTCAGGCCGCTGCGCCCCGAGCGGCGGTACGGCATGGACTCGTAGCGGTCGTCCGCGGGAAGGTAGTTCACGACCGACAGCGTATCCGCATCAGGCGTGCGGATCGAACTTGTAGCCGAGCCCCCGGACTGTCACCAGGTGCCTCGGTTTGCCCGGCTCGGGCTCGATCTTGGAGCGCAGGCGCTTGACGTGGACGTCGAGGGTCTTGGTGTCGCCGACGTAGTTGGCCCCCCAGACGCGGTCGATGAGCTGGCCGCGGGTGAGGACCCTCCCCGCGTTGCGCAGCAGCATCTCCAGCAGCTCGAACTCCTTGAGCGGCAGCTGGACGTCGCCGCCGCCGACCGAGACGGTGTGCCGGTCGACGTCCATGCGGACCGGTCCGGCCTCCAGGACGGTCACGATCGGGTCGTCGGGCTCGGCCGAGCGGCGCAGGACCGCCCGGATGCGCGCGACAAGCTCGCGCGAGGAGTACGGCTTGGTGATGTAGTCGTCGGCGCCCAGCTCCAGACCCACCACTTTATCCACTTCCGAGTCCCGTGCGGTGACCATGATGATCGGTACGTTCGAGTTCGCCCGCAGCTCCCGGCACACCTCGGTCCCGGACTTCTCGGGAAGCATGAGGTCGAGCAGGACCACGTCCGCGCCGGTGCGCTCGTACTCCTTGATGGCGGCGTCGCCGTCGGCGGCGACGGACACCTCGAAGCCCTCCTTGCGAAGCATGTAGGACAGGGCGTCGGAGAACGATTCCTCGTCTTCAACTACGAGCACGCGGGTCACGGGTCAACCTTCCCTAGCAGACTTCGTCGGATTTGTTGATTTCAACCGGCTCCGGTGCCTTGGTGTCGGCCGGTAGGGAACGCGCAGGCAACATCAAGGTAAACACTGAACCAGTATCGGGCATACTGGACACCTCTACACGACCCCCGTGATTCACCGCGACGTGTTTGACGATAGCCAATCCGAGACCGGTGCCGCCAGTGGCTCGCGAACGGGCCGCGTCGACCCGGTAGAACCGCTCGAAGATCCGGTCCAGCTCCTCCGGCGCAATGCCGATCCCCTCGTCGCGCACACCGACGCAGACCGTCTGCGACTTGGCCACCGAGCCGCTCGGCCGGCACAGCGACGTCGTCACCTCGACCGACGTGCCCTCGGGTGAATACGCGATGGCGTTGTCCACGAGATTCTTCATCGCCGTCACCAACTGCGACTCCGAACCGAGCACTTCGAGCCCCCAGACGCCGTTCACCTTGAGCTCGATGTCCTTCTTCTCGGCGGCGATCCGCGTCTGGTCGAAGGCCTCGGCGATGATCCGGTCGACCGACACCGGCTCGGGGTCGGGCAGCTTCTCGGCGCCCTGGAGGCGCGAGAGCTCCAGCAGATCGCTGATGAGATGACTCATGCGCGCCGACTCGGTCTGGATGCGGTCGGCGAAGCGGGCCGCCGCGTCGGGGTCCTCGGAGGCGTCCTTGAGCGCCTCGGCCAGGATCTGCATCGCCCCGACCGGAGTCTTGAGCTCGTGGCTGATGTTCGCCACGAAGTCGCGCCGCACCCGCTCGACGCGGTGCAGCTCGGAGATGTCCTGGAGCTCGACCACAGCGATGCCGTCGGCCAGCGGAGTGATGCGCGCCCGCACCGCCGAAGGCTCACCCATCCCCGGGGGAGTGACGTCCAGCTCCGCGTCGCGGAAGCGGCCCGAGCGCCTGGCCTGGGCCAGCAGCGCCCGCAGCGTCAACGACGTGATCTCGGCGTCGTCGACCAGGCCCAGGTCGCGGGCCGCGACGTTGGCGTACAGGACTCGATTGGCCTCGTCGACCAGGCACACGCCGGTGCGCAGCAGGTCGATCGCCGCCGCCCAGGGCCTGCGGTCACGCGGGACGCTCGCACTGTGGCGCGGCGACGGCTTGCGGGCCTTGCCCAGCGCGAACGCCGCCGAGGCGGCGCCGAAAGCCGCGCCGGCGGCCAGGCCCGCCAGCGCGCGTGCGGTGGTCTTGCGGAGTTTCGACCGGCGAGGGCTCGCATCGTTGTTCGGCACGATTCCAGCCTAAACGCGAATCGGCCCGGCGTCGAACGCCGGGCCGATGAGGCAGTCACCCTCCGTTAACCTTCGCGGAAGGGAAACAGCAGGTTACTTCTTGCCCTGGGCGGCGACGGCCGCGGCGGCCGCGGCGGCGGCCTCGGGGTCGAGGTACTCGCCGCCGGGGACGGTCGGCTTGAGCGTCTCCTCGTCGAGCTCGTAGCGCAGCGGCATGCCCGTGGGGATGTTCAGGCCGACGATGTCCTCGTCCGAGACGCCGTCGAGGTGCTTGACCAGCGCGCGCAGCGAGTTGCCGTGCGCGGCGACCAGCACGGTCCGGCCGGCCTTGAGGTCGGGGACGATGCCGTCGTACCAGTACGGGAGCATCCGCTCGAGCACGTCCTTGAGGCACTCGGTCTCGGGCCGGATCTCGGGCGCGAGATCGGCATAGCGCGGGTCGTGGGCCTGCGAGAACTCCGAGTCGGCCTCGATGGGCGGCGGCGGGGTGTCGTAGGAGCGGCGCCAGGTCGTGAACTGCTCCTCGCCGAACTCGGCGAGCGTCTCGGCCTTGTTCTTGCCCTGAAGGGCGCCGTAGTGGCGCTCGTTGAGCCGCCAGTGGCGCTTGACGGGGATCCAGGAGCGGCCGGCCTCGGAGAGGGCGAGCTCGGCGGAGTTGATGGCGCGGCGCAGCACCGAGGTGTGGACGACGTCGGGAAGCAGGTCGGCCTCGGCAAGGAGCTGCCCGCCGCGGCGGGCCTCCTCCTCGCCGGCGGCGGTGAGCTTGACGTCGACCCAGCCGGTGAACAGGTTCTTGGCATTCCATTCGCTTTCGCCGTGGCGAAGCAGCACGAGAGTAGCGGTCATACCCCTATCCTGCCGCGCCGCCGCAGGCAGCGGGGCCGCCTCGCCCACGCGATGTGTCCGGCGTCGCTCTCGGTCCTTGGTGTCGAAAGCGGCGAAACAGTGATTAGCATCGATACCAGGGGGTACACCTCACATGCAGACAATGGACGATCGGCCGCCGCGCGATCCTCAGGCGGACCGGTCGATTCCCCCGCGCATGACCTTGAGGAGACGACAATGGTCTTGCACCGCACTCGCTACTACCCGATGGCAGTCCAGATCCTGACGGTGATCTTCGCCGTCATCGCGACGATCATCCTGGTCTACCTGCTCCTGGTCCTCCTGGACGCCAACCCTGCGAACCCGCTGGTGGACTTCATCGGAGCGATCGCCGACTGGTTCGCCTGGCTGTTCCACGACATGTTCACCGTGGACAACGCCAAGCTCCAGGCGCTCATCGACTACGGCCTCGCCGCGCTGGCCTATCTCGTCCTGGGAGGCTTGGTCCGTGCCCTGGGCCGCCGCACCATCGACTGATTCGCCTCCAGTGACTCCGACCCGACTGTCTCCGGTGCCGGGCCCGTCGGCTGCCCACCGCGGAACGCCGCGCGGTAGACGAGGGCTCCGGCGACCGGGCCCAGCGCCAGGACCAGCACGCGCGCGCAACCAATTGATCCGCTGCTAGGTGGTCCAAGCCGCCAGCACTTGTTCGGCGCCCCACACCAGGTCAGCGGCGACGCCGTCTTCCACACCGGAGAGGCTGACCACCGCCAGTCCGGTTGCGCCTGGCTCGGCGCCGGGGACCCTGGCCGAACCCTTCATGAGTTCGGCGAAGTCGAGGCGGCCGAACGGTGTGCCGAGCCACTTGACAGATCCAGTGTAGAAGACCTGATTGGCGCCCGACTCCCTGTCGACTCCTACGAGGTCGATCTCCGGGTCGAAATTCCGGGGCCACCACCCGCCGACATGAGTGGCCGCCGGCCAAGGGAATCCGTCATCTGCGCCGGCCCGAACCAACGCCTCCCGCACCAGCGGCTCGATGGCCCGGCCTCTCCAACTGCGCCACTGGCGCTGGAACCGGCCGAAGGCGAGATCGGAACGGCCGCGCCGAGCGTCGGCGTGGGAGTCGACGAGCGTGGACAGATAGAGCCGAAGGTAGCTGTCGGCGATGCGGTAGAGACGTCCGGCGTTGCTGCGTACCGTTGAGACCGGCTCGTCCGCGGCGACGGCCCCTTTCTCGACCAGCCGATGCAGGACCGGTGTCAGCGAGCCCGAACTCACCGGGCTGGCCGGTCCCGCTCCGGCAGCGGTGGCGATGTTCTTGAAAGTCCGCGACCCGTGACCGATGGCGGTGAGCACCCGGCGGGTCTGATCAGGGGAGGGGAATTCAGAGGAGACCATTTGGGCGCCGATCGTGAACAGCGGGCTCTCAGGGAATTCGCACTGATCGGCGACGTAGTCCTCAGGTGCCGTCCCTGGGGTCCACGTCCTGCAGAGTCCAGGGAATCCTCCGGTGATGAGATGCGCGTCGAGCGCATCCGAGCCGGTCAGCTCGGTGATCGTCCCGACCTCCATGGGATTCAGCGGCTGGACCACCATGGAATCGGCTCGGCCGTAGAACGGCCGATCGTAACCGAGGAATGCCTTCATCATGTGCAGGTCGCTTCCGACGAGCACGAGGAGCAGTGGTTTGTTCTTGAGTCGGCGATCCCATTCGGTCTGGAGCACCCCCTCCAAGCGGGAGTCTTGTTGAAACAGCCAAGGTAGCTCGTCGATGACGAGGATGGAAGGAACATCGTCGGGGATGGCGAGCGACAGAAGCCGGAAGGTCTCATGCCAGCTGTTCGGGGTGACCCTCGGCAAGTCGTCGGCTCCGGGTAGGTCGGAGTCACGGACGGCATCGAGGAGATCGATCATCGACTGGACCGGACTGTTTCCCTGGTCCGCCTGGAAGAAGGCGTGTGGAATGCCGGAGGTCTGGCAGAAGTGCTCCACGAGACGCGATTTCCCCACCTGGCGACGTCCGCGTATCGCCACGGCGAGTCCATCGCCGAGGCGTTCGATCTCCTCGATCCGGCGCCGCAGCGTCTTGAGTTCGAGGTGTCGACCTATAAACGGACTTTTGATCATATTTTCTCCTGACATAGAAATTTTCTACGTAGAAACATTCTACGTCAAAACGATCTATGTCAGATCGTCCTTCGCCAGTCCGATGGCGGCGTGGACCTGCTCGACTCTCCTGGTGGAGGCGCAAAGCTGCATCCGCCGTACCCTGGATTCAGCTTCGTTCGAACTCGGCCACTCGTCGAGGTCGCAGGTCTTCACCGGCGTTGAACGAAACCTTGATGGCCCTGGCCTGCAGCTCAATTTTCATCCCCTGAACACGCCACTTGGCTAGTGAGATGTGTCCCGCGGTTTGAGGTGTTCGAAGGCCTGGAGGTTGCGGGTGGATTCACCGCGGGAGAGGCGCCAGCGCCATTCCTCTTTGATGGAGGTGGCGAAGCCGAGTTCGAGGATGACGTTGAACGCTTCATCGGCGGCTTCGAGGACGGAGCCGAGGACGCGGTCGAGTTCTTCGGCGTTGACCGAGGCGAGTGGGAGGCGGCCGACGAGGTGGATGTCGCCGTCCTCGTCGATCGCGAAGGCGACGGCGTAGAGCTTGCCGTTGCGGCGCAAGAGCTCGGCCCAGACCGCTTCGTGGTTCTCCTCGGGGCGGCGGGAGACGAAGGCCTCCACGCGCAGAGCGTGGTCTTCGACCACGAGGGAGCACGGGGTCGCCAGTTTGCGTTGGCCCGGCAGCGCGAGCGTCACCGAGCGGGGACCGTCGGCCTGGTACTCCAGGCCGGTCTCGTCGAGCGCGGCGGTCAGGTTCGCGATCACTTCTTCCCCAAGCCTCTGGTCATAATCGAGCGAGCATCTGAGCCAATGATTCCCCGAGATCTCGTCGTTTGTGGTAACCGCGATTCGAGATCAACTCGACTGCTTCGTTCGCCAACTCGATGGCCGACCTCGTGCATCTCGAACGCCGTCCGAAGCCGTTCGGCCGGCGACAAAGCATCCATGCCGCCAGCCTATACGCGTTCAGGGTCTCAGGGTCAGAGCGTGCGCTCGCATGAGGGCCGCCCGCGTATAGGCCGTGTGCAGTCCGTCTGCGGTTGCCCTCCATGAGAACGCGGCGGCGTGGCTCCTCGTGCCTGCGGCGAGGCGTTCTCTCAGGTCGGCGTCGCCGAGGATCTTGCGCAGCGCCCCGGCCCAGTCGTCGGCCGAGTGCGAGTCGACCAGCAGGCCGGACTTGGCCTCGGCGACGGCGGTGGGGAGTCCGCCGACCTTCGCCGCCACGACCGGCGTGCCGCTGGCCTGGGCTTCGAGGGCCACCAGGCCGAACGACTCGTTGTAGCTGGGTACCGCCACGACGTCGGCGGCCCGGTAGACCTGCGCGAGCGCCGCTCCCGAGCGAGGGGTCCGCCATTGCACCTGGTCGCCCAGGCCGAGCTCCGAGGTGAGCTTCGGCAGCCAGTACAGGTCGGTGTTCGACGGCCCGCCCACGAACACGGGCACGATGCGCGCGGCCAGCGCCGGGTCGGTCTCGCGCAGCCGCGCGATCCCGCGCAGCAGCACGTCGGGGGCCTTCGCCGGCTGGATCCGGCCCACGAACGCCACGACGAGCGCGCCTTGGGGGAGGTTCAGCGACTCCCGGGCCGAGCGCCGGTCGCCGGGGGAGAAGACGTCCAGGTCCACGCCCGGGTGGACGACGTCGACGCGCCGTGCGTCGGCTTGGTAGTGGTTCTGGAGCTCCGCCGCCTCGGCGGCGGTGTTGGCGATGAGGAGGTCGGCCTCTGCGGCGACCTGCTCCTCGCCGATGACGCGCGTGTGCGGCTCGGGGCGGTCTCCCTCGGCGAGCTGCGCGTTCTTGACCTTCGCGAGCGTGTGGAAGGTCTGCACCAGCGGCACGCCCCAGCGTTCGGAGGCCACCCATCCGGCCTGCCCCGACAGCCAGTAGTGCGCGTGGATGAGGTCGTAGTGCCCCGCCGGGTTGTGCGCCTCGGCCCTCAGCAGCCCGCCGGTGAAGGCGCACAGCTGGGTCGGCAGGTCGTTCTTCGACAGGCCCTCGAAGGGCCCCGCGGGCAGGTGGTGGACGAGCACGCCCGGCGCCGCTTCTGTGGTCGGCGGTTCCTCGGAGCTGGTGGCGCGCGTGAAGATCTCGACCTCCACTCCGGCGCGGGCGAGTTCCCGCGCGGTGTTGAGGACGTAGACGTTCATCCCTCCGGCGTCGCCGGTCCCCGGCTGGGCGAGGGGGGAGGTGTGGACCGAGACCATCGCGACGCGGCGGACGCCTCGTTGCCGACATCGGGCCCGGAATGCCGGAGTTCGCCTGTTCTTCAATTGCTCGTCCTCTCTGCGTGCCGTTCTCTGGCACAACGCGCAAGGCCTTCGTAATCCTTCCGTCCGATCCCCGACGAAGGCAAGCGCCGTCCGCCTGGAAGTGACCAACCCGTCAGTTCCTCCAGGTCAGCGGGATCGTTTACATGAGGTGACGGCAAGCCAGAAATATGTTCGCGACACGGGGCGGAATGAGCCTCAAATCCGGGCAAGTCGTCCATGATGGGGATACTTGTCATCACGAGGGGGGAGACAACACTATGAGCACGGCCACCGTGCCAGCCGCGAGGCAGCCCACGATGTCGCCGACGCCGAAATTCGGCGCCGCGCACTCGCTTCGCCGCTTGCCCGTCCAGGAGCGCAGCGCCGCTCGCGTCCGCAGGATGCTCGACGCCGCCGCCGACCTGATCGAGGAAGTCGGCTACGACCGCCTGTCGACCACGGCCATCGCCCAACGCGCCGATGTCGCCATCGGATCGGTCTACCAGTTCTTCGGCGACAAGCGCTCGCTCGCCGAGGTCCTCAGCCAGCGCTACATCGACCTGTACTTCGAGCGCCTCACGGCCCGCTTCGACTCCGAGCCGCCCGCCGACTGGCGCGCCGGTGTCGAGGCCGCCGTCGGCGAGTACGTCCACATGTACCGCACCGCGCCCGGCTTCCGGGTCCTGCACCTGGCCGACGCCATCGACCCCGGCGGCAAGGACGGCGGCATCGCCACAGGCGGCGACCACATCGCCGAGAAGATGCGCGCCGGACTGGAGCAGCGCTTCGGGATCGGCGGCGACCAGCGGCTGTCCGAGACCGTCACCGTCGCCGTCGAGACCGGCCAGGCCCTGGTCAGGCTCGCGTTCAGGCGCGACGCCGAGGGCGACGCCTCGGCGATCGCAGAGGCGAAACGGGTCATCTGCGAGTACGTCGCACGACGTCTGTCGTAGAGCACTCAATGCGCGTGCGCCGAGACGTGAGACCGCGCCGGGCCGACTACTCTTCTCAGTAGTCGACCCGGTGCGGCCTTTCGGAACCTGAGGAGTGGCATGGCGAACACGACAGCCGACCTGAAGACGGTGCTGCGGATCCGCCCCTTCAGACGCCTGTGGACCGTTCTCGGTCTCGCCTCCTTCGGCGACTGGCTCGCCCTGTTCGCCACCGCCGGCTTCGCCCAGTCCCTGTTCGACGACCTCGCCGCCAAAGGCGTCGCGTTCTCCGGCGTCATCGTCCTGCGCCTGCTCCCCTCGCTGCTGTTCGGGCCAATCGCCGGGGTCTTCGCCGACCGCTTCGACCGCCGCAAGACCATGGCCGCCTGCGACGCCGCCCGGTTCGCCCTCCTCGCCTCCGTCCCCACCGTCTACCTCACCACCGGCTCGGTCCCGCTGACGGTCACCTGGCTGGCCATCGCCCAGATCCTCATCGAGATCGCCGTCATGATCTGGATGCCCGCGAAGGAGGCGGCCGTCCCCAACCTCCTGCCGCCCTCCAAATACGAGGCCGCCAACCAGCTCACCCTCGCCACCACCTACGGCATCGCCCCGCCGCTGGCCTTCGGCGTCCTCGCGATCCTCGAACGCGGCGCGAACGTCTGGTCCAACCTCGGCACCTGGGCCGAGCCGATGGTCCTAGCCCTGTACATCGACGCGGCCATGTTCGGCACCCTCGCCATCACCGTCTTCTTCTTCATCCCCCAGATCTCCGGGAGAGACGGCACCATCAAGGTCAAGACCGGCACCATGTGGTCCGACTTCGTCGAAGGCTGGACCTACCTGCGCGGCCGTGAACGCGTGCGGGGCCTCGTCCTCGGCATGCTAGGCGCCTTCAGCGGCGCCGGAATCCTCATCGGCGTCGGCACCATCTACGCAGGCACCGTAGGCGCCGGCGACGCCGCGTTCTACCTCCTCGCCGCCTTCCTCTTCCTCGGCCTCGGCCTCGGCATCGCCCTCGGCCCCAAGCTCGTCCGCGACCTCTCCCGCCTGCGCTGGTTCGGCATGAGCATCGTCCTTGCCGGCGCCGGCCTCGCCGTCGACTCGGTCGCCCCCTGGCTGTGGGTCTCCCTGGTCGGCTCGGTCATCATCGGCCTCGGCGCCGGCATGGCCTTCCTCGCCGGGATCACCCTCCTCCAGCGCGAGGTCGAAGACGACATCCGCGGCCGCATGTTCGCCTTCATCGGCGTCAGCGCCCGCGTCATCCTCATGGTCTCCATGACCGTCGCCGCGCCCCTCGCCGGCTGGCAGGCCGCCCGCCGGCTCGACCTCGGCGTCACCACCGTCGAGGTCTCCATGAGTCGCGTCCTCCTGTTCGCCGCCGCCGCCCTCGTCGCCTGGCTCGGCGTCGCGGCCTTCCGCTCCATGGACGACAAGCCCGGCGTCCCCGTCCTCGCCGACCTGTGGTCCTCCCTGCGTGGGCGCCCCCTCAGCGCACCGGTTGCCACCTCCTCCAGGGGCTTCTTCGTCGTCTTCGAAGGCGGCGAGGGCGCCGGCAAGTCGACCCAGGCCGTCAAGCTGGCCGCCTGGCTCAAGCTCCGCGGCTACGAGGCCGTCCTCACCCGCGAACCCGGCGCCACCGACATCGGCATGCGCATCCGCACTCTCCTGCTCGACTCCGGCGGCGACGCCGCCCCCGCACCCCGCGCCGAAGCGCTCCTGTACGCCGCCGACCGCGCCCAGCACGTCGACAAGGTCATCCGGCCCGCCCTCGAACGCGGCGCCGTCGTCGTCT
The DNA here is from genome assembly GCF_022548875.1 of Glycomyces sp. L485. Lineage (GTDB taxonomy): Bacteria > Actinomycetota > Actinomycetes > Mycobacteriales > Micromonosporaceae > Glycomyces. The sequence goes on along the minus strand of NZ_JAKZEW010000018.1, from coordinate 36,420 downwards.
CCGACCGCTACGTCGACTCCTCGATCGCCTACCAGGGCTCCGGGCGCAGTCTCGGCAAGGACGAGATCGCGTGGGTCTCCGCCTGGGCCACCGGCGGTCTCAAACCCGACCTGACCGTCGTCCTCGACGTCGAGCCCGAGCAGGGCCTACTGCGCGCCAAGGCCGGCGGCACCGGCGACCGCCTCGAACAAGAGAACCTCGACTTCCATGAGCGGGTCCGCCAGACCTTCCTCGACCAAGCCGCGGCCCACCCCGACCGCTACCTCGTCGTCACCTCGGGAGGCGCGCCCGACGAGATCGCCGCCACCGTGCGCGAAGCCGTCGCAGCCCGCCTCGACATCCGCTCCGAGACCTCCCGCACCGAGACCAGCTGGCCCGGCCTCGACCACGACAAGCCCGACAACGCGTGGAACAGCGTCGCCGAGGAGGCCGGACGGCCATGATCGGAGGCGTCTTCGACGAGCTCGTCGGCCAGACCGAGGCCCGGCGGATCCTAGCCGACGCCACGCGCGGCGACGGCATGACCCACGCGTGGCTGTTCACCGGCCCGCCCGGCTCCGGCCGCTCCACCGCCGCCGTCTCCTTCGCGGCCGCCCTCCAATGCGAGAGCGGCGGCTGCGGCGAATGCCACGCCTGCCGCACCACCCTCGGCGGCTCGCACCCCGACGTCACACGTGTCATCCCCGAAGGGCTCTCGCTCGGCGTCGACCAGGTCCGCAGCCTCATTCTTGAAGCAGGACGCGCGCCCACCTCGGGGCGCTGGCAGATCCTCATCATCGAAGACGCCGACCGGCTCACCGAGGCGGCCGCGAACGCCCTGCTCAAGGCCGTTGAAGAGCCGCCCTCCCGGACGGCGTTCCTGCTGTGCGCGCCCTCGACCAACCCCGCCGAGATCTCGGTGACGATCCGCTCGCGCTGCCGCGTGCTCGTCCTGCGCCAACCACCCGCCGGGGCCATCGCCGACCTCCTCGTCGCCCGCGACGGCCTGGACCGGCACGAGGCAGAGATGTACGCCGCCGCGGCCCAAGGCCACGTCGGTCGCGCCAGGCGCCTCGCCACCGACCCCGAGGCCCGCGCCAAACGCCACGACGTCCTCCAGATCCCCCGGCGCCTCACAGGACTCGGCGCCTGCTTCACCGCCGCCGTCGAACTCATCGAGGCCGCCGAGACCGAAGCCGCCGGCACCTACACCGAGCGGTCCACCGCCGAGAAGGAGGCTCTGGAGACCGCGCTCGGCAAGGGCGGCACCGGCAAGGGCGCCTCGAAGGCCTCCCGCGGCTCGGCCGCCGCCATGAAGGAGCTGGAGAAGCGCCAGAAGACCCGCGACACCCGCGCGAAGCGCGACTCGCTGGACCGGGCCCTGGTCGATCTCGCCGCGTTCTACCGTGATGCTCTCGCCGCCGGATTCGGCGCCCGAGTACCCGCGATCCACCCGGACATGGCGGACACCACCAGAGCCGCCGCGACGAAGCTCAGCGCCGAGTCGCTGCTGCGCCGCATTGACGCGATCCTGGAGTGCCGCAAAGCCATCGAAGCGAACGTGCGCCCTCGCATCGCCGTCGAGGCGATGATGACCAGGCTTTGGCAAGCGTTAGAGCCGGGCCGGGTTCCCGGCCGGCAGCGGACGAGGTTCACTCTCAAGGGATCCAAGCTCGCGAATCTCAAGAAGCGATACGCGGACACCTCGGTGCGACAGGGATCGGGGGACACCGCGCTGATCATCCAGCCGAAGTCGTCGACTCATCGAAGTGTCCGGCCTGCTGAGCCAGGTACCGGCCGTAGGACCGGAGCAGCTGGCGGTAGTGCTCGGGGTCCGGGGCCTCGCCGGGGCGCGTCAGGGCCAACTGGAAGATGTAGGACACGAGACCGTCGCCGGGGTAGCTGAAGCCGTCGGTGACGCTGTCGTTCAGCCAGTCCAGCCAGGGCTTGAGCGCGTCGCGAACGGCCTGGGTGACGTGCTCGGCATAGTCCCGTTGGGCGGTTGGGCCCTCGAAGCCGGGCCGGCGTTCCACTTCCTCTCTGATCGCATTGGCGACAGCCAGCGTCAGCCCCTGCTTGAACTTGGAGTCGACCACCCAGTCCGGCAGCGGATACCGGGCCTGCAACGTCCCTTTCCCATAGGGAATTGTTCGATCATGGCTCATCACGCGCTCTTCCGTTTGCGCGCCGTCGCCTTCTTCGCCGCCTTCTTGCGCGCCGTCGCTTTCTTCGCCGTCTTCTTGCGAGTGGCCGCCTTCTTCGCCGGCCTCCGCTTGCCCTCCTTCGCCTCGACGCTCTGCTTCAGCGCGTCCATCAGATTGATGACATTCGCCTTCGGCTTCTCCTTCGACGACTTGGCTACTTCTGTGCGGCCGTCCTTCTTGGCGACGATGAGGTCCTGCAGGGCCTCCTGGTAGGTGTCGCTGTACTCCTCGGGTCGGAAGTCGCCGGTCATGGTGTCGATGAGCGTGCCCGCCATGTCCAACTCCTGCTGCCGCGCTTCGCCGCCGAGGTCGCCGACCTCGGGCCGGCGGATCTCGTCGGGCCAGAGCATCGTGTGCAGCACCAGTACCTCGTCGCGGGGCCGGAGGGCGGCGAGGCTCTCCCGCCGCCGCAAAGTGACTTTCACGATGGCGATCTTGCCCGAGTCGAGCAGCGCCTCGTGCAGCAGCGAGTACGGCTTGGCCGCGGCCTTGCCGGGCTCGACATAATATGACTTCTCATAATGGATCGGATCGATCTGCTCGCCGCTCACGAACTGGACTACCTCGATCGTCTTCGACGAGCTCACCGGCAGGTCCTCGAGGTCGTCCTCGTCGAGAAGGACCACCTCCCCGTCCTCGGCCTCCACGCCCTTGACGATCCCCTCGGGCTCGACGGCCTCATCGTCGAGTTCGCAGATCTTCTGGTAGCGGATCCTGCCCCCGTCGGCCGCGTGGTACTGGTGCATCGAGATGTCGTGGCTGCTCGTCGCGGAGCGCAGGCTGACCGGGATGCTCACCAGCCCGAACGCGATCGAACCCTTCCAGATCGCCGGCATGCCCACAGCATGACACCGACAGTAGCCGAGCGTGTTCTATACGTGATCTTTCCTCGTTTGTTGCGGCCGACTACCGGGTATCTCCCGCGCATGACGCGGGGCGACAAGCTGGACAGATACCGGGCGAAACGGGACCTGTCGAAGTCCGGCGAACCTTCGGGCGGACGCAAGGTGGGCAAGGGCGACCGATTCGTGATCCAGCGCCACAAGGCGTCAAGACTGCACTTCGACTTCCGGCTGCAGGTCGAGGACGTGCTCGTATCCTGGGCCGTGCCGAAGGGGCCCTCGCTCGACCCCTCGGACAAGCGGCTCGCAATCCATACCGAGGACCATCCGCTGGACTACGCCGAGTTCGAGGGCCGGATACCGGAGGGCGAGTACGGCGGCGGCACCGTCGTCGTCTGGGACGCCGGCACCTACCGCAACCTCACCGAGAAGCGTGGGAAAGCGGTCCCGATGGCCGACGCAGTCGATCACGGCCACGTCGTGGTGTGGCTGGACGGCGAGAAGCTCACCGGCGGCTTCGCGCTGTCGAGGATGGGCGAGGACGAGGAGTGGCTGCTGGTCAAGCTCGACGACGAGGGCGCCGACCGGCGTCGCAAGCCAGCCAAGACGCAGCTCGAGTCGGTGCTGTCCGGGCGCACCAACCAGGACTTCGCGGACCAATGACCGGATTTCAGCAGCCTATGCTCGCGACGCTCACCGAGCGCCGGTTCTCGAACGCGGACTGGCTGTTCGAGCGGAAACTCGACGGCATGCGCGCCCTGGCAGTCCGGGATCGGGGCACGCCGCAGCTGTGGTCGCGCAACGAGCGGCGTCTCGACGAGCGATTCCCGGAGCTCGTCGACGCACTGGGCGAACTCGGCGGCCCCCGGTTCGTCGCCGACGGCGAGATCGTCGCGTTCGACGGCAAGCTGATGAGTTTCGCACGCCTCCAGGCGCGCATCCACCTCACCGGCGCCGCACGCATCGCCGCGACCGGTGTCGACGTCTACTACTACCTGTTCGACCTGTTGTCCTACGACGGGAGAGACCTGACCCGGCTGCCGCTGCGGGACCGCAAGCGGTTCCTGAGGGACGCGTTCGACTTCCGCGACCCGCTGCGGTACACCGCCTACCGCAACACCGAAGGCGAGGCGTACTTCGAGGACGCCTGCAGCAGAGGCTGGGAGGGGCTGATCGCCAAGCGCGCGAACTCGCCGTACCGCAGCGGCCGGTCGAAGGCCTGGCTCAAGTTCAAGTGCGTGCGAGACCAGGAGTTCGTGGTCGGCGGCTTCACCGAGCCCCAGGGCTCGCGCACCGGCTTCGGGGCGCTGCTCGTCGGCTATCACGAAGGCCGTGGCGAGCTGCGGTACGCGGGCAAGGTCGGCACCGGGTACGACGAGCGAACCCTGCGCGAACTGCGCGAGCGGATGGACCGACTGGCCCGGGACGAGAGCCCGTTCGCCGACCCGGTCCGCGAGAGGGGCGCACACTGGATCCACCCGGAGGTGGTGGTGCAGGTCGGTTTCGGCGAATGGACCGCCGACGGCATGCTGCGCCATCCGCGATACCGAGGGGAGCGCCCGGACAAGCCGGCCGAGGACGTGGTGAGGGAGACGATCTGACATGGCGCCACCGACGATCCACGTGGCCGAACGCGACATCAAGGTGTCCAACCTCGATAAAGAGCTGTTTCCTGAAGACCATTTCAGCAAGGGCGACATGCTCCTCCATTATTGGGCGGTCGCCGAGGCGATGGTCCCGCATCTGGCCGGACGCCCGCTGACCATGCGCCGCTACCCGGACGGGATCGGGACCGACGGGTTCTTCCAGAAGGACGCGTCCGAGTACTTCCCCGACTGGATCGAGATCGTCGAGGTGCCGCATCGGCGCGCCGAAGGCGCCGTCCGGTACGTCGTGTGCGACGACGCCGCGACGCTGCTGTACCTGGCGAACCAGGCCACCATCGAGTTCCACATCTGGACCTCGACGGTGGACGCACTCGGTTACCCAGACCGCTTGGTGATGGACCTGGACCCGCCCTCAGGCGTCTCGGCGGCCACGCTCCGCTCGGTCGCCAGGCGGGCGAGAGACCTGTGCACCGAGCTCGGACTGACGCCGTTCGTGCAGGCCACAGGCGGACGTGGCTTTCACGTGGTCGCGCCGCTCGACCGCTCGGCCGATTTCGCGGTCGTGCGCGAGCTGGCCGGCGGCATCGCCGAACACCTCGCCGCGGACGACCCCGACCTGCTCACGACCGCGCAGCGCAAGAATCGACGCGGTGACCGGATCTTCCTCGACGTCAACCGCAACGGCTTCGGGCAGACGTTCGTAGCGCCGTACTCGCTGCGTGCCAGGCCCGGCGCCTCGGTCGCGACTCCGCTGGACTGGGGGGAACTGAGCCGCTTCACGCCGAACGGCTTCACCGCGGCGTCGATCAGCAGGCGCCTCGCGCAGAAGACCGACCCGTGGGCGGACATGGACGAACACGCCGCCGCCCCGGCCTCCGCCCTAGAGCGTCTGGAGGCCATGGGCGGCGAATCCGGGAATGTGGGCTTACCGGACCTGCGGCAGCGGGGGGGGCGGCAACGGTCTCCGAGTCAAGAATCAAGAGAGGAATTCACTGCGTCCACAGGTGGTGGATGAACGCGTCGGTCGCTTTCGGCGGCTGCCCGGTTCGCTGCCACCGGTACCACCCGGCCTCATCCACCACGCGCACGCAGAAGTCCCCGTCGACCTCGAACGGTTCTGAGACGCAGCGGAAGTCGTCGCGGAACTCTCCGCCGTGCCAGTACCAGACCCGCAGCCCCGTCAGCCCCGGGACGTCCGAGGCCGGGTACGGCTTGCGCACCGGCGGCGCGTCCGGGTCGGTCAGCCGGTCGATGAGGTAGCCCGGCGGGGGAGTTGAGGTGTCCGGGTTCGGCTCGGCCTGCTGCACCCACACGTCCTCGGCCGGAACGAGGCTCGCGTAGGCGTCCCCGTCGCCGTCCACGGCCCGGTAGTAGTCGGCCTCGGTTATCAGCGGCACCAGCAGTTGGCCCTCGCGTGTCACCGGGTCGTCGGCCCGCAGGTCGAACTGCCATCCGCTCCCGGGCGCCCCGCTCACCACCCTGGCGGAGTGCATGTCGAAGACCCGTATCGCCGGAACGGGGACCAGCACCGGCGGCGGGTCGGGGATGTCGAAGGCGTTGTCGGCAAGGCCCACCAATACTCCTGGCAAATCAGACAATCGCGCATAGAACAGCGCTCGCGAGCGCTGGAATAAGGATAGGCGGTTGGCACACTCTGGGGATTCAGGACCCTGGTGGCTGCCATAGAGTCGTATCCATAAGCACGGAGCACTTCTCACGAAGCACTGATCGAAAGAGGACAGAACGATGAGCGAGTACGACGACACCGCGGTCGACGCCGACGTCGAGACCGACGAGTACGGCGCCGAAGAGGACACCTACGAGACGGTCGAGACGTTCGACCTCGACGGCGACGGCGTCGAGGACGCGACCTTCGAGGCCGACGGCAACACCTATGTGGACTCCAACCACGACGGCGTGGCGGACGCCGTCGCGATCGACACCGACGGAGACGGCGTCTCGGACGAGCTCCATCTGGACATGGACGGCAACGGCACCTTCGAGTCCGAGGCCATGGACACCAACGGCGACACCTACATCGACACGATCGCCTCCGACACCTCCGGCGACGGCCTCGTGGACCAGGTCAGCTCCGACACTGATGGCGACGGCTGGATCGACCAGGTCGCCTCCGACACCACCGGCGACGGCTACGCCGACACCATCATCTCCGACACCGACGGCGACGGCTACGTCGACGAGGTCAGCATCGACTCCGACGGCGACGGCTACGCCAACACCGTGATGACCGACACCACCGGCGACGGCTACCTCGACCAGGTCGAGACGACCCCCGAGGCCTACAACCCGAACCCGGGCGACCCGAACGCCCCCTCCGGCACCGACGGCAACTTCCAGTCGGCCACCGGCGAAGCCCTGTAGCAAGAGCCTCCTGTGGTCGGCGAACCGCAGACCCCTGGGACTCGCGTCAGTTCAACCGAAGAGCGATGAGGCCGGATGCACGATGCGCATCCGGCCTTTCGACTGCCCTGGTTCAGCCGGTGCCGCGCAGCAGCGACATCGCCTCGGCGCGAGTCCTCGCATCCGACTGCATGAGGCCCCGCACCGCCGAGGTCACCGTCGTCGAGCCCTGCTTGCGGATGCCGCGCATCGACATGCACGTGTGCTCGCATTCGACGACGACGATGACGCCGCTCGCTTCGAGCGACTTGTACAACTGGTCGGAGATCTGGCTCGTCAGCCGCTCCTGTACCTGCGGCCGCCGCGAGTACACCTCGACGAGCCGGGCCAGCTTCGAGAGCCCGGCGACCCGCCCGGCGGCGCCGGGGATGTAGCCGACGTGCGCGACCCCGGTGAACGGCAGCAGGTGGTGCTCGCAGAACGACTGCACCTCGATATCGCGCACGAGGATGAGCTCGTTGTGGTCCTCGTCGAACGCGGTCTTCAGGACTTGGTCGGGGTCGACGCGGAGCCCGGCGAACAGTTCGGCGTAGGCGCGGGCGACGCGCCGCGGGGTCTCCTTGAGGCCCTCCCGGTCGGGGTCCTCGCCTACGGCGGTGAGGATTTCGCGGACGGCGGCTTCGATGCGGGGCAGGTCGACCGCGGCCTCGACGGGACTGCCGTTGATGCGGCCGTCGAGGAGGCGGGCGGCCAGGTGGTCGAGTTCAGCCATCGAACAAGCTTACGACTGCGGCTCGGCTTCTTCGGTGGGCTCGGTCACGCTGATGGGTTTCGACCCGTTCGGCGTCGACACGGGCGGCTTTCCCGAAGGCTTGCGGCTGGAGGTGCCGTTGTACGGCGACATCGGCGGGCGCTTCTCGACGCGCTCGGCGATCACGGCCAGGTCCTCCTGGTTGAGCGTCTCCTTTTCGAGCAGCTCGACGACCATCTGGTCGAGCACGTCGCGGTACTCGGTGAGGATCGCGTAAGCCTCGTCGTGGGCGATCTCGATGAGGGCCCTGACCTCGGCGTCGATCGTCGCGGCGATATCGTCGGAGTAGTCACGGGCGTGGCCGTACTCCTTGCCGAGGAACGGCTCGGAGTCGGCCGAGCCGTACTTGACGGCGCCGAGCTTGGCGGACATGCCGTACTCGGTGACCATCGCGCGGGCGACCTTGGTGGCCTTCTCGATGTCGTTCTGCGCGCCGGTGGTCGGGTCGTGGTAGACCAGCTCCTCGGCGGCCCGCCCGCCGAGGGCGTAGGCGAGGGTGTCGATCATCTCCGAACGCGACTGCGAGTACTTGTCCTCGGTGGGCAGCACCAGCGTGTGCCCGAGGCTGCGACCGCGCGGCAGGATCGTGAGCTTGTGGACGGGCGCCGCGTGCGGCAGCGCGTGGGCGACCAGGGCGTGACCGGACTCGTGGTAGGCGGTCATCTTCTTCTCTTCTTCGCCCATGACGCGGCCCTTGCGCTCGGGGCCGGCGATGACGCGGTCGATGGCCTCTTCGAGCGAGTCGTTCGAGATGGCCTTCTCGTTGCGCCTCGCCGTCAGCAGCGCCGCTTCGTTGATGACGTTCTCGAGGTCGGCACCGGAGAATCCGGGGGTGCGGCGAGCGATGGTGTCGAACTTGACATCGGGGACGAACGGCTTGCCCTTGGCGTGGACGGACAGGATCGCCGCGCGGCCCTCCTTGTCGGGGGCGTCCACGGGGATCTGGCGGTCGAAGCGGCCCGGACGCAGCAGCGCGGGGTCGAGGATGTCGGGGCGGTTGGTGGCGGCGATGAGGATGACGCCGCCGCGGGTGTCGAAGCCGTCCATCTCGACGAGCAGCTGGTTGAGGGTCTGCTCGCGCTCGTCGTGGCCGCCGCCCATGCCGGCGCCGCGGTGGCGGCCGACGGCGTCGATCTCGTCGACGAAGACGATCGCGGGGGAGTTCTCCTTCGCCTGCGTGAACAGGTCACGCACGCGGGAGGCGCCGACGCCGACGAACATCTCCACGAAGTCCGAACCCGAGATGGAGTAGAACGGCACGCCGGCCTCGCCGGCGACGGCGCGGGCCAGCAGGGTCTTGCCGGTGCCGGGAGGGCCGAACAGCAGGACGCCCTTGGGGATCTTCGCGCCGAGCTCCTGGTACTTCTTGGGGTCCTCCAGGAAGTCCTTGATCTCCTTGAGTTCCTCGACGGCCTCGTCGGAGCCGGCGACGTCGTCGAAGGTGGTCTTCGGGGTGTCCTTGGAGACCATCTTGGCCTTGGACTTGCCGAAGCTGAGGACGCGCGAGCCGCCGCCCTGCATCTGTGACATGAAGAACAGCAGAAGCAGGACGATGAGGACGATCGGCAGGAGGCTCAGCAGGAACGAGACGAACACCGACGTCTCGTTGACTTCGGTGTTGAAGTCGACGTTGCCCTCTTCGAGGGTCTGGGCGACCGTCTCGGTCATGCCCGAGGGCACGTAGGCCTCGATCTGGTCGCCGCTGCCCAGATCCAGCTGGACCAGCTGCTCCTTGTCGAGGATGGTGGCCTCAGAGACGTTTCCGGAGTTGATCTCGCTGAGGACCTCGGAGGTCGTCGCCTCCTCGTAGTCGGAGCCGCCGGAGAAGAACGTGCCGATGAGTACCGCGATCACTGCGATGAGCAGGATCCAGACCAACGGTCTCCGGAAAAACCGCTTCCGCTCAGGTGTGGGTTTCCCGGCGTCGACCACTCGCTTCCTCCTGCGTTCATCGCGATTTCGCATAATCGACCACTAGGGGTCGGTAATTCGAAAGTACACGGCAGGGGCCTGGCACGTCCGTTCAGAGCCGCTGGACCGCCGCGCATTGTGATCCGTAATTACTACCACGGGCGGATTGACTTCGCCCACCCAAGCCAGCGCCGCCGGGAGGCGGGTGGCACCCTTGTTACATGACGTCGGAGCTAGCCAGCCCAGCATCAGTGCCGTCCCAAGCCGCCGAGGCCGCGGTGTTCGACCCGGATTCGTGGTACGCCGAGGAGATCGAGCGCACCATCATCACCGAGGACGAGCTCCGTGCCAAGGTCGCTGAACTAGCCGACCAGGTGTCCCGCGACTTCGCCGACACGGACGAGCTGCTGCTCGTGGGCGTGTTCAAGGGCGCGGTCATGTTCATGGCCGACTTCGCCAGGGCCTTGAGCGTCCCGGTGAAGATGGAGTTCATGGCCCTGTCCTCGTACGGGAACTCGACGAGCTCGTCTGGCACGGTGCGGATCCTCAAGGACATCGACTCGGACGTGACCGGGAAGCACATCGTGGTCGTCGAGGACATCATCGACTCCGGGCTGACCCTGTCGTGGCTGCTCAAGTACCTCGAGGGCCTGAATCCGGCGTCGGTGCGCGTCGTCGCGATGCTCCGCAAGCCGGGCATGCAGCGCGCGGACATCGAGGTCTCCTACCTGGGCTTCGACATCCCGAACGAGTTCGTCGTCGGCTACGGCCTGGACTACGCCGAGCGCTACCGGGAGCTGCCGTTCATCGGGGTGCTCAAGCCCGAGGTCTACCGGAAGCCCTGAGCTTCCCGTCACGTCTGGACACCTCTACGCCCCCCGGCAGGAACGCCGGCCCCTGGCCGTGCCAGGCCGTCACGAGCGCGTCGAGCGCGCCGAGATGATGGTGGTTCAGGTCCGCGCCGTTCACTCCCAGCTGAAAAATCCACGTCCTGAGGACCCGCTGCCGCAGTGGTGCGGGGAGCTCGGCGAGCCGGTCGGTGCGGAGCACGCCCTCGCCGTCGAGGCATTCGCCGTGGACGGCGGCCGCCTCGGCGTCGAGCAGGTCGTTGTCCGCGGCAACGAGCGCCGCGGTGCGGGCGAGGTTCGCGACGATGTCGTCCCCGAGAGTGCCGGTGAGGATCTCCATCGACTGCCGCAGCGCCGAGCGCTTGAACCGCGGGTCGGCGTTGTGCGGGTCGGTCCACGGCTTGAGCCCGCGCTCCTCGCACACGGCGTGGGTGTCGGCGCGGGCGATGTCGAGCAGCGGTCTGCGGTAGCGTCCGCGCACCGCCCGCATGCCCGCGATGCCTCTGGGCCCGGCGCCGCGGGTGAGCGCGAGCAGGACCGTCTCGGCCTGGTCGTCCCTGGTGTGCCCCAGCAGGATCGTCCGCGCGCCGTGGCGTTCGGCGGCCCAGTCCAGTGCGGCGTAGCGCGCCTGCCTGGCCGCGGCCTCCGGCCCGCCCGAGCCCAGGACCCGAGCCGTCGCGGTCTCCGAGGGGTCGAGCCCGACCGCGCGTCCCCACTCTGCGACGTCGGCGGCCCGCTCGGCCGATCCCTCCTGGAGACCGTGGTCGACGGTCACGAGTCCGGCCCGGAGCCCGGCTCTCGGGGCGACGAAGGCGAGCGTGTCGGCGAGCGCCAGCGAGTCCGGCCCGCCCGAGCAGGCGGAGAGCACGAGTGAGCCGCGCGGCAGGTCGGTGAGGGCGTCGCGTACGGCCGTGCGCATTCGCGCGACCGCTTCCGGCAGCCTGGCCATGTCAGTTCTTCGCTTCTAGGACGCGCGCGATCCACGCCTCGGGCCGGTCGATCTCGGCCTCGGTCGGCAGGTGCTCGGGACGTTCCCACACCCGGTTGAACCCGGCGACGCCCCGTTCGGCGACGATCTGGTCGACGAAGCGGCGCCCGGCGGCGTACTGCCGCATCTTCGCGTCCATGCCGAGCAGCTGTCGTAGGAACCGCTGGAGCGCGCCGGGGTGGGCCCGGCGGCGGTCGAACCGCCGCCGCAGGAGCGCGACGTGGTCGATGTGCTGCTGCCCGACGCCGTCCATGACCGATTCGGCGTGGCCTTCGAGGAGGGTCATGAGCGCCTGGATCCGCGTGATGACGTCGCGCTGCTCGGGGCTGGTCATCGCCGCGACGACGTCGGAGTTCGGCAGGTCGCCGACCGGCGGTTCGCCGGAGGCCTCCTCGCGGGCGGCACTGAGGGCGCGACGCACGGCCCGGCCGAGCTGCGAGGTCGAGGACTCCTCAGGTTCGGCGGCGTCGAAGAAGGTGTGGATGAGCCCGTGGAAGTGGGCCCGCATCCACGGCACGGCGGTGAACTGGGCGAGGTGCGCGGCCTCGTGGACGGCGATCCACAGCCGGAACTCGCGGGAGGGGAGCCGAAGACGCCGTTCGACCTCGACGATGTTCGGGGCCACGAACAGCAGCCGTCCGGATTCGGTGGAGAACGTCTCGAACTGGCCGAGCACTCGTGAGGACAGGAACGCCAGCACGGCCCCGGCCTGGACGCCGGTGACCTTCGCGGCGGTGCCGAGCTGCCGTTCGGGGTCGGCCTCGGCGTCGGCGGCGCCGAGCTCGACGAGCAGCCGCCGGAGCCCGGCGATGTTGGCGTGGCTCCAGCGGACCCGGTCGACGACGTCTACCGGCGCCTCGAAGCCGGGCGTCAGTCCGGTGTAGTCGGTGACGAGGTCGATGGCGTTGCGCGCGTGTCGGTGCAGGTCTGCGACGACGTCGAGCGCCCCTTCGGGGCTCATGCGGGGGCCGCCACGGCTGAAGGCGCGTGAGCACGAGGCGGCGGTGCGCCAGTCGACGGACGGCAGCATCGGATTGCTCACGGGCGGTGCCATCGGTCCAGCCTATCCAGAGCGCAGTCGCCTCGCCACCGTCACGCGCACTGCGCGTGGGAATCATGCGGATCCGGACGCACGAGACAAATTCATGCATCGAAAATCTTGAAACTTGTGACGTTGTGATGTCAAGTTCTTGCTACATCGGCAAATTCTTGCAAAAGCATGTGCAGAACTTCAAACGGAGGCGAGACCGGCCGCCGCTCGCACTGCCCACCGCCATGCAGGCGAGCTCGGCGCCTGGAGCCCGGCCTCAAGCCCCGAGCTGTCGACACGCCGGCAGGCCGGATCGCCGAGTGCGAGTACACGAAGATCGACGACTCCGGAGTCGTCGCGTGGGCGCGGGACCGTGGCCGTCCCCGAGGAAGGCCGCGCGATCGTCAGCGATCCGCGGAGCTAGCAGCCGCACTGCGAGACCGAGGCGGTCACCTCGTCCATCGCGGTCTCCACCGCCGACCCGTTCGCGTGGTCGTTGCTGATGATCGAGTACACGACCAGCCTCCCGTCGGCGGTCGTGAGCGACCCGGTCAGCGACGACACGCCGCTGAGGGTTCCGGTCTTCCCCCGTACGACGCCGTTGGCGTCGGTGGCGGTGCCGAAGCGGTCGAGCAGCGACCCCGAGTAGCCCGCCACCGGCAGCGCCTCGAACACCAGGCTCGCCTTCGAGCCCGCCGCTCCGATGAGCAGCTGGGTGAACGCGTTTGCCGTCATGCGGTTCGTCGACGACATGCCCGAGCCGTCGTTGAGGACCAGGCCCGTCGTGTCCACGCCCATCGACTCCAGCGTCGCCATGTGGGCCCGGCCTAGGGCGTCCCAGGTCATCTCGCCCTCTACGGCCAGCGCCGTCTGAAATGCGACCGCGTCGGCCAGTTCGTTGTCCGAGGAGAGGACCAAGGCGTCCACCAGGGCCGCGACCGGCTCGGAGTGGACCGCGGCGAGCTCGGCCGCGCCCTCGGCGGCGGTGCCGTCGGCGACCTCGTCGGCGCCGAGCAGCTCGGCGAAGACCTCCCCGACCCTCGCGGCCGGGTCCGGATAGTGCGGCGTGTAGTGGACCGTGTTGTCGATGCGCCCGCCGTCGAGCATCATCGGCGCGGCCGGGGCGGTGTAGAGGTTCAGGTCCGCCTTGGATACGCCGTCGGCGTTGACCGAGTCGGAGAAGAGGCTGGTGTCCAGGTAGAGGGTGCTGGGGGCGTCACCGCCGCGGGCATCCAGGACCGCGTCGGCGAGATCGGTGAGGCTGGCGCCCCCGCCGTAGTAGCCCTCGCCGTCGACGGTGAGGGCGACGTCGCCGCCGCCGACCAGCACGACCGAGTCGTCGTCGGGGCCCTCGACCACGGTCGTCGGGATGCGGTACTCGGGGCCGAGGTGCTCGAACGCGGCGACGGCCGTGACCACCTTCATGGAGGACGCGGGCGTCATCGCCTCCGAGCCGTCGCGCTCGTACAGGACCTCGCCGGTGACCGCGTCGGCGAAGACCGAGGAGAGGTCTCCGGAGAAGCGCGGGTCGTCCAGCAGGTCGGGGAGGACCGAGGCGAGGTCGGGGACGGGCGCGTTCCGGTCGGTGCCTGCCAAGACCTCGGCGGGCTCGGCCGGCGGGTACGCCTCGGGCGGCGCGAACGTCCCCTTCTCGGGCTCGGCCGCGGCCCCGATCTGCCAGACGAGGCCTCCGGCCGCGGCTACGGTGGCCACGACTGCGAAGATCGAGAAGACCCATGTCAGTGCTTTGTGGCGGCGTCTGCTCCGCGCGCTCGGGGGTGCTCCCTCAGGTCGTGCGTGTGGCGTAGTACTCGCGACTCTGGGGTCGTCGTTGTCACTGAGGGCCATGCACAGAGACTAGGCCATCAAGAGCACTGTAATCACGCCTGGAGGAAGGTCGGCCGATGGAGTTCGACGTAACGGTGGAGATCCCGAAAGGGAGCGCCAACAAGTACGAAATCGACCACGAGACCGGACGGATCCGCCTCGACCGGACCCTGTTCACCGCGACGGTGTACCCGGCCGACTACGGTTTCATCGATGACACCCTCGGGCAGGACGGCGACCCGCTGGACGCCCTGGTGATGGTGGAGCCCACGTTTCCCGGCTGCGTGATCCGCTCGCGGGCGATCGGCATGTTCCGCATGCGCGATGAGAAGGGCGTCGACGACAAGGTCCTGTGCGTCCCGGCCGACGACCCGCGCAAGGACAAGTACAAGGACATCGCGGACGTGCCGGAGTTCGACCGCCTGGAGATCCAGCACTTCTTCACGGTCTACAAGGACTTGGAGCCGGGCAAGAGCGTCGAGGGCGCGACCTGGACCGGCCGGGCCGAGGCCGAGGAAGAGGTGCGCCGCTCGTTCGAGCGCGCGAAGTCCGCTGGATACTACGACAACCACTGACGAGTGATCGCTGAGCGGCCCGGGCGTGCCCGGGCCGCTTCCCTCATGTCCTGAGGACGTCGAGGAGCCACGGCTTGGAGCGCGTGGCGGGCTCGGAGAGCTCGACCTTCCAGCCGCGGGAGGCGAGGAAGTCGCCCAGTTCGGCGGGGGTGGTCGGCTGGACGGTGCTGGCGAGGAGCGCGCGGGCGACCTCGCCGCGGGTGGCCTTGGCCATGTGGGTTACGACCGTGCGCTTGCCGGAGGCGTCCTCCTTGAAGACTCGGACGGAGACGCCACGGTCCTTCGGGCCCCACACCTGGGTGTAGGTGCCGGAGCGCATGTCGACGATGAGCTCGTCGAGGGCGCCGAGCGTCTCGGCGACGGCTGGGCGCCAGAGTTTCGCGAGCCGCTCGGTGCCGGGCAGCTGAGCGGACATCGGCATCCTGTATGGCGGGACGCGGTCGGAGGGGCGCAGGAGGCCCCAGAGCGGGGAGGCGATGAGAACCTGGTTGCCGTCGGGGAGGTCGCCGAGCCCGAGGCGGTCGTAGAGGACGCCGTTGTAGAGCTCCCACGCGGCGAGGGTGGGGGCGGTGCGAAGCTCGCGGTTCAGCTTGACGTAGTGCCGTTGGCGGGCAGTGAGCTTCAGGGTCTCGGCGGCGGTTTCCTCATCGGAGCAGAGCTCGGTGAGGCGGTCGACGAGGAGCTCGCGGACGGGGTTGAGCGCCGGGGAGGAGAGTCGCCCGATGTCGAGGGGAGGCCCGTCTCCTCGACCGGCCTTCCCTTCAGACGGAGGCAGCAGCATAAGCACAGCAGGCGAGTCTACCTGCTCCGACTCCCGGCTTCACAGCGGCGCGCGGATGGTTTATAGTACATGTGTTCGATCAAGCGGGAGCGGGCCCGAATCCCACCGAGGGCAACGTGCGACGCTGATCGAATAGGCGCGGCGGCGGCACCTTCGCAGCACGCCGCCGCGCCGTCCACCCCGAGCCTCCCACGATCCCCCGACAAGCCGAGTGCCGCAGGCCATCACCGCCCGCCTCAACTCAACGCATCGGGCCGAATGCGGTAGGGTCGCGCGTGGGCCGCTAGCTCAATTGGCAGAGCTGCGGACTTTTAATCCGTAGGTTGTGGGTTCGAGTCCCACGCGGCCCACCAAAACCCCAGCAAGGACCCGCGCGAACCCAAGGCGTGGTTCCGCCAACGAGTCCGCTCGGCAATCGCCACCGCCTGCTGGGCCCATCTCGTCGGCGCTGAAGATTTCGAAGCCCAAGGCCATCGAATGATCACCGCAGTTCTCGCCGAAGCCTCTCGACGAGCGTCCGGTCCCTTCGGCTCAGGTTGCCCGAGCCCGGAGAACCATTCCGGAAGAAGCAGCAGACTACTTCACCCTCTCTGGATCACCCTCACCCCCGAAGATCCTTACGGTCGCAGCGACGATCAGGCTGAGGCTCTCCGTCTACAACCCCCGACCACTGCAACCCCGAACTCCGCGGAACTCGAGCTCAGAACACGCCCCTGAAGGTGGTGAACGAGATGCGCGCGTGGAGGTTCGCCGCTGCGCCGTCGAAGTCGTAGCAGCGCACCCCGACATTCTCGTTCCCACCGTATGACCACCAGTACGCCACATGGCAGTAGCCGACAGGCCAGCTTCCGGCAGCACTGGCGTTGCCTCCCACCGGGTTGACCAGGGCGTGCCCGTTGCCGGTGCCCAGACCGTCGAAGGTGATCTGGTATTTGCCGGTGCCCTGGTAGGTCCCGTGCACCCCCGGAGAGCCGGTGGACACGTACGAGTCGCCGTTGATGATGTCGTCGTGAATGGTGTCGGCGTACCGGGCGGTGCTGCCGAATCGGCTGGTGGTACGCCCGAGCAGGTCGACCTTCACACCGTAGGTGAGGGTGAATCTCGAGTCGGTCGGTGCGCCATTGTGATCGACGCAACGCACCTCCCAGCGGTCGGGCCAGGCGATCTGGCAGATGACCGCGCTGGTGTTGTACGCCGTCACGTGCACCATCGGGAAGGCCCGCAGGTCCGGGTTGTCTGGCATGTCGAAGCGGTACCGGCCGGTGCTGATCCGCTCGTAGGTGATCGGCCCGCCCTGTGAGTCGAACTGGTAGTCGTGGGTCAGCGTACGTTCGCCGACCGGTATGGCCCGGTCGGTCCAGAAGTACGCCAACCGGCCGTCGTCTCCCTCGAAGACGGCGTTGGTGTAGTTGGCTACGAACCGGGTGTCAGCCGGCGCACCGTTCGGCGCGAAGCAGCGGACGTGGGCCAGGAGGTCGTCGCCGCCGAAGAGGGGCGGACCCCAACTGGCGACGGTGCAGAAGGCGTTGCTGTATGACCCGTACGCACTCGTGTGCACCACGCCGCCGTTCGCCCACCGGACGGGTGCGGCGCCTTCGAAGACCACGGTGTAGGAGCCGGTTCCGTGGCGGGACACCTGCACCCCACCAGTGCTGTTGTAGGCGTAGCCGGGGGCCGGCTCGTAGTCGTCGACCGTGGGTCGGTTCGCCCAGACGTAGGCGGAGACCTCGTCGGACCAGTCGTCGAACTGGCCGTGGGCGACGCCCGGCCCGGGCTCGTCGAGTCCAATGGCGGCGGGGTCGTCGCCCGCAGGGACCGAAGGCTGGCCGCCGAGCAGGCCCGCCAGCATGACCGGGGCGACCACCGCGCTCAGGCTCGTGACATGAAGTCGCAGCAAGGTCGACTCCCTTCTGCGGACCGCTCGCCGATCCGCTCAATTGACGGTCGGGGGCGGCGGGCGAGTGCCGCGACCCCACCGAGGCGGATGGGAGGTGACGTTCGTGGTCGATGGGCGGTGACGACGACACCTTCCTGAATGCACTATAGGCCACAACGGCAATACGCAAGGGACGCTCAATAGGAGGCATCCTCCTCGGCTCGACGCGGGGTGTACTGGCGGCGCACGGAGAGCGGGTCGCACTGGACGCCGGCTTCCAGTGCCTCAGTGCGATCGTCGACATCTACCTGCAAGGCCTCGGCCATCGCTTCTTCGTGGAGGGGCGGCCCGCTCGAACCCATCCAGGCGGTCTCGGTGGGCCAGTACCGTGACACCCCTCCGCCGCAGCCAACTCAGTGCGGCTCTATCGATGTTCATCGAAGGCGATGTTGCCCTGCGAACCGCAACTGAACTTGACGTAGCTCGAGCTCATCATCGCTGAGCTGACTCAAATGCCCTCCAAGCCGAACGGCCCCAGCCGATTCTCATCGTGATCCGATTCCGCGCGGCGAAGCGCTCGAGCACGTGGAGAACATCGCTCGTGCGATGTTCAACGCTCCGTCGCCTGCCCACTGCCATGATCGACTTGACCGGCACCCTGCTCATGGATGCTTTCCAGTAGATTCCTGAGGGTAGAGTGCGCGCCCAGATCTCCGGGTCGTCGGTCCTCGCCGGTCCTCGCCCGTCGCGGCGCGCCAAGCCCCCAGCCGCCGTCCGTGGCGGCCCCTGATCGAACGGAGTCGCAATTGAGCGTCGACAGACGGGTCCGGATGAGACGATTTGAGCGGATCGGCACCCGCGTAGCGGTATCCACTGTCATCTTCGGTTTCGTCGCGATGATCGTCGCCGTAGCACTCGGAGCCGCGGAGGTCTACCCATACGAGTACGCCGTGGCAGTGTCCCTGGTCGCATTCTGCGTGCCGGTCGGTCTGGCGTTGCTGTTCGGTGCGGTGGCCGGCATGTACATCCTGGGCGGTTGGCGGCTCGCCCCGCTAGGTGTGGTGTTCACCGCCGGATTCGCCGGACTGGTCCTCGGCGTGGCGCTTCCGCACACCGGGCTGCGAGACCTCTCCGTTGCGGTGTTCGGTGTCCTCGGTGGACTCCTTTGCTACCTCGGGTCCCGATCCGGCCGTGCCCCGGCCTCGAAGGCGCTCCGTTGGAGCAACATCGGCATGATCGTCGTCGGTACCCCCATGGCCGTGTTCTCCTATGCGGCGGACTTCTGGGCGGGCCTGCTCGGTGGCGTGATGGCGGCCTCGTGCGGTATCGGCGCCAGCTTGTCCGGATACGGCGACCGCGGCGACAGCGACTGACGAAGAGTCAAGGGGCGACCACTTCTGGTCACTGTCGTATTTCGCCGCTTCCTGCGGCGGCGCACCACTGGCGATCGTCAAGGAGTACATCGAGAACCAACGGCCCGAGCGTTGGCCCCGGTCAACCCAGCCCCGCTCCGCGGGACTGCGAGCAGGCAATCGCCCCGAAATCCTCCAGGCTGCAAACGACCTGAGTTCCTTCGGGAAACCTGCTGAAGCTCTGGCGGATCGAACTTGACGCCTCGACAAGCGGGCTTATCGAGGCTCTCCCGGATTGAGCAGGTAGTCCATCTCAGCGGAGGAAGCCTCGTCGATGAACCGGGAGAGCGCGGGCGTCGGCTGCGGCCCGTTCTCCGCGTCGCGTTTCGACGCGTACCGAGACCCCCACACGATCTCCCCCTTGACTGTTGCCATCGCCACGCCGGACGCTCCGGACATCGGGGGAGACTCGAGGTCCCCGCAGATCCAGAGGACTCCCATGCCGTGGGCGATGCGCTTCAATGCATGCTCGGGAATCGGAGCCTTGAAGGCTCGCACCACCTGCTGGTCCGGCGACATGAGGTACACGAGTTTCGTCTTGGAATCCGGATTCCCCCGCACGCCTTCCACACGGCAGGGCCATGCCTGCCACGGTCCGGTACTCAGCGTGAAGATCAGCTTCGATATCGGCGGCTCCTTGCGCGACCGCAACGCGTTGGCGATGTACATCGCACACAACAGTAGGACGCCCAGAATGATCAGCGGCCCGAACTGGAGCGAAACGAAATACGTCAACAGCAAGCTGAGCACCAGAAACGCGAATGCGGCACCATTGGACCGCAGTGTCTTCTTGATCTCCGCATCGTTCCACTTCAGCCCTCCTTCAGAAGCAGCCTGCGTGCCATCGGCAGCGAGCGCGTAGTCGAGCGAGACCTGGTACCCGTATTCGAGAGCCTTCACGATTCCTCCAGTGATGGACCCTGAGCGGTCAACGTCGAATCATACCGTCAAGTGTGGATTCTTGGATCTCGGGCTCGGGGCGGTCGCAATGGTGTGATTCCATGAGCAGCGACCTATTCAAGGATTCCGAGCGGCCGGGCGGCTTGGCGATGTCGTCGGTCTCGTGATGAGGAGAGCGCCGATGGCCTGCCACGATCGGCGGCCCGGGTGCTTCATCCATTATGTCGTTTATGTTGATCGTCTGGTGATGTCTGATCGACCATGATATGCGCCTTGCATCATGGCTTGACTGGATCACAATAGGGTGGATGAGATGCCAGATCGTCCTTCGGACATACGGATAGGACAGAACTCGGGACCGGCACTCTCAAGCGGACGTTCGTGGCCGCGGGCCTGTTCCTGCTCAACCCGCCCGGCTCCTCGGCCCAGGCGACTCGCCCTACGTGCTGAACTTCGACGGCGAGTTCTACCGGCATGTGGAGATCGTCGAGGCGATGGTGCGTGACGGCCTGTGATCAGGCCTGCTCGAGCCCCTCTCCGACTAAATTGAGACGCTTTCAGCTTCGCGTCGTCGCCTCGGAGCGGCTGTGAGCACCGCCATTTCCGCGCACCAGGTTTTTACCGAGAGTTGCCGCCGGTTTCTTCAGGTGTAATGCGTCGGAGACACTGGGGCCGCATGGTTGGAGCCGAGGCCCGGAGGCACCATCGCCGGACTCACCGCCGCACCGGCGCGGCACGCATCTCGCATCACCGCCCGGAAGGAACACCACAATGGATCCACTTGCGATCGTGGCCCTGCAGCTGATGAACCAGGAAGCGCACTCGGCCCTGCCGAACGCTCCGGTAGTCGACGACAGTCCCTCGCTCTTCAGCCGCCTGGTCGGCTCCGTCGCGTCCGCGCGCCGCGGCATGGCCGGTCGCCTCGTGCGGGACGCGGCCCCGGCCATACCGCAGCGGGCAGACGTCCGCCGGGCCGCCTAGGCCGTGTCCCGCTGAGACAGGAGGGGCCCTCAGCCGCGAGGCTCCGGGTCCCTCCGCTCGCTAACGCACCTGCCGGCCGTCGATGAACGCCCGCTCGACCCTGGAGTAGATGTCGAGCGGGTCGCCCGACCAGACGCAGAAGTCGGCGTCCTTGCCCGCCTCCAAAGAGCCGATCCGGTCTTCGACGCCCATGATCGTCGCCGGGTTGATCGTGACGGCCCGCAGCGCAGTGTCGCGGTCGAGGCCCTCCTTGACGCACAGCATCGCCTGGATGGCGAGGTGCTCGATCGGGACGACCGGGTGGTCGGTGGTGATCGCGATGGTCACGCCCGCGGCGGCGAGCTTCGCGGCGTTCTCGGGGAACCGGTTGGCGGTCTCGACTTTGGAGCGCGCGCACAGCAGCGGGCCGAAGATCACCGGCACGCCGCGCTCGGCGACGACGTCGGCCAACAGGTGCGCCTCGGTGCCGTGGTCGAGTACCAGGTCGTAGCCGAACTCCTCGGCCACGCGCAGCGCGGTGGCGATATCGTCGGCGCGGTGGCAGTGCTGGCGCCACGGGATCTCGCGATTCAGCACCTTCACGAGCGTCTCGAGCTTGAGGTCGCGCTCGGCGTCGTCGTCGGACCGGTAGTTCTCGGCTTCGACGAACGCCTGGCGCAGCACCCCGGCGATGCCCATGCGGGTCGACGGGGTCCGCTTCTGCTCGCCGTGGACGCGCTTGGGGTTCTCGCCGAGCGCCGACTTGACCCCGGCGGGGGAACGAAGCACCATCTCCTCGACGTAGCGGCCCGCGGTCTTCACCGCGACGGTCTCGCCGCCGATGACATTGGCCGAGCCGGGGTTGACGCAGGCGGCCAGGACACCGCCCTCGACGGCCTCGGCGAAGCCGCGCTCGGCCGGGTTGATGCCGTCCAGTGCCCGCACGTACGCCGTGTTCGGGTCGGTCTTCTCGTTGCCGTCGGCGCCGGCCCAGCCTTCGCCGATCTCGACGACGCCGAGGTGGGTGTGGGCGTCGACGAGGCCGGGAACGATCCACTCGCCCGCCGCGTCGCTCACCGGAACGCCTTCGGGCACCGGCAGGTCGGGGCCGCCGACGGCGCTGATGCGGCCGTGCTCGACGACGATGACGCCGTCCTCGATCGGGGGCGCGGTGACGGGCAGGATCGTCGCTCCGCGCAGGGCGAAAGAGGCCTCGGACATGTGATCGCCTTCCGGTAGTCGGGTCCGGATCATCCTGCACCGGAAACTAGCCGCACGGCTAGCCGGCCCAGCGGATGATCTCCTTGGTCACCGTCTCGGCGGCCTCCTGCTGCGGGAAGTGGCCGACCCGGTCGAGGAGCTTCCATTCGTAGCGGCCGTGGATGTACCGGCCAGAGCCCTGGGCGGTGCGAGGCAGCACGCACGAGTCCATCGCCCCGTGCAGTTGGAGCGTCGGCACCGGCGTCGTCCGCTGGAGCAGCTTGACGAAGCGCCGCCCGGCCAGGCCTATCGCGGTGCGGAACGGCCACCGGAAGGCCTCCAGGGCGCAGAAGGCGGCCTGCGGGATCTGGATGACGTCCCGGCACGCCCGCACGTACGTCTGGAAGTCCTTGGTGGTGCGCCACTGCGGGCCCGACCACCAGTACATGAGGTCGGCGACCTTGCGCGCGTCCCAGGCGGTCAGCTTGTGCTCGTAGCGCGGCATCTGGAAGGCGAACAGGTGCTTCGACGCCGACAGCTGGCCCTTCGGGTCGACCGCGATCGCGGCCCGCTGGCGCAGCGGGTGCGCCGCGCCGAGGACCACGAGCGACCGGAACTGCTGCGGGTGGAAGGCCGCCGCGGCGAAGCCGAGGATGCCGCCAAGGTCGTGCCCGACGACCGTGGCGTCGCGTTCGCCGAGGGCTCGTACGATGCCGACGACGTCGGCGGCCATCGTGTAGGCGTCGTAGCCTCTCGGCGGCTTGTCGGAGGCGCCGTAGCCGCGCAGGTCGGCGGCCACGACGCGGAAGCCGGCGCCGGCGAGGGCAGGGATCTGGTGGCGCCAGGCCCACCAGAACTCGGGGAAGCCGTGCAGCAGGAGGATCAGGGGGCCCTCCCCGGCCTCGACGATGTGGAATCGCGAGCCGTTGGCGTCGATGTGCCGGTGCGTCCACGGCCCGGCCTTGATAGCGGCGCTGTCGGCGAAAGTCCTGCGGTTCACGAGCAAGAGCGTACGAGGTCAGGCCGCGCTGCGCTCACGCCGGACGGCGCGCGAGCGGATGTTGAGCACGGCGGCGCCGACGAGCGCCGAGACCGTCGACCCGGCCAGGACGCCGGTCTTGACCAGGTCCTGTTGGGCCACATCGGTGAAGGCGAGTTCGGCGATGAGGAGGCTGACGGTGAAGCCGCAGCCGCACAGGATCGCGACGCCGAGGATGTCGCCCCATTTCAGGTCGGGTGCGAGGCGTCCCCAGCCGAACTTGTGGGCGGCGTACGCCCCGAGCGTCACGCCGACCATCTTGCCGAAGAACAGCCCGGCGACGACGGCGAGCGCGACCCGGTCGGCCGCGAAGGCCGTCAGCGCCTCCCCGTCGAGGGCGACCCCCGCCGAGAAGAAGGCGAAGATCGGGACGGCGACGCCGGCGCTGAACGGCTGGAGCGCGTGCTCGACGGCGAGTGCGGGGGCCTCGCGTTCGCCATTGTCGGGCCTGACGCGGGTGGCGAGGCCGAGGGCGACGCCGGCGATGGTGGCGTGGACGTCGGCCTCGTACAGCGCGACCCAGGCGGCGAGCCCGAGCGGAATGTAGATCCACAGGCTCTTGACGCGCTTGGCCTGCAGGAAGAACCACAGGGCTATGACGACGACGAAGACGAGGAGCGGGATGAACTGCGGCTCGGAGTAGAGGACCGCGATCATGGCGATCGCGCCGATGTCGTCGGCGATCGCGAGCGTCAGCAGGAAGATTCGCAGGCTGGAAGGCAGGCTGCGGGCGCACAGGGCGAGGACGGCGAGCGCGAAGGCGATGTCGGTGGCGACCGGGACGGGCCACACGTCGGCTCCGCCGGGCTCGCCCCAGGCGATGGCGATCGCGACGGCGGCCGGGACGACGACGCCGCCGGCGGCGGCGATCACCGGGAGCATCGCCTTCTTGATCTCGCGCAGTTCGCCGACGACGAGTTCGCGCTTGAGTTCGAGCCCGACGACGAGGAAGAAGAACGCCAGGAGGAAATCGGCCGCCCAGTGCTGGACGTTGAGCATGAAGACGTCTTCGATGCCGATGTAGGTGTGTCGGATCTGCTCGTAGAGGTCCGACAGCGGCGAGTTCGCGGCGATGAGCGCGAGCACGGCCCCGATGAGGAGCAGGATGCCGCCGGTCGTCTCGATGCGGAGGAACCGGATGATCTCGTGAGGCGCCTGGCGGGCCTTGCGCACGATCCGCTTCCTGGGCATCGGCGGCATACGCCTCATCTCTGGCATTTCCGGCGTCTCTGGCATGAGGCTCCTCCCAGTAGGGGCGCATGTTGTGGGGGTGACGAAACCCTATCGGAAAGAAAGCGCTCGACGCTAGTCGGTGACGGGGCGACTACCAGCCGTCCCGCCACCGTTCTACTAGTTTCTATGTGTCACTCCAGGCGCACCGTATTGGTGGCGGAGATCACTTTCTGTAGGGTCTTCCGAGGGGTGCTCAGTCCTCCGGTGCGGCCTGGAGGCCGTCCTTGATCCTGGCCATCACCGAACTGTCCTGAAGCGTCGTCACGTCGCCCAGCTGCCGGTCCTCGGCGATGTCGCGCAGCAGCCGGCGCATGATCTTGCCCGAACGCGTCTTCGGCAACTCCGAGACCACCATGACCTGGCGTGGCTTCGCGATCGGCCCCAACGTCTTCGCGACGTGGTTGCGCAGATCCGCGAGGTGTTCTGGGCTCGACTCGACCCCGCCGCGCAAGATCACGAACGCCACGATGCCCTGGCCGGTCAGCGGGTCCGCCGCCCCGACCACGGCGGCCTCGGCCACCGTGTCGTGGCCGACCAGCGCTGACTCGACCTCCGTCGTCGAGATGTTGTGGCCCGAGACGAGCATGACGTCGTCGACGCGGCCCAACAGCCAGATGTCGCCGTCGGCGTCGCGCTTCGCGCCGTCGCCGGCGAAGTACATGTTCGAGAACCTCGACCAGTACGTGTCCAGGAACCGCTGGTCGTCGCCCCAGATGGTGCGCAGCATCGACGGCCACGGGTCGCGGATCGTCAGGAACCCGCCCCCGCCGTTCGGCACCGAACTCGCCTCGTCGTCGACCACGTCGACGGTGATCCCCGGCAGCGACCGCTGCGCAGAACCCGGCTTCGTGGCCGTGACGCCCGGCAACGGGGAGACCATGATCGCGCCGGTCTCGGTCTGCCACCACGTGTCCACGATCGGGCACCGGCTGCCGCCGATGTGCTCGCGGTACCACATCCACGCCTCGGGGTTGATCGGCTCGCCGACGCTGCCGAGCACGCGCAGGCTCGACAGGTCGTAGCGCGCCGGGACGTCGTCGCCCCACTTCATGAACGTGCGGATCGCCGTCGGCGCGGTGTACATGATCGTCACCCCGTACTTCTGGACGATCTCCCACATCCGACCGGTGTGCGGCGTGTCCGGCGTGCCCTCGTACATCACCTGCGTCGCCGCGTTCGCCATGGGGCCGTAAACGATATAGGAGTGCCCGGTGACCCAGCCGATGTCGGCGGTGCACCAGTACACGTCGTTCTCCGGTTTGAGGTCGAACACCGAGCGGTGCGTGTACGACGCCTGCGTCAGATACCCGCCCGAGGTGTGCAGGATGCCCTTCGGCTTGCCGGTCGTGCCCGAGGTGTAGAGGATGAACAGCGGGTGCTCGGCGTCGAAGGCCTGCGCCTCATGGTCATTCGAGGCGTTAGCGACCGTCTCGTGCCACCACAGGTCGCGGTCGTTCCAGTCGACGTCCTGTTCGGTGCGGCGCACCACCAGGACCTTCTCAACGGACGGGCAGCGGTCCACCGCTTCGTCCACAGTCGGCTTCAACGCGTTCGCCTTGCCTTTGCGGAAACCACCGTCCGCGCAGATCACGAGCTTCGCACCGGCGTCGTCGATCCGGCTCGACAGCGCCTCGACGCTGAAGCCGCCGAACACGACCGAGTGCGGCGCGCCAATGCGCGCGCACGCCAGCATCGCCACGGCCGCCTCAGGGATCATCGGCATGTAGATCACGACCCGGTCGCCGGCCTCGACACCCAGATCGGTCAGGGTGTTCGCAGCCCGCTTCACCTCGTCGAGCAGTTCTGCGTACGTGACCGCGCGCGTGTCGCCCGGCTCGCCCTCGAAGTGGATCGCGACCCGGTCGCCCAGGCCCGCTTCCACGTGCCGGTCGAGGCAGTTCGCGGCGACGTTCAGCTCGCCGCCGACGAACCACTTCGCGAACGGGGGATTGGACCAGTCCAGCGTCTGGTCCCAGTCCTTCGACCAGTCCAGGCGGCGGGCCTGCTCGTCCCAGAACGCGAGCCGGTCGGCGTCGGCCTTCTCATAGGCCTCCGCCGAGACGTTCGCCGATCGAGTGAACTCAGGGGGAGGGGGAAAGGTCCGGTCTTCGGTGAGGAGGTTCGCCAGAGTCTCCTGCGGGGCTTCATTCACGGGTATTGCTCCTTACAGATCGACGCGCCGATGCGCTGCTGTGAGGTGGGTCTATGTTCCGCCACACTACCGCGAAACATGCACTTCACGACTCGTGACCTTGCGGACATCGACGGACGGGCGGCGAACGAACGCCAGGCGGTCGGCGAACGGAAACGCGGTCCGACCTGTGCTTTCCCGGGCGAAATGACAGGCAAGATCGAAAAGAGCGGCAATGCGCGACCCCATGTACCATTTGTGGTCGCCCTCTAGCCCGACCGGTGCGGCGTATCCGCTTCACCTCCAACCGGTAAGGTTCCGCCCGTGGATCCTCTCGCGCCTCTCCTCGAGCTTGCCGAGGTCGCCGACGCCCTTGAAAACGCCAGAGCCAATGTCGACCGCATGCTCTGGCACGAGGCGCTCCGCAGCGACAACACCCATGTCGCCGCCGAAGTCGCCCTGCACGACGCCTCGGCCACCCTGGCGCTGGAAGGCTACGACTGCGACGTCGAACGCCTGCGCGCCGGCGACTTCACCGACCCGATCGTCTCCGGCGCCGTCCGCGTCACCGAGGCGCTCCCCTCGCTCGTGGACGTCTGGGCCATCTCCCCGCGCTACGTCCTCGCGAAGCTCCACCTGCTGGCCTCCCGCGACTTCCCCGACTCCGGGCACGACTTCGAGCCCGGCCGCATCGAGGTCGACAAGTCCGGCTCGGCCCGCATCGACGCGATGTGCGCTTTGGTCGCCAGCCCCACCAAGGAGATCCCGGCCGCGCTCACGGCGGCGGTCGTCCACGGCGAGCTGATCGCCGTCAAGCCGTTCCCGGTCGCGAACAACATCGTCGCCCGCGGCGCGGCCCGGCTCGCGCTGGCCGGCAAGGGCCTCGACCCGAAGCTGCTCATCACGGCGAACGCCGGTCACCTCGACCGGCACCCCGAGTACGTCGGCGCGCAGCGCGCCTGGTCGACCGGCACCCCCGACGGGGTCCGGTCCTGGCTGAAGCACTACGGTAAGGCGCTCGAAGCGGGCGCCGCGGAGACGCTGCAGATCTGCACGGAGCTGATGCGCTCCTAGCCGTCTTCCCGCAGTTCGGCGCGGAGCTGCTTCTTCTCTTCGCGGCGCTGCTTCACGCGCGCGTCGATGTGGTCGATCATCTCGGTGCGCATGCCCTTGAGCAGCACCATCGACAGCAGCATCGAACCGACCAGGCCGATCGCGAGCGCGAGCAGCAGGTTGATGACGAAGCTGAGCGGCACCGCGATCGCGGCCAGGAGGGCGAGGCGCCCCAGGAAATACTTGGCGACCGGATTCATGGCCGTTCCTCTCCATAAGTCTTGATCCCTGCGTACCACAGGGTCGCGTACACGAGTGCGGCCGCCAGGCCGCCGATGCCGCCGGTCGCCAACGGCGGCCACGTCAGCGGCAGCAAGACCGTCGCACCGATCCCGGCGCCGATGCCGAGGGCCGCGCCGGTGAGCGCGATCGCCCACCGCGAACCGCCGATGTAGCGGCGGAACTGGTCGGAGAACACGAACACGCTCGGCACCGCCGCGATCCACCCGGAGATCCGTCCGAAGTTTCCGCCGCCGACGAGGATGAACAGCAGGTCGATGACGACCAGTGCGATCGCGCCCATGACGACGTAGGCGAGCACGGTCCCGAGCAGCTGGGCGAGGGTCTCGATCCGCGGCTTGCCGTCGGTCCTCTCGTCGGCCACTTAGAACCTCACCGACTGCGGTTTTGAGCGCCTCTCGGCGATCGTCTCGGGGCGGTCGTATTCGCGCACGATCTCGTACCTGGTGTTGCGTTCGACCGGCTGGAAGCCGGCGTCGCGGATGAGTTCGAGGAGGTTCTCGCGGCTCATCTTGTCCGGGGTGCCGTAGTCGTCGGCGTCGTGCGTGATCTTGTACTCCACGACCGAGCCGTCGAGGTCGTCGGCGCCGAACGACAGCGACAGCTGAGCGACGTCGAGGCCGTGCATGACCCAGAAGCACTTGACGTGGTCGAAGTTGTCGAGCAGCAGCCGGGAGACCGCGAAGGTCTTGAGCGATTCCGCCGGACTGGCCATGGTGGTGCGGGCCTGGAGTTTGTTGCGGACCTTGCCGTCCTTGGAGTCGACGAAGTCGTGCTGGTAGCGCAGGGGGATGAACACGGCGAACCCGCCGGTCTCGTCCTGGAGTTCGCGCAGGCGCAGCACGTGGTCGACGCGGTGGCGGGGCTCTTCGATGTGGCCGTAGAGCATCGTCGCGGGGGTGCGCAGGCCTTTGGCGTGGGCGAGGCGGTGGATGCGAGACCAGTCCTCCCAGTGGCAGTCGTGGTCGACGATGTGCTGGCGGACCTCCCAGTCGAAGATCTCGGCGCCGCCTCCGGTGAGGGACTCGAGTCCCGCCTCGATGAGTTCGTCGAGGATCTCGGAGGCGTCGAGGCCGGAGATCCTCTCGAACCACTGGACTTCGGTGGCGGTGAAGGCCTTGAGGTTGACCTGCGGGAGGGTTTCCTTGAGCGCCTGGAGGACCCGCGGGTAGTAGCGCCACGGGAGGGTGGGGTGGAGGCCGTTGACGATGTGCAGTTCGGTGGGCGCGTCGCCCTTCATCTGCTCGGCGAGGGCCACGGCCTGCTCGACGCGCATCGTGTAGGCGTCGGTCTCGCCGGGCTTGCGCTGGAAGGAGCAGTAGGCGCAGGAGGCGGAGCAGACGTTGGTGAGGTTGAGGTGGCGGTTGACGTTGAACATGGTCCGGTCGCCGTTCTTGGCGGTGCGGACGCCGTGCGCGAGGCGCCCCAGCCAGGCGAGGTCGTCGATCTCGTAGAGCGCGACGCCGTCCTCAAAGGTCAGACGCTCGCCGGCTGCGAGCTTCTCCTCGATCCCGGTTTTGAACGCTGCGGTGTCATCCATCGGGCCAGAGTAACTCCATCGACACTGAAGGCGCTGCTGCCTCAAGGCACGTGTGACGGCCGTGAATGCGAAGCTTGCGCGACTTCGGTAGAGTATCCGTGGCATCCCCCACAGAAGGACACCTCATATGCGCGCAAATCGGTCCGGCGTCAGAGCGCTCGTCGTCGTTGGGGCCGCGGCTGTGCTGTTCGGCGGCGCCCTGCCTGCGTTCGCGCAGCCCGGGGACACGACGCCCAACGAGGGCGCGCGCCCGCTCGGTGAAGCCACCGACGACGCCCCGGTGACCAATCCCGAGACCGCCGAAGGTCCCCTCGCAGCTGAGATCAACGAGCTCACCGTCGAAGTCGCGCAGCTCGCCGAGGAGACCACGGCAGCCGAGGAGGAGTGGCTCGCCCGCACCGAGCGCCTCGCCGAGGCCGGTACCGCCTGGGCCGAGGCCATCGACGCCCTCGAAGCCGCGCAGGACGCCTTCGACCGCGCCGCCGGTGAGGCCTATGCCGAGGTTTCCGGGGTGCCCGACACCGAGCTTCCCGACCTGACGGGCCTGACCCCGCTCGGCGGGGAATGGGACCTGCCCGGTCTCACCCACGAGCTCGAAGAAGCCGACACCGCCGAGGCGGTCGCGCACGCCTCCTATGACGCGGCGGATCTCTCGGCCGAGCGCGCCGAGGGCCGCTACACGGTGCTCGACGACGAATACCAGAAGGCCCAGGCGGAGCTCGACGAGCTCATCGAGGACAACTTGGAGGAGATCGAGGAGCTCGAAGAGCGGCGCGAGACCGAGGCCCGCGAGCACTCCGACGAATTCTCCTCCGAGGTCGACGGCTGGGACGCCGCCCCCGAAGCCAAGAAGGCCGTCGAGTACGCGCTCGCGCAGCTCGGCAAGCCCTACGAGTGGGGTGCCGAAGGGCCGAACACCTTCGACTGCTCCGGCCTGACCCAGTCGGCCTACGCCTCCGCCGGCGTCTCGCTGCCGCGCGTCGCGGCCGACCAGTTCAGGGCCACCCGCGACAAGCCCGTGGACACCGAGATGCTGCTCCCCGGCGACCTGCTGTTCTGGTGGGACAACCCGGGTGACTGGACCTCGGTCTACCACATGGGCATGTACCTCGGGGACGGCAAGATGGTCCAGGCCCCCCGTACGGGTGATGTCGTCAAGATCAGCAGCATCTGGTTCAAGAACTTCGCGGGCGCCCACCGGGTCGTCGACGCGATCAAGACCGACCCGAACGCCAAGCCGCCCAGCAGCGGGAACGGCGGCGATGACGACCCCGTGAAGCCGAGCCCGCCGACGGATGAGGAGCCGCCGGAGCCGACTCCGAGTCCCACCCCGAGCCCGACTCCGAGTCCCACCCCGAGCCCGACGCCGAGCCCGAGCCCCACGCCGGACGAGCCCACGCCTGACGAGCCCACGTCTGAAGAGCCGTCTGAAGAGCCGTCTGAAGAGCCGACTTCCCCCGAGGACGACAAGCCGGACAGTCCGACTCCCACCGATCCGGATTCGGGGACGTTGAGCCGGAGCCCGGAGCCCGAAGAAGCATCGGCGAGTTAGCGGAAGGCGGATACCGGGTGCTACCGGGTGATGGCACGATGGTTGCTAGGTTGCCCGATTAACGACGACGCTCCATCCCCGAGGAGGCTTTCGTGGACGACAACAGCTGTAGCTCTTGCGGCCAGCGCCTGACGTCCAGGCTCCGGCGCTGCCCGCAGTGCGGTGCGCCGCTGCCGCCGCCGATCGGGGGATTCCCGCCGGAGCCGCAGTATCCGCCGCCGTCGTCGTACGGTCCGCCTGCGGCGTCGCCGTACGCGCAGCCGGTGCAGCCGCCGATGGCTCAGCCGCCGCAGCAGCCGCACGCGGCGTCCGCTCCTGTGCCGCCTCCGCCGCCGCGCGTGAATCCGCCGCAGCAGCCCCAGTACCGGCAGCCGCCGCAGCCGCCGCAGGTCGCGCCGCCTATGGCGTCGGGTTCGGCCGCGGTCCGGCCGCCGATGGTCCCTCCGGCGGCTCCGCAATCGGCGCAGTCGCTGCCGCCGGTGACGCCCGTGGTCGCTTCGCCGCCGTCGTTCGCGGCAGTCCCGTCGCCTCCGCCGCCCGCGGCCGTCCCCTCGCCGCCTCCTGCGGCCCCTTCGCCTCCGCCCATGCCGGAGTTGAGCCTGCAGAGCGAAGTGGCTCCGCCTCCCGCAGCCCGGGCCGAGGACGAGGACACGCCGCTCTGGGACGGCGTGCCCGAACCCGAGTCGATCGACGACTCCGTCGAGCTTTCAGCGGAGGACGAGTCCGCGATGGCCGACCTCGAAGCCGACGTCCCCGGAGAATCGCTGCCTCCCGCTCCGCCTTCGAACGAGGCGTCTGAGACTGAGGAGAGGAACGCCGAAGACGAGCCCGAGGACGAGGCCGCGGCGGAACCCGCGAAGGAATCAGCGGAGGCGCCCGAAGCGGAGCCTGATGCGGAGCCCGAAGGCGCAACCGAGGAGCCTGAGGCCACGAC
Source organism: Glycomyces sp. L485 (assembly GCF_022548875.1). Classification (GTDB taxonomy): domain Bacteria; phylum Actinomycetota; class Actinomycetes; order Mycobacteriales; family Micromonosporaceae; genus Glycomyces. The sequence goes on along the minus strand of NZ_JAKZEW010000018.1, from coordinate 4,526 downwards.
TGATGCGGAGCCCGAAGGCGCAGCTGAAGTCGTACCCGAGGAGCCTGAGGCCGCGCCTGAGGAACCCGAGACCGACGAGCATGAGACCGTCGACGCCGGCGAGGCCGTCCACGAACCGGTCGATCCCGAGCCGGACCTCGAATCCGATCCCGAGCCGGAGCCCGGACCCGTCCCCGAACCCGAGCGCCCCGATCCCACACCCGAGCCGGGCCCGCCGCCGGAACCCGAGCCGGCTCCCGAGCCCGAGCCGGCCCCGCCGTTCCCGCAGCCCGAGCCGGACCCGGTGCCGCCGCCCGAACCGGTCCCGAACCCCGAGCCCCGCCCGCCGGTCGCCGCCGAGCCGCTCTCGCCGATCGCCGAGGCCGCGCCGCCAGAGTTCGAGCCGGAATCGGAGGCCGAAGCCGAGCCCGAACCCGTCGCCGAGTCGACGCCCCCGCAGGGACCCGAGGCCAAGCCGACCTCCGATTCGGTCGCGTCCAAGAAGATCATCGACGCGCCCGACATCAGCCTGTTCGAAGAACCGTCCAGCAAGAAGAGCCTCGCAGGAACCACGAAGCCTCCGCCCGCGGCTTGGCCGCCGCCGGAGGGCGACTCCTCGTCGTACAGGGCAGGTCGCGCCAAGGTCAGGAACCTCGTCGTCGAGCGCGGCGACCTGCCCGAGCACATGCCCCTGCCCCGGCCGACCGTCTACGGGGGAGCGAAACCCGGCGAAGAGGAACCCGCTTCATAAACGTCGCTCTAAACCGGGTAAGTCCCTCGAATAGGCAGAAAACTCAGGCATGACACGGCGTCACAGTCCATGCTGATCACGGAGGTGATCAGCATGGCAGAACGCCGTGTGAAAGTGACCACGGAAGTCGGAATCCAAGCCCGGCCCGCCACCGCATTCGTCGACGTCGCCGCCGAGACCGCGGCCGAGGTCACGATCGCCAAACCCGGAGTGGAACCGCACGACGCCAAGTCGATCCTCCAGGTTCTGACCCTGGACGTGCGTTCAGACGACGAGATCTTCCTCGTAAGCGACGACGAAGACGTCCTCGACCGACTCGTCGCACTCGTCACCGGCGACAGCGAAGTCGGCGAGGCCGACGTCAAGATCGTCGACACCGGTGACGCCGACGACGAGGACTGATCGCGAGCCGTCACCGGACCGAGGCGACCGGCTACGGTCGAGAGCGTGAACATCGCACGGCGCCCCCGGGTCGGCCACATCGCATTCCTCAACTGCCTGCCCATCTACTGGGGACTGGCCAGGTCGGGCGCGCTGCTCGACGTCGACCTGCACCGCGCCCCACCGGACGAGCTCAGCCGCCGCCTCGTCGAAGGCGACCTCGACATCGGCCCCATCACCCTGGTCGAATACCTGCGCCACGCCGACGAGCTCCTCCTCGTGCCCGACATCGCCGTCGCCGCCGACGGCCCGGTCCTCAGCGTCAACCTCGTCTCCAAGGCCCCGATCGACGACCTCCCGACAACCGCGAAGGTCTCACTCGCCTCCACCTCCCGGACCGGCGTCCTGCTCGGCCGCATGCTCCTCGAACAGCGCCACGGACTCACCCCCGAGTTCGCCACCGCGCCGCCCGACCTCGACTCCGCACTCGACGGCGCCGACGCCGCCGTCCTCATCGGCGACGAGGCCCTCCGCGTCCACCACGACCCGCGCGGCCACCACGTCCTCGACCTCGCCGCCGCCTGGAAGGAATGGACCGGCCTGCCCATGGTCTTCGCCGTCTGGGCCGTCCGCCGCGAATACGCCGAGGCCAACCCCGGCCTCGTCAAGGACGTCCACCTCGCGTTCTGCGAGTCCGTGCGCCGCTGCCGCGAAGAGATCGACGAGGTCGTCGCCTCCGCCGCACGTTGGGAGCCCTTCGAACCCGCCGCGCTCGCCGAATACTTCGAGCGACTCCAGTTCACCCTCAGCGAGAGGCACCTCCGAGGACTGCGGGAATTCGCCGCGCGCGCCGCGGGTTATATGGAAGTGCCCGGCCTCCCCGAGGGCGGGCCAGAGTTCTTCCCCGCAGGAAAGGGAGTCGCATGGGCGTAGAGCTGAAGCGGTCCAAACGCCGACCCGCATGGCACAAGCTCGCCGTCAGCCAGGTCAGGCATCTCACCGACGACGCCCTCGAAGTGACCCTCACCGTCCCGCCGAACCTGCGCGAAACCTTCGACTTCCAACCCGGCCAGCACATCACCTTCCAGCGCGTCGAGGCCGACGGCAGCGAGGTCCGCCGCTCCTACTCGCTCGCCTCCACACCCCGCGAACTCGCCGAGCAGGGCACCCTCAGGCTCGGCATCAAATTCATCCCCGAAGGCAGCTTCTCCGCCTACGCCAAGAGCAGCCTCGCGCCGGGAGACGTCCTCGAAGTCCTCCCGCCGCTCGGCGTCTTCCGCGCCGACATCGAACCGGACCGTCACTACGGCTCGATCGTCGCAGGCTCGGGCATCACCCCGATCCTGTCGATCGCCGCCGCCGCACTGGACACCGGCGCGACCGTCACCGTCCTGTACTCCAACCGCACCGAAGCCTCCACCATGTTCGCCCCCGAACTGGCCGAACTCCAGGAACGCCACGGCGACCGGTTCCGCCTCCACCACATCCGCACCCGCTCCGAAGCAGCGAGCCCGCTGCTCACCGGTCGGCTCACACCCGAACGCCTCCGCGACGTCCTCGCCGAACTGGTCGATCCGCGCGAGATCGACGAATGGTTCCTGTGCGGACCGTACGAGATGGTCCTGGGCGTCAAAGAAGTCCTCGAAGAGACCGGGGCTTCAGCGATTCACACCGAGCTGTACTACGTCGAGTAATCCGGTTACGCTTCGTCCATGGCCGAGATTGACGATGTCCTCGCCCGCGCCGCCGACGGCGGCCGCATCAGCGCCGAGGAAGCAGAGCTGCTGTACACCGAAGCGCCGTTCCACGCGCTGGCCGAGGCCGCCGACACCGTTCGCAGGCGTGTCATCGGCGACAACATCGTCACCTACCTCATCGACCGCAACATCAACTACACCAACGTTTGCGTGACGGCCTGCAAGTTCTGCGCCTTCTACCGCGCCCCGGGCCACCGAGAGGGCTGGGATCACTCGCTCGACGAAGTCCTGCGCCGCTGCGGCGAGGCTGCCGACCTCGGCGCCACCCAAGTCATGCTCCAGGGCGGCCACCACCCCGAGTTCGGCGTCGAGTACTACGAGGAGCTCTTCGGCGCAGTCAAACGCGAGTACCCGCAGCTGGTCATCCACTCGATCGGCCCCTCCGAGATCGCCCACATGGCGAAGGTCTCGGGCGTGGAGATCGAAGACGCGATCAAGCGCATCAAGGCCGCCGGTCTCGACTCGATCGCCGGCGCCGGCGCCGAGATGCTCCCCGAGCGGCCGCGCAGGGCCCTCGCTCCGCTGAAGGAAGCGGGGGAGCGGTGGCTGGAGATCATGGAGACCGCCCACGAACTGGGGCTCGAATCCACGGCCACGATGATGATGGGCACCGGCGAGACCGCGTCGGAGCGGATCGAGCACCTGCGCATGATCCGCGACGTCCAGGACCGCACCGACGGCTTCCGCTCGTTCATCCCCTGGACCTACCAACCGGAGAACAACCACCTGAAGGGCCGGACGCAGGCGACGGCGATGGAGTACCTGCGCCTGCTCGCCACCGCCCGTCTGTACTTCCACAACGTGAGGCACCTCCAGTCGTCGTGGCTGACGACCGGCAAGGCCGCCGGGCAGCTGAGTCTCCACCTCGGCGTGGACGACCTCGGGTCGATCATGCTGGAGGAGAACGTGATCTCCTCGGCGGGCGCCCGGCACTCCTCGCGCCTGTCGGAGCTCATCGAGCTGATCCGCACCGCGGACCGGATTCCGGCTCAGCGCGACACACTCTACGAGCGCATGGCGATCCACTGGACGCCCGAGGACGACCCGAGCGACGACCGCGTGCGGTCGCACTTCTCGACGATCGTGACGCAGCTCCAGAGCAGCTGAGGCGTAGGAAGCTGCCGGCTGGCAGCTGGTGGCTTGGTGCCTGGTGAGGCCGGAAATGGCCCTTGGGCGCTGGCGGCATCTTTCACGTGGATGGTCGATCTGCGCCAAGGGCGGCGGCGACGAAGGCGTGTGGTTGGGCGGGCTCGGTCTCGGGCCGCCTGGCCGAGTGAGGTCGGGCGAGACTTCCTCGTGTTGTGTTGTGCGGCAGGCGGTCCGGGCACGAACATGAGGGGTTTCTCCCCCTATCGGGTGATGATTTCA